>NZ_JBLXHI010000008.1:0-129379 GCF_048381695.1 Corallibacter sp. | reverse complement strand
TGCACTACAACGGTTTCGGCTATGAGTAGTTGCGTGGTTTAGCACTTAACTTTGCAAGTACACACCAAACTGAAAATCCGTGAGGATTTTCAGAAGTAGGCGAGAACAAGCAATTACTTATAGCCATTGTTGGCAGTAGTGTTTATTTTGTCAGTCGTTTTGCTGTCATAAATCGGTCAGCTACATTGTCCCAATTGATAATTTCAAGAACTGTATCAACAAAATCGGCTCTTTTATTTTTGTATTTCAAATAATAGGCGTGTTCCCAAACATCAATCACCAAAATCGGAACAACTCCCCATTGTGTTAATTTTTGATGATTTTCGCATTGTAACAATGTCAAGCTATCCGAATAAGGTTGGTAACCCAAAATACCCCAACCGCTTCCTTCTACAGTTTTTGATATTTTCCCGATATAGCTTTTCAGTTTGTCAAATGAACCGAAATCCTTTTCTATCTGTTTTAAGAGTTCAGTTTTGGGTTCAGTTTTTTTATTCGTTAAGTTCGTCCAAAAGATGGAATGAAGCACGTGGCTTGAAAAGTGGTAAGCTAACTTTCGGGTCCACAAATCCACTTGGTCTAAATCGCCCGATTTTAGATGTTCCTTAATTTTAATCAAATCTGTGTTTGCCCCTTTTACTGCTCCACCGTGATGAAATTCAAAGTGCAGATGTAAGGTTTCTTCATCCATATGTGGCTCCAAAAAAGTTTTATTGTATGGAAGTGATTTTTGAATGAAATTTCCATTACTGTCCACTAATCTGTCAATTCCGTTTTCCGTTACATTTTGTGAAAAAACGTTGTTCATTGGTAGGATTGTCGCTCCACCTAAAATTGCCGTGTTTCTTAAAAATTCTTTTCTGTCCATATTTATACTTTTTTCAATTTATCTCGTTTTTCCACATTACTGCCAACGTATGGATAAACACACTAGTGTGTTTATTTTTATTATATATATACTTACAAATCTAACGGATTTTTTATGAAATCAAAACTGCTTTTAGCTACATGAGTATAAATTTCAGTGGTTTGTGTTGAGTTGTGCCCAAGTAATAGTTGTATGTGCCTGAGGTCTGTTCCGATTTCTAATAAGTGAGTAGCAAAAGTATGTCTTAATATATGTGGAGTGACTTTCTTTTTTATCCGTGCCTTTGTTGCTGCTTCAGAAACTATCTTGCCAACACTGTTACCACTATATTGGTTATTCCTTCTTCCTTCAAAAAGGTAGCTTGTTGGCTTCCAAATTTTGTAATATTCCCTTAAGTCGTTTAAAACATTATTAGACAATATGGTATAACGGTCTTTGTTCCCTTTAGCATCAACAACATGAATTAACATTCGGGAACTGTCAATATCATTGATTTTTAAATTAATTAGCTCATTTCGTCTCAATCCACTTGAATAGAGAAGAGATACTATACAGCGATGTTTTAAGTTATTGGTACACTCGATAAGGGATTTAATTTCGGTCTTTGATAAAACTGTTGGAAGTTTCTTGTGTTTTCTAGGACGCTCAATACGATAGAGTCTATTTGGCATGCCCATGACTACTTCGTAATAGAACTTAATACTATTTATACTTTGGTTTATGTAGGAGTTTGAGCGCTTACTTTGAATTAATACTTTCAGGTAGTCTCTTATGTCAACTTCATTGATTTGATCAATATCTTTAGCAGAATAGTAATTTATAAAATCTTCAAATAATGAAACATAGGTTTTGACTGTATTATTAGAGTATTTTTTAAGTTCAAGTTTTTGTAAATAAGATTCAGGACACAACTTGTAATTGGAAGGGCGTATCCTTTTTCTATACCAGTCTACGTCAAAGACTTCATCAAGCTCTTTTGAACGCGTATTAGTAAAGAAATATTTAGAATCAATCCAAGCAACACCCCTAAAGGTATTGTATATTTCATCTAATTGATTTTTATTGTTTGGAACCTGATACATGTTAAATTCATCATTCCATTTAACATTTTTAAGTTGCTTTACAAGTATATCTAAAGCTCTATTAGCGTAGAATTGAAGACCAATATGTTTTTTATTATCTACCAATAAATGTTTTAATGTTATATGTTGACTGAACTTCATGATACTTTTTATTTAAAATTAGGGAGTAAAAATGAATTAGTCGTATCTTACACGAATAGTATTCGTATAATATACGGTTAAATTGTAAGGTATGAATCAAAAAACATGTTTAGCTTGTGGAAAGGAACTAAAAGGCAGGTCAGATAAGCGGTTTTGTGACCTTCATTGTAAGAGTTCTTATCACTACAAAAGGTCTTTAGAAGAAGCTCCACGATTTTACAATAGAGTTGATAATCAATTAAAGTCTAATAGACGTATTTTAAAACAATTCAATAAAGCAGGTAAGGCAACTGTAAGAGCGTCTTTGATAAAGGATGAAGGATTTGACCCCAATTTCTTTACTCATTATTGGAAAAACAAAAAGGGAGATGTTTACTTGTTTGTTTATGAATATGGGTTTCTTAAAAAGCAGGAAAATAATGTTGATAAATATATTCTCATTAAATGGCAAGATTACATGAAAAATTAGTTAATTTGTTTAAAGAAATTCTATTAACAAGTAGACAAAATCTTGAACACGATTTTGAACACGATTTCATAAAATATACAGCTCAAACACCCAGTGTTTGTGTTTTAAAAGGGCGTAAGGTCGGGCTCATAACCCGAAGGTCACTGGTTCGAGTCTAGTTCCCGCTACTAAATAGAAGGCTGAAGTTTATACTTTGGTCTTTTTTGTTAAAAAGTACTACAATAGCGAAAAGTTAACTGATATACTCTTTTTAATTTTATAAATTGCCAGCATGTTAGATAACTTTGAAAATGAGTTTTTTGGAATCGGTATCCAAAATGGTAAAACCCCTGAAAATTTGGGTGTTTTATGGCGTTCTGCTCAAAATTTAGGAGCAAGTTTTATATTCACAATAGGCAATCGTTATGCTAAACAAGCATGTGATACACATAATGCAGTAAAATCAATGCCGTATTTTCACTATGAAACTTTTGATGATTTTTATAATAACCTGCCTAAAGGTGCTAGAATTGTTGGTGTTGAACTTACCAATGAAGCTGAAGATCTAGAGACCTTTCACCATCCTAGACGTTGTGTGTATTTGTTAGGTGCAGAAGATCATGGCCTGTCAAAACAAGCTATAGAAAAAAGTCACTTTTTGGTGAAATTTAAATCGCAATTAAGCCTTAACGTATCTGTTGCAGGTAGTATTGTTTTGTATGATAGAGGTATTAACAAACCTAGATCGTAGGTACTTTTTTTAATAATCGTGTTATTGAAAAATAACAAGTAGTATCTTTGCATAAAATATAAAAGAATGCACAAAGCTGGTTTTGTAAATATTATAGGAAACCCTAATGTAGGTAAGTCAACCTTAATGAATGCTTTTGTTGGTGAAAAATTATCTATCATCACCTCAAAAGCACAAACAACGCGTCATAGAATACTTGGTATTGTAAATGGTGAGAATTTTCAAATGGTTTTAAGTGATACACCAGGGATTATTAAACCAGCTTACGAGTTACAAGAATCTATGATGGATTTTGTAAAGTCTGCTTTTGATGATGCAGATGTGTTAATCTACATGGTTGAGATTGGTGAAAAAGAATTAAAAGATGAAGCTTTTTTTAATAAAATAACCAATTCAAAAATACCTGTTTTACTACTTTTAAATAAGATTGATACGTCCAATCAAGAACAACTTGAAGAACAAGTGCAAGCCTGGTCTAAAAAAGTTCCTAATGCCGAGATTTTTGCTATTTCAGCTTTAGAAGGTTTTCAGGTACAAGAGGTTTTTACTAGAATTATAGAGTTGCTTCCTGACTCACCGCCATTTTATCCAAAAGATCAGTTAACTGATAAGCCTGAACGTTTTTTTGTAAATGAAACCATTAGAGAAAAAATACTATTGCATTATAAAAAAGAGATTCCTTATGCAGTAGAAATTGATACAGAAGAGTTTCTTGAAGAAGATGATATAATTCGCATGCGCTCTGTAATTATGGTAGAGCGAGATACCCAAAAAGGCATTATAATAGGTCACAAAGGATCTGCTTTAAAACGTGTTGGTATTGAAGCCAGAAAAGATTTAGAAAAATTCTTTGGAAAACAAATTCACCTAGAACTTTACGTGAAAGTGAATAAAAATTGGCGTTCTAATACCAATCAATTAAAACGTTTTGGTTACAATCAAAAATAGTGAGTTAATTGGCTTCGTAATCTAGTTTCATAGTGATAGAAGCCGTTTTTTCTTTTG
Source organism: Corallibacter sp. (assembly GCF_048381695.1). Taxonomy (NCBI): domain Bacteria; kingdom Pseudomonadati; phylum Bacteroidota; class Flavobacteriia; order Flavobacteriales; family Flavobacteriaceae; genus Corallibacter; species Corallibacter sp. The sequence continues at coordinate 125,084 of NZ_JBLXHI010000008.1, read as the reverse complement.
AAGACGTATTGTAAGTTCCGCCCCAAGAATAATCTTCGTTAGAGTTTTGACCAGTAATTTGAAACACGCCAAGTTTTGCAGAAATCAAGCTACCTAATTTGCCGCCCGAGTTTTTTGCTATAGTTTCAGCACGCATTTTAGCATCTGCTGTTGCTTTAGAAATCATTTCAATTTTTAAATCGGCTAGTTTTGTATAGTAATATCGCGGTGCTTGAGAGTAAAACTGAATTCCTTTGTTAAGAAGCTCGGTAATTTCTCGAGAAATTTTTTCAACCTTTTCAACATCATTAGAATCTATTTGTAATGATTGCGTTAAAACATAACCTAAAAATTCTTCGCCTACGTATTTTCCATCAGCTGTATATTTTGCTCGCGAATTTTTACGACTATTTACAGCGTTAAAAACAAGTTCTTTTTCCGTAATACCTTTTGATAGTAAGTAGTCTGAAATTATTTTTTTGTCTTTTTCTAAATCATTAAATGCTTGCTGTAAATTAGAACTTTCTTTTGCAAAAGAACCTTCCCAAACAATTAAGTCTGAAGTAAAATCAGCTTTCCCTAATCCGTTTACAGATATTGTACCATCAGCTTTGTTTCTATTCATAAAAGCATTTCCTAATAAAAATGCAGAAATTACAATGGCTAAAGAGAATATTATTGCAGTGATATTATTTTTCATGACAAAAATTATTATTTGAGTACCACAAAATACAACGAAATCATAAGCATATCATTATATTTGCACCAAAATTTTATTTAAAATGGGTAACATTGTTGCTATTGTAGGAAGACCAAATGTAGGAAAATCAACATTCTTTAATCGCTTGATTCAGCGTAGAGAGGCAATTGTTGATGCTGTTAGTGGAGTGACAAGAGATCGCCATTACGGTAAAAGTGACTGGAATGGTAAAGAATTTTCTTTAATAGATACAGGCGGATATGTGTTAGGAAGTGACGATATTTTTGAGGCCGAGATTGATAAACAAGTAGAATTAGCTATTGATGAAGCTGATGCTATTATATTTATGGTTGATGTTGAAGCTGGTGTAACTGGTATGGATGAAGATGTTGCCAAATTATTAAGAAAGGTTGATAAGCCAGTGTTTCTTGCTGTAAATAAAGTTGATAATAATAAACGTGCCGAAGATGCTGTAGAGTTTTATGCTCTTGGGTTAGGTGAGTATTATACCATAGCGAGTATAAATGGTAGCGGTACGGGAGATTTACTTGATGCATTAGTTGAGGCACTTCCAGATGTTGAAGAAGAAGAAAAAGAAGAGCTACCTAGATTTGCAGTGGTTGGTCGTCCTAATGCAGGAAAATCATCTTTTATAAATGCATTAATAGGTGAGGATAGATACATTGTTACAGATATAGCTGGAACTACCAGAGACTCCATAGATACAAAGTATAACCGATTTGGGTTTGAATTTAACTTGGTTGATACGGCTGGAATTAGACGTAAAGCTAAAGTAAAAGAAGATTTAGAGTTTTATTCTGTAATGCGAAGCGTTAGAGCCATAGAGCATTGTGATGTATGTTTACTTGTTATGGATGCAACACGAGGTTTTGATGGTCAAGTGCAAAATATTTTTTGGTTAGCAGAACGCAATAGAAAAGGTATTGTGATTCTTGTTAATAAATGGGATTTAGTAGATAAAGATAATAAGACTATAAAAGAGTATGAGCGTGTAATAAGACGTGAAATAGAGCCTTTTACAGATGTGCCAATTGTTTTTATTTCTGTATTAAACAAACAGCGAATTTTCAAAGCTATAGAAACGGCTGTTGAAGTTTATCAAAACAGAACCAAACGAATAAAAACAAGCCAACTCAACGAAATTCTTTTACCAATCATAGAGCAAAATCCGCCGCCTGCATATAAAGGAAAATATGTGAAAATTAAATATATCATGCAGTTGCCAACACCGCAACCACAGTTTGCATTTTTCTGTAATTTACCTCAATATGTAAAAGAACCTTATAAGCGATTTTTAGAAAATAAACTGCGTGAACATTTTGATTTTCATGGAGTTCCTGTAAGTGTGTATATGCGTAAAAAATAACACAACTTTATAGTTTTTTTAAGAAATTTCATACGAAAAAGACAATACCTTCGTTTTTAAGTTAACAAAACGCTAAACATCAATCAAAAAAAATGAAGAAATCACTTGTCTTCCTGGCATTTCTTTGTGTCAGTGTATCGTTTTCCCAATCAAAATCATTTGAAATTTCAGGAACCCTAGTTGCAGAAGAAGATCAATCACCTTTAGAGTCTGCTACAATCTATTTAGAACGCGAAAAAGATAGTTCGTTAATAACCTATACCATTTCTGATAAAAATGGAAACTTCACCTTACAAGAGCGGAGTAGTGATAAGGCGGCAAATATGTATGTCTCTTTTGTAGGTTATAAAACGTATTATCAACGTGTTTTATTAGACAAAGAAAAAATAAACTTAAGCAAAATTGCCATGGCGGTAAGCGATAACGCTCTAGATGAAGTCGTTATTAAATCAGCTGCACCAGTTACCATAAAAAAAGATACGTTAGAGTTTAATGTAAGTTCTTTTAAAACAAAAAAAGACGCTACTGTTGAAGATTTACTGAAACAATTACCAGGTGTTGAGGTTGATGAAGAAGGAAAAATAAAAATAAATGGTAAAGAGGTTAATAAAATATTAGTTAACGGAAAACCATTTTTTGGAGACGATCCTACAATCACAACAAAAAACTTAACTAAAGAGCTTATTGAGAAAATACAAGTTGTTGATACTAAAACAAAATCTGAAGCTTTTACAGGCGAAGTTACCGATGGAGAAAACAAAACCATAAACCTAACCATTAGTGAAGAGAAAAATAAAGGTGTTTTTGGTAGAATAGCCGCTGGAGCTGGAACAGATGAGCGTTATGAAGGTGCTGGAATGCTCAATTATTTTAATAATGACAGGCGTATAAGTGTGCTTTTAGGAGGTAACAATATTAATTCTCCAGGCTTTAGTTTTGGAGAAATAAGAAAAATGTTTGGCGGAGCTAATAGTATGTCAATGTCTAGCAACGGAACATTTACCATAGATGGCCGTACATTTGGTGGCGGACAAGGAATAACAAAATCCCAGAATGCTGGATTTAATTATGCAGATGTAATAGGTGAAAAAACAGATATCTCTGCCGATTATTTCTTTTCTGGAAGTAGCTCTGAAAACGAATCATCGTCAGAGCGAGAAAATATCTTGCCTGACTCAAGATATTTTACCACATCAAACTCTAAATCTATAAGTGATAGTGATAGTCATAGTGCAAATCTTGGCTTTGATATAGAAGTAGATTCTACTTTTTTAATCAACATAGATCCGTCTTTTAGGTATTCAAATAGTAAAACAAGTTTTTTTAGAGATGAAACATCTAGTGAAGAAGAGAATGTTTTAACCAATGAATCTAATACATCGTCATTTGTGGAAAATGAAGCGAGGAATTTTAGAAACAGATTGAATGTTACAAAACGATTTGGAAATAAAGGCGCTTTTTTAAGGTTTAATATCACAAATGAAATTAATAAAAGTTCAAGTGATGATTATTTAAAATCTCAAACCAATGTTTATGGCGAAGATGTTACAGATCCTAGTAATCCAGATTATGTACTAACAGATCAAATAATAAGAGATCAATATACAGATGGAAGCGGAGAAAGAAACAATTTAAACTCTTCCATTACATATAGGTTGCCAATCATAGCAAAAGAACTATTCCTAAATTTTGAATACGAGTATCAAAGGAATAAAACTATAGATACCAAAACAACGCTAGATCGTGATTTAGCAACAGGTCAATATTCAGACTTTAATACTGATTTAAGTACAGACTTTGAATATATTGATGAACAAAGTTCTCCAGGAATGTCCATTAGTTATAGAAAAGAAAAATTTTCATCAAGAATAGGAGCGCAATACCTTTTTAGAACATTAGAAAATATAGATCATTTAAGGCCACAACTTACCATAAAGCGAGATTTTAAAACGATACAATTAAGCTCTTATGCAAATTATAGGTTTAATGATAAAGCCTCTCTCTATTTTAATTATCGTTTAAGAAATGATCCGCCACAATTGTCGCAACTACAAGCGTTTAATGATGTGTCTAATCCGTTAAATACAGTGGTTGGTAACCCTAACTTAGAACCAGAAAGTAATCATCGTATTTATGCTGGTTTCAACTCTTACGATTTTCAAAATAGAACAGGGTTTTATAGTTATTTTGGAGCCACATTTACTAATAATAAAATAGTGTCTAAAACAACTATAAACGAAGATTTAGTAAGACAAACAACCTATGCAAATGTAAATGGAAGTTATGATTTTTATGGAGGCGTTGATTATGATAAACGTGTAAAAGTAGATTCTTTAAGATCAATAAGCGCAGGTATTGGCGTTTACGGAAACTTTTCTAGAGATATAAACTTTAATAACGGAGTTCAATATGCGAGTCGTGTTAGATCGTTATCACCTGAAGTTAGTGCCAAGTTTGAGTGGAAAGATGTTTTAGAAATAAGACCTAGATACAGTATAAACTTTAGTAAAAACTCATACAATATTGCAGCCTTTGAAGACAGAGACTTTTTATATCATGAGTTAAGAATAGGAACAGCACTCTTTTTACCTAAAAAGTTTGAATGGCGAAACGATATACGCTATAACTACAACCCAAACATAGCTGATGGTTTTCAAAAAAGTGCATGGTTTTGGAATGCAACCCTCGCTTATTCTGTTTTAAAAGATAAAGGTACAATAACCTTAAAGGCTTACGATTTGTTAAACCAAAACACCAACGCAAGAAGAAGAGCTACTCAAAATTACATAGAGGATTCTCAAAGTACAGTTTTAGAACGTTACTTTATGTTGAGCTTTAGCTGGAAGTTTAATAGTCTTGGCAAAAAAGGAGAGACTAATGATGGCGGAGGTTTTTACTTTGACTAAAAAATCATCAAGCAACTACAAGCAAAAAAGAGCACTATTACAGTGCTCTTTTTTTGTTTTTTTAATGTTTTTATTACCAACTTCCGCCAGCGCCACCTCCGGAAAAACCGCCGCCTCCAAAGCCGCCGCCAAAACCACCTCCGGAAAAGCCGCCGCCACTTCCAAAGCCACCAGAAGAACCACCGTAACTGCCACGTCCCATATTGCTTAATATAATCGCATCAAGAATACTGAATCCTTCATTTTTTCTTCCGCCAGAACCACCGTTTCCGCCGCCGCCACGTCTACCTTTTGAGATAGAAATTATTATGATTATAAATATGATAAACATAAAAAGAAAACCAATCGGAAATCCGTTAGAAGAGTTTGATGATTTTCTTGATCCTTTATATTCGCCTAGTAAAACTTGAAAAATAGCATCAGTGCCTTTGTCTAGACCAGCATAATAATCATTGCGTTTAAACTCTGGAATAATAATATTTCTAACAAGTTCTCCTGTTATTCCTGCGGTTAATTTATGCTCTACGCCATAACCTGGAGCAATCCATATTTTTCTGTCATCTCGAGCGAGCAAAATAAAAACACCATTGTCTTCTTTTGCTTGACCAATACCCCAATCGTGTGCCCATCTAGGAGCTAGTAATCCAATGTTTTCTCCTTGAGTACTCGCAATAATAGCAATAACAATTTGTGTTGAGGTTGTATCAGAGTACTTTATGAGTTTTTGCTCTAAATGGCTTTTCTCTGTACTTGATAATAAAGAAACATAATCGTAAACACTTGTTTGTTCTTTTGGAACTTTAGGGATATCAAACTGACCAAAAGAAGGGTTGAAATAAAATATAGCTATAAGTAAAATCGTGAAAAGTTTTAGGTGCTTTACACGTTTGATACTGCTTGTTAAAAAATCCATATAAAATTTATCCTTTAGATATTTCGTTTGAAAGTTCGTTAGTATCTGTATGATCCCAAGGAAAAAATGTTTCTAGTTCTTTACCTGCTTTTAAGATGCCATCAACAAGTCCTTGCTTAAAATTTCCTTGTTTAAAATGTGCTTGGATAATGTCTTTGGTTGTGTCCCAAAAATCATTGGCTACAACATCGTTGATGCCTTTGTCACCATAAATAACAAATGCTTTGTCTTCTACAGCTACATAAATAAGAACACCGTTTTGTTGTTTTGTGTTGTCCATTTTTAAGAAATGAAACACTTCCATAGCGCGTTCAAAAACATCTTTTTTAGCGCTTTTTTCTAAATGAACTCGTATTTCACCTGATGTGTTTTTCTCGGCAACTCGAATAGCATTTATAATATCTTGCTCTTCTTCTGCTGATAAAAAATCTTCAATTTTAGACATGATTAAGAACTGAAATCAAATTCAACATCTACAGGTTTTTCAGCTCCAGCTTCAGCATCAAAGTATGGTTTTCCTTCAAAATTAAACATACCAGCAAGAAGTGAGTTAGGGAACTTTTTAACGTGGTTGTTGTAAGGTTTTATAGCTTCGTTATAACGTGTTCTAAATGTTTGAATGGAGTTTTCAGTACTAGTTAATTCGTCTTGAAGTTTTAAAAAGTTTTGATTTGCTTTTAATTCAGGATATTTTTCAACGGTTACAAGCAATCTAGATAGTGCGCTGCTTAATCCGCCTTGCGCTTGGTTAAATTGTGCTAACTGTTCTGGTGTAATATTAGAAGGGTCAATGGTTGTTTTTGTTGCTTTAGATCGAGCTTCAATAACATCTGTTAAGGTTTTACGTTCAAAATCTGCAGCGCCTTTTACAGTGTTTACAAGGTTGCCAATTAAGTCGTTACGACGTTGGTAAGATGTTTGAACATTTCCCCAAGCTTCGCTAACATTTTCGTTTAGTTCTACGGCTGTGTTATTAAAACCTACAGCCCAATTGTAAATTCCAAATCCAATTACGGCAAGAATAATTACTGGAATAAGCCATTTTTTCATGATAAGTGATTTTGTTTTATTAGTGTTTATAGATTAGTTGTAACTTTTTGTAAAATGTTACAACTGCTCTTTTATTTTGATAAGTTGCGCTTTAACATCTTCTAATTTACTGATTATTTCATAATTAGTAAGTGATTTTTTCTTTTCTTCTTTAAGATGTGTTTTGGCGCCATCAAGTGTAAAACCGCGTTCTTTTACTAGGTGGTAAATGAATTTAAGGTTTTTTATGTCTTCTGGAGTGAATTTCCTATTGCCTTTGGCATTTTTTTTAGGCTTAAGCTCGTCGAATTCCTTTTCCCAAAAGCGGATAAGAGATGTGTTTACATCAAAAGCTTTGGCGACTTCACCAATGGTATAATAGCGTTTTTCAGGTAATTCTATATGCATTAGTCTAATGATTGATTTTCCATAGAAGCGTGCTCTAATAATTCATTAAATTCTTCAGCAGTTAAACTTCCGTAGTAAAAATTAATAGGGTTTATGCGTTGTTCGTCTTTAAATACTTCGTAATGTAAATGTGGTGCTTCAGATCGGCCTGTGCTACCTACAAACCCAATTAAGTCGCCACGTTTTACTTTTTGGTTTTTACGTACATTGTATTTGTATAAATGAGCATAAAGAGACACATAGCCATAACCATGGTCTATTCTTATGTGATTTCCGTAGCCTGTAGATCGGTTGTCGGCTCTAGTCACAACGCCATCTCCGGTAGCATAAATAGGTGTTCCGCGAGGTGCTGTGAAATCCATGCCCCAATGCATTTTTCTTGCTTTAGTAAAAGGGTCTATTCGGGTTCCGTAACCGGAAGCCATTCGCGTTAAATCCTCGTTTCTTACTGGTTGAATGGCAGGAATAGCCGCAAGTAATTTTTCTTTTTCTTTTGCTAATTCTGCAATTTCATCAAGTGATTTAGATTGTACTACAATTTGTTTTTGTAAAATATCAATGCGCTTGTTGCTTTCTATAATCAATTTTGAGTTATCAAAGCCTTCTAGATTTTTATATCGGTTTACACCACCAAATCCAGCTTTTCTTTGTTCTTCAGGAATCGGGTTTGCTTCAAAATATAAGCGGTATATGTTATTATCGCGATCTTCTATGCTTGATAAAACGGTTTGCGCTTCGTCCATTTTTTTGTTCAGTAACTGATACTGTAACTGCATGTTTGCTAGTTCTCGTTTTAAAGCGCGTTCTTTAGGAGATTCAACATATTGACTAGCAATAAAAACAAATAAAAAACCAAATAATGCGGCTGCCAAAATAAACATAGCGGCAAACTTAAATGTGCGTCTTTTTTTTCGCTCAATTTTGCGGTAAGAAAGTGTTTCTGAATCGTAATAATATTTTACCTTACTCATTTCTTTATTTATACTATTTTTGCAATGAACAAATCACTTTTTAAGTTGAATTTTTATTACAAACGAGTAAAGATAAAAATTGTTTCGCAATTAATAAGAATTTAACGTTTTATAAGCAATTAAACCATTACATGAAATCTCAAGATATCCGTTCTAAATTTTTAAAGTTTTTTGAAGATAAAAAGCATGCTATTGTACCATCTGCACCTATGGTGTTAAAAGATGATCCAACCTTAATGTTTGTTAACTCTGGTATGGCTCCTTTTAAAGAATATTTTTTGGGCAATGCCGAGCCTAAAAGCAATCGTATTGCCGACTCGCAAAAATGTTTACGTGTTTCTGGAAAACATAACGATTTAGAAGAAGTTGGTTACGATACTTATCATCACACATTGTTTGAAATGTTGGGTAACTGGAGTTTTGGCGATTACTTTAAAAAAGAAGCGATTGCTTGGGCTTGGGAATTATTGACAGAGGTTTATAAAATAGACAAAGATATTTTATACGTAACTGTTTTTGAAGGTGACGAAGAAGATGGTACGCCATTAGATACTGAAGCTTACGATATTTGGAAGCAGTACATTGCTGAAGACCGAATTTTAAAAGGTAATAAAAAAGATAACTTCTGGGAAATGGGAGATCAAGGTCCTTGTGGTCCTTGTAGTGAGATTCATGTTGATATTCGTTCTGCTGAAGAAAAAGCGAAGGTTTCTGGTAAAGATTTGGTGAATATGGATCATCCGCAAGTGGTTGAAATCTGGAACCTGGTTTTTATGCAATACAATCGTAAAGCTAATGGTTCTCTAGAAAACTTACCAAACAAACATATAGATACCGGAATGGGCTTTGAGCGTTTGTGTATGGTATTACAAAATGTGCAAAGTAACTATGATACTGATGTTTTTACACCGATAATTCGTGAAATTGAAACCATTGCAGATAAAGATTACGGTAAAAACGATAAGATAGATGTTGCTATTAGAGTTATCTCTGACCACGTTCGTGCAGTTGCATTCTCTATTGCAGACGGACAATTACCAAGTAATACAGGAGCTGGTTATGTAATTCGTAGAATTTTACGTCGTGCTATTCGTTACGGATTTACGTTTTTAGACCAAAAAGAGCCGTTTATTTACCGTTTGGTGGATGTGCTTATCAAAAAAATGGGAGAAGCTTTCCCTGAATTAAAAGAGCAAAGACAACTTATTGAAAATGTTATAAAAGAAGAAGAAGTTTCTTTCTTAAGAACATTAGATCAAGGGTTATTGTTGCTTGATAGAATTATAACACATTCTAACACCAAAGAAATTTCAGGAAATAAAGTTTTTGAACTTAAAGATACTTATGGTTTTCCAGAAGATTTAACCGATTTAATTCTTCGTGAAAACGGATTTACCTATAACCACGAAGAGTTTGATAAAAAACTAAAAGAACAACAAGAACGTGGTAAGCAAGCTTCTCAATTAAAATCAGACGATTGGACAATTGTTCTTGAAGATGATGAGCAAGAGTTTATTGGTTATGATGTTACTGAAGCTAATGTTAAGCTTACCAAATACCGAAAAGTAACTTCAAAAAAGGATGGTGAAATGTACCAGCTGGTGTTTAATTTAACACCGTTTTATGCTGAAGGTGGTGGACAAGTTGGCGATAAAGGCTATCTAGAAGATGCTTCTGGTGATGTTGTATATATTGTTGATACCAAAAAGGAAAACAATGTTATTATTCACTTTGCAAAGAGTCTTCCTAAAAATGTACAAGGCACTTTTAAAGCAACTGTAGATGCAAAACAACGTTACAGAACGGAATGTAATCATACAGCAACACACTTATTACATCAAGCATTACGCGAGATTTTAGGAACACATGTTGAGCAAAAAGGAAGTGCAGTACACAGTAAGTATTTACGTTTTGACTTTTCGCATTTCTCTAAACTAACTGTTGATGAATTGCGTGATGTAGAAAACTTTGTAAATGCCAGAATTGAAGGTAAATTACCATTGCAAGAACAACGTAATATTCCAATGCAACAAGCTATTGACGAAGGTGCAATGGCGTTGTTTGGAGAAAAATATGGCGATACTGTTCGTACTATAAAATTCGGTAAGTCTATCGAGCTTTGTGGTGGAACTCACGTGAAAAACACTGCAGATATTTGGCATTTTAAAATTGTATCTGAAGGTGCAGTTGCTGCTGGAATTCGTCGTATTGAAGCTATCACAAACGATGCTGTAAAAGATTTCTATTTTGAAAACAATCGTGCGTATTTTGAAATGAAAGATTTACTTAATAATGCTAAAGAGCCAGTAAAAGCATTACAGAATCTTCAAGAGGAAAATACAAGCTTAAAAAAGCAAATAGAGCAGCTTTTAAAAGATAAAGCTAAAAACTTAAAAGGTGAGCTTAAAAATGAGTTGACCGAAGTTAATGGTATCACATTTCTAGCAAAACAAGTTGATTTAGATGCAGCAGGAATAAAAGATTTATGCTTTGAGTTAGGAAGTCAATATGATAACCTATTCCTGCTTTTTGGTGCTGAAAACGATGGTAAGGCATTATTGTCTTGTTATATCTCAAAAGAATTGGTTGCTGAAAAAAGCTTGAATGCGGGACAAATTGTTAGAGAATTAGGGAAACACATCCAAGGTGGTGGAGGCGGACAACCGTTTTTTGCAACTGCAGGAGGAAAAAATCCTAGTGGTATAAAAGACGCTTTGGAAGCAGTGAAAAGTTATATCGCATAAATTATCATTCTGTTTTTAAGCAGAATTCATTATGAAACTACAAACCCAAATACCGTTACAATCAGAGCCGCATAATCAAATAGATTATCATTCTAAAATAGCGCTGTTTGGGTCTTGTTTTGTTGAAAATATAGGAGAGAAGTTTAACTATTTTAAGCTTCAGAATTTTCAAAATCCATTTGGTATTTTATTTCATCCGCTAGCCATTGAACGTTTGGTTGCTAATGCGATTAATTCTAAAACGTACACCGAAGAAGATATCTTTTTTCATAACGAACAATGGCATTGTTATGAAGCGCATTCCAAGTTGAGTAGTGATAATAAAGATGATTTGTTATATGCATTGAACAATGCTGTTCAGTCAACAAATCAGCAAATACACCAAGCAACACATGTTATTGTTACATTAGGAACTGCTTGGGTTTATAGACATACAGCATCAGATGTTATTGTTTCCAATTGCCATAAAGTACCACAAAAACAATTTACAAAAGAGCTGCTAACGGTTGATGAAATTTCAGAATCATTACAAGCTATAGTTGCTTTAATAAAAAGCGTTAATCCAAAAGCGTCCGTAATTTTTACAGTATCTCCAGTGCGACATATTAAAGATGGTTTTGTTGAGAATACGCAAAGCAAAGCGCATTTAGTTGCAGCTATTCATCAAGTTGTTGAACCAAGAAAGCAGCAGTATTATTTCCCTTCGTATGAAATTATGTTGGACGAACTTCGCGACTATCGTTTTTATAAAGCCGATATGTTACATCCAAACGATGTAGCAGTAAATTACATTTGGGAAAAATTTAAACAGGTTTGGATTTCAGAAAAGGCTCATAAAACATTAAACGAGGTTGATGTGATACAAAAAGGTCTTCAGCACAGACCGTTTAATCCAAACTCTAATAGCCATAAGGCATTTCTTCAATCATTAAAAGACAAGCAAAACCAGTTGCAGCAGTCTTTTTCGCATATCGTATTTTAAAAATACGTAATTCATCGTATTGTCTACGGCTTTATTTTGTGTCAACTTTGCTTCAAGTTAAAAAGCCTAAAACAATTCAAAATGAAAAAATTAAAAAAAATTATGTTACTGGTAATGACGTTTTCATTATCAATTTTCTCATCATGTTCAAGTGATGATGATGCCACGCCAATTGTTCCAATCGGACCAAACTCAAGTGCAGGACAAGGAATTATAGTAGCTAAAGTTGATGGTGTAGATTTTTCGTCTTTAGAGATTACTTCTTATGCTAGTAAATCAACTGGTGGCGGACAAACAACATTGGTTATGCAGGGAAATACGCAATCTCAAGCTATTAATATGATTATTAATGCTTATGATGGTGTAGGAACTTACGAGCTTTCTGATGATAATGTTTTTAGATCAGCTAGTTACATTGAGCCAAACATTAGTGATCCTTTTAATTCACAAACTTGGAATGCACCTTACCAAGACTCAGGACTTGTTGGTGAAATTGTAATTACTGAAGATTCTGATACAAAAGTTATTGGTACTTTTTACTTTACATGTAAAAACGCAAATGATGATTCTATTAAGAATATCACAGATGGTGCATTTGATTTAAATTATCAATAATCAAGTCATTTTAAGTAATACGTTTAATCTTTTTTAAATAAGATTATATCGAAAAATTATTTTGTATTACTACATAAATTGTAAGTTTATAACGCTATTAATCAAATTATAAAAAACACCAAACACCTTTATGTTTCTTTGTGAAAATTAGGTTTTGGTGTTTTTTGTTTTTCTTTCTAAATAATGATTTTTTCAATTTTTATATACAGTTTGGTGTTTCTTTTGATAGTTTGCTCTGTAAAGGTTGGAGTAATAACTGTTACTGAAAATAAGTTAGCTGAAGAGAATAATCAGCTTATCAGTCATAAAATAAAAGTAGAGTTAATAGAAGCAGAAACAAATAAGCAACATATTAAATTGGTAAATGATTTAAATAAATCACTTAACTGGCGTATTTTTAAAGTGTTTGAAGAAATGATTTTGTTGCAAGAATTTGTTTTTAAGAAACATTTCAATTAATCTTATACTTCCAATTCACTTTTTAAAATTTACTTATGAGGCATATTTTAACATTGCTTTTATTGTTTGTTTCAGTAGCTGTATTTTCTCAAGCGCAGGCTCTCAAGTTAAATGATTCTGCTATGAGTTTCTATAAAACCGATTCTAAACTAGCAATAGCACTTTTAGAAGAAAGTTTAACTAAAGCAAGTAATGATAAAGATATTGCTATTATTAAAAATAATTTAGGAATTGTTTATAGAGATTTAGGAGAATTTGAGAAATCAAAGGCGCTTTCTAGCGAGGCTATTTTAAAAACGCAAGATTCTATAACATTAGCTTCAGCCTATAATAATATTGGTGTTACAAATAGAAATTTAGGGCTTTATGACACGTCTCTTGAATATTACTTAAAAGCTTTAGCTATTTATGAGGAAAAGCAAATGGCTAAAGAGATTGCTACAACAAGTAATAACATAGGTTTAGTTTACAGTTATAGCGGTATTAATGATAAGGCGATTACATATCATTTGAAAGCTAAAGCTGCGTTTGAAAAGCTGGATGATAAAAAAGGCATTTCTGAAGTTTATAATAACATAGCAATTATATATGCTAACGACGGAAACTTAAAAGAAGCGTTAGATTATTTTAAGCATTCTTTAAATATAGAATATGCTTTACAAGACAAAAAAGGTATAGCAGAATCTACAAATAATGTTGGAGCGGTTTATTATTATTTAGAAGAAATTGATTCAGCTTTGGTGTATTTTCAAAAATCTGTAATAGTAGAAAAATCTATAGGGAATGTTGTTGGAGTAGGAGCATCATACAACAATATAGCACAAGTTTTAATAGAGAAAAACAGAGCCTCTGAAGCCAAAAAATATATAGATAGCGCTTACCAGTATTCAAGAAAATATAAAACGGTTTCAGATATTGAAGCCTCTTTGATGAATTACTCTGAATATTATGAAGCTAAAAGTGACTCTAAAAAAGCATTAGAGTATTATAAAAAATATACTGCTTTCAAGGATAGTATCTTAAATTTAGATACAAATAGTAAAATATCAGAGCTGGAAATTCAATATCAAACAGAAAAGAAAGAAAAAGAGATTTTACAACAGCGAGCAGATTTAGCAGAGAAAGAGCTGCATATAAATACAAAAAACACACAAATTATAGGTTTGACTATTTTAGCGATAGTGCTATCTGTTTTAGGGTATTTGCTATATAAGCAGCAAAAATTAAGAAACAAACAACTGCAAAAAGAAAGCGAGCTAAAAGAAGCTTTAACCAAAATAGAAACCCAGAATCGTTTGCAAGAACAACGATTAACAATAAGTCGAGATTTACATGATAATATTGGAGCTCAACTTACATTTATTATATCGTCTTTAGATAATTTGAAGTACGGTTTTACGCTTCCGGAAAAGCTAGACTCTAAACTAAAAACAATTAGTGAGTTTACCACAGCAACTATTTATGAGTTAAGAGACACAATTTGGGCAATGAATAAAAGTGAAATATCTTTTGAGGATTTACAGTCTCGAATTTCAAATTTTATAGATAAGGCTAATCATGCTTCAGATGTGGTTAATTTTAGTTTTAAGGTAGATGAAAGTCTGTCTAATACATTGGTTTTTTCATCTGTTGAAGGAATGAATATTTACAGAATCATTCAAGAAGCTGTTAATAATGCCTTGAAATATGCGCATGCAAAAAATATTCAAATAAGCTTTCAAAAGGAAAATAAAAATTTAGTGCTTACAGTAAAAGATGATGGCGTTGGTTTTGATCAAAATGCAATAGAATTAGGAAACGGTTTAAACAATATGAAAAAGCGAGCTCACGAAATTCAAGCAAGCTTTACATTAAAAACAAGCCCGCAACAAGGCGCCACCATAGTAATACAAAAAGAAATAAATACGTAATTTGACGTATTTGGTATTTTGGTTTTAATATCTATTTTTAGAAAAAATATTTATAAATGATAGTAAAAATAGCCATTGTAGATGATAATTCTTTTTTAATAAATACAGTAAAAGAGAAGTTATCCTTTTTTGATGATCTTAAATTCAAGTTTTCAGCAACCAATGGGTCTGATTTACTTACTAAAATAGAAGAAGATCGCCATGTAGATTTAATACTAATGGATATTGAAATGCCAGTGCTTAATGGAATAGAAACTACAGAAATCATCAAGCAAAAATATCCGCATATTAAAATCATAATGCTCACAGTTTTTGATAACGACGAAAACATTTTTAATGCTATAAAAGCAGGTGCAGATGGTTATTTGCTTAAAGAAATAAACGCTAAAGATCTTCACGACGGAATTTTAGAAACTCTTAATGGAGGCGCAGCAATGAACCCATCTATTGCTATGAAAACACTTAAGCTGTTAAGAAACCCTATAGAAATTGAAAATAAAAACGACCAAGACGATATCAAGTTAACTCAACGTGAAGTGGAAGTATTAGAGCAATTAAGTAAAGGGTTGAGTTATAATTTAATTGCAGAAAACCTAATTTTATCACCAGGAACTGTTAGGAAGCATATTGAGAACATTTATAAAAAGCTACAAGTTCATAATAAGTTAGAAGCTGTTCAAAAAGCCAAAAAAAACAAGATTATATAAATTTAATATATAGCTAACATGTAATTAAAGTGTGTTTTACTTTAAAACCATACCTTTGATTTGCTGCTAAATATCAAGGAATTTTAAGCATTGGTTAGGCTTCATTGTCGAAGCAACCAGTGCTTTTTTTGTATTTTAGAGGTATGAGAAAAATTTTATTCGGAATCATAGTCACATTAATAGTGCTTTTTACATTTAAGTATTGTGGAGAAAAGCGCGATAACAAACTTGTACTTCAGGAAAATACTGCGCTTATTCAAGAACAGATAAAAAATGTAGGTAAACTAGTCGTTACAGAAGGACATTTTAGTCAAGTATTTACTTATGAAAATTCTAAACGAATTTTCGGTGACCTAATTCAAGTTGATAAAAAAGCGCTAGTTGTTGTTAATGCTGATGTAACAATTGCTTATGATTTGTCAAAAATTGAATATGCCATTGACTCATCAACAAAAACATTACAAATATTAGATATACCTAAAGAAGAAATAAAAATCAATCCAGATTTTGAATATTACGATATACAAGCTGACTACCTCAATCCTTTTGAAGCAAAAGATTATAACGAAATAAAAAAAACAGTAAACAAGCAGTTGATGAAAAAAATAGAAGCTTCAGACTTAAAAACCAATGCACAAAATAGATTGTTAAGTGAGCTTTCAAAGTTTTATATCCTTACTAATTCCCTAGGTTGGACATTAAAGTTTTCAGAAAACCCAATAGAGTCTCAAAAAGCCATGGAAAATATTAAGCTATAATTTTTTGTTCAAAGAAATCCAGCCGCCACCATTGGTCGCATCAATGTTATTAAGGTTTAAAAATTTAGCAGCTTTAGCAGAACGAACACCACTTTTACAGCAAACAACAAGAGGTTTGTTTAATGTTTTTAATTCATCAACATGATTCTTTAAGTCGTCTAAAGGTATGTGTCTTGAACCTTCAATGTGACCAGAATCCCATTCACGTTGTGTTCTTACATCAATAATTTCAGCGCCGTTTTGCATGTAAAGTTGAACTTGTCTTTTTTTTGCTCCAAAAATAAAATCAAAAAAACCCATAGTTTTACTTTTTCATAAATTTACAATAAAATATATAAATACATAAAAATTGAAACAGGAAACCCGTAAAGACGAAATAATAAGAACAGCTGCAAAGCTTTTTAAAGAAAAAGGATATAGCGCTGTTACTATGCGAGATTTGGCTACAGAAATGGGCATGAAAGCAGCGAGTCTTTACAACCATATAAACTCTAAACAAGAAATTCTTAAGGAGATTATAATTTCTTTAGCCGAAGAGTTTACTTCTGGATTGCAGGAAATTCAAAAATCAAACAAATCAAATATAGATAAGCTAAAAGATGCTGTAGAGTTACATGTCAATATAACGTCTAAAAACACTTACGGCATGGCTTCTCTTAATAACGATTGGATGCATCTTGAAGAAAAGTTGGAGTATTACTTGCAACTACGTTCTAATTATGAAGATGAGTTTAGAAATGTTCTTCAACAAGGTGTTAAAAATAACGAGATCATAAATGGTAATATTGAAGTGATGCTCTTTTCAATTTTATCAACCTTACGCTCTTTATATCTCTGGATTCCTAAAAAAGAAGACTTAAACCCTGAAGAGTTGTCTCAACAATTAAGCGAAGTGTTAATTAACGGTATTAACAAAAAAATAGATTAATTTTTTGTAAATTTGTCAAGTAAACTAACGCTTGTTAGTTTTTTTAATTCGTAAAACGAAAACGTTTTCGGTTTAAGATTACTAACAATTTAGAATAGATAATTACTGTTGATGGCAGATTTTCATAAATTAAGAATAAAAGATATTTACAAGGAAACAAAAGATACATCAGTTGTAACTTTTGATATTCCTGAAGCATTGCAAGACGAATTTAAATTCTCGCAAGGGCAACATTTAACGCTTAAGGCATTAATTAATGGCGAAGATGTACGTCGCTCATATTCGTTGTGTTCTAGTCCATTTGATAACGAATGGAAAGTGGCAGTCAAAGAAATTCCAGGAGGGAAGTTTTCAGCCTTTGTCAATAGCACTTTAAAAGTAGGAGACGAGCTAGATGTTATGGCACCTAGCGGAACATTTGGTGTAGATTGTAATGCTGATAATGCTAAAAACTACTTGTTTTTTGCAGCAGGAAGTGGTGTTACGCCAATTCTTTCAATGATTAAAGCACATTTGGCAGCAGAGCCAAAGGCAACTTGTAAGTTGTTTTATGTCAATAGAACAGCAAAATCCATTATCTTTAAGGAAGAGTTAGAGCAGTTAAGAAACACCTATTTCGGTCGTTTGGAAATCTATTATTTCCTAACCAAAGAAAAGCGAGATATTGAGTTGTTCAATGGTCGTTTTGATGATGAAAAAATGAAAGTGCTCACCAAGACATTTATTGATATTCCAGATACAAGCGAAGTGTTTTTGTGCGGACCAGAAGATATGGTCAATTACGTGAGTAATTATCTGGCTGAAGCCGGTTTACCCAAAGATTTAATTCATTTCGAATTATTTGTAAAAGGCCTCACCGAAGAAGATAAAAAACGTGTTGAGCGTTTATCAGAACAAAAAATTGATGGTGTCGAAGTTGTTATTATCGATGGCGGAAAAGAATTTCGTTTCACAATGCAGCAAGACGATGATAATATTCTAGATGGTGCTTTAACTGCCGGAGCAGATTTACCATTTGCATGCAAAGGAGGCGTTTGCAGTACCTGTAAGTGTCAAGTAATGGAAGGCGAAGTTGAAATGAAAATCAACTACGCATTAGAAGAAGATGAAGTCGCACAAAACTATGTGTTAAGCTGTCAAGCCGTTCCAACTACTAAAAAAGTGGTGGTTGATTTCGACGTATAAATAAAATTTGTCATTCCGCACTTGATGCGGAATCCACTAAACATTAAAACTATTCACTAAATACTAAATTATGAGTGAAGAACAAATAAAAAACCTAGAAGAGCAATTTGAAGCGCGTATTGCTCGCGATGAAAAAATTGAACCTAAAGACTGGATGCCAGAAAAATATCGTCAAACGCATATTAGGCAAATCAGTCAGCACGCACATTCCGAAATTGTAGGAATGTTACCAGAAGGTAACTGGATTACTCGTGCGCCATCCTTACGTCGTAAAGTAGCCTTATTGGCAAAAGTGCAAGACGAAGCTGGTCACGGATTATATCTATATAGTGCTTGTGAAACATTAGGAATCTCGCGAGACGAGTTATACGAGCAATTGCATTCTGGTAAAGCAAAATATTCTTCCATATTCAATTACCCAACTGTGACTTGGGCAGATATGGGAGCTATCGGTTGGTTGGTAGATGGTGCAGCCATTATCAATCAAGTGCCACTTTGTAGCACCTCTTTTGGACCTTATGCAAGAGCAATGGTGCGCGTGTGTAAGGAAGAAAGTTTTCATCAGCGTCAAGGTTACGAAATTATGCTAAAGCTTTGTAATGGAACACCAGAACAAAAAGAAATGGCGCAAGATGCACTTAACCGTTGGTGGTGGCCAAGTTTAATGATGTTAGGTCCAACTGATGATATGTCAGTTCACACCGAACAATCAATGAAATGGAAATTGAAGCGAAAAACCAATGACGAGTTACGTCAGCAGTTTATTGACCAAACCGTGCCACAAGCTGATATTTTAGGATTAACAATTCCAGACCCAGATTTAAAATGGAACGAAGAGCGTCAAAGTTATGATTTCGGAGAAATTGATTGGGATGAATTCTGGCAAGTTGTAAAAGGTCACGGACCAATGAACAAAGCAAGAATGAAAGCTAGAGTTGGTGCTTGGGAACGTGGCGAATGGGTTAGAGACGCAGCTATGGCTCACGCAGAAAAACAACAAGAAAGAAAAAACAAACAAGTAGTATAATCAGAAGGTTAGACTCGAGAAATGAGAAATGATAAAAGTACTCTGATAAAGTCTAACATCTAACATCTAATATCTAATGTCTAATAAAAAGAACTGGCCACTTTGGGAGGTTTTCGTAAGAAGTAAAAACGGATTAGAACATCGTCATTTCGGAAGTCTTCACGCAGCAGATGCAGAAATGGCTTTAGAAAATGCAAGAGACGTTTACACAAGACGTAACGAAGGCGTAAGCATTTGGGTTGTGGAAAGTAAGCATATTACAGCATCAAACCCAGAGCATAATGGCGAATTATTTGAACCAGCACAAGACAAGGTGTATCGTCATCCAACATTTTATGATTTACCAGACGACGTAAAACATATGTAGGATGAAAACGAAAATGAAGTTGAAGCCGAATTCGAAGAATTAGAAAAACATAAATAGTATAGATTTTATGAGTAACTACAATTTAGATAGTCGATTCGAAAATTTTGCAGCTTCAATAGTTTTAGTTTTCAGTAATAAACCTATTTCATATGCAGGCGATTATCTAGCTAAACAACTTATTCGGTCAGCCTGTTCTTCTGCGCTTAATTTTGGAGAGTTTGAGGGAGCAGGTACAAATAAGGATAAGATCAATAAACTTAGGTTAACACTTAAAGAGTTAAGAGAATCACAGCGTAACATTAACATTCAATTAAAATCTGATTTGTTAATTAGAGATAATGTTGAGCAAATTGTAAGAGAAAATGATGAGCTCATTAGAATAGTAGTAACACTAATAAAAAAATATAGCTAAATCGATTTCAATTTCGATTTCAGTTTCGATTTTGTATGAAAAACCTATACAACTACATCCTAGGAATCGCAGATAACAGCCTAATTCTCGGTCAGAGATTAGGAGAGCTTTGCGGTCACGGACCAAGTTTAGAAACCGATATTGCGTGCACTAATATGTCACTGGATTTATTAGGACAAGTACGTAGTTATTATCAATATGCAGCAAAGATAGCTGGAGACGGCAGAACTGAAGATGATATCGCGATGCTTCGTAAAGAACGCGAATACTTCAATGTTTTATTGGTAGAACAGCCAAATACCGATTTCGGGTACACAATGGCAAGACAATTCTTATTCGATGTATATCATTTTTTAATGCTAACCGAATTAGAAAAAAGTACCGATTTAAATCTGTCTGCAATTGCAAAAAAATCCATCAAGGAAGTGAGTTATCATAAGCGTTTCTCATCTGATTGGATCAAGCGACTAGGAGACGGAACTGAAGAAAGTCATAATCGTGTACAAACCGCAATAAATGATTTATGGACGTATACCGATGAATTATTTCATCAAACCGAAGCTGATAAAGCTATGGTTGCTGAAGGCGTTGGAGTAGATGTCACTAAATTAAAAGACGCTTATTACGAAGAAGTAAATGAAGTTTTAGAAGAAGCAACGTTAAGCGTTCCAGAAAGCAAATATTTTCAAAAAGGAGGAAAGCAAGGCATTCATACCGAACATATGGGTTACTTGCTAGCCGATTTACAATATATGCAACGTACCTATCCAAATATGGAATGGTAACAAATTCCTGCGAAGGCAGGAATCTCTTTTAAAACATGACAACAACAGACCAACATATCAACCCAAAACTGGTAAAGGTTCTGGAGTCTATTTCAGATCCAGAAATCCCAGTGTTATCCATTATGGATATGGGAGTTGTGCGTTCTGCTGTTATCGAAAATGATATTGTAAAAATCGAAATCACACCAACTTACAGTGGCTGTCCTGCAATGGATGTTATCGGAGACGATATCAAACGCGCAATGCAAAAAGCAGGTTATAAAGCTGAAGTAGATTTGATTTTACATCCAGCTTGGACAACCGATTGGATTACACCAAGAGGCAGAAAAGCACTCGAAGATTATGGTATCGCAGCACCATTAGATGAAGAAGCCGATAAGTCCGTGTTGCTGGAAGGAAAACAATTAGTAAAATGTCCGCAATGCGGAAGCACAAATACAAAAATGATAAGTCAATTTGGTTCAACGGCTTGCAAAGCACAATTTCAGTGTAACGATTGTCAAGAGCCATTTGATTATTTTAAATGTTTGAAGTGATTTGTCATTCCGCACTTGATGCGGAATCCAAAATAAAAGAAAAAAATATGGAAAGCATTCAGCTTAAAATAGAAAACAACATAGCCTACATCTCACTAAATCGACCAGAAGTTTTTAACAGCTTCAACCGTGAAATGGCATTAAACCTACAGCAAGTTTTTGACGATTGCGAAAGTAATTCAGAAGTAAGAGCAATCGTGCTAACCGGAAACGGAAAAGCATTTTGCGCAGGTCAAGACTTAAAAGAAGTGACAAGTCCGGAACTAAACCCAGGATTCAAGAAAATTCTAGAGGAACATTACAACCCAATCATCACCAGAATTAGAAACATTAAAAAACCAATCATTGGTGCGATAAATGGTGTGGCAGCAGGAGCAGGAGCTAACATTGCATTGGCTTGTGATATCGTTGTGGCTCACGAAAAAGTAAGTTTCATTCAAGCGTTTAGTTTAATAGGTTTGATACCAGATAGTGCAGGAACGTTCTTTTTACCTCGCTTAATAGGTTTTCAAAAAGCATCAGCATTAGCGATGTTAGGAGATAAAGTGTCTGCAGATGAAGCTGAAAAAATGGGGATGATTTACAAAGTATTACCATTAGAAAGTTTTGAAGAGGAAGTAAACAAACTAGCCTTGAAACTCGCTAATATGCCAACATTAGCTTTAGGGAAAATAAAGGAAGCGTTTAATCAATCTTTAACCAATAATTTGGAGGAGCAGTTAGCATTAGAATCAAAATTACAAATCGAAGCAGCTCAAACTAAAGATTACGAAGAAGGCGTTTCAGCTTTTGTAGAAAAACGTAAACCAACTTTTAAAGGAAAATAAAGAATAACGAATAGTTAACCGAAGAATGTTGAATAAAGAAGTATTTATGAAAAATTATAAATATGACATAGAAGAAAGATTAATTCAGTTTTCGGTTGATGTTATTATTATATGTGGAAAGATTGATGGTAATTTTGCATCACAACATTTGTCGAAACAGTTAATTCGTTCGGCAACGGCTTCAGCACTTAATTATTGCGAAGCACAAAGCGCAGAATCTTCTCGAGATTTTCTTCATAAGATGAAAAAATGTTTGAAAGAATTGAGAGAGTCTTTAGTGAATTTAAAAATTCAAAAAGGTGCAAACCTGATTTCAGATTTACAAAAGTTAGAACAACTTTTAAAAGAAAATAAAGAACTCATTGCGATTTTTGTATCGAGTATTCGAACATCGCAAAATAAAAATAAATAGATGGATGTTTATCAGATAATAGAAATTCAACACTTCTAAATTCTGTATTTAACATTCAATATTCGATATTAATTATGAACGTAGGAATAATCGGTTCAGGAACAATGGGAAGCGGTATCGCTCAAGTAGCGGCAACTGCAGGTTGTTCCGTAAAATTATACGATACCAACCAAGCGGCTTTAGACAAAGCTAAAGCAAGCCTTGAAAAAATATTAAATAGACTCATTGAAAAAGGTCGAATAGATACTGAAGAAAAAAACAGAATTCAATCAAATATCACGTACGTCGATAGTCTAAAAGCATTAGCAGATTCAAACCTAACGATTGAAGCTATCGTCGAAAATATTGATATTAAAAAGAAGGTTTTTTCAGAATTGGAAAGCTATGTTGCGGAAGATTGTATTATAGCATCAAACACATCGAGTTTATCCATAGCATCCATAGCATCATCATTGCAAAAGCCGGAGCGTTGTATCGGAATTCACTTTTTCAACCCAGCACCATTAATGAAATTGGTTGAGGTTATTCCAGCAGTGCAAACCTCAAAAGCGGTTTTAGACAAATCTGTTGAAACTATAAAAAGTTGGAAAAAAACAGTAGCTGTTGCAAAGGATACACCTGGTTTTATCGTAAACCGTGTAGCGCGACCATTTTATGGAGAAGCCTTAAGAATTTATGAAGAAGGTATTGCTGATTTTGAAACAATCGACCATAGTTTAAAAACATTGGGAGGTTTTAGAATGGGACCATTCGAATTAATGGATTTCATTGGTAACGATGTCAATTACACAGTAACGGAAACCGTATTTACAGCCTTTTATTTCGACCCAAGATACAAACCGAGTTTCACACAAAAGCGTTTAAGTGAAGCAGGTTATTTAGGAAGAAAAACAGGAAAAGGTTACTATGATTATTCTGAAGGTGCTGTAAAGCAAGAACCGAAAGAAGATAGTGAATTAGCACAAACTATTTTCGACCGTGTTCTAGTAATGTTAATCAACGAAGCAGCAGACGCTTTGTTTCTAAACATCGCATCAGCAGAAGATATAGACAACGCAATGACTAAAGGTGTTAATTACCCAAAAGGATTATTAGCTTGGGCAGATGAAAAAGGCATTGATTGGTGTGTAACCAAACTAGATGAATTATACAACGAGTACCACGAAGACCGTTACCGTTGCAGTCCGTTGTTGCGTAAAATGAATAAAGAAAATAAAACATTCTTTTAATGCAAGGAGAACAAATTCCACATAAAATGTTAAGTCAAGATGCATTTAGCAGTTGGCTAGGCATCGAAATTTTAGAATGCGAAATCGGTCGTTGTCGCGTGGCAATGACGGTTCGCAAGGAAATGCTTAATAGTATGGGAAAAGCACATGGAGGAATCAGTTATGCATTAGCAGATACAGCTTTTGGTTTTGCGACAAATACACACGGAAAATTTGCTGTGTCCATAGAAACTAGTATCAATCATATTGAAGCATTAAATGAAGGAGATTATTTAGTGGCAGAATCTGTGATAGAAAACGTAAAAAATAAACTCGGATTCAATATTATAGAAGTAAAACGAGGAGATGAACTGGTAGCACTTTTTAAAGGTGTTGTTTATCGCACTCAAAAAGATTGGGAGTAAAAAAGACTTGTCATCCTGAACTTGATTCAGGATCTAAAAAAGAATAGAGAAAAATAAAAAGTAAGAAGTTCGACTTCAATTTCGATTTCGGCTTCGATTTCAAAATAATATGGAAGCATACATAATAGACGGCATAAGAACACCAATAGGAAATTACAAAGGCACATTATCGGCTGTGAGAACAGACGATTTAGCAGCTTTAGTAATCAAAGAAATAGTAAAACGAAACCCAAATATCCCAAAAGAAGCATACGACGATGTTATTCTGGGTTGTGCTAACCAAGCCGGAGAAGATAATCGTAACGTGGCAAGAATGGCGTCACTTTTAGCAGGATTGCCATTTGCAGTTCCAGGAGAAACCGTGAATAGACTGTGTAGTTCAGGTTTGTCAGCAATTATTCACGCCAACAGAGCGATAAAAGCAGGCGATGGCGATGTATTCATTTCTGGAGGTGTTGAGAATATGACACGCGGACCATACGTTATGGCAAAACCATCAAGCGCTTTTGGAGGCGATTCAAAACTTTACGATTCTACATTCGGATGGAGGTTTGTAAACCCAAAAATGCACGAAATGTATGGCACAGACGGAATGGGAATGACAGCCGAAAACCTTGTCGAGAAATATAATATCTCGCGAGAAGACCAAGATGCATTCGCATACTGGAGTCAGATGAAAGCGTCGCAAGCTCAAGAAAACGGACGATTAGAAAAAGAGATTCTACCTGTCGAAATTCCACAACGCAAAAAAGACCCAATTGTTTTTGTAAAAGACGAATTTGTAAAACCAACAACATCAAAAGAGATTTTAGCCAAATTACGACCAGCCTTTAAAAAAGAAGGAGGAAGCGTAACTGCTGGAAATTCTTCTGGATTAAACGATGGAGCTGCAGCAACTATTATTGCAAGTGAAGATGCAGTAAAAAAATACAATTTAAAACCATTAGCAAGAATTGTAAGTTCTGCAGTGGTTGGAGTAGAGCCAAGAATTATGGGAATTGGTCCCGTTGAAGCCTCTAATAAAGCATTAGAAAAAGCAGGTTTAACTATGGACGATATTGATATCATCGAGCTTAACGAAGCCTTTGCAGCACAAGCTTTGGCGTGCATTCGCGCTTGGGGATTAGAAGATAACGACCCAAGAATTAACCCAAACGGAGGCGCAATTGCAATTGGCCATCCGCTTGGTGTTACTGGAGCTAGAGTTGCGTATTCGGCAGCTTTAGAATTGCACGAACAAAATAAAAAATATGCATTGGTAACTATGTGTATTGGTGTTGGTCAAGGGTATGCAGCGGTTATTGAACGTGTAGATATGTAAAATAATTTGGGCGTTACCACAAGGGTCACGCTTTCGGCAGTCGCTTTTTTTGAGAAAAACAAAAAAGAGCTTCAACAAAGCCTCAATCACTAACGCACCAGCCAGAGATGGTCAGTGATTAATAAATGTATAGTAATTCCTGCGTAGGCAGGAATCTCATAGTAAGAGATAAAAGAAATTTGATAAATAAACATAGCAAGTAAGTGCGTTAGGGATTGAAGTGGCATCCTTTTTTACGTCAGTTCGAGTGTCCCGACAATAAAGGTCGGGATGTATCGAGAACAAGTAAAAAAGATATAACGGAAAGCCCGACCTTTAGGTAACGTCAAAACAAAAAAAAGTTTAATTTAAATAGATACCCACTTTCGTGGGCATTAAGATGAATAAAATTCAACACTACGTCCAAGGACAATGGACTACAGGAAAAGAAGAAGGAGCACCAATTTACGACGCCATAACAGGCGAACACTTCACAAATTGGGCTGTTGAAGGATTAGATATTCCTGAAGTTCTTAACTACGGACGCACAAAAGGAGGTGAAGTGCTTCGTAAAATGACCTTTCAAGAACGAGGTAATATGCTCAAAAAATTAGCACTTTACCTTACAAAACGCAAAGAACAATTTTACGATTTAAGTTACAGAACTGGCGCAACGCGTGTAGATAGTTGGATTGATATTGAAGGTGGTTTTGGTAACCTGTTTGCCAATGCATCATTACGAAAATTGTTTCCAAACAAACCGTTTCACGTAGAAGGCGACCCAATCGATTTGTCTCGTGGTGGACGCTTTATGGCACATCATATAATGGTGCCAAAAAAAGGTGTTGCGGTACATATCAACGCATTTAATTTCCCGGTTTGGGGAATGTTAGAAAAATGTGCTGTCAACTGGATGGCAGGTGTGCCAGCAGTGGTTTTACCAGCACCATCATCATCTTATTTGGCAGAAGCTGTAGCGAGAGAAATTATCAATTCGGGTATTTTACCAGAAGGCGCACTTCAAATCATAAACGGAACCGTAAAAACTGTTTTAGATACCGTTGAGTCTCAAGATGTCGTAACCTTTACAGGTTCGGCAGCAACAGGTCGTTTATTAAAAGCGCATCCAAGATTAATTGAAGAATCTGTGCCTTTCACTATGGAAGCCGATTCACTTAACGCTTCTATTTTAGGGGAAGATGCAGTTCCTGGAACACCAGAATTCAATTTGTTTGTTAAGGAAGTTCGAAAGGAAATGACCGTAAAAGCAGGACAAAAATGTACTGCCATCCGACGCATTATTGTTCCTGAAAATTTAGTTGAAGATGTTCAAATTGCATTAGCAAAAGAACTCGATAAAGTAACCATTGGAGACCCAAGACTTAAGGAAGTGCGAATGGGCTCATTGGTAAGCAAACAACAAGTTGAAGCCGTTAAAAGTTCTATTGCAGATATCAGCAAAGAAGCTGAAATGGTTTATGGCAATCTCGATAATATCGAAACTATTGGAGTAGATGCCAATAAAGGTGCGTTTATAAGTCCTGTGGTGTTTAGAACTGATAATCCTTTCCAGAATAATGTTGTTCACGAGCGCGAAGCGTTTGGACCAGTAAGTACAATTATGCCTTACAAGTCAATGGACGAAGCTGTGCAATTAGCGCAAATGGGTAAAGGATCGTTAGTGTCTTCTATTGCAACTTACGATGATAACATTGCAACCGATTATGTTGTAAATGCAGCAAGTCATCACGGAAGAATTTTGGTGATTAATCGCGAAATGGCAAAACAAAGTACAGGTCACGGTTCGCCGTTGCCTTACTTGGTTCACGGAGGTCCAGGACGTGCTGGAGGTGGAGAAGAAATGGGTGGAATGCGTGGTATTAAACACTATTTGCAACGAACAGCGATTCAAGGAACACCATCAACAATTACTGAAATTACTGGCATTTATCAGCAAAATGCAAAATATAAGGAAGCCGAAGATCATCCGTTTAAGTACCATTGGGAAGATATTCAACCAGGAATGTCCTTAAAAACGCATAAGCGTACACTTACGGATACTGATATTCAGAATTTTGCCAATTTAACTTGGGACCATTTTTACGCGCATACCGATATTACCTCTTTAGACGGAAGTATTTTTGAAAAACGAACAGCGCACGGTTATTTTATAATTTCGGCGGCAGCTGGATTGTTTGTGTATCCTAATAAAGGACCTGTCGCAGCAAATTACGGTTTGGATTCTATCCGATTTTTAAGACCATTATACCACAATGATACCATTTATGTGCGTTTAACCTGTAAAGAAAAAGTGGATCGAGATGTGTCATCAACCGAGCATCCAAGTGGTATTGTAAAATGGCACGTTGAGGTTTTTGATGCTAATTTTGAAAACCGACCAGAAAGCCAAAAAACAGACAAAGACAGTCCGTTGGTTGCAGTGGCTACTATTTTAACAATGGTTCAGAAAAAGCAAGAAACATTTGTTGAAATGACCGAAGAAAAAATCAACGAATGCTTATCAAAGTTAAAAGCAGACGCCAAACCAAAATGGGGAATTATGACACCTCAACATATGATTGAGCATTTAGAATACACTTATAAAATTGCGTCTGCCGAAATTCAAGATTTTGAAATTGCCACACCAGAAAAGATTTTAGACAAGGTGCACGCAAGCTTGTATAACTATAGAAAGTTTCCACAAAACTCTCAATTTCCACAGTTAGAAAAAGACACGCTAGACGATTTAAAACATCAAGATTTAGAAACAGCGATTGAGAAGTTTAAGGAACAACGCAAAAAATATATCGAGTTTTTCAAGGAAAATCCAGATGCTAAATTGAAGAATTTAGTATTTGGCGAGTTGAATCGTTACGAATCTTACTTACTCGAAAGAAAACATTTAAATCATCATTTTGAACAATTTGGATTAATATAATTATGTCAGAACAACAACCATACGTAAAACAAACCATAGAAAACCAAGTAGGATACATCGAATTTTTTCATCCTGCGCATAATTCATTACCAGGAAATATTCTGGCTGAACTAGCACAGACTATCACCGATGCTGGCAATAATGACGATATCAAAGTCATCGTTCTTAAAAGTGGAGGCGATAGAACATTTTGTGCAGGAGCAAGTTTTAACGAGCTTATCAATATCAATGATGAAGCCACAGGAAAAGTCTTCTTTTCAGGATTTGCTAACGTGATTAATGCAATGCGTAAATGTCCAAAATTTATCATTGGTCGCGTGCAAGGAAAAACCGTTGGTGGTGGAGTAGGAGTTGCGTCGGCAACCGATTATTGTATGGCAACAAAATTTGCAGCCATAAAGTTAAGTGAACTAAACGTTGGTATCGGTCCGTTTGTGGTTGGTCCAGCCGTAGAACGTAAGTTAGGTTTAAGCGGAATGTCACAAATCGCAATAGATGCCAATACGTTTTATCCAGCAGAATGGGCAAAACAAAAAGGCTTATTTACGCAGGTTTTTGATACTACAGAAGCTTTAGACAAAGCCATAAAAACCTTTGCCGAAAATCTTTGTAGCTACAATCCAGAAGCAATGAAAGAAATGAAGAAAATCTTCTGGCAAGGTACCGAAGATTGGGACACGCTTCTAGCCGAAAGAGCAGCTATTAGTGGTCGCTTGGTATTAAGTGATTTTACAAAAGAAACATTAAAACGATTTAAATAGTGATTTACGCATTCCAAGGATACACACCAGTCGTACACGAAAGTAGTTTCGTGCATCCGTTGGCAGCAGTCACAGGTAATGTCATCATTGGCAAAAACTGTTACATCGGTCCAGGTGCTGCCATTCGTGGAGATTGGGGACAAATCATTTTAGAGGATGGTGTTAATGTGCAAGAGAACTGTACAGTGCATATGTTTCCGGGTAAATCTATTACCTTAAAAGAAAGTGCGCACGTTGGTCATGGAGCCATCATTCACGGAGCCAATTTGGGTCGTAATTGCCTCATTGGTATGAATACCGTAATTATGGATGATGCCGAAATTGGAGATGAAAGTATCGTTGGAGCCATGGCATTTGTTAAGGCCGAAACTAAAATTCCACCACGTAGTTTAGTGGTTGGTAATCCAGTAAAAGTCATCAAGCAGGTAAGCGATGAGATGATTGCTTGGAAAACTAAAGGGACGCAGTTATATCAGCAGTTACCGAAAGATTGTCATAACAGTCTAAAAGCCGTTGAGCCATTACGCGAAGTTCCAGAAAATATGAAAATCCAAGAAGGTGCTTATGACACCTTAAGGGAATATTTCCTGCGTAGGCAGGAATATCATAACAAAAAGGAATGAAAGTTTGGTATGTTTACATGATGGCTAATAAGCCAAATGGAGTAATTTATATTGGAATTACTGACGATATAGAAGAACGAGTGAAAGAACATAAGTTAAAGGTCAGACCAGAATC
This sequence comes from Corallibacter sp., assembly GCF_048381695.1. Taxonomy (NCBI): domain Bacteria; kingdom Pseudomonadati; phylum Bacteroidota; class Flavobacteriia; order Flavobacteriales; family Flavobacteriaceae; genus Corallibacter; species Corallibacter sp. Next base: position 94,767 of record NZ_JBLXHI010000008.1, on the reverse strand, counting down.
TTTTACAGCAAAATATAATTGTGATAAGCTAGTATATTTTGAAGAATGTATTAGTGTTGAAGAAGCCATAATTAGAGAAAGAAGGATGAAAAAATGGAAAAGAGACTGGAAAATAGACTTAATTGAAGAGATGAATCCAAGTTGGATGGACATAAGTATAAATTGGAATTTAAACTTAAATAAGTTTAGAAATGGAAGATAAAGAGATTCCTGCTTTCGCAGGAAGTTATGAACTAAAAATGCCCAAAATGGGCGAGAGTATCACAGAAGGAACCATCATTAATTGGTTAATCAATGAAGGCGATTCTTTTGATGAAGGCGATATCATATTAGAAGTAGCCACAGATAAGGTAGATAACGAAGTGCCTGCACCAGCAGCAGGAACGTTGCTAGAAACCAAATACCAAGCAAAAGATGTGGTAAAAGTTGGTGAGGTTATCGCTCTTCTAGAAATAGAAAAATCGAAATCGAAACCGAAATCGAAAAATGATGTCACGTCGAGCGCAGTCGAGACATCAAAAAAGAAGACCAAAAAGAGTCCTTCAATAGCATCTAGTATTAACAAGGAATCTCATTCGGTTTCAACTTCAGCTTCAACTTCGAATTCAAAGTTCTTCTCACCATTAATCATTTCCATTGCAAAGGAACATCACATTAGTTTTGAAGAACTTGCAAGAATACCAGCAACCGGAAACGAAGGACGATTAAGAAAAAGCGATGTCTTTAATTATATCGAAGATGGCAGACCTTATAAGTTTGCGCAGCCAGTGGTTGAAGATCCAACAGCTTATCGCATTCCGCAATTAACGTTCGATAAAGGCAAAGGAAAGATTGTAGAAATGGATCGTATGCGTCAAATGATTGCCGATCATATGGTGTATTCCAAACACACGTCACCACACGTAACAGCATATGTTGAAGCCGACTTAACCAATATGGTAAACTGGCGAAATGAAAATAAAGTTATTTTTCAGGAAAAATATGGCGAAAAACTAACCTTTACACCATTGTTTGTAGAAGCAGTAGCTAAAGCGGTCAAGGATTTTCCAAATATCAATGCGTCTGTTGATGGTAATAATATCATCGTAAAAGAAGACATCAATATTGGTATGGCAACAGCATTACCAAGTGGAAATTTAATTGTGCCAGTCGTTAAAAACGCTGACACTAAAGACTTAAAAGCGTTAGCCGAAAACGTAAACGAGCTCGCTGGAAAAGCAAGAGAAAACAAGTTGAGTGGCGACGATATCAAAGGAAGCACGTTCACTATTTCTAACGTTGGGACGTTTGGTAGCGTAATGGGAACACCGATTATTAACCAACCGGAAGTTGCCATTTTAGCATTAGGAATTATTAAAAAGCGAGCCGAAGTCATTGAAACTGAAAAAGGCGATGAAATCGCTATTAGAAGTATGATGTACTTATCACTGTCTTTCGATCATCGTGTCGTTGATGGTTTCCTAGGTGGAAGCTTTGTGCGAAGAGTTGCCGATTATTTAGAGCAATTTGATACCAATAGAAAAATATAATTTTTTGAACTGTCCCCTTGAGGGGACTTTAGGGGTGTTTTTTAACCCTCAAAAAAATGTGTAATTATGAAACATAATATATCCATTCAAAAAGTAGAAAAATCAAAAGTCGATACTATCGACTTCAACAACATACCATTAGGAACCTCTTTCACAGATCATATGTTTATCTGCGATTATAAAGATGGCGAATGGCAAAACCCAAGAATAGAACCTTTAGCTTTAATTCCAACGCATCCAGCAGCAATGGCGTTGCATTACGGACAAGCCATTTTCGAAGGAATGAAAGCTAATGTAGATGAAGACGGAACACCAATGCTATTTCGTGCCGATAAAAATGCAGCGCGTTTAAACTTTAGTGCAGACAGAATGGGAATGCCAAATGTTCCAGAAGAGTTGTTTGTAGAAGGTTTAAAACAGCTTGTAGCTATGGACAAAGCGTGGATTCCACCACAAGATGGTAGTGCATTGTACTTACGTCCGTTTATGTATGCCGATGAAGCTTTTATTGGAATGCGTGCAGCCACAAGTTACAAGTTTATCATTATGGCATCACCAGCAGGTCCGTTTTTTAGCAAGCGCATAAAATTGTGGGCTGAAAAGAAATTCGTTCGTGCCGTAGATGGTGGTACAGGCGAAGCAAAAGCGGCTGGAAATTACGCAGCAGCAATTCGTCCAACGGAATTGGCAAAAGCAAAAGGCTACGATCAAGTATTGTGGTTAGATGCTGTTGAGCACGAGTACATTCAAGAGGTTGGAACAATGAATATTTTCTTCAAAATTGATGGAAAATTCATCACACCACGTCGCGATGGCGCCATTCTCGATGGCATTACCAGAATGAGTGTTATCGCTATTTTAAAAGATAAAGGTTTTGAAGTTATTGAGCGTCCAATCACGCTTACCGAAATCCGTGAAGCATCAGAAAAAGGCCTTTTAGAGGAAGCTTTCGGAACAGGAACAGCCGTTGGTATTGCTTACATTCAGAGCATTGGCACAGAAAATGGCGACATTCACGTCTCTGACGAAAGTCCGGTAGGATTAGAGGTTAACGACACGCTAAATGCCATAAAAACAGGAAAAATTGAAGATAAATTCAACTGGATGATAAAGGTTGAAGAAGAGCTAGCTTAAAATAATTTGGGCGTTACCACAAGGGTCGGGCTTTACGCTATATCTTTTTTGCTTTTAATGGCAAAAAAGGATGCCGCTGTAATCCCTAACGCAGAAATAAGTTCAGAAAACAATGAATAAAGACATATTAAAAAAAGGGTTTACCAATTTAGTAACCGCCAAAACAATGGCAGAATTGTATGAAGCCAACTTCAAAGTAGTTTCAAAATACGTGCACGCTACATCACGTGGTCACGAAGCCATTCAGACCGCTTTAGGAATGCAATTGTTACCTCAAGATTATGCATTTCCGTATTATAGAGACGATGCAATGTTGTTAGCTTTTGGCATGACGCCTTACGATTTAATGCTTCAGGTGTTAGCTAAAAAAGACGATCCATTTTCTGGTGGAAGAACCTATTATTCACATCCAAGTTTAAAAGATGCGGACAAGCCAAAAATTCCACATCAGTCTTCTGCTACAGGTATGCAAGCCATTCCTGCAACTGGTGTCGCGATGGGAATGCAATATTTGGAAAAGCAAGGACTTCAAAATTCAAATGTTGTTCAAAATGATAGCAAAGAATCGCAATTAAATCCAATTACGGTTTGTAGTTTAGGCGACGCATCAGTTACCGAAGGTGAAATTGCAGAAGCCTTTCAAATGGCAGCGTTAAAGCAAATGCCAATTCTATATTTGGTGCAAGACAATGGTTGGGATATTTCAGCCAATGAAGCCGAAACCAGAGCTCAAAATGCTGCAGAATATGCAAAAGGTTTTCACGGATTAGAAGCCATTTCTATTGATGGTGCTAACTTTATTGAAAGCTATGAAGCTCTAGAAAAAGTTATAAAAACCATCCGAGAAGAACGTCGTCCGTTTTTAGTACACGCTAAAGTGCCGTTATTAAATCATCATACGTCTGGTGTTCGTATGGAATGGTATCGTGATGATTTGGAAGAAGCTAAATCTCGTGATCCATATCCTGTTTTAAAACAGCAAATGTTAGACAATGGTTTCACTCAAAAGGAACTTATTGAAATCGAATCCGAAATCGAAAGTGAAGTCGAAAAAGCATTTCAAAAAGCCTTAAAAGCAGAAGACCCAACACCAGAAGATTTATTTACGCACGATTTTGCACCAACACCAATTACCGAAGAGAAAGGCGAGCGTTCGCCAGAAGGTGCAGAAAAAGTAGTGATGGTAGATTGTGCCTTATTCGCTGTGGAAGAATTAATGCGCAAGCATCCAGAGTGTTTGCTTTACGGACAAGATGTTGGTGGACGACTTGGTGGTGTATTTAGAGAAGCCGCGACATTAGCACAGAAATTTGGTGACGACCGCGTTTTTAATACACCAATTCAAGAAGCTTTTATCGTGGGTTCTACGGTTGGTATGAGTGCGGTTGGATTAAAACCTATTGTTGAGGTTCAGTTTGCTGATTATATTTGGCCAGGACTCAATCAATTATTTACCGAAGTGAGCCGTAGCTGTTATTTAAGTAACGGAAAATGGCCTGTAAGTATGATTTTGCGTGTGCCAATTGGTGCTTATGGTAGTGGTGGACCATACCATTCATCTTCTGTAGAAAGTGTAGTCACTAACATTAGAGGTGTAAAAATTGCTTACCCAAGTAATGGTGCTGATTTAAAAGGCTTAATGAAATCCGCATATCACGATCCTAATCCAGTAGTTATTTTTGAGCATAAAGGTTTGTATTGGTCTAAGGTTCCAGGCACGCAAGGCGCAACTTCTGTAGAACCTGCTGAAGACTACGTATTGCCTTTTGGAAAAGCTTGGGTATTACAAGAAATTTGGAAGCAAGACGATGTAGAAACCTGCACGATTGTAACCTATGGGATGGGTGTGCATTGGGCAATGAATGCTTCAGAAGAATTGGGTTTAAAAGACCAAATAGAAGTTATCGATTTAAGAACATTGTATCCTCTAGATAAAGCAACGATAATGAAGTCGGTTAAGAAAACAGGTAAGTGTTTAGTGGTAACTGAAGAGCCAAGTAACAACAGTTTTGCAAGAGCATTATCTGGGAAAATTCAGGAAGAATGCTTTAAATATTTAGATGCACCAGTAATGACAATTGGTAGTGAAAATATGCCTGCAATTCCATTGAATTCAACATTAGAGCAGACCATGATTCCTTCAACAGAAAAGTTGAAAGCTAAAATAGAAGTGTTATTGAAATATTAAAATTTACGAATATCTGTATTTTTGTGTTAAAAAACAGCTGATAATTTAACAAAACTAGTTTTTTGATTAATATGTTTTATAGTTTAGAGTATTATTAACCTTTAAAAATTAGAAATCATGAAACGATTAATTTATATAGTAGCCATATTTACTTTAGTAACAGTAGCTTTTACTTCTTGTAGAGATGATAAAAAAACCGAAAAAGAAGAACTTATTGAAGAAATGCAAGAAGAAGGTGCAGATGTTAAAGTAAAAGAAAAAGGAGATAAGACTAAAATTAAAATGGAAACCGAAGAAAAAGAGGTGAAAATTAAAGAAAAGTCAGATGGAGATACAAAAATTAAAGTAGATGACAACTCTACAGAACAGTAATATCGAATTACGTTTACTACAAAAGCGGCATTTTATGTCGCTTTTTATTTTTATTTAAAAAACTATAGATATATTTTGTATATTTAGCCTTTAATCAACATGTAAATATTAATATAAAATTATTATGAAAAAGTATATATCACTTTTTAGCTTTATAGCAATGTTTTTTTTAGGGATGCAATTCTCTAGTGCTCAAGCATCAAGAACTACTCAAAGAACTCCTGAAGCGATTGCAAAACAGAAAACATATGAAATCCATGAGTTGGTTGTTCTTACAGGAGAGCAACAAAGTGGTGTTTTTAGAGCTTTGGTAGATGCTGAAGAAAATATAAAAGCATTAAATGAAAAGAGCGATATTGAAGCTATTCAAAAATATAAAGCAGAGATTTTAAGTCGTTTAAATGATAAGATTAAAGGTATTCTTACTCCAGATCAATACAAGACTTATTTAACGTCTTTAGAGGAAAAAAATAAAAAGTAATTGTTGATATAACAATCACAAAAAAAGCGACTCATTTGAGTCGCTTTTTTTATAAGTAATTATTCTTTTTCTTCAGGAGGATATTTTTCTAGTATTTTAAAAACAAACTCTTTAATGCGTTCATCTTTCTCTTTCATATTATGTGTGAGATATCCAACTCCTTGACCTTGCCATACTAGTTCTTTTCTTTTGGCATCAATAAGATCTATGTATAGAATGCCTTCAGTATTGGTTGAAACAGAGTTAAAGTTATTCCAATACCAAGGGCTCCATCCCCAACCATAACCGTATGGGCCAAAGCCGTTATTGTATACATTTACTTGTTCTCGTTCTTTAGTGAATATACTAACTAACATATCAGGAGTTTCAGATTTTGTCATTCCTTTGGCTAGTAACTCGGCTTCAATAGCTCTTAAAATTCTTCTTTTATCTAAATCACTAATTTCAGCCTTATCAATCCCGGGCTTAAAAAAAGCAAAGGATTTATATTGATTGAAATTTACTTCTTTGTCATAGTCAGCTGCAACCCTAACTGAACTACAAGAAGATAATAGAATAGCGAGAATTAAAACAGGTGATAATTTTAGTAGCTTTTTCATAGTTCTTTTTTTTTATTGTTATTCCAATAGTTTCTCATCTACAAAATTAGGAACCGTAACTTTTAGATTAGGTTCTTGTTCCATAGCGCGTTTTATAGCAAAAACAGCACCTTCATTTCTTGCCCAACTTCTTCTGGAAATACCATTGTTTACATCCCAGAAAAGCATTGATTTTAAGCGTGTTTCTGCTTCATTAGTACCATCAAGAACCATACCAAATCCACCATTTATAACTTCTCCCCAGCCAACGCCACCACCATTGTGGATACTTACCCAAGTGGCTCCTCTGAAGCTATCTCCTATAACATTGTGTATAGCCATATCTGAAGTGAAACGAGAACCATCGTAAATATTACTGGTTTCACGATAAGGTGAATCTGTACCTGATACATCATGGTGATCACGACCTAGAACAACGTAACCTATTTCGCCTTTTGCAATGGCATCGTTGAATGCTTTAGCGATTTTCATTCGACCTTCAGCATCTGCATAAAGAATTCTGGCTTGTGAGCCTACTACTAATTTATTTTCTTGAGCACCTTTAATCCACTGAATATTGTCAGCCATTTGCTGTTGGATTTCTTCAGGTGAGTTTTTCATGATTTCTTCTAAAACTTCACAAGCAATAGCATCTGTTTTTGCTAGATCTTCTGGTTTACCCGAAGTGCAAACCCAACGGAATGGCCCAAATCCATAATCAAAACACATTGGTCCCATAATATCTTGCACGTAACTTGGATACTTAAATTCACGACCTATAGTTGGGTTTTCAGACATAACATCAGCACCAGCACGAGAAGCTTCGAGCAAGAAGGCATTTCCGTAATCAAAGAAATAAGTACCTTTCTTTGTGTGTTTGTTAATAGCAGTTGCATGACGACGTAAACTTTCTTGAACTTTAGTCTTGAATAAATCTGGATTATTTGCCATCATGTCGTTAGCATCTTCAAAAGATAATCCAACAGGATAATAACCACCAGCCCAAGGATTATGCAATGAGGTTTGGTCACTTCCTAAATCGATATGAATATTAGATTCATCAAATTTTTCCCAGACTTCAACAACATTTCCTAGGTATGCTATTGATATTGTTTCTTTGTTTGTTTGCGCTTTTTGTACTCGTGCTACTAATTCATCTAAATCGGTGATTTTTTCATCAATCCAACCTTGATCTAATCGAATTTGAGTGATTTTAGGATTCACTTCTGCACAAATCGTAATACAGCCAGCAATGTTACCTGCTTTTGGTTGCGCACCAGACATTCCGCCTAAACCAGAGGTAACAAAAATGTGCCCTTTAGGTGATTTTTTTATTTTTCTAAAACCGTTTAAAACGGTAATTGTTGTGCCGTGAACAATGCCTTGAGGTCCAATATACATGTAGCTTCCGGCTGTCATTTGTCCGTATTGTGTAACGCCAAGAGCGTTGAATTTTTCCCAATCATCTGGTTTGGAATAATTAGGAATCATCATGCCGTTGGTAACAACTACACGAGGCGCGTTTTTATGCGATGGAAATAAACCCATAGGATGACCAGAGTACATAACAAGCGTTTGCTCATCTGTCATGGTTGCTAAATATTGCATGGTTAATAAATACTGCGCCCAGTTAGAAAACACAGCGCCATTGCCACCATACGTAATTAATTCATGTGGATGTTGTGCAACAGCATAATCCAAATTGTTTTGAATCATTAACATGATAGCTGCAGCTTGCTTTGATTTGGCAGGATATTCATCAATTGGGCGTGCATACATTTTGTAATCTGGACGAAAACGATACATGTAAATGCGTCCATAAGTTTCTAATTCTTCTTTGAATTCAGGAAGAAGTGTTGCGTGGTGTTGTGGTTCAAAATAGCGCAACGCATTTTGAAGTGCTAATTTTTTTTCTTCATCAGAAAGAATCTCCTTACGTTTAGGTGCATGATTAATAGAAGCTTCATAAGGTTTAGTGTTAGGTAATGTGTTTGGTATTCCTTGTAGTATTTGTTCTTTAAAAGATATGTTAGTTGTTGTAGACATTAGTTTCTTTTTAATTGTTTTTTATTGAATCCGTATGGGCAGTGTCTGCATCCACTTTCGCAGCAATAGCCTCGTTTTAGGTGGTATTGCTCTGTGAAACAGCGATAGCCTTCAGGAGTTAAGTAATAATCTCCTTCTTCAATAGGAATGATTTTTTTCATAATCTAACAAAGATAATGTAATTTGGATTGATTTTTGAAGTTTCAAGACGATGATATTGGTTTCAAAATATATAGTGCCAAAAGGTTATGTGGGAATTACAATTTATCCCTTTGTGTTTTTAAAGTATAAAGCTTTGAAGAAAGATGCCGTGCTTTTAAATCATGAAAAAATTCATTTAAAGCAGCAGTTGGAGCTGTTGATTATTCCGTTTTATTTATTGTATCTAATTGAGTTTTTTATAAGATTAGTTCAATATAAGAATATGTATGCTGCGTATAAAAATATCTCTTTTGAGCGTGAGGCTTATGTAAATGAAAAAGACCTCGATTATTTAAAAACGAGGCCTTTTTATACTTTTGTTAGTTATTATTAGTTATTGTCTTAAAACTACTTTTTGAGTTTTTTGTAGTCCATTTTTAAGTGTAGCTTGAACAATATAAGCACCATCAGAGTACGGTAAGTTTTCAATAGTTGTTTCTAATGAATTAATCTCACTTTTGTTTATTAATGTGCGCCCTAATAAATCATATACAATAACAGAGTTTATATTGCTTGTTGCGGATTTTACTTTGATATACTTACTGTTTGGGGCTGATATAGTAAATCCAGTGTTACTATCAAACTCATGAGTAGATAATGAGTTGTTAGTATATCTTAATATAAAGCGATTGTTATGAGTACCATTTTCAATATTAAAAGTATATGGAGAAACTCTTAAATCATGAATAATGTTTAAGTAAGTGTCTTCAAGGTATATGTTTTGATTTGTTGAAAGAAACAAGCCGTCTAAAGTGTTTAAGCCAATAGAATGAGTGCCGCTTTCAGGGGTTTTAAAGCCTAAAGGAACAAGGTCAGTGTCTGTAAAAGGTAAAGTTCTTCCTTGAATAGACATTTTGTCTTCTCCAATAAGCGAGTAAAAGCTTGTTGGGTTTCCTTCAAATTCAAAACCGTCATATAATCTGTCAGTGTCATTTGTGGCACCATCAATATAACCTACTAAAATAGAAGCAGCTGTATTGCTAGGAGTCACAAGGTCTAGCCAAAGTCTGTGGCGCTCAATAGTGTTTCTTGATTCTGAAATGGTACCTCTGTAGAACTGATCATTAGGAATTGTAGCATTTCTCATACTGTTATTGAAGACAACTTGTTCTGATGTTGAAGCATTGTCAAGCATTAGAACAAAGAAAGCTTGCCCTGAAGCTATGCTGCCGTTGAAGCCTGGAGGATTGGACCCAGTGTAATTGTTGTCAATATAATCATCACTGTAATTGTATACAAAATCTTCATAAAAAGGGCTGGCAATTGCGGCAGGAGTATTTTCATGTGTCCATAAATAAATAGTGCCATCAATATAAGGATTAGCAGAAATGAAGTCTGTATACGAAATCCCTGAAGGGTATGGATTACCTATTAGGTTCCAATTATCATCTTGAGGAGTAGTGCCATTAGCAACACCATTATCGCCTTGATAGTTTCCTGTTGTGTGGGTGCCTCGCGTTATATTAACGCTAACATTGCCATTGTTTGGTCTACCTGTAAACTCCGCTGTTGTATAGGGAACAGCCGGTGTGTCTGGATAAGGAGTTGTTCCTGTTAGGTTTCTAACTATGTAGCCTGTGCCTAGACTCATAAGTTCATTAGGGGCTGGATGTCTCCAGTCTCCGTGATTTCCAATACCACCTCCAGTAGCTTGAGTTGGAAGCCATTTCCAGATTAAGTTAGGGTTTGTGTTAGGGGAAATATTTTCAACATCAAAACTTTCTACAGGAGATGACCAATAAATGTAGTCATAAGGATCATCAAGGTTGTTTACACTTCGCTGTGCAGAAATTTCACCAATGTTATTATTTATAGTTTCTGTGGGGTCTTGAATTAAGCTTGCGCTATCACGTAAAAGAAAGAAACCGTCATTGTCTACATTTACCCAATCAGTGATTTCAATTACACTGTTGTTTTCAATCTCTAAAAAGCCATTAGCAAGTATTGTTAAATTTCTTCCTAATGCGGGTGACGGAGGTGTTGGAGGTGTAAAAATAGCATAGTCAGCTATAGGAGACCTATTATTACTAGTTGCAACATCAGGAATAATTACACAGTCTGAAGCCGTTGGAATACCTGTAGGTACCCAGTTGTTATCGTTATACCAGTTAGTATCTACAGAACCGTTCCATACTTTACCAATAATGTAGTCTGCTTGAAATCTGGTTCCTGGCGAGTCAGGGCATGCGCCCCAAAAAGAGTAAATCCCTGGTGTATTGGTATTTGATAAAGGAGAGCCAGTAACTCCGACAGGGTCAAAAGAAGATCCAGAGCCAATAGGAGAACCTCCAGTTGCAGTAGTATACCAATCTATGTCTCTAGGTGGGCCTGAAACGTTCCATGTAAAAGGTCCAGTGTGTGTGGTGCTACTAAAATCAAATATAGTTGTTACCAATGTGTATGTTACTCCGGTAGTTAGGTTTGCTGTGATTAAAGGGTCTAAATTAGGGCCATCATCATCATCACCAGCAATATATCCTGCAGAACAAGTTCCGGGAGTAAAACCAGACGCTGTTTCATAAATATATCCCATAGCGTCAAAATACGGAGTAGGAGTTTCAGCTGCAAAAGTGTAAACTCCAGATGTGTCAACAGTGAAATTAACAGATGTATAATTTGCAGTGTCAGTAGTATCAAATTGACAAGGGTCAGAACTGGATATAAAAATTATAGGTTGTAAAGCAACATTGTCAGTAGCAGCATTTAGGTTTCCATTGATGGTGTTGCCAATACTCAAAGAGCCTTGACAACCTATCGTTGATGTTAAAGGTTGGCTAGGTTCTCCAGGGCAAGGCAAGTATACACCATATACATCAGGAGGTGTTGGTGAGGTAGCACATATTCCAAAGGTGCCTTGGTTGTAGTTTCCATATTCCCAAAAACGAATATAAATGGTTTCACCTGGAGTTCTACCGGTTAAAGTTATTGAAGACATTAAGGCATTAGCGCTATCATCATCATCACATTCAATTAAAGATAAGGATCCGCATGTTCCAGAGTAAGCTGCAATTCCACTATCAGTTAAAGCTGCAGATTGTGTGTCTATAGTTACTTCTCCAGTAGAGCCTATTACTACTGAAAACCAAACATCACCACCAGAATAGCTTGCACAACCAGGAGCAGGAGCTCCAGTGCTAGCTGTAGCAGCTTCATTGGTGTAAAATGAGTAGTTACATATAGAATTAGATGATAAAGGAATAGCTCCTGAACAATCGTCATTAATTGGTGGAGCAGGTGGTTCAGAGACACAAATGCTAAAAGTGCCTTGGTCATCATTTCCATATTCCCAAAAACGGATATATAAGGTTTCGCCAGGCGTTCTTCCTGTTAAATCAATTGAAGACATTAATCCATTATCACTATCATCATCATCGCATTCAATTAAGGTTAAACTAGAACATGTTCCTCCAGAGTAAACAGCCATTCCACTATCTGTAAGACTTCCTGAGTTGGAATCTATGATAATAGCTCCGCTTGTACGAACAATAACTGAAAACCAAACATCACCACCAGAATAGTTTGCGCAGCCAGGAGCCGGAATTCCAGAGCTATTTGTTGCGCCTGCATTGGTAAAACTAGTGTATATGCATCCAGTGTTAACATTTAGGTTTGTTGCGTTGCATGGGTTGTCATTTGGCAATGACGCAACTGAAGAATCAAAAACACAAATAGTTCCGTTCATACTTCCGTTTCCGCCAGCTCGCTGAATGCGTACTCTGTAGCGTTGGCCAACAGTTGTGTTGTAGGTTATAGTTTCCTCATTGTTGGCGTTAGAGCTTCCATTATCATTTGCACATGAAACTGGGGACATATTTGTATTGCAAGCTCCTTCAAAAAGCGTTAAAATTACGTTGCCGTTTTGTATTGGGTTGTACGTAATGGTTGTAGATGTACTGATGGCATCAAACCAACCCCAAGCATCGTCTCTTGGGTTTTCTCCGCAACTAGCACCATTGTAATTCCATGAGTTGTCTGTGTTGCTTGTATTGTTCCAATTTTGTGTATTGCATGTGGTGTTTACAATCAATTCAGCGCTAGCAATATTACCGCAATCATCAGATTGACTAAATCCATAAAAAAAAGAAAGAAAAATACATCCTGAAAAAAGTAGTTTTTTCATCATAAAGTCTATTTTAATCTATTAAGCAGAGTGTCCTTAAATACAACGTGAGCAGGTTAATTTGGGTAGACTTTGGGGTGTCTTTGTGATTTTGAGTATTGTTCAATAAATTATGTTAAAAAAAATGCATAATTTATTTTATTTGGTTTAATGCGTGTTTTATTTCTTAAAAAATCAATTTTATTTGAAAAATAATCAATATAAATTTAATGTTTTTTTTTGTAGGAAAAAGAGGGTGTTAGGTTTTTCGATGAAACACATTGTTTTATAGATGAATAAGTCTGTTTTGTAGTGATACAGTGTGTTAGATGAAAAATAATGATTTGATTAAACGTCTGCTATTCTGTGTGTTATTGATGAGTTTTTTTAATTGTATTTTTGTGCTTCTATAATTATAAAGAATGGCATCAGTATTTAGTCTAAATAATGTTTTAAACGAAGATGTGATATCGTCAAGTTTAAAAAATGTTTCGTTGTCTTTGAAACGAGAAGATGTTATTCATGAATATGTTTCAGGTAACAAATACCGAAAATTAAAATACAACATACAACAAGCGCAAAAAGAAAAAAAAGAGATTCTTTTAACATTTGGAGGAGCTTTTTCTAACCATATTGCTGCAGTTTCAGCTATAGGTAGTTTGTTTGGTTTAAAAACGATAGGAGTTGTTAGAGGAGAAGAACTTAAAGATTCGTATGCTTCAAATGCCACATTGCTATTTGCAAAAAGTCAAGGCATGCAATTTGAATTTGTTTCTAGGAGTGTTTACAGAGAAAAAAATACCGAGTCATTTGTAAGAAAACTAAAGGAAAAGTTTGGTGATTTTTATTTAATTCCAGAAGGAGGAACAAACAATTTAGCTGTTAAGGGTTGTGAGGAGATTCTAACCGATAATGATAATAGTTTTGACTTTATTTGTTGTCCTGTAGGAACAGGAGGAACCATTTCAGGGTTGATTAATTCTAGTTTATCTCATCAAAAAATAATTGGTTTTCCTGCTTTAAAAGGTGATTTTTTACGAAAAGATATTAGTAAATTTGCAAATAAATCAAATTGGGAGCTAATTTCGGATTATCATTTTGGTGGGTATGCTAAAATAAATACCGAATTAATAAGTTTTATTAATCAATTTAAAGTTGAAAATAATATACAGCTAGATCCTGTTTATACAGGAAAAATGATGTTTGGTATTTTTGATTTAATTAAAAAAGAATATTTCCCAAAAGACTCGAAAATTTTGGCAATTCATACAGGTGGATTGCAAGGAATAGAAGGTATGAATGCTAGGCTTAAACGTAAAGGAATGCCATTAATACAATTATAAAATGATATATAGATTATTGATTACATGTTTGTTTATTTTTACTATAATGAGTTGCGGTTCCCGTAAGCGTGTTACCACAAAAAAAACAAGCAAGCCAAGAACAGAGCGTGTTACTAGAACAGTACCTCCTAAAACACATGTGCCAGAAACACCATCTGAACCAACAACACCAACAGTACCTGTAAAAACTTACGCCAATAGTACGGAACAGTATATAGCAAATTATGCTGCTATAGCTCAAGAAGAAATGCAGCTCTATAAAATTCCAGCAAGTATTACTTTGGCTCAAGGGATTTTAGAATCTGGTTCAGGAAAAGGGAGATTGTCAGTAGAGGCTAATAATCATTTTGGAATAAAATGTCATGAATGGACAGGAGCAAGAATTTATCACGATGATGATAAATCACAGGAATGCTTTAGAAAGTATAAAGACCCAAAATATTCATTCAGAGATCACTCATTGTTTTTAAAAGAAAGAAAACGTTATTATAAATTATTCGATTTAAGGATTAGCGACTACAAAGGCTGGGCAAGAGAGTTGAGAGCAGCAGGTTATGCAACCGATAAGAAATATCCAGACAAGTTGATAAGTCTTATAGAACGTTATCAATTATACAAATATGATGATATTGCTTCAGGAAACACTCCACAAGTAACTGTTTCAAACAATATATCACATCAAGTAGTAAAAGGAGATACATTATACTCCATTTCAAAAAGGTACAATACAACTGTTGATGTCTTAAAAAGGCTTAATGGTTTAACAAATAATAATTTAAGCATCGGTCAGGTGCTAATTGTAAAAACAAAATAATACATGCTGTATAAAAGAAGTAGTGCTTTATTTGCAGAGGCAGAAAAGGTCATTCCAGGTGGTGTAAACTCTCCAGTTCGTGCTTTTAAAGCAGTAGGAGGAACTCCTATTTTTGCTAAAAGTGCAAAAGGAGCCTATGTTTATGATGAAGATAACCGTAGATATATAGACTATATAAATTCTTGGGGTCCAATGATTCTTGGCCATGCATTTGAGCCTGTGGTAAATGCGGTTATTGAAAAAACAAAGCTTGGAACCTCCTTTGGAATGCCTACAGAAATAGAGACTAAAATAGCTGAATTAGCTGTTTCTATGGTTCCTAACATAGATAAGATAAGGTTTGTTAATTCTGGTACAGAAGCTTGTATGAGTGCTGTGAGATTAGCTAGAGGATATACTTCAAAAGATAAAATAATTAAATTTTCTGGATGTTATCATGGGCATAGTGATGCATTTTTAATTCAAGCGGGTAGTGGAGCTGTTACATTTGGTAGTCCAAATAGTCCTGGAGTAACATCAGGTACTGCAAAAGATACACTTTTAGCAGTATACAATGATTTGGAAAATGTAAAAGCACTTTTTGAAGCAAACAAAAATGAGATTGCCTGTGTGATTTTAGAGCCAGTAGCAGGAAATATGGGGTGTATTCCTCCTAAAGAAGGCTTTTTAGAAGGGTTAAGAGCACTATGTGATGAACATAATGCACTTTTGGTTTTTGATGAAGTAATGACTGGTTTTAGGCTAGCAAAAGGAGGTGCCCAAGAGTTATTTAATATTAAAGCAGATATTGTTTGTTTTGGTAAAGTTGTTGGTGGCGGATTGCCGGTAGGAGCTTTTGCTTCTCGTAACGAAATAATGAATCACCTAGCACCTTTAGGAGCTGTTTACCAAGCAGGTACTTTAAGTGGAAATCCTCTGGCAATGGCTGCTGGATTGGCAATGCTTTTAGAGTTAAGTACTGATGAAGCTATTTATAAAAGGCTAGAAGAGAAAACGGCTTATTTGCATAAGGGAATAGAGGATGTTTTGGTAAAGCACCATATTGTACATACGATAAATAGAGTAGGCTCAATGATTTCTGTGCATTTTTCAGAAAATAGTGTTCAGGATTTTGATTCAGCTACAAAAGGCAATAATGATACTTTTAAAAAGTTTTTTCATGGCATGTTAGAGCAAGGTGTTTATATAGCACCTAGTGCCTTTGAAACATGGTTTATTTCTGATGCTTTGACTTATGAAGACTTGGATGAAACAATAAAAGCAGTAGAAAAAGTTGCTGTAAATCTTTAAAAAAACAAAAGGGCTTTTGAAATAACTTCAAAAGCCCTTTTTAATTAACAAAAACTAAACTAATTCAATTCTTTTCTGGCCATTTTTCTTTGACCTTTTCTTTTATACATGCTTCGTTTTTCTAAACTTTTTTCCCATTTGCTATATTGTTCTTCGTTTAGAATATCTTTCATTTTTCGTTTTGTAGCTATTTGCTGATCAAGCTTATCGTTTTTATACTTTAGCATAGCTTCTTTAGACGGTCTTTCTGCATTATTTTCTTTCATTTCGCGTCTTTTATCCATGGCTTGTTTGCGTAGTTGGGCGTTTTCTAAATTTATTTTCTGAACATCTTTTTGTTGAGCATCACTTAAATCTAATTCTAAAGTCATTTGTTTAGTTTGTAGTTCAGCAATTTGTTCAGGAGTATATTGTGCCATCTTATCTTGTCTATCTCCGTTTCTGTGTTTTCTGTCTTGAGCCATAGCTTGTACACTTACAAAAGCTAAAGCGATAATTACTAATTTTTTCATATCTGTTTATTTAGGATTATTTGTTATTAGGACTTTATGTGTTACTAAAGGTTTAATTGTAAAATGCTTTTTAACAACATCTTAGTTATAAATGATGAGTAATAAAAAAAAGGCTTTAGTTCTACTAAAGCCTTTGTAATATGGAGTTTTTAAGAATTATAGGGTGTCAACATAATCCTCTATTAATGTGTAGCCTTCAGGATGTAAAATTGTTGTTCCTATCAATGGCATTGAGTAATCTTGAATTAACGATTGTGTTCTTGTTTTTATAGATGGGCCATGCTCTGTAATATTGCTATCTCTAAGGCTTGTTTCGTATCTAAAGTCTAGATTAGATTCTGGGTAGCAGTCGCCGCCAGGTGAATGACAATGTGCGCAATTCACATCAAAATAGGCTCTCGCGCGTTCCTCTAAAGAGTAGCTGGTGTCTTCCCAGTTAGGTAATACAGAAACAGTTGAAGGGTTTGATAGATTAGTTAATAGGTTTTGATCTATCATATTTTGAAGTTGATTACTCATATTCATAGTTCGCAATTTTGGACCAATTGGAGTAGCAACATCATTACTGTTATGGCATTGTAAGCACTGTGTGCTAGTAGGAATTTTGTAATCTAAATTTTGAGTGCTGCCAGAATTGTCAATATAACTGAAAGTGCTGGTGCCTCCATCTCCAGAGCTGTCTAAAGTAGCTTCGGTTTGACTGTCATTCCAAATGTAATTACCAAACTCCCAAGAGCCATTTTTCTTTATTAAAATTCGAGTTTCAATAATCTTTTTTCCTAATGATGCGTCTCGCTCATCATTGTTGTAGTAAAATGTTTTTGATATTAAAGTGTTATCAGGAAAATCAGGTAAACCATCATTTACGTAGGTCATTGAAGTGCTTGGAGGTAAAACAATAAGGCGCTGTTTATGCGCGTAATCTGTAAATAACGGTGTGTTTAGTTCGTATTCAAAAGCATGAACACTAGGTGTTAGGTTTTCTAAATCTCCAGCAAATAAATTGAAATCAGATAGATTTGGTAAAAAATCTGTAGCAACCAAAGGAGCGATTGTTGTGAAGCTTGTAACATCAGAAAAAACACTAACGTTAGTTGGGCTACAAACAGCTTGTATATAAACATCGTAGCTTGTGTTAGATGCTAGGTTTTCAAGTGTTATTGTAGTGTTTGAGTTTGTTATGCTTGTACCATTGCCTTGAGAAAAACCAGAAACACCATATTCTATTGTGTAACTAGCAGATGTGTTTGTGGCTTCCCATGAAATAATTGCACTGTCAGAGGAGATATCACTAACTTGAATATTTTCAGGTGTATTACAAGTTGGAATTGTTATTATACCGCCTTCGTCGTCTTTAGAGCAGGATATGGTTAATAGTAATAAAACAATTGGAAATAGTGTTTTTTTCATAAGATCTAATTATAGCTGAGTGAAAAATAGTAATTTTAATTTGTTAGATGCAAAAAAAATCGATAAAAATCTGATTGTCATATGCTTTTAACGATGCTTTTTTAAAAATGTATTCTTAAACTTACATTTGGTGTTATACCTAAAGAAGTGTTCTCTAGTTTATTTAAACCGCCAGAGGTATTACTTGTGTAATATGTGTTTATGATATTTTTTTTATCTAACAAGTTCCAAACGGATGCGCCTAAAATTGCTTTCTTGTTTTTAAAAATAGTGCAAGTGTAAGTTGCAGAAATATCGGTGCGTAAATAATCATTTAGATTATTACCATTGGGTGATTGATATTGAATTATCGGTTCTTGAGTATTGTGAGATTCATTAGGCGATGTATAAGGTTTTCCAGAATGCCAGTTTACTCCTAAAGCCAGTTTTAAATTATTTATGCTGTAAGATCCAGCAAAAGTTAACTGATGTCTGATGTCGACATTATTAGGGAAACTCTTCTTGTTATTAAGAGTTTTAAAAGTATAATTGTTTTTGCTATAGCTATAACTTAACCAAGTGCTTAAATTGTTGAAGTGCTTGTTTATTAAAAAGTCAATACCGTAGGTTTTGTAGTTGCCTATGGCGTTTATAAATTGAAACTGATTTTGAAACCCTTGACTTCGGGTAGTAATGCCGTCAACCTGTTTTATAAATGCTTCGGTGCTTATTAAAAGCTCATTTTTATTAAAATGAATACCAAGCGAAGCTTGCTTACTTTTTATGATAGGAATGGTGCTATTGTTAGATAAAACCCAACGGCGCTTTTCTATACCTAGAAAATCCTTTTGTAAATCAATGATTTGAGAGGTTGTTTGACTTTTTAATTCCCCTAAAAGTTCTACTTTAAAATTCTTTAAAAATGTTTGATTAAAACGTATTCTTGGTTCAATAAGTAACGTGTTAAATTTTGGAATGTAGTTAGCGCGTGCGCCAATTTTTAAAAGTGTTTGCTCGTTTTTTGATGAAAATTGCCCTTCAATATATCCTGAATGCGTTCTAATAACTTCTTTTATATAACTACTAAATGTTGGGTTATTCACGTCTTCTAAATTGCTAATACCTACTTCAAAAAATTGATAGCCAGATTCTAGTTTTAGACTTTTTGAGATACGGTAATCTGTATGCAGTTTTATGGTGTTTTCAAATACTTCGTTCTCTTGTTTCAGTTGCTGTTCGTTAATTAAATCAACATTATTGGCGTTTAGGTTATAGTGTGAAATGTAGCCTTGAACAGATGTTGTGATTTTGTTGTTCCAGGCTCTGCTATAATGAATGCCTCCTGCAATATTTGCCTGTTTTAAAAAGCTGTTAGAGGCTGATGTTGTTTCGTTTATTATAGCGTGTTCTTTGTAGTTTAGAGAATTCTCTGTAGTTAACCCATAAACTCTAATCTTGTCTTTACTAGATATGTCGTATAAAAATTTGGCTGAAATATCATAAAAGTAAAATGTTTCGTCACTAGCAATACTATTGCTATTAGATAAATCGGAGTCCTGAAAAACACGTTTAAAATATTGATTATAAGTTGGTGTGCTAGCAATGTCTGTAAGAGAACGTCTAGCAGATATTTGAATTTCAGATTTTTTTGAAATAGGTGTTTTTACAAAACCGTCAGCGTTTATTAAATTAACTCCAAAACCATAGTTGGTTTCGTTTTTGACACTATCAGATAGTTGCATATCTATAACGCTTGAAATTCCGTCACCATATTTAGCGCTACTACCATTTTTAGAAACTTGAATATTTTCAGTTAAATAAGGATTGAAGGCAGAGATTAACCCAAAGAAATGTCCGGATTGATACATCTTTATTCCTTCCCAAAGTATTAGATTTTGATCGTGAGTGCCGCCTCTTATGTTTATGTTAGATACGGTTTCATCTACACTTAAAACTCCAGGAAGCGCTTGTATGGTTTGTAGTACGTCAGGTTCAATTAAACCGGGAAGTATTCCGAATTTTTCAGGGTTTATTATAACATCACCTTGTTTTGCAATGGATAATCCAGAGGTTAAATAATTTGTGATAAAAACTTCGTCAAGCTGTTGTAGCGATTCATTGTCTGGTTGTTGTAATGTGTTTTTAATTACAATGAATCTATCGTTTAAAATGTCAAAATTTAATGAAGTGTTTTTTTCTAAAACCGCTAATGATTCTTCAAGAGGTAGTTCTTGATTAGGTACTAAAGAGAATATGTTTTTTATAGTATTGTCAGCATAAGAAAAACTTATGTTGTAGCGAGACTCTAGAGTTTTTAAAATAGAAACAAGCGGTTTCTGTTCTTGTTGAGTGTTTTGAGAAAATCCGCAAAAACTATGCAACAAAAATAGATACGTAAAAAGAAAAAACGCCTTTGCTTTACTCACGTTTTAGCGTAATTGTATCATTGGTTTTACTATAAGATAAATGCATTGGTTGCGTGATAGATTTTAAGGCAATTTCTAAATCGGTATGAGTAAAATTACCTGTAAAAAGAGCATTTACATCTATCTCATTGGTTATTATTTTTACTTGATATTGACGCTCAAATTCTCGAATAACGTTTTTTAAAGGCATGCTTTTAAAAGCACTTTCGTTATTAAGCCATTCAGGAATTTGAGCAGTTTCTTTTTCAGTAGCAATGTAATTCCCATCAAGTATTAAAAAGCGATCACCCGCTTGTAATTTTGTTTGTTTCAATTTATGAGTCACACTAACAGAACCTTCGTAGCAAGTAACTTCAAAATAGTTTTCACGTGCTTTAACATTAAATTGAGTTCCAAGTACGGTTACGGTTCCAGCGCTTGTGATAACGTCAAATTGTGAGCCTTTAGTAACTTTAAAAAAGGCTTCTCCTTCTAGAAAAATATCTCTGTTGTCACTCCAAGAATGCTTGTTGTACTTTACAGAAGAATAGGCGTTTAGTGTGGTTTCAGAATTGTCTGGTAATAGTATTTCTTGTTTTTCAGCAAGGTAAGTATTGTAAGTTTTATCTAATGTTGTTGTATAAAAATATGTGCAAAAACAAATGGCAAGTAATGCAGCTATACGTAATAAAGGCTTTATCCATTGGTTTTTTTGTTTGTGAGTATTTCTGTTTTTTAGAGCTGTTTCTAAAGCTTGATTTGTATTAAATTCAGGAGCTTTAAACTGTTTTAAAGAGTCAGATAAACGTACAAGACTCGTGTAGTCTTCACGCTGTTTAAAAGCCTGAAGTTCTTCTGGAGAAAGCTCGTGATTGAGCCATTTTTTTAATAATTCGTCTTTTTCCATAATCTATCTAACATGTATATAACAGTTAAGGTTTAATATTTCCTACCTTGTTTTTAATTTTTTTTAAAAAATTATAATTCATCAATCTCTTCTCGTAATTTTTTGAGAGCTCCATAAATACGTTTTTCAACAGCTTTTGTTGATATATCTAAAATAGAGGCAATTTCTTTAAATGTTTTTCCTTCAACTCTATTTAATAAAAAAGCAACACGTTGAGCTTCGGTTAAGTTTGATATAGCAGTTTCTAACTTGTTTAAATATTCTTTTTCCTGTAATAAAAATTCAGGAGATTCATTGGTGTGTGTTTTGGGTTTTTCCTGTTGGTGTTTCCAAACAATTTTTTGATGAGCAACTTCATTAAGCATTAAGTTGTTTGCAACTGTAAACAAAAAACTTTTAGCTTTTTGAGGCGGTACTTTTGCACAGTTTTGCCATAGTTTAATAAAAGCTTCCTGTACTTTGTCTTGCGGATTTAATTGTGAGCCATATTTATAAAACAAAAAGTCATGTAAGTTCTTTGCATGCGTTTTAAAGGCTTTAGAAAACAAAGTCTCATTACAAATATTATTGTCTAAATTTTTTGGCATTTTAGCTTTTTAGGAATGTAAATGTAAAAAAAAATGAATACCAAGGTAGGAGTTTTTATCTTTTAGCTGTTTCATTAATAAATCATGTTTAATTAAAATTACCAACTATGAAACCACTTTTTAAATACGCATTCATTATGGCATTTTTTGCACTATTTATGGTGTCTTGTCAAGATGAAGAAGTTCGTATTAATAATCCTTCAACAGATGAAGTTGTAGATTCAAACTCGTCATTAGCAAGTTTAATGCGCTCTACCGTAACTTATGATGGGTCAAGAGATAACATTTTAGATAACTCAAGTTGTATAGGTGTTAATTTACCAGTAACTGTTACTGCAAATGACACAACAATTACTATAGAAACCCTAGATGATTTAGACTTAATTCAAGAAATTTTTGATGCGTTTAATAATGATGAAGATGTTTTAGAATTTCTTTTTCCAATAACAATCACGTTAAGTAATCATACAGAAGTTGTTATTGAAGACGCTGAAGCTTTAGAGACTTTTGTTAATGCCTGTGTTGAAGAACCAAATATAATTGAGTGTGTAGATTTTGTTTACCCAATTGTATTCTCTATTTACAATACAAACTTTCAAATTATAGATACGGTTGAAATAGAAAGTGACCTTGAGATGTATGTGTTTTTAGAAGGTTTAGAAACAGGAAATCAAGGAGCGGTTTTAGCTAGTATAAATTTTCCTATAAGTTTAGTTTATGCAAACGGAAATACGGTTGAAGTATTGAATAATCAAGAACTAGAGGAAGCTATTAATGCAGCAGATGAAGATTGTAATTATATTGAATGTGAAGAAGAAGAGATACATGTTTCTTTAAAGGAGTGTCATTGGACTATTGCAGAGTACACAGCTAATGGTGATTATTTGGGATTTGATTTCTATTTTGATGAAAATAATAATTTGCAAATTATTTATGGTACAGGAGCATTAACAGTAAGTGGTAATTGGGACGTTTCAGAAGTAGATGGACATATCATAGTCGAAATAAGTGAGTTAAGCGATTTTAATGCTTTAGAAGGAAATTGGATTGTGCAAGCTTGTGAAAATGACCGTTTAGTGCTATCTCAAGCGTCTAATTCAAGTGTCGTTGAAATGGTTTTAGAGCAAGACTGTAGTATGCAGCCAAGCCCTTTTAATTGTTTTGAAAACTATGTAATTGAAGCTTGTGAATTAGATACAACAACACCTGTTCAAGATGCCGTATTTAACTTAAACGCAGGAACTGTTGATTTGGTTGATTGTGATGTTGAGTTTACCGCATCATTTTATGTTAGTGTTACAGAAGCCGAAAATCAAACAAACCCTATAACAACTCCAGAGGCTTACCAGTCTGTTTCTACAACAGTTTACTTACGTGTTGATAGTTTAGGTGGAGACTTCCAGATTTATGACGTTCAGTTGCAAGTTCAAGAATGTGTGTCAAATTGTTCAGAGTCTGATATTAATATGTATCTACAGGAATGTGTTTGGAACGTAGTAAGATTTAATAACGATGATCATTTAATATCTTATGATTTTGAATTCACATCAAATACAGATGTTGTTATAACAGGAGCAGGTTTAACTATCAATGCAAATTGGTCTACATCTGTTGTTGCAAACGAAACTGTTTTACAGTTGTATAATGTAGCTGGACCTAACATTCAAGCGGTAAATGATTATTGGTTAATTCAAGAATGTGAGCCAGGACGACTTCAAATGATAAGTGGAAATGACATAACAATGGTTATGGAGCGCATATGTCAAACATGTGATAATCCAGGTTTTTTAACAAACGATTTAGTAATATATATGCCTTTTTCAAATGAAACGGTAAATTTAATGAGCGACACTACTGATATAATTCAAGGCACAGGAGTTTATGTAGAAGATAGAGCTGGAAATGCGTCTTGTGCCACAGCTTTTAATGGTAGTCAATCAGTATCAATACCTGTATCAGTTTCTAACCAAATAGTACAAGGTGATAACTTTTCTGTAAGTCTTTGGTTTAAAATGCAAAATGATAATTTAGGTAACCTAGAAATATTATTTCAAAAAGGCGAAGTAAATTCAGAAGGTTTTCAACTAGCCGTTTATGATGGTAACACGCCGTTGGTGAGTGATACTACAAATGGTTATGGATTATGGGATAATGATTGGAATCAAGAAGTTGATGTTCAGTGGGAGAATACAGATTGGCATCATCTAGTAGTTACAAGAGATTCAAATAATACAATTCGTCTTTATAGAGATGGTCAATTACGTAATACCGAAGAAAACTACAATTTTGATGTAGATTCAGATCCGTTATATAATTACATTTTAGGTCAAGGTTTTACAGGACATCTTGATGACTTAAGAGTTTATAAGCGCACATTAAGTGCAAATGAAGTTGGTGATTTATACCAATTAGAAGCCGACTGCAATACCTGCTTATAATAGCCGATTTCTAGTTTAATTGATAAAAAGAGCTACCATTTTTAAGGTAGCTCTTTTTTAATATGTATTTTATTACATGAAACTTTATAAATAGGTGACAAATCATTAAATTTGCATTTCTTAAAATTCAAAGAATCTTATGTTTAATAATTTAAGTGATAAGTTAGATAAAGCGCTACACGTATTAAAAGGTCATGGTAGTATAACTGAAGTTAACGTTGCTGAAACCCTTAAAGAAGTACGAAGAGCACTTTTAGATGCCGATGTTAATTTTAAAATTGCTAAAGAATTTACAAATAGAGTAAAGGAAAAAGCATTAGGTCAAGACGTATTAACAACGTTACAACCAGGACAGTTAATGGTTAAAATCGTTAAAGACGAATTAACCGAGCTTATGGGTGGAGATGCCGAAGGTATTAACCTTTCAGGAACACCAAGCGTTATATTAATGTCAGGTTTACAGGGTTCAGGTAAAACAACTTTCTCTGGAAAACTTGCCAATTATTTAAAAAACAAAAAAACAAAAAAACCTTTATTAGTAGCCTGTGACGTGTATCGTCCTGCAGCAGTAGATCAGTTGCATGTAGTAGGTGAACAAATAAATGTTGAGGTATATAGTGATAAAGGTAACCAAGATCCTGTAGCTATCGCACAAGCTGGTATTGCTCATGCAAAAGCTAATGGACACAATGTGGTTATTATAGATACTGCTGGTCGTTTAGCTGTAGATGAAGCGATGATGACCGAAATATCAAACATTCACAAAGCCATTCAGCCACAAGAAACATTATTTGTCGTAGATTCTATGACAGGTCAAGATGCTGTTAACACAGCAAAAGCCTTTAATGATGTTTTAAATTTTGATGGTGTAATTCTTACCAAGTTAGATGGTGATACTCGTGGTGGAGCAGCAATTTCAATTAAGTCTGTAGTAAATAAACCAATTAAATTTATTGGTACAGGTGAGAAAATGGAAGCGATTGATGTGTTCTATCCTTCTCGTATGGCAGATCGTATTCTAGGAATGGGAGACGTTGTGTCACTTGTAGAAAGAGCTCAAGAGCAGTATGATGAAGAGGAAGCAAGAAAACTTCAAAAGAAAATTGCAAAAAACCAATTTGGATTTGATGATTTCTTAAAGCAAATTCAACAAATCAAGAAAATGGGTAACATGAAAGACCTTATCGGAATGATTCCTGGAGCAGGAAAAATGATGAAAGGTATTGATATAGATGATGACGCTTTTAAAGGTATTGAAGCTATTATTCACTCTATGACTCCCAAAGAGCGTGCTAACCCGGCAATTATAAACGCCAGTAGAAAAAAACGTATAGGTAAAGGTTCAGGAACTTCTGTTCAGGAAGTGAATCAACTGCTTAAGCAATTTGATCAAATGAGTAAGATGATGAAAATGATGCAAGGCGGCGGCGGAAAACGTATGATGCAAGCTATGAAAAACATGAGGTAACTCATGTTTTTTTATTTCAAATAATAATTCAACATAACTAACAACAACATGACAATTTTAG
The DNA here is from genome assembly GCF_048381695.1 of Corallibacter sp. Taxonomy (NCBI): domain Bacteria; kingdom Pseudomonadati; phylum Bacteroidota; class Flavobacteriia; order Flavobacteriales; family Flavobacteriaceae; genus Corallibacter; species Corallibacter sp. The sequence continues at coordinate 68,925 of NZ_JBLXHI010000008.1, read as the reverse complement.
ACGGAAAAAAAATCAGTAATGACATTAAAGATGAGATTGCTGAAGAAGTGAAAAAAATGAAAGACAAAGGCGAAAAAGTACCGCATTTAGCAGCAGTTATTGTTGGTAATGATGGCGCTAGTTTAACTTATGTCGCGAGTAAAGTTAGAGCTTGTGAGCGTGTTGGGTTTGAGTCTACAATGGTTAGAATGTCAAATACCACAAGTGAAATTGAATTGTTAGACAAAATAGAAGAATTAAATGAAAATCCTGAAATAGATGGGTTTATTATTCAGTTGCCATTACCTAAACAAATAGATACTCAAAAGGTATTACTAGCTGTAAACCCAGATAAAGATGTTGATGGTTTTCATCCTATGAATTTTGGTAGAATGGCTTTAGATATGAGTACTTTTATTCCCGCAACCCCATTTGGTATTCTAGAGCTTTTAGATAGATATGGAGTTGATACAAAAGGAAAGCATACTGTGGTAATAGGTCGTAGTCATATAGTTGGTAGGCCAATGAGTATTTTAATGGGGCGTAAAGGTTTTCCAGGTAACTCAACCGTAACATTAACTCACAGTCATACAAAAAACATAACTCAAATAACCTCTCAAGCAGATATTATTATATCGGCACTTGGTGTGCCTAATTTCTTAAAAGCAGAAATGGTAAAAGATGATGCAGTTATTATTGATGTAGGTATTACTAGAGTTCCTGATGATAGTACCGAAAAAGGTTATAGAATTACAGGTGATGTTGATTTTGAAAATGTTAGTAAAAAAGCAAGTTTTATTACACCTGTTCCTGGCGGCGTTGGGCCAATGACTATAGCAATGTTGCTTAAAAACACATTGTTGGCAAGAGAACGTCATATGTAATAAAATATTAATGTATATAAAAAAAGCCCTTAATGAAAGTTAAGGGCTTTTTTGTTATTTATTAGTCTATACCAAAACAGTATATCCTTACATTATTGTTTGTTGCTAAAATATTAGCAGCTTGTTGTCCTTTGTAAATAGGTTGAAAAGCATATTCACCAGGAACTAGTGGCTTTTTAAAAACCATTTCGTAAAGGTTTTCTTGTCCTTCAACAGGTTTTAATTCTGGAATAGTTAAATGTTCACTCAAGTCTTTAGCGCCACCCATATTGTGACCTTGTTGCACAAATCTTCGGTATGTTTTTCTTTTTTTAACAACATCAGCTTTAGATATAATTACTAAATCTAACGGATCAATTCCTGGGTCTAACTTCATTAAGAATTTAGGAAGACTTCCAGATTTAAATCTTGTAGGAGAGTTTTTACTATTAAAAACAGTTAGGTATTGGTTAACGCCACCGTAACCAAACCCAATGGCTTTAGCTTCAATTTTTGAGCTTACTCGTTCAAACTCTTGTATGCCATCTTCAGTTTGATAATATGGTACAAAAGTTTTTTCGATTTCTTGAGACATAGAAACTACAGAGTAGCTTGCCAGTAAGATAAAAAGGAATAAGTTTTTCATGACTATTTAAGATTAGTTATTTAATACACCAAACTTAAATAATAACGAAACTCAATAAAATACCTAATGTAGGGTATTCTTTACTTTTTTGAGTGTTTAGATTTTGGTACGTAGTTTTTGGTAGAGTCCTCTAGAAGGTTATTTAATTCTTCCATTTCGGTTTTTGTAAGCTCTCGGTATTTGCCTATAGGTACATCAAGGTTTATATTCATTATACGAACACGTTTTAGCGTTTGTACTTCGTAATTTAAATACTCACACATTCTGCGTATTTGGCGGTTTAGTCCTTGGGTTAGAACAATTTTAAACTCATAAGTGCTTAATTTTGTAACACGACATTTTTTTGTAACCGTATCTAGAATAGGAATGCCGTTTGACATTCGCTCAATAAAGGTTTGAGATATAGGTTTGTCTACACTTACTATATATTCTTTTTCGTGATTATTGCTGGCGCGCAAAATTTTATTTACAATATCACCATCATCAGTAAGAAGTATGAGTCCTTCACTTGGTTTGTCAAGTCTACCGATTGGGAAAATGCGCTTGTGATACCCAATATAGTCTATAATATTGTCTTTTTCAACGCGTGTATCTGTTGTGCATACAATACCAACAGGCTTATTGAATGCTAAATACGTGAAAGCATTTTTTGTATTAATTACTTCTTTTCCATCTACGCAAACAATATCGGTTTTAGCGATTTTAGTTCCCATTTCAGGAACTTCACCGTTTATAGTAACGCGTCCAGCATCTATAAGTTTGTCTGCTTCACGACGTGAGCAATAACCAACTTCACTTAAGTATTTATTAATACGTTTTAATGTCTCTTCCATGTTGCAAAGATAATAACTTTAGCTGGCTAAAAAGCTATAAATATGATTTGCTACAACGTCGCCTTTTAAAGAGTGACCTAAACCTTTGGTTGTAATTAAGGTGCTGTTTTTGAAATGCCTTTTTATAAGAAGGGCATCATCATAAGGAATGATTTTGTCATCTTCATCATGTATAATGAGGCCTTGTTGCGTAATTTTTTTTATAGATGATGCTGTAGAGAATTTTTCAGGGCTAGCTCCAAAACGTTTTACTATTGTTGAGTTTATTGAGTTAATAGTTCGTTTGTTATAGCCTAGCATGTTAGTGTATCGCTTTAAGACATCTTTAAACTCTGATGGCGCTCCTAATAGAATTAATTTTTTAATGCTGCTATTTTGATATTTATGTTGGTAAAAAACTGAAGACATGCCGCCTACCGAATGACCAATTATGATTTCAGGATTATAGCGCTTGGCAACCACGTTTATAAATTCTGAATACAGCAAGGCATTAAATCTATCTCCACCAGAATACCCATGAGCAGGAGCATCTAATGCAACAACATTATGTCCGACTTTTTTTAAATTTAGTATTAAGTCTTTCCATCTAGCAGAGTTGCTTTCCCAGCCATGAACAAGTAAGATAGTAGGTTTGTTTCCTAGCCATCTATATGTCATTATAGATGAGTTGTTATATGTTAATTCGTCTTTAAAGGCTGTGTCTAAAAAATCGGCTTGTTTTTCAGATACTTTGCCTCGCATAGGTTTTGTAAATAAAAATAAAGCAATACGAGCTGATAGTTTTGGGGAAACCAAACTTAATGTGTTAATGCTTAATCCAATAAGTTTATGTATGATCATGGTATTTATTCTCTGTTTACAGAATCTATTGAAAAAGCAGGCAGGCAAATGGCCAAGTAAACACATGGTTCTGTAAACGGGTTTGAGTATTGAACCCGAGTGTTTTTGTTTATTTTTATAGATTGACCAGCTTCAAGAACAATAGTTTCATTTTCTATAATAAACTGTTTTTTGCCTTTTATTATAAATGTATACTCGTCAAATTCTGGGGTTTGAAAAGGTTCGCTCCAATCTGGAGGCGCTATCATGTGAGCAATACTTATTTCAGAATTGCCATCGCTTGCTAATCCAAAATGCTCTTTAATGGTTTTTCCGTCTGTTGTAGGAACAATAAATGGATTGTCTTGAATTTTATATTTTTTCATTTTTTCTCTAGCGGTTTACGTTTTATCATGCCTCCTTTAAGATCTTTAACAAGCCCCATAACAATGAATGCTTTGTTGTCTATTTTATCAATTTCTGTATGGAGTTTTGCTAGTTCTAAACGGGTAACAATGGTGTAAATAATATCTTTGTCATAGGCTGTTTTGTGTTCGCCGTATCCGCCTTTTCCGGCATATATAGTACAAGCTCTACGTAGTTTTTCAGTAATCATAACTCGTAAAGCTTCGTGTTCTTTTGATATAATAGTTACGCCTACATATTCTTCAACGCCGTCAACTACAAAATCTACAGTTTTAGCAGCAGCTAAATAGGTTAGTATAGCATAAAGCGCTGTTTCTATTGATAGTATATAAGCGCCAAAAGAAAAAATGATAATATTTATAAGGAGAAGTACATCGCCAACAGTAAGTGAAAATTTTCGACTTAAATAAATGGCTAGAACTTCAGTGCCATCAATAACACTTCCGCCTCTCATAGACATGCCTATTCCTAATCCTAAAAAGAAACCGCCAAAAACTGCTATTAATAATTTATCATTTGTGATAGTTGGATAGTCTACATAATGTACAACAAAGCCTAAAAAGGCTATAGCAACGATGCTTTTTAGAGCAAATTTTACGCTAAATGTTTTAGCTCCTAATATTAAAAAAGGAAGGTTGACTAAAATTAAAAGAAAGCTTAATTGGATAGAGGTAATGTTTTCTAATAGTAATGAAATACCAGTAGCACCACCATCAATAAATCTGTTAGGTAATAAAAATCCTTTTAGTCCAAAACCAGCAGAAATAACTCCAATAAAAATTAAGAAGTATTCCTTTATAGCATGAGTTGCTTCAATTTGTAAGTTTCTTACAAGTGGAACAAGTTGTTTTTTTGATATAGGAGCATTTGGAGCCGCAGCTTTCAGTTTTTTGCGCGCTATATCAACAAGTATTTTAGAAAAAAAAGGGTTCATATGTTTACCAGCCTATCATAAAGTATTTTATTTTCGCTTTGTCAGGGATTTGAATAGCTTCTATTTTAGCATTGATGTCAAATCGTAATTCAGCTGGAAGCTCTTCTTTATCAATAGTAAAAAACGCATTGATTTCGTTTACAAAAACTACCACGTTTTTTAGAGTGTTTTGTATGCTTGATATTTTATAGTTGTTTTTAATGTCAGCAAAAGTACTAGCTGTTGAAATACCTTTTTCAGTTTTAAATCTTGAGTCTAATATTTTTACCGTTTCTATAGTAGAAAGAGAATCTAGCATTCTTTTAGGACTCAATACAAGTAGCTCGTTACCTGTTTTGTCATATATTTCTATATCGTAGTTGGCTCTCATAAAGGCGCCTTGATTTGTTTGGCGTACAATAGAGTCGTTACTGTATATGGCTTTAAGGTCTTTTACTTGAGTTGAATCGGTAAGTAAGCCTATATGTTGTTTGCTTATTTGAAAAGGGTCTTGTTCTTTTTTGCAACTTACCGCTGCTATTGCTATTATAAAAAGACTTAATAGGGTTTTGTTCATAAGTGTTTAATCTAAAAAATTAATGGTTTTGTTATTTTAACATTTTTGTAAGTATACCTAAAACGCTTCTAATAACAGTAGGACTTGTCAATACTTTAACAATTGGATTTTGTCTGGTGCTTTTTCTTGATGATTTTCTTGAAGCAGCTTTTTTTATAGCTTCCTTTTCTTCTCGAGCTTTTTCTCTGGCTTCTTCAGCATCGGCTAACTCAATTTTTTTATTAAGCAATTCATAAGCACTTTCTCTGTCTATTGTTTCATTGTATTTTTTTACAAGTTTAGAGTTTGCTAATAAATTACGTAATTCGGTGTCAGTTAAAATATCCATACGACTCATAGGAGCTCGCATCATAGTAGCAGCTAAAGGAGTTGGTCTTCCTTTTTCATTAAGCGCAGATACTAATGCTTCTCCAGTTCCTAAAGATGTTAAAACATCAGCAGTATCGTAATATTCAGTGTCAGGATAGTTTTGAGCTGTTAGTTTTATGGCTTTTCTGTCTTTTGCAGTAAAAGCTCGTAAGGCATGTTGAACTTTCAGGCCTAGTTGACTTAAAACGGCTTCAGGAACATCGGTAGGGTTTTGAGTAACAAAATACAAGCCAACACCTTTGCTTCTGATGAGTTTAACAATGCTCTCTATTTGATTTAAAAGCGCTTTTGAAGCTTCGTTAAAAATTAAGTGAGCTTCATCAATAAACATAATTAACTCTGGTCGTCCAGAGTCACCTTGTTCTGGAAAAGTAGAATAGATTTCTGCTAGCAAACTCAACATAAAAGTTGAGAATAATTTAGGTTTATCTTGAATATCTGTTAGTCTTATGATGTTGATGTACCCTTTTCCATTTTCGTCTACACGAAGTAAATCTTCTGTGTCAAATGACTTTTCTCCAAAAAATAGGTCGCCGCCTTGTTGTTCTAGTTCTATAATTTTACGCAATATGGCACCTGTTGAAGCTGTTGATATACGTCCATAGGCTTCTTGGAACTCCGTTTTACCTTCGTCTGTAGCATATTGAAGAATTTTCTTGAAATCTTTTAAGTCTAAAAGCGGTAGCTTATTATCATCACAATATTTAAAAATAACAGCAATAATACCGGCTTGAGTTTCTGTAACATCTAATATTCTAGATATTAAAACAGGCCCAAACTCACTTATTGTAGCTCTTAACCTTACACCATCTTGTTCTGATAATGACATAACTTCAACGGGAAAAGACTTTGGGTTAAAAGGGAGACCTATTTGTTCGTGACGCTCATCAATTTTAACATGGCCAGGACTAGGTTGTGCTAAGCCACTTAAATCACCTTTTATGTCCATTAATAATACAGGAACTCCTTTTTCGCTTAAGTTTTCAGCTAATACTTGTAGTGTTTTGGTTTTTCCTGTTCCTGTTGCTCCGGCTATCAAGCCATGACGATTCATGGTTTTTAGAGGGACGTTTACAAAAGCCTCTTTTACTGTTTTGCCACCAAGCATAGCAGCACCTAGTGTGATGTACTCGCCTTTATTGGTATTGCCTTCAGTAATATGTTTAAAAAAGGACGCTTCTTTATTCATTGGTTGATAATTTTAGTAAAAATACTGCAAATAAAAAGAAGAAAAAAATGTCCTTTTTCAACAGAAAACTTTAATTGAGTTGTGTAATGCCAATGTTTATGAACTTTGCGCTCAATGGTGTGTTAGCATTATTTAAAACGTATTCTAGCTTTATATTGTCACCAGCATTTACAGGATACATAATATTGCCGCTTGTACCCCAATAATCTTGATTAGGCGAGCTAGAAAATCCTCTGCTTAAGTAGCCTACAAGCTGATTGTTTATTGTAAGAGCTAAAATATACTTTTTATTTCCGCTAGGCATATTACTGGTTGATAATGATGCACTAAAAAGATAATTTCCAGTTTGGTTTATAGTTATTGCTCCGTTGCCTGTGACATTAAATATGTTTGTATTTGTTACAATAACATCGTTAATCCCTATGGGGAAATCAACATAGGTGTTGTCTGGTGTGCTTAAAGCAGTGTTTCCGTTGTTGTAGCTTTTGTTAATTATTAAAGTGTTGTTTTTTAAGTTAGTCCAACGATTGTTCTGAAAAACACAATGAGATTTTGTTGTTGTGTTGTAAACCATAGCTCCTTCAAGTGGAGTTGGTATGTTTAGCATTTGGTTGTTTGTCATTCTTGGAGGAATAAAAGCTCCAGTAGTGCTATCAATTTGTAAAGACGAACCATCGTCAGGGTTGGTAGTTCCAATTCCAACCTGACTGTAATTATTATAAACGACAAACAACATCAATAAGGCTATTAACTTTTTCATAGTAGGGAGATTAAAAAGTGATGTGCTATTGTTGTTATGTGCGAAAATACATATAAAAAATACAAGTCCAAAACATTTAATAATCACTTAACTATTGTTTATCTTTGCAGGCTATGAAGAAAGATATTCAATCGTTAGTTGATAAAGGTGAAATGTTGCCTTTGATGGAGGAGTTTTACACCATTCAAGGAGAAGGCTATCATAAAGGAACAGCTGCTTATTTTATAAGAGTTGGAGGTTGTGATGTAGGTTGTCATTGGTGCGATGTAAAAGAAAGTTGGAATGCAGATATTCATCCGCCAACAGAGATATCAAAGATTGTTGATAATGCCGCTAAATATAGTGATACTATAGTTATTACAGGTGGAGAGCCATTAACTTGGGATATGACATTACTGACAAAACAATTAAAAGATAAAGGACTTCAGGTTCATATAGAAACTTCAGGAGCTTACAAACTTTCAGGTACTTGGGATTGGATTTGTTTGTCTCCAAAAAAATTAAAACTTCCAACGCAAGAAGTTTATGATAACGCTAACGAGTTAAAAGTAATTGTTTACAATAAAGATGATTTTCGCTTTGCAGAAGAGCAAGCATCAAAGGTTAATAAAGACTGTATCTTGTATTTGCAACCAGAATGGAGTAAGCGAGATAAGGTAGTGCCAGAAATTGTAGATTATGTTATGAAGCACCCTAAATGGAAAGTTTCATTACAAACACATAAATATTTAAATATACCATAAAAAAAAGCCTTGAGAAATCAAGGCTTTTTTGTGTTTAGAATAGTTGATTAACTATTGTTTTTTTATAGGAACAGCAATACGCAAAGTATCCCAAGCTAAATACATTGTAGCATTTTCGTCAAAAGCGATAGAGAAAGCTTCTAGAGATTCTTTTCCTTCGGTAACAGGAACTTTTACTCTAGCAACATCATTGGCTTCATCGTATGAATAAGCGCCCCACATATCTGTGTCATAGTTTAAAATGATTGTCCACTCTTTTTCTCCAGGAATTGTAAATAAAGAATAGGTTCCGGCCTTAACTTTTTTGTCGCCAAATAAGACATGAGAAAAGAAAGTAATTTCTGAAGCCTCATTAGCACCTGTTCTCCAAACTTTTCCATTAGGAGTTAGAGATTCTATGGTTCTGCCTCGAAGTTGAGGTCTGCTGTAAGTTACTTTTACAAGTTTGTAAAATTCGTTATGACTGCTAGGGTATGCTGCTGCATCCATAGGGCTAACATCAAGTTTTTTAAAATCTTGAGCAAAACTATTTGTGGTGAAAAATAAAATGCAAATTGTTGTCAGTGTTAATAGGTAAGATATTTTCTTCATAAATTTTTATTTGATTTTAAATATAGTAGAATTTAATAAAACAGGATTATTGCTTTACAAATTTTAACGATTTACGTTGAAAATTATTATGAAAATTAACAAAGTAAACACCAGAATTTAACTCGTCTACAGCAAAAGAATATGCTTTTGTTATATCATTTTTTAGAATGCGTTCTCTGCAAAGTTTTTTTACAAAGCGTCCTTTACTATCATAAAGTTCAATAAGAATATTGTCGCTAGTTGGATAGTAAATGCTAAATGCTAAATTATTTTTTACAGGATTGTTTTTCAATTGAATATTTAGTGATTTTGAAGGACTGTTTACCGAGTTTTTAATGCTTAAAGTTTCATCTGTAAATTTGTAAATGGATGTGCCTGAAGCATAAGCTAAACTAGAGTTTATAACAAAAATTCTATTTAGGTTAGAGCCTGTGTTCAGGTTTGTCCAAGTTTGTCCGCCATCATTGGTTTGGTGAAATCCAGTTGTGTGACCGCCCATCCAGCCGGTATTTTCATTAATAAATCCAACAGCTTGTATTGATGTTTCTGGAGCGTTATTACTTGACCAGCTAATGCCTCCATTTGTTGTTTTTATTAGTTTGCCAGGGTTTGGGGCTACAGATTCTATAGCGCCAAATAAAACATCGGTATTGCTGTCAAGCACTTGAAGTTTCCATACATACTCACCAGCTATATTAGAGTTGTATATTTCTGTCCAGTTTTGTCCGCCATCAATAGTTTTTAAGATAGTAGCGCCAGAGCTGTTATTGCCAGCAGCAAATCCTATGTTTTCTGTAATGAATTTTATTTCAACAAGTGCATCGGCGTATGCAGACATATCAATGTAATCCCAAGATAATCCGCTATCAGTAGATTTTATAACATAGGCAGGTGTAAAATAAGCGCCACAACCATAAATGGTTGAATTTCCTACGGCGCTAAATCCGCAAATAGCAGCAGGGTTTGGAGAAATGTTTGTGATTTCCGTCCAAGTAGTTCCACCATTATCTGTACTAAAAATCTTGCCGTTTAAGGTTCCAAGAAAACCGATATTAGCATTCAAGAATTCAATGTTTCTAAAGTAGTAATTGCCTCCTAAATCACTTTGGTTTAATTGTTCAGTCCATGTTTGTCCGCCATCAATGGTTTTGTAAACAGCTGCATAGTAGCCGTTAGCTGCCCATCCAGTGGTTTCGGTTAAAAAAAAGACATCATCAAATCGTTGGCCTCCAGTATTGTCAGGGATATTGGTGGTTTGCCATGTTTGTCCATACATAGAAAAGGCAAACAGCAAGTAGGTAAGTTTTATAAATTTCATATTGTAAAGATAAATAAGAAATTTTACAATGTTAGGTTCTATTTTATACTTTTTGTTTGTTTTTAAGTTTTAATTTGTAATCAAAATTAATTTATTGTTTTTAATTTAATATTGTGAAGTGATATTTGTGTCATAAATTAGAATTTAAAAAACTAAATATATTATGTGTGGAATTGTATGTGCGTTTGATTTAAAACAAAAAGCTGAAGATTTAAGACCTCAAATATTAGAAATGTCAAAAAGAATCCGTCATCGTGGTCCAGACTGGAGCGGAATTTTTGATAACGATAAAGCGATTATGGCGCATGAGCGGTTAGCGATTGTTGATCCTGCTTCAGGAAAGCAACCTTTGTTTTCGGAGGATAAGAGGTTTGTTTTAGCGGCTAATGGTGAAATATATAACCACAGGGAGCTACGTAAACAATTTCCTGATTATAAGTTTCAAACTGAAAGTGATTGTGAAGTTATTTTGGCGTTGTATCAAGAAAAAGGAACTGATTTTGTTGATGAGCTTAATGGTATTTTTGGTTTTGCGATTTATGATGTTGAAAAAGACGAATATTTTGTAGCTAGAGACCACATGGGAATCATTCCATTATATATTGGATGGGATCAAAACGGAACCTTTTATGTGGCATCAGAGCTGAAAGCACTTGAAGGTGTTTGCACAAAAATTGAGCTATTTCCTCCAGGTCATTATATGTCTAGTAAAGATGGTGAGTTTGTGCAATGGCATAAACGTGAGTGGACTGATTATGATACAGTAAAAGACAACGAGACAAGCATTGCAAAAATAAAAGAAGCGCTTGAAGCAGCTGTTCACAGACAGTTAATGAGTGATGTACCTTATGGTGTTTTGCTTTCAGGAGGATTAGATTCTTCGGTGACTTCAGCAATTGCAAAAAAATATGCTCAAAAACGTATTGAAAGTGATGATACTTCAGATGCTTGGTGGCCACAATTGCATAGCTTTTCAGTAGGACTTGAAGGATCACCAGATTTGGCTGCAGCACAAAAAGTGGCAGACCATATTGGAACTGTTCACCACGAAATAAAATTTACCATTCAAGAAGGATTAGATGCTGTGAGAGATGTGATTTATCAGCTAGAAACCTATGATATTACAACTATTCGCGCGAGTACGCCAATGTATTTAATGGCAAGAGTTATTAAGTCTATGGGAATAAAAATGGTGTTGTCTGGTGAAGGTGCTGACGAATTATTTGGTGGTTATCTATACTTTCATAAAGCACCAAATGCCAAAGAGTTTCATGAAGAAACGGTTCGTAAATTGAGTAAACTGCATATGTATGATTGCTTAAGAGCAAACAAGAGTTTAGCAGCTTGGGGAATTGAAGGTCGTGTGCCGTTTTTAGATAAAGAATTCATGGATGTGGCAATGAGTATCAACCCGCAAGATAAAATGATAACACCAGAGCGTATGGAAAAATGGGTAGTAAGAAAAGCTTTTGAAGACATGCTGCCAGAAAGTGTAGCTTGGAGACAAAAAGAACAGTTTAGTGATGGTGTTGGTTACAGTTGGATTGACACTTTGAAAGAAGTAGTGAATGAAGAAGTAACCGATGAGCAAATGAAAAATGCGCATTTTAGGTTCCCGATACAAACACCTCAAAATAAAGAAGAGTTTTATTATCGTTCTATTTTTGAAGAGCATTTTCCAAGTGACGCAGCAGCATTAAGTGTACCACAAGAACCTAGTGTAGCATGCAGTACAAAAATTGCTTTGGAGTGGGATGAAGCATTTAAAAACATGAATGACCCAAGTGGAAGAGCAGTTGCAAAAGTACATACTGATGCGTATTAAAAAAGTCTAATTTTATAATAATTCATACTTCAAAATCTCGCTTGTGCGAGATTTTGTGTTTTTTGTACTTTTTTAAAGATGTTAAAATTAGTCAAAATCAACTTTAAGATGCTTTTTAGGCGTTTTAAGAAACTTTTTTAGAAATTAACAAATGTTGATAATTTCTTCGTTAACTCGTTAAAATACTTTTAAAAGGCTTAATAATTTATTATCTTTGTTAGTATCTCAAAAATGATGCATATGCGTCATTTTTTTATGCTTAATTTTATTAAATAACATTAAAAATTTATGAGCGAAGAAAATAAAAAACAATATGGTGCTGATAGTATACAAGCATTAGAAGGAATGGAGCATGTTCGCATGCGTCCATCAATGTATATTGGAGACGTAGGTGTAAGAGGTTTGCATCATTTGGTTTATGAAGTAGTTGATAACTCTATTGATGAGGCTTTAGCAGGACATTGTGATAATATTACCGTAACCATAAATGAAGACAACTCTATAACCACAGAAGATGACGGTCGTGGTATTCCTGTTGGTCTTCATAAAAAAGAAGGTGTTTCAGCGCTAGAAGTTGTAATGACTAAAATTGGAGCTGGAGGGAAGTTTGATAAAGATTCTTATAAAGTATCAGGTGGATTACATGGTGTTGGTGTAAGTTGTGTTAACGCACTGTCAGAACACTTAAAAGCTACGGTATATAGAGAAGGTAAAATATGGGAGCAAGAATACGAAAGAGGTAAAACCTTATACCCTGTAAAAACTGTTGGTGATACAGACAAAACAGGAACCATTGTAACTTTTAAACCAGACCCACAAATATTTCAACAAACGTTAGAGTATAATTACGATACTTTAGCTAGTAGAATGCGTGAATTAGCATATCTTAATAAAGGTATTACAGTACATTTAGTAGACAAACGTCACACAAAAGAAGACGGAAGTTTTGAAGGAGAAACATTCCATTCAGAAGAAGGACTTTCAGAATTTGTAAAGTTTTTAGACGGTAACAGAGAGCCATTAATGAACGATGTTATTTCTTTTGAAGGAGAAAAGAACGGCGTTCCTGTTGAGGTTGCTATGGTTTACAACACGTCATATGCAGAAAACTTACATTCTTATGTAAACAACATTAATACACACGAAGGTGGAACCCATCTTTCAGGTTTCCGTCGTGGTTTGACGCATACCTTAAAAAAGTATGCTGACGAGTCGGGAATGTTAGATAAGCTAAAATTTGATATTGCAGGAGATGATTTCCGTGAAGGATTAACAGCTATCGTATCAGTAAAAGTTGCCGAGCCTCAATTTGAAGGACAAACTAAAACGAAGTTAGGAAACAGAGAAGTATCTGCTTCTGTAAGTCAGGCAGTTTCTGAAATGCTTGCAGACTACCTAGAAGAGCATCCTGATGAAGCAAAGACAATTGTTCAAAAAGTAATACTTGCAGCGCAAGCACGTCATGCAGCTCAAAAAGCGCGTGAAATGGTACAGCGTAAAACAGTCATGAGTATTGGTGGCTTGCCAGGTAAATTAAGTGACTGTTCAGAGCAAGATCCAGAAAAATGCGAAGTATTCCTAGTAGAGGGAGATTCGGCAGGTGGAACTGCAAAACAAGGTCGTGATAGAGCCTTTCAAGCTATTCTTCCACTACGTGGTAAGATATTGAATGTTGAAAAAGCAATGACACATAAAGTGTTTGAAAACGAAGAAATTAAAAATATTTTCACAGCACTTGGTGTAACTATTGGTACAGAAGAAGATAGTAAAGCATTAAACTTATCTAAATTACGTTATCACAAAGTAGTTATTATGTGTGATGCCGATATTGATGGTAGTCACATTGCTACACTTATTTTGACATTCTTCTTTAGGTACATGAAAGAACTAATAGAAAACGGTCATATATACATAGCAACTCCTCCTTTATATTTAGTTAAAAAAGGACAAAAGAAACGTTATGCTTGGTCAGATAAGGAACGTGATGCAATTGCTGAAGAGTTTGGAGGTAGTGTAAGTGTACAACGTTATAAGGGTCTTGGAGAGATGAATGCTGAACAATTATGGGATACTACAATGAACCCAGAGTTTAGAACACTTCGTCAAGTAAATATTGATAACGGTGGTGAAGCAGATCGTATTTTCTCAATGCTTATGGGAGACGAAGTGCCTCCTCGTAGAGAATTTATTGAAAAAAATGCCATATACGCAAATATTGATGTGTAAAACAAACAAAAAAGCGAAAGATTAACCTTTCGCTTTTTTAATTACATGATAAATAATTTGTAATTTCGTAATCTTAAAAATCAACACATTAAATACAAATAAACAATAAAAAAATATGAAAGTAACAGTAGTTGGAGCAGGAGCAGTAGGTGCAAGTTGTGCAGAGTATATAGCAATTAAAAATTTTGCTTCAGAAGTCGTTTTATTAGACATTAAAGAAGGTTTTGCTGAAGGTAAAGCAATGGATTTAATGCAAACAGCTTCATTAAATGGTTTTGACACTAAAATAACAGGAGTAACTAACGATTATACTAAAACAGCAAACAGTGATATCTGTGTAATTACATCAGGTATTCCTCGTAAACCAGGAATGACTCGTGAGGAATTAATAGGTATCAATGCAGGTATTGTAAAAACAGTATCAGCTAGTCTTATAGAAAACTCTCCTAACACAATTATAATTGTAGTTAGTAACCCAATGGATACAATGACGTATTTAGTTCACAAAACAACAGGGTTACCTAAGCATAGAATAATTGGTATGGGTGGAGCATTAGATTCTGCACGTTTCAAATACAGGTTGGCAGAAGCTTTAGAAGCGCCTATAAGCGATGTAGATGGTATGGTTATTGGTGGTCATAGTGATGTAGGTATGGTGCCTTTAACACGCTTAGCAACTCGTAATTCAGTTCCTGTATCTAAATTTTTATCAGATGATAGATTAAATCAAGTAAAAGAAGATACTAAAGTAGGTGGAGCTACATTAACAAAATTATTAGGAACATCAGCTTGGTATGCGCCAGGAGCTGCTGTAAGCGGATTGGTTCAAGCTATTGCTTGTGATCAGAAAAAAATGTTCCCATGTTCAGCATTATTACAAGGAGAATATGGCTTAAACGATTTATGTATTGGCGCTCCAGTAATTTTAGGTAGAAAAGGTATCGAGAAAGTTGTAGAAATAGAACTAACTGATGCAGAAAAAGAACACTTACACACAAGTGCTGAAGGTGTTATGAAAACAAATGGGTTATTAGAACTATAATAACTTACTTATTAACCTTAAAACAATCACAATGAAAAAAATATTCTTATTATTAGTTTTAGCCATCAGTTCGTCTGTTTTTTCTCAAGAAAAACTAACAGAAGGTGTTGTGACTTCAAAAATGACACTATCTAGCGAAAATGAGCAAATGAAAGCTCAATTTGCAATGATTGGTGATATCATGTCTACAACATACTTTAAAAATCAGATGTCGCGTTCAGAATCTGATAATCCAATGTCTGGAAAACAAACCGTTATCATTGATAATGATAAAAAAGAGATGTTGATGTTAATGGACAATCCTATGGCAGGAAAAATGTACATGAAACAAAACATTGAGCCATCAGAAGAAGATTTAGAAGGAACAACAGTTACAGAAGGAACCGAAACTAAAAAAGTTTTAGGGTATGACTGTAAGCAGTATTTTATTGAAACAGAAAAAGATGGTAATAAAGCAAAAATTGAATTTTTTGTAACAGATAAGTTAACAGCAGTATCTCAACAAACTGCTAGTTTTGGTGATAAAATAAAAGGATTTCCTCTTTACATGAAAATGGATATGACTCAAATGGGAATGGACATGACAATGACTTATGAAGTGACTGAAATAAAAAAAGAATCAGTTGCTGATGATAAATTTGACATGACACCACCAGAAGGTTATACAGAGGCTCAAGCCGGAATGGGAGGTAATTAAAATACAATACCATTATAAATCAAAAAAACAGCTCTATTGAGCTGTTTTTTTGTTGCATATCTTTTAGAAACTACCAAAACCTTTTGCTAAATCAGTATAGAAAATATATATTTGCTCGTTTTTAAAAATATGAACAAATAAACTAATTAATTTAACACATAATGCAAAATAAAGGATTAGTAAAACTATTTGCAATTTTGTTTGGTTTGGTAAGTATTTATCAACTATCATTTACGTTTAAGGCAAATCAAATTGAAGATGAGGCAAAAGAAGTTGCTATAAGTAAAGTTTCTACAACTGATGAAAATTACATAGAAAAAAGAAGCGCTGCCGAAAGTGAATATTTAGAATCAATTTCTAACGATACAGTTTACAATATTGGTGTTGCTAAATATACTTATAACGAAGTTAAAGAAAACGCCATGAATCTAGGTCTTGACCTTAAAGGTGGTGTAAATGTTATTTTGCAAGTTTCTGTAAAAGACATATTAAAAGGTCTTGCAGCTTACAGTAAAAATCCAGTGTTTAACAAAGCATTAGACGACGCGTCTGAATTACAAAAAAATAGTCAGAATACATATTTAGAAGATTTCTTTGTTGCTTTTGATAAAATTAAAGGAGATACAAAATTAGCTTCTCCAGAGATTTTTGCAAACAGAGCTTTAAGTGATGAGATAACATTTGATATGTCTGATGATGAGGTGAAGCCTATCATAGCTAGAAAAATAGACGAATCTATTGTTTCTGCATTTGAGGTATTACGTAAACGTATTGATGAGTTTGGTGTAACATCTCCAAACATTCAGCGTTTAGGATCTTCAGGACGTATTTTAGTAGAATTACCAGGAGTTAAAGATGCAGAGCGTGCTACAAAATTATTACAAAGTACTGCTCAATTAGAATTCTGGTATGCTTACAAAGGTGAACAATTCTATAACTTTATTAATCAAGCAAACGAATTGCTAAAAGAGATTGTTGTTACAGAAGAGGATAAAACACAAGAAGTAGCTGAAGCTCCTCAAGATGCTGAAGAAGATAAAATTGCTGACTTATTAGGTGATGATCCAGATTCTACTGATGTAGCTCAAAATAATCCTTTAGCTAAATTGATACAAGGATTAGGTTACCAAGGCGGACCTATTATAGCTAGATTTGCTTCTGCAGATAAGCAAACAGTGCTTGACTACCTAAACATGCCTCAAGTGCGTGCATTATTACCAGCAGAACAACGTAACGTAAAGTTTGTTTTTGGTAAGCCAGAGAAAAACAGTGAGATAGTTGACCTTTATGCATTAGAAGGTAACAGAGATAATATTCCACCATTAAGCGGTGCTGTAATTACAGATGCTAGGCAAGAGTATGGCCCAACAGGAAAACCTATGGTAACCATGCAAATGAATGGAAAAGGAGCTAAAATCTGGGAAGAAATGACTGGTAAAGCTTTTGCAGAAGGAAGTGAGATAGCTATCGTACTTGATAATGTTGTTTATTCAGCACCTGGAGTAACTACTGGAGCAATCTCTGGTGGAAACTCTCAAATTTCTGGAAGTTTTACACTTAATGAAGCTACAGATTTAGCAAACGTATTAAGAGCTGGTAAATTACCTGCATCTGCAGATATTATTCAAAGTGACGTGATAGGACCATCATTAGGTCATGAAGCTATTCAAAGTGGTCAAATGTCATTTATAATAGCACTAGCACTTGTACTTTTATGGATGGTTTTTTATTACGGTAAAGCAGGTTTATTTGCTGATATCGCAATGTTATTAAACATATTATTAATCTTTGGTGTGTTATCAGGATTAGGAGCGGTATTAACACTTCCTGGTATTGCAGGTATTGTTCTTACTATAGGTATGTCGGTTGATGCAAACGTACTTATATTTGAAAGAATTAGAGAGGAACTAGATAAAGGGAAATCTCAAAAAGAAGCTATTCAAGATGGTTTCAGTAATGCGTTATCATCAATTCTTGATGCAAACATTACTACAGGTTTAACAGCATTAATCTTATTCATTTTTGGAACAGGTCCAATTAAAGGTTTTGCGACTACGTTATTAATTGGTATTGCTACATCATTATTTACAGCAATCTTTATCACTAGATTAATTGTAGATTGGTACGTAAATAGAGGAGGACAATTAACATTCTCTACAGGAATTACTAAAAACCTATTCAGAGGTATTAATATTAATTTCTTAAAGAAAAGAAAAACAGCTTACATATTCTCTGCTGTACTTATTGTTTTAAGTTTAGGATCATTATTTACTAACGGATTAGATGAAGGTGTAGATTTTGTTGGAGGTAGAACATACCAAGTGCGTTTCTCTGAAGATGTAAACGCATCTGAAGTAACAGCAACACTATCTGATGTGTTTGGTAGCGCTGATGCCAAGTTAATTGGTAACACAAACCGAGAACTTAAAATTACTACAAAATTTAAAGTTGATGAAACTAGCGCTGAAGTAGATGAAGAAATTAGACAAACATTATTCAACAGTTTACAGCCACAATTAAACATTAGCTACGAAGATTTTATAGCTAATGATGAAGGTAAACAAGTAGGTTTAATGAAATATTACAAGGTAAGTCCAACAATTGCTGATGATATTAAAAAAGAATCTTTCTGGGCAATTTTAGGATCACTTATAGTTGTATTCCTTTATATCTTATCACGTTTTAAAAGATGGCAATTCTCTCTTGGAGCTGTTGCGGCAGTTTTCCATGATGTTGTAATCGTGTTAGGAGTATTCTCATTAACATACAAGTTTATGCCTTTTACAATGGAGATTGATCAAGCGTTTATTGCTGCGATATTAACCGTTATTGGTTACTCATTAAATGATACCGTGGTTGTGTTTGATAGAATTCGTGAATTCTTCAATGAGCACACTGGTTGGGATTTTGATAAGGTTATAAATACATCTTTAAGTAGTACATTAAGTAGAACATTAAATACGTCTTTAACAACATTAGTTGTGTTACTAGCTATCTTCATTTTTGGTGGAGATTCTATTAGAGGCTTCATGTTTGCTTTAATTGTAGGTGTTATAATAGGTACTTATTCATCGTTATTTATAGCGACTCCTATTATGTATGACACTGTTAAAAAAGGTGATGCAAAAGACGCTTTAAAAAATAAAGCTAAAGAAGAAGAGGAAGAAGCTCAAGCTTAATTCTCTTATAACATACAATACATAAAAAAATCCCTTTCAAATATTTGAAAGGGATTTTTTATTGAGTGATTTTTATAATGTGTATAACACTTTAAACGGAATGTAGTTTAAGCATCATAATAGCTTTAAAAAGGCCTATTCTTTTGTTCTTGTAAATTGCATGTAGTCGCCAACTTCAAGTTGCCATTGGCGCGCTAAACCACCATTAACTTCTAGTACATATTTAGCAGCAGCTTGAGATGGTAAAGAGCTTTCATCTAAAGGTTTTGCATTTTCTTTAAAACTCACAATAGTATACTTGTCATCAAGATAAATAATATCTAAAGGAATTTTTGTGTTTTTCATATAAAAAGAACGAGGGCGCATATCAGGAAAAACAAATAGCATTCCGCGGTTGTCCTGCATAGAGTTTCTATTCATCATGCCTGTTTGTCGTTCGTAGTCAGAGTCAGCAATTTCAATATCTAATTGCTTTATAATAGAGTCTGTTTGCTTTTTTAATAAGGTTAATTCTCCCTCTTTCTTAAAAGTAGCTATAGTTTGTTTAATTTCTTTTTTTTCTTCCTTACAAGATACAATAGAGGCTGTTAGAGTAGATGCTGATAATAATAAAACACCAATTTTTTTAGAAATCATATTATTTTACAGTATTTTTAGGTTTGTAAGCAAGCATAAAATACAAGCCTAGTATTATAAAAGGAATGCTTAACCATTGTCCGGTATTTAAAAACCATGTTGCGCGTTCATCAACTTGAGCCTCTTTTACAAACTCAACAAAGAAACGTATGGTCCATAATAACACTAAAAACAAACCAAAAAGAAAGCCGGTTTGCTCGCTTTTTGTTGTTTTGGTATAAATATACCATAGTATCAAAAAGACAAATACATAGGCAAATGATTCGTAAAGTTGAGCAGGATGTCTGTAAGGTACAGCGTCTAATAAGTTTTGAAACTGCGGATTATTTGCTATGGCATTATAAGCTTCTTTAGGAGTTTGTAATCCTGTAAGTTGCATAGCTTCTCTCTTTGTGTATTCTTCTTGAATAAAACGGACACCTAATGGCGAATTAGTTACTTTTCCTATTATTTCAGAGTTTATAAAATTTCCTAGTCTAATAAAAATAGCGCCTGAAGCTACTGTAATTACAACACGGTCTAAAATCCACATAAGTGATTTATACTTGTATTTTCTTCGGTATAAATACATACCTATGATGATTCCTATGGCAGCACCATGACTGGCTAAACCTTGAAATCCTGTAAATTCAAATTCAGGTTTAAACCTAAAAGGTAAAAAGATGCTAAAGAAATCTTGAGTAATTAACTCTGATTGATAAAAGATAACATGTCCTAAACGAGCACCTAAAAGCGTTGCTATAACCGTATACAAAAACAATGGATCTAAATAATCTTGATTTACTTTTTCTCTTTTAAAAATCCATTTCATTATGTACCAACCTAATAAAAAGGCTATAATCCACATAACGCTATAAAAATGAAGTTTGAAATTTCCAATAATATCAATACCAGAAACAGGATTCCAGTCAAATTGTAATAACAACATATGTTTTTGTATTTATAAGTGTAAATATAGACAAATGAAAACGGACAGAAAAGGAATGCTAGGTAAGGAAATGTTATTTTTTATCTAATTTTTCAGGAACTGGGTCATAGCCAGAACCGCCCCAAGGATGGCAGCTAAAAATTCGTTTTAAAGCTAATTTACCGCCTTTGAAAAAACCATGTTTTTCTAAAGCTTCTTTAGTGTAATGAGAACAAGTAGGCTGGAACCTGCAAGTAGCTGGTGTAAGAGGAGAAATAGCAACTTGATATATTTTTATTAAAAACAAAAAAGGTGCTATTATTATTTTTTTCATGACTAGTTTGTCGTAAAAGTAGTTCCGTCTTTACCGTCGTTTAATTGAATCCCAGCTTCAGCTAAATCATCTCTAATTTTATCTGATGTAGCAAAGTCTTTGTTCAATCTAGCTTCTTGACGTAGTTGAATTAATAGCTCAACAGCACTAGAAAGCTTGTCTGTACCTGTTTCAGATTTAGAAACATTAACAAGGCCTAAAATGTCAAATACAAATGTTTGTATTGTAGCTTTCAGTGTTTCTAAATCACTTTCAGAGATGTTTGCTTTTGCTTCTTTTAGTTGGTTGATGTATTTAACAGCTTCAAATAAATTAGCAATTAGAATAGGTGAATTAAAATCATCATTCATTGCATCATAGCATTTTTGCTTCCATGCATCAATGTCTATATTAGAACTCGCTGAAGTTTTTATGTCGTCTAATGAATTTATTGCATCCATTAATCTGTAGAATCCTTTTTCACTAGCTAATAAACCATCGTTTGTGAAGTCTAAAATACTTCTGTAATGGGCTTGTAGCATAAAAAATCTAGCAACACTTGGAGAAAAAGCCTTGGTGATATGCGGGTTGTCTCCTGTGAAAATCTCTGTTGGTAAAATGAAGTTTCCAGTAGATTTGGCCATTTTCTTACCATTCATGATAAGCATATTGGCGTGCATCCAGTAATTAACAGGTGATTTTCCTTTTGATGCTTGGTTTTGAGCAATTTCGCATTCGTGATGCGGGAATTTTAAATCCATTCCGCCACCGTGAATATCAAATTGTTCTCCCAAATATTTTGTACTCATTGCAGTACATTCTAAATGCCAACCAGGAAATCCATCGCTCCAAGGAGATGGCCAACGCATAATGTGCGTAGGTTCGGCTTTTTTCCAAAGAGCAAAATCTTGAGGATTTTTTTTGTCGCTTTGTCCGTCAAGTTCACGTGTGTTGTGAATTAAATCTTCAAGTTTTCTACGACTCAAAATACCATATTCGTTGCTTTCATTGTATTTATGAACATCAAAATAAACAGAACCATTTACTTCGTAAGCAAATCCGTTGTCAATAATGGTTTTAATAAGTTCAATTTGTTCTATAATATGTCCAGTTGCTGTTGGCTCTATACTAGGTGGTAAGAAATTGAAAGTGTTTAAGATGTTGTGAAAATCTACAGTGTAGCGTTGCACAACTTCCATAGGTTCTATTTCTTCTAGACGTGCTTTTTTAGCAATACGGTCTTCACCAACGTCAGCATCATTTTCAAGATGTCCAGCATCAGTAATGTTTCTTACATAACGCACTTTATAGCCTAGATGTTTAAGGTATCTAAAAACCATATCAAAAGACATAAAAGTTCTTACATTACCTAAATGCACATTGCTGTAAACTGTTGGGCCGCATACATACATGCCAACATAGCCGTCATTAATAGGTGTAAAAAGTTCTTTTTCTCCAGTTAAGGAGTTATATATTTTTATCTCTTGATTGTTGAATAATTGCATGGTTAGGCTATAAAATCTTAAAATTTACTAAAATTGTGTGTCTAATTTTATGTAGTCTAAAAACTCTCTACGAGTTTCTTTTTCTTTGAATTTGCCACCAAATTCAGATGTTACTGTGCTGCTTTCAATATCTCTAATACCGCGAGAATTTACGCATAAATGTTTTGCATCTATAACACAAGCAACGTCTTCTGTTCCTAAAACATCTTGTAGTTCTTTTACAATCTGAATAGTTAAGCGTTCTTGCACTTGAGGGCGTTTTGCGTAATAATCTACAATACGATTCATTTTTGATAAACCTACAACACTACCATTAGATATATAAGCAACGTGAGCACGTCCTACAATAGGTAGTAAATGGTGTTCGCAAGTAGAATATACCGTAATATTTTTTTCTACAAGCATTTCACCATATTGGTATTTATTATCAAAAGTTGATGCTTTAGGTTTTTTATCTGGGTGTAAACCTCCAAAGATTTCATTTACAAACATTTTAGCAACTCTATTAGGAGTGCCTTTTAAACTATCGTCTGTTAAGTCTAAACCTAAAGTGTTCATAATATTAGTAACATCTTTTTTAATGCTTTCTATTTTTTCTTGATTAGATAAATCAAAAGCATCTTTACGTAAAGGCGTATCCTGACTAGTGCCTATGTGGTTGTCTCCAATAGGATCGTTATTTTCAATATTTTCTAAAGAATTGTCGATCTTCATTTATTTTAAAATGTCATGTTAAAAATAGTTTGCAAAGATAAGAAAATCCCTGTTTATAGGACTTTTATTAACACAGAATTAATTTCGTGTTAATTTTAACTTAAGTTTTGCTAAAAATTTCTTAATTTCCCCCATTATTTTTAATGATTAACCCTTGTTTAGCTCATACTAATTGTTTAGTTAAACAAAAACATTTACACATAAATTCATCCCTATGAAAAAGATAATTACGCTGTGCATTATTTTGTTTGTTAATTTTTCTTTTGCTCAACTCATCGCCATTGATGATGTAGTTATTGGAAGAGCAGATAACCCAAATGCAGCCACATCAAGTGGTGATCGTGTTTTTTTAAACGATTATTTTAATGGTACAGCTATTAATTTTGGAACTTATAGTAACTTTACAATAACAGAAACTATTCCTGATTCTAGC
Organism: Corallibacter sp.; assembly: GCF_048381695.1. Taxonomy (NCBI): domain Bacteria; kingdom Pseudomonadati; phylum Bacteroidota; class Flavobacteriia; order Flavobacteriales; family Flavobacteriaceae; genus Corallibacter; species Corallibacter sp. The sequence continues at coordinate 45,422 of NZ_JBLXHI010000008.1, read as the reverse complement.
GGATTTACAACGCTTAATCCTTTGGGTTTTGTAAATATTGCAGCAAATACACCTCAAGGTATTTATTATATTACTTATGAAATTTGTGAAAATGCAAACCCAACAAATTGTGATACAGCAGAAGTTGAAATACGAGTTTTTCCTACAACCTCTAGTTCAGGTTCTGGTTCTGCAGAGATGAGTATTTCTGTAGATAGTGGCTCTATTTCGTGTGGTGGTAATGTGTGTATTACAACAGCACCTTGTGTAGATTTAAGTACAGGAACCATACCACCATTAACGCTTTCAGCAGATTATACAGAAGTAGGACACTCTACAGGTTATGATGTGCGTTCTATACCGTTTAATCCACCATTCTCATTTGGTGAAACAGCAACAGGAACTGCCTTAACCGCTGATGATGTTTGGAGTACGCCTATTAATTTTGCCTTTGATTTTGAATTTTATAATAATGACTACACACAATGTGCTTTATCAACAAATGGTGCAGTAGGTTTTAATTTATCAGATGCAGTAGGTGCTCATTATTGGACACCTGCAGCTGGAGCATTAATACCAAACAATACAGACGCAGCCTTAATGGATGGGAATATTTTTGGGGCAATTCATGATACAGACCCTAGTGCTTCGGGTACGTTAGGAGTTGATTACAATATTACTTATAGTGTAAAAGGTGAAGCACCATTTAGAGTATTTGTGTTTAGTTTTTTCAATGTAGCGCAATATAGTGCGGCTTGTAATAGTTTGAAAACAAATCAAATGATTATGTTTTATGAAACGACTAATATTATAGAAACATACATTTTTCAAAAACCTATATGTCCAGGTTGGGCTGGAGGCCGTGCGGCTATTGGTATTCAAAATGATGCTGGTACAGATGGCGTATCGCCTCCAGGAAGAAATACAGGTGTTTGGGATGTCTCACCAACAGGCCCTGAAGCGTGGCAGTTTTATCCAAATGGGGGTGCGCCAATTACGTCTTTTGAGTGGTTGGATGACACTGGAACAGTATTAGGAACTGATCCAAATGCTTTGGTAGTAACACCTAGCGAAACAACAACCTATATTGCACAAGTAACTTATACCGATGCATTAACAGGAGTAGAAAGAGTCGCTTACAGACCAATTACGGTTGTAGTACCGCCAACACCAGTAGTAACACTTTCAGATAGTCCAGATGTTTGTGGTAGTGGTGACGCTATATTCACAATTACAGGTTCTGAAAATGACGTGGTAGAATATAACGTTAATGGAGGTGCTACTCAAACAGTAACACTTGACGCTACAGGAGAGCATATTATTACTATTACAGGTGCTACATCAGATCAAACAGTTAATTTAGAATCAGTAGATAACTTGAACTCTGTTTGTGGAGGGCCTTTAGCAATTTCTGAAACAGTACAAGTGTTTACACAACCAAATGTTGATACGCCTTCTGATGTAACTGCATGTAACGATTATACTTTACCTGCTTTAACGGAAGGTGATTATTATACAGGTTCAGGCGGAACTGGAACCATGCTAAACGCTGGAGATGTTATTACAACAACACAAACTATTTATGTATATGCAGAATCAGGAACAACACCTAATTGTGTTGATGAGCATAGCTTTATTGTAACTATAGATTCATGTACACTATCAGTAACAGCAGTTGCTGATATGCCTTCAATTTGTAATGATGCAGGTGCCGATGTCACATTAACAGCTACTCCAAGTCCAGGCACTGCTGTAGGTGCGTATAGTTATAGTTGGACAGAGCAAGGTGATGCAACTGTTTTAGGAACAGCATCAACATTGGTTTTATCGCCACCACCGGCAGTAACAACAACGTATGAAGTTACTTTGACAGATAGTGGTTTAACAGCACCTAATGACACAGCAACAAATACGGTAACAGTAACAGTAAATAATACACCAACAGTAGACGCTCCAGGAGATGTTACAATGTGTGACACTTATACCTTACCAGCCTTAACAAGTGGTGATTATTACACAGGAGCCGGCGGAACAGGAACATTATTGGCAGCTGGAGACGATATTACGACAACACAGACTATTTATGTGTATGGAGAAACTGGAACAACACCTAATTGTTTTGACGAGAACAGTTTTGTTGTAACCATTAATGATACGCCAGTAGTAGATACACCATCAGATGAAACAATATGTGATAGTTACACATTACCAGCCTTAACAGCAGGAACATATTATGATGCCGCAGGCGGAACAGGAGCTGTGTTAAATGCAGGAGATACAATTTTAACGACACAAACAATATATATTTATGCAGAAACAGGAACAACACCAAACTGTACAGCAGAACATAGTTTTACAGTTACTGTAAATACAACACCAGTAGTTGATGCGCCAGTAGATGTTGAGATTTGTGATAGCTACACATTGCCAGCTTTAGGAAATGGTGATTATTATACAGGTTCAGGCGGAACAGGGACCATGTTAAATGCGGGAGACTCTGTAACAACAACGCAAACTATTTATGTATATGCTGATACAGGAACAACACCAAATTGTTTTGATGAAAATAGCTTTGTGGTAACTATAAATAACACACCGGTAGCTGATGCGCCTACAGATGTAATTGCATGTGATTCTTATGTCTTGCCTGCATTGACTGTAGGTAACTATTATACAGGTTCAGGCGGAACAGGGACCATGTTAAATGCAGGAGATTCTGTAACAACAACGCAAACTATTTATGTATATGCAGAAACAGGAACAACACCAAACTGTTCTGATGAAAATAGTTTTGAAGTTACTATTAACACGACGCCTTTAGCTGATGCACCTGCTGACGTAACAGAATGTGTGACCTATACTTTGCCTGCATTAATTAATGGTGCTTATTATACAGGAGCAGGCGGAACTGGAACTATGTTAAATGCGGGAGATTCTATTACTTCTACACAAACAATTTATGTGTACGCAGAATCAGGGACTACACCTAATTGTATAAATGAGAATAGCTTTATAGTTACTATAAATTCATTGCCTTCGGTTGTAGTGCCAACACCACTTGTTGTTTGTGATGATACTACAATTGATGGTGTAACTGAAATGGATTTAACTGTAAAGAATGACGAAATAACAGGAAGCAATGGTAACTACAGTGTTACATATTATGAGAGTTCTTTGGCTGCTCAAAATGGTACGCCTCAAGTAACTCCTTCTGATACCGCGTATATTGGTACTGATGGTGAAGTTGTTTACGTTAGAGTAGAAGATGTTAATACAGGATGTGTTAACTTTACAACATTAACATTAAATGTTACAAACGGACCAACAGTAGCGGCACCAGCTGATTTATATTATTGTGATCCTGATAATGATAATTTAGGTGTTTTCGATTTATCAGTAGTAAGAGATGATATTTTAGCGGTAGATCCGACATTAAATGTGTCTTTCCACTTAACGTATCAAAATGCAATTGATGGTGTGAATGCTCAAGGAGACACACTTTCAAATGTTGCAGGACAAACAGTTTATGTTAGAGTAGATTATGGAACAAATTCTAACTGTCCTACAGTAGTTTCTGTTAATTTAATTGTCAATCCAACACCTATTGTTCCATCAACTATTGATGATTATGCAATTTGTGACGATGATGATGATGGTATCGGATCATTTAATTTGACTACAATGAATGGTGATATTTTAGGTTCACAAAGCCCTAGTGACTTTACATTAACATATCATGAAACTTTGGCAGACGCTGAAGCAGAGCCTGCAGCAAACCCAATAACAGGATCTGATCTTACAAATTACCAATCAGGAAATACAACAATATATGTGCGTCTTGAAAATAATAATACACAATGTGTTACTGTAGGAGAGTTTAATTTAGTTGTTAATCCGTTACCTGTAATTCCAGTTGATGCAGAAGATGCAATTTTTGAAATTTGTGATGATAGTAATGATAATGATGGATATGCAATATTTGATTTAACAACTAGAAATAGTGGTTTAACAGGAGGAAATGCATCATATGTGGTTGACTATTATGAGACAATGGCAGATATACCAAATAATCCAATACCTAATTATTCAGCTTATGCTAATACATCTGTAGGAGGATTACCTCATAACCCACAAACAATTTTTGCAACAGTAACAGAAACAACAAGCGGTAGTAATTGTTATGCTTTAACAACAGTAACACTTGTAGTAAATACGTTACCAACACCTAATGATGCGTTACCAGATTTAGTAGCTTGTGATGATAATAATCCTGGGGATATGCAGGAAGAATTCGTTTTAGATCAAAATGAGGCATTAATGTTAAATGATTTTGATGAAACAGTAACATATCACGAGTCGTTAACAGAAGCAGAATTGGGAGACAATGAAATTACAAATCTAGGAAACTACATAAATACAAGTGCTATACAAACTATTTATGTTAGAGTAACAGATACAGGAGATCCAAATGATGCTAATGATGATGGAACAGGTTGTTATACAATTGTAACGTTTGATTTAATAGTAAATCCATTACCAGAGTTTATACCTGATAATCCTTATATTATCTGTGTAGATACAAATGGAACAGAAGTTATAGGTTTACCAACAATAGATACAGGATTAAATCCTTTAGACTATACTTTTGAATGGTTAGATGAAAATGGTGTTATTGTTAGTATTGATTCAAGTTATACACCAAATTTAGCAGGTCTTTACACTGTAGAGATTACAAATTCGGCTACAGGATGTTCTAATATATTCACGGCTGAAGCTGTAGAAAGTGCTCCACCTGTTTTATCGGCTGAAGTGTCAACACAGGCATTTTCTGATCCTAATGTTATTGTAGCTACAGTTACAGGAACAGGAGATTATGAGTTTAGTATAGATAACGGTCCGTGGTTAGGTGATGGTTCAAATTCATATACTTTTACTGATGTTAGATTTGGAGAGCACCTAATTATGGCAAGAGATGCTAATGGATGTGGAATTTCTAAAGATACAGTATTTGTTCTAGATTACCCATTATTTTTCACGCCAAATAACGATGGAGACAATGATACATGGCAAATATCTGGAATTGATAATCAGCCTGATGCCAAAATATATATCTTTGACAGATATGGTAAACTTTTAAAACAGTTAAACCCTACAGGATTAGGATGGGATGGAACATTAAATGGAAAACCTTTACCATCTAGTGACTATTGGTTTACTATAGAATATAGAGAGCCATCTGATGATAGTAGAAAACAATTTCAAGCTCACTTCACTTTAAAACGATAAGAGAAGTAATAGTTGAAAAACTAATAAAATAGTAAAAGCCCAAACATTAATTGTTTGGGCTTTTTGTTTTTTCTCATAGTCTCTTATTGTGTGTTTAAGAATATGTTTAGTCAATCAATTAAAGCAATGCTATTTAAATGCGTATAAAATGAGTTGATAAGGTTTGTTACTAAATGACTGGTTTGTGTTTAGTGAATAGAGGTAAAGGGTATTTTGTAAAAGTAAAAAGGCTCTAAAATTACTTTTAGAGCCTTTTAAAGTGAGTTTTCATTAATTATAGCTATTACATAGTTAATTAGTTTTAGACTATAAATTAAAGCTTAAAGATAATGATACGTTTGATGTTTTATTGTCTACAAAAGCAGCATCGGTTAGTCCAACACTATAAAGACTGTTAGCGTCTTCTCTTTGGAATTGGTCAAAAGTAAGGTCTAGTTTAACCAAGCTTCCAAAGCTATAACCTAACCCCAAAGAGTAACCTTTAAGTTCACCAATGTTTGTTTCGTTTTTATACGGGCTTTCTTCAAAACGATAACCAGCTCTAAAACTCAACTGTCTAAATCTGTATTCGCCACCAATTTTGTAAGTTGAAGCTGTTGTTAAGCTATTTTGAATAATAGCATTTTGTCTAGAAAAATACTCGTCAGATTTAGGTCTAAACTTTGTGTTGCTGTAGTCTTTTATAGAATAGTCAAAACTAATAAGGCCATGGTTCCCAAAAATATAAGCTAAACTACCAGTAAATTTACCCGGGTTTGTAAGTTTGTAATTTGGGAAAATATTTATTGTCTGTGGATTAATGATTTGGCTAACATTAGACCCTGAATCATCTCTTATAGTTGATATATATTGAGAACCTTCTTCATCAATACTATACCAAGTAGGAGAGTTGTAAGTTAAGCCAGCTCTTAAGCCTTCAGTTACTTTCATGATACCTCCTATTTGAAATGAAAAACCAGAACCTGTGGTGATAAGATTGTTACCAAAATTTACTTGGCTAACGGTACCTGAATTGGCATTGGTTTCATATAAATTGGTAAAGCGCTCATAGTTTATAAAATGAGAATTTAGGTTAACTCCTAAATAAAACTTATCTCCAATTTGCGTTGCTGTATTTATTGTAAACTTTCCGTTATATCCTGTAGCAGCATATGAGTATTCATGGTAATAATCACCATTGCCTATGTTTGAGCCATAAACAGTATTATCATTATTACCTGAAGCAGGCTCTAATATGTAAGATTCATAGCCTAAATAAGCTTGTTGGTTACTGTAACCATATAGGCTTCCAATTTCAGCATAAGCATCAGAGTAGCTTTCTCCTGGAAGAGCAGAGATTTCATCTAGCCTTAATCCGTTTGCATAGCCTAAAAAATAACTGTCAATAGAATTATTTGTGTTAACACCATTAGCAAACCAATCATCATCATAATCCTTAAGCTTGTCATAAGCAACGCCAAGTGTAAATTTTTTCATTACAGCATTTGGGTTTCTGTTGTCAAACACAAAAACAGCTCCTGTTTGGTTTAAATCTATAACAGAGCTAGATGAGTTGTCTAGTCCGTTAAAATAGCTTGTCTTGTTTTTTAAATTAGCATATGAAAGTGTTAATGAAATGTGGCTTGTGTTAAATATAGCTGAACCAGCTGGATTGATACTCATGGCACTTACATCACCACCTAAAGCTCCAAAAGCACCGCTTAAAGCTCTATATCTAGCAGATCCTTGAATGTTGTCTTGAGAGTACCTTAAAGCGTCTGATATGTCTTGTGCAAAAACGATAGGCGCACAAAGTACGCCTGCAATGAATAATAATTTCTTCATAATGATTCGTAGGTTTCTTAATTTTATTTTGATGTCTATCTTCCTCCTCTTCTTCCACCACGGCTCATAGAACCAGAAGATCTTGTTCTAGAAGGTGCAGAGTTTATTGTGCTGCTTCTTCTTGGTGCTGAAGACCTAGTTCTAACTTGAGGAGTTGTAGTTCTTGTTCTTACTCTAGGAGTTGTTGTACGAGTTCTTACACTGTTTGTATTAGATCTTGTTCTAGGAGTAGTTCTTATGCTGCGAGACGTATTATTTGATGATCTTACACGTGTGGAATTGTTATATGTTCTTCTTGTGTTATTTAATATAGAACTACGTCTTACAGTTCTTGTGTTTCGAGTATTAGTGTCGTATTGACGAGCTATAGTGCCTCGTGAATATAAGTTACCACGTCTTCCGGGTTGATAAACAATACCTCTTCTTGAGTAAGCATAAGGAGCATAATAATTATAGTTATGGTAACCGTATCCGTAGCCATACCAGTGGTAAGGATAGTAAGCGTCATAATAACCGCCGTAGAAAAAAGGTGAGTAACCATAATAATCCCAGCCAATATTCCAGTAAGGAGAATATCCCCAACCAAAACCGGCTCTGTAAGGATTATACCAACCAAAATTATTGAACCCAGAATTGTATACATTTACAGTTACATCTTCTGTGTTGTTTCCCCAACCAGCATAGCCTGTTGTGTATTCAGATTCGTTAGAATTTTCAGTAGCATAATTTCCTTCATAAGAGTCTACATCAGTAAAAACGTCTCCTTCTTCTTCAGGCATTTCATATTCTAATGATTTCTCTTTAAAATAATTTTCGTAAAAACCACCGTTATTTGAGGTTTGAGTAACTTCACGTTCGTATTCAACAGTGTTGCTGTCTGAATTATAAATACCATCATTGTCTTGACCAGCATACTGATAGGAACCACAAGATGTCAAAACAATAGATAGACTAAAGAGCGTTAATAGAGGAATTTTTCTTAATATGTAGTTATTAAATTGCATATCTCATAGTTTTTTATTGTTGAACATAACAAAAATAGTTAGTTTTGCCGAACTATTTTCTATATTTAACATAGTCACAATATTTGTGCCAAAACCCTGTATATGAGCAAAAAATTAACTAGTAGATCAGAAGACTATTCTAAATGGTATAATGAATTGGTTGTTAAAGCAGATTTAGCAGAAAATTCAGCAGTAAGAGGTTGTATGGTTATAAAACCATATGGCTATGCAATTTGGGAAAAAATGCAAGCAGAATTAGATAGAATGTTTAAAGAAACAGGACATCAAAATGCTTATTTCCCCTTATTTGTACCAAAAAGTTTATTTGAAGCTGAAGAGAAAAATGCCGAAGGGTTTGCTAAAGAATGCGCAGTAGTTACCCATTATAGATTACAGAATGATCCAGATAAACCAGGAAAACTGCGTGTTGATCCAGAAGCAAAACTTGAAGAAGAGCTTGTAGTAAGACCAACTAGTGAAGCGATTATTTGGAATACTTACAAAAATTGGATTCAATCATACAGAGATTTACCAATTTTAGTAAACCAATGGGCCAACGTAGTACGTTGGGAAATGCGTACGCGCTTATTTTTACGTACAGCAGAGTTTTTATGGCAAGAAGGTCATACAGCTCACGAAACAGAGGCAGAGGCTATTGCAGAAGCGAAGCAAATGAATGAAGTTTACGCAACTTTTGCTGAAAACTTTATGGCAATTCCGGTAATCCAAGGTGTAAAAACAGAAAGTGAGCGTTTTGCAGGAGCTGTTGAGACATTTTGTATTGAAGCGTTAATGCAAGATGGTAAAGCATTGCAAGCCGGAACGTCGCATTTCCTTGGTCAGAACTTCGCAAAAGCTTTTGATGTTAAATATGCTAATAAAGAAGGTAAACAAGATTATGTTTGGGCAACTTCTTGGGGTGTATCTACGAGATTAATGGGAGCGCTTATTATGACACATAGTGATGATAACGGATTGGTATTACCACCTAACTTGGCACCAAACCAAGTTGTAATTGTTCCTATATATAAGAATGAAGAGCAATTAGATGCTATTACAGAGGTTGTAAACGGAATTGTTAAAGATTTACGTAGTAAACATATAACGGTTAAATACGACAGTAGAGATACATTGCGCCCAGGAGCTAAATTTGCTCAGCATGAACTACAAGGAGTGCCATTACGCATTGCAATAGGAGCAAGAGATTTAGAAAACGGAACTGTTGAATTAGCAAGACGTGATACGTTAACAAAAGAAGTAGTATCATTAGACGGCTTAACTGATAAGGTAGAAGGGTTAATGACAGAGATTCAAGAATCGTTGTTTAAAAAAGCATTAGACTTTAGAGATTCTCACATTACTGAAGTGAATTCCTTTGAAGAGTTTAAAGATGTTTTAGAAAATAAAACAGGATTTATCTCGGCGCATTGGGATGGAACTCCAGAAACTGAAAATAAAATAAAAGAACTTACAAAAGCCACTATTAGATGTGTGCCTTTTGTAAATAAAGAAGAATCAGGTGTTTGTGTGTATACTGGAACACCTTCAAAAGGAAGAGTTTTATTCGCAAAAGCGTATTAAATAAATTTTTTTTGAAAAAAAATCAAATAAGTGTTGTAGCATTCAAAAAGAGTTGTATATTTGCATCCGCAATCACGAATTGCACAGTTCATTAAATAATGAAATAACCTTAATGGCCCGTTCGTCTATCGGCTAGGACGCCAGGTTTTCATCCTGGTAAGAGGGGTTCGATTCCCCTACGGGCTACAATTTTTTTCAATAAAAAATATTAGTAATAAAATGGCAAATCATAAGTCAGCATTAAAAAGAATCAGAAGCAACGAAGCTAAACGCTTAAGAAATAAGTATCAGCACAAAACTACGCGTAATGCTATAAAGAAATTACGTGATTTAAGTTCTAAGAAAGAAGCTGAAGCGTTAATGCCTTCTGTGTTTTCTATGATTGATAAGTTAGCAAAAAAGAATATTATTCATGCTAATAAAGCAGCGAATATTAAATCTGGTTTAGCTTCTCACATAGCTACGCTTTAAGATATTAAAATAATATAATAATGAAGCTTCTCATTATGAGAAGCTTTTTTTTTATTATAAATTTAGTTTTGTTTGTAGTAAAAGCCTTGGTTTAAATCAAGGCTTTTTTTTGTCTCTTTATGCGAATTAATTTGGCTAGTTTTAGTTTGTAATATTCATATAAAATGATAAAACAAATAACTCCACTTACAGCAAAGAAGACTAAAAACTTTGTTTTGAAATAAATTACTCCAGCTAAAATACCGCCTGTTAAATATGAAAAGGCAATAGCTAAAAACACATTAAATTTTCCTCGTAAGCTTTTATTGTTTCTATATTTTTTTTAGTGAACATAGCTGTTAGTATACCAACATCAGTTGTAAGCCCTGTAAGGTGAGTGGTTTTTACAGAGAAGTTAGAAATACTAGCTGTTAAACCGTTTTGTAATCCCATAGCTAGTAGCATTAATGCAACCATTATTTCAGTCTCGGAGAGTGTTTCTTTGTAAAATAGGTGACCGTAAAATCCAACAGACAACAAACAAATGATTTCTAATATTAATGGAGCCGCATGTGCAGCATACGAGTTTTTACTATTAAAGTTTATGATAATGATTGATGTTTATTTTTTCATAAGGAAGTTGCTCTAAATACTCTTGTCTAATTTCTTTTACAGTTCTTGTATCATCAAGGTTTTCTAGTTTTATTGTAGCGGTTGTAATAGATCTAATTTCTAGTCTTTTGTAAAAGTCGTCATATGAGTAATTTGAAATAGAATAATATATAAAACCACTAAACATTAATGTAAACAACAAAAATATTGAGGATAGAAATAGAATGATTTTAGTTTGCGTCCTCATCAGCTTCTTTTAATACATAACCCATGCCTATTATGGTTTGAATTATTCTTGTTGGGTTATTTTTTTCTCAAATAGTATATGTAAACGTCAACTACGTTAGTCGCTAAATTAAAGTTTATACCCCAAACATGTTCTAGAATGGTGTTTCTAGAAAGTACTCGCTCTTTATTATTTAGAAAAAGAAGTAGTAGTTTATATTCTGTAAGCGTAAGAGAGAGCTCAATACCACTTCTTGTAGCGGTTTTTTTTGTGTCATTAACTTCTACGCCTAAAAACGTATAAAGGTTTTCTTCTGTTTTGTGTTTGTAATCTTCAGAGCGTCTTATAAGGCTATTTATTCTAGCTGTAAGCTCCTCAAATTTAAAAGGTTTAACAAGATAGTCTTCTGCGCCATTGTCTAAACCTAGAGCTATATTTTCTACACTTCCTAAAGCGGTTAAAATAAAATGGGAACTTGCTGGTTTTTAGCTCTGATTTTTTTTTGCAAATTTCAATACCATTCATGTCAGGAAGCATTATATCAAGAATATTAATGTTAAACTTATTGCCTAAAGCCCAATTTAATCCATGTTCGCCATTAAGAGCAATAGTAACCTCAAATCCTTTTTCAGAAAGTCCTTTGTTTATAAAGGAGCAAACTTTAATATCATCTTCAATTAACAAGATTTTTTTTTGAGAGTTTGGCATTATAATATGTGTTATAAAAAATGGATTTTAAAGCTATAAATTTAATGAATTTTAAAAAAAAATGCTTTCAAAAAAATGAATTCTTGAAAGCATTAGTTTAATCTTTTTTTTAGATTTTTTATTATCCGTTCATAGAGATCAGGAACTCTTCGTTGTTTCTTGTTTGTTTAAAACGTTCGTTAATGAATTCCATAGCTTCAACAGGGTTCATATCTGCAAGGTACTTTCGCATTACCCACATACGCTGAATTGTGTTGTCGTCAAGTAAAATATCATCACGACGAGTGCTTGATGAAGTAAGGTCTATGGCAGGGAAAATACGACGGTTAGATATTTTTCTATCTAACTGTAGCTCCATGTTACCTGTTCCTTTAAATTCTTCAAAAATAACTTCGTCCATTTTAGAGCCAGTTTCTGTAAGTGCTGTAGCTATAATGGTTAATGAACCTCCGTTTTCAATGTTTCTTGCTGCACCAAAAAAGCGTTTAGGTCTGTGTAAAGCATTAGCATCAACACCACCACTTAAAATTTTACCTGAAGCAGGTTGTACAGTGTTATATGCTCTAGCTAAACGCGTAATAGAGTCAAGAAGTATTACAACATCATGACCGCACTCAACTAGACGTTTCGCTTTTTCTAATACAATATCGGCTATTTTAACGTGTTCGTGAGCTTCTTTATCAAAAGTAGAAGCAATAACTTCACCACGTACATTACGTTGCATATCTGTTACTTCTTCAGGACGTTCGTCTATTAACAAAATCATTTGATATACTTCAGGATGATTTGCAGCAATAGCGTTAGCAACGTCTTTAAGTAGCATTGTTTTACCTGTTTTAGGTTGTGAAACAATCATACCACGCTGGCCTTTTCCTATAGGAGAAAATAAGTCCATAATTCGAGTAGAAATAGTACTTTGTCTTTCAGCAATATTAAATTTTTCTTGAGGAAAAAGAGGTGTTAAATGCTCAAATGAAACACGGTCACGCACTACATTAGGATCTTGGCCGTTTATTTTATTTACTTTGATAAGCGGGAAGTATTTTTCGCCTTCTTTTGGTGGGCGTACGTTACCTAAAACGGTATCACCTTTTTTAAGACCAAATAATCTTATTTGTGATTGTGATACATATATGTCGTCAGGTGAAGATAGATAGTTATAATCTGAAGATCTTAAAAATCCGTATCCATCTTGCATGATGTCTAAAACACCTTCGCTCTCTATAATAGCATCAAATTCAAAATCAGGCTCACGATAACGGTTTCTATTGTCTTTGTTACCGTTGTTTCCTTTGTTGCTGTTGTTGTTATTGTTGTTGTCTCTTTTGTTAGAGCGGTTATTGTCTTTTCTTTGAGGCTTATTGTTTGTGTTTTGTGGAGTGTCTTCTTTTTTGGTAGAAGCTGTGTTGTTGTCTTTAGCTGCTGGTTTGTTTTGCGTTTTAGCTTCGTGGTTTGCAGCTTGAGACTTGTTGTCGTTTTGAGGTTTATCGTCGCTTTTTTCTTGTTGCGGCTTATTCTCTTTATTTGTTTGAGGTGCTTTTTTTGCAGCAGGTTTTTGTACGCGTTGTCTTGGAGCTCTTTTAGGTTTTTCCTTTTCCTGTTCTTGTTTGTTGTCATCTTGTTTAGCAACTTCTTTTACTGCTTTAGGGTTTGCAGCTTGATGATCTAATATTTGATAAACAAGATCTAATTTTTTTAACGAACGGTATTTAGAAACGTTCAGTTTTTTAGCTATTTCCTGTAATTCAGGAAGCTTCATTTCTTTTAATTGCGTGATTTCAAACATTGATGTTGAATTGTGAATATTTGAGTTAAATATTAAATTAGAATTTTTCTGAAAAAAATGATTTTATTCTGAAGAATTAACAACTTACAACTCTGATAGTTGGTGATTGTTACTGCAATTATACAACATTTATTTTAATAATTTCACGTATTTTTTAAAAAGAAACTATTATTTTTGTGCCATAATTAAAGAAAATTAATGCTTCAAAGAGTACAAACCATATACTTGTTATTATCTGTAATAGTGTCTGCAGGATTAACTTTTGTATTTCATTTATGGACAACAAATGATGATGTTATGGTTTTTGCTAAAGATCATGTGGTATATTTTGCTATGTTTTTAGCATCAGCAATACTATCTTTAATTTCTGTATTTATGTTTAAAAATAGGAAGTCTCAATTTGTTTTGGGGCGTCTTAACATCATATTAAACTTTATTTTACTAGGATTATTTGTGTATCAATCTCTAAATTTATCTGGAGAAACAAACGTTTCTGAGAAAGGTATTGGGATTTTTCTTCCTATTGTTTCTATCGTGTTATTGGCCTTGGCCAATAAAGCCATTAAAAAGGATGAAGATCTTGTAAAATCTGTAGATCGATTACGATAAACCTATCATCTTAGTAGTATTAGTGCGTGAGCCCAAGGTGAAGATCTTGGGCTTTTTTATTTTTTAAATTCAATAACTTCTAAATCTTTAATAGTTCCATTATCTACAATAAACCGTAGCATGGTTCGCACTTTATGAAATCCGTGTTTTCCAACAGCACCAGGATTCATATGTAATAAATTTAGTTTTTTATCAGGCATCACTTTCAAAATATGAGAGTGACCAGAAATAAAAAGTTTTGGTGGGTTTTTTGTAATAGCTTCTTTAACACGAATATTATATTTGGGAGGATAACCACCAATGTGTGTTATCCAAACATCAACACCTTCACAAGTAAACCGATTGTGTTCAGGAAACTCTTGTCTGGCCTTATCGTCATCTATATTGCCATATACGGCGCGTAGCGGTTTTAAAGCTTTTATGGCATCAGTGACTTTTAGATCTCCAATATCTCCTGCGTGCCATACTTCATCAGCGTGTTTTACATGTTTTAAAATGACATCATCAATGTAACTATGGGTATCTGAAAGTAGGAGAATTTTTTTCATTATAATAAATACAGAAATCTTAAGTTTTTATTAGCGTTTTATTTAAAAATTAAAGAGAGATAAAATTCTATCTTTGTAGCTTCAGAAACAAAAGTAGCAATTCAATTTGAGATATTTTATTAAGCTTTCGTATAACGGAAAAGCGTATCATGGTTGGCAAAATCAGCCTAACGCAATTTCAGTACAAGAGGTTTTAGAAAAAGCGTTATCTACGTTACTTCAGCAACCAATAGCTATAGTAGGTGCCGGACGTACAGATGCCGGAGTACATGCTTCTCAAATGTTTGCACATTTTGATACAGAGCAAGAGTTTTCAGAAGAACAGCTTGTGTTTAAGATGAATTCATTTTTGCCAAACGATATTGCAATACAAGATATTTTTAAGGTACAGCCAGAGGCTCATGCAAGATTTGATGCCTTAAGTAGAGAGTATGTTTATAGAATTTCGTTAGAAAAAGATGTTTTTAATTTTAATCAAACGTACTATATGAAAATGATGCCGGATGTTGATAAGATGAATGAAGCATCAAATATTTTATTTGAGTATAAAGATTTTCAATGTTTTTCTAAAAGCAATACCGATGTAAAAACGTATAATTGTGAGATTATGAAAGCGCAATGGCAATATGTTGATGGAGAATTACAATTTACAGTAAAAGCTGATCGTTTTTTGAGAAACATGGTAAGAGCTATTGTAGGAACAATGATTAATATAGGTTTAGGTAAAATTAAAGTTGCTGACTTACATGAGATTATAAAGTCTAAAAATAGGAGTGAAGCCGGATATTCTGTTCCAGGACATGCGCTGTATTTGATAAAAATTGAATATCCAGATTCGATCATGTTTCAAGAGTAATTTTTTTAAAACGTTTCTATTTGTATAGAAAATATTATGAGTAAAAAGAAAGAACAGGTACTTGATGTTAATTTATTTAAACGATTAACAGTTTATATAAAACCTTATAAAGGTGTGTTTTTTGGTGTGCTTATTGCTGTTATTTTATTAGCAATTTTTACAGCGGCAATTCCTTATATCACCCAGCAAGCAATAGATCAGAATATAGCCCAACAAAAGGAGCAGGATTTTCTGTATTATATTATTGCTATGTTGGTGCTTTTGCTTTTTCAAACAGTTTGTCAACTGCTATTCATTTATTATGCTGGATGGCTAGGTCAAAGTGTTGTAAAAGATGTAAGAGTGAAGCTTTTTAACCATATTCTTGGTTTCAAAATGAAGTACTATGATAATTCTTCTGTAGGTGTTTTAATTACTAGGGCAGTTACAGATATGGAGCGTATTGCAGATATTTTTGGCGAAGGATTATTTATGATTTTTAGAGACCTACTTACCATGTTAGTAGTGTCATCTGTAATGGTTTATATGAATTGGAAATTAAGCTTTATAGTGTTTTTAATGCTTCCTTTGGTATTGTATGCAACACGCTTATTTCAAAAGTATATGAAACGCGCTTTTGAAGAAGTACGTACTGAAGTTTCAAACTTAAATTCATTTGTTCAAGAGCGTTTAACTGGAATGAAAATCTTACAGTTATTTACTAGGGAAGATACCGAGTACAAAAAGTTTAAAGAAATAAATGAACGCCATAAAAAAGGTTGGCTAAAAACAGTTTGGTATAACTCAATTTTCTTTCCAATAGCAGAATTGTCTTCTTCTATAACTATAGGGTTGATTGCTTGGTATGGCGGACTTAATGCTGTAATGAATAATACAGCTTCTTTAGGAGATTTAACAGCATTTATTATGATGATTCCAATGTTGTTCAGACCATTACGTCAAATAGCAGATAAGTTTAATACGTTTCAGATGGGAATGGTTGCGGCCAATCGTGTTTTTAAAGTGCTTGATACAACATCTCAAATTGATAATTCAGGAACAGAAGAAGCTACTAATTTTAAAGGAGATATAGCTTTTGAAAAAGTGCATTTTAGTTATGTAGATAATGAAGAAGTATTAAAAGGTATATCGCTTAATGTTAAAGCTGGTCAAACCGTTGCAATAGTTGGAGCTACAGGAGCAGGAAAATCAACCATCATTAATTTATTAAATAGATTTTACGATATAAATAGTGGTGTTATAAAAGTTGATGGTATAGATATAAAGACACTTACATTACAATCTTTAAGAAAGCAAATAGCTGTTGTTCTTCAAGATGTTTTTCTATTTGCTGATACCATACTAAACAACATAACCTTAAACGATACTAATATTACTCAAAGCCAAGTTGAACAGGCAGCAAAAGATATTGGTATACACGAGTTTATAATGAGCTTGCCTAATGGATATCAATATAATGTAAAAGAACGTGGTGTTATGTTATCTTCTGGTCAGCGTCAGTTAATTTCATTTTTAAGGGCTTACGTTACAAATCCTAGTATACTAGTTTTAGATGAGGCAACATCGTCTATAGACTCACATTCAGAACAATTAATACAAACAGCTACAGATAAGATCACTCAAAACCGAACATCAATAATAATAGCACATAGGCTAGCAACAATAAAAAAAGCAGATACTATTATTGTTATGGATGCAGGTAAAATTGTAGAACAAGGCACACACGAAGAGTTACTTGCTAAACAGAGTGGTTATTACAAAAACCTATATGAAGTGCAATTCTTAAAAAAGGAAGAACTGGCTTGATAATTGAGAGGCTTCTTTTGCAGATTTTTTTGCTTCAATCATTTTTTGTAAATCTCCGTTTAAGTACATGAATGCTCCCATAACGATTGTAACTACAAACATTATAAAAATTAAAATAAGGATAAATAAAAAGGTTTTTAGTGCAATTTCACTTGTTTTAATTTGATATAAACGCTTAAAGCAGTAAGCTGTAAATAGAACTTGAAATATAATAACAATACTACTTGTTATTGAAAAGTGAATACCAAACAGTGATGTTATTATAATAAATAAAGAACTTATAATAGAAAAATGCGCTGAAGTGTACATGTTAATTACCAAATGCTCGGTATAGTTGTATTTTTTATGATTAAAGAAAACAACTTTAGAAATTAAAGCATAAATAGGAACAGCAAGCATAAAAATAAGCCCCTGATAGTCTTTGCTAAAATCCATGTTTTTTTGCTGAAAACCTTCCATGCCTTCTTGGTCAAGAAAATCCATGTTTAATAATTCTGGGAAAAACTTATTTAAAATAAACATTTGAAAACCAGCAATTGTTAGCGCTATGGCAAAGTAACTAACAACGTTAACATACTTTTTTCTTGTGCCGCTTATATAGTTGTCTATAACTATTTCTGGTTTTGAAAAAAGACTAGTAAATGTTTTGAAAAATTTATTGTCAACATTAAAATATTGTTGGGTAACGTCAACAAATAGGTTGTTTAGAGTTAGTCGGTTTCGTATAACTTTTGCACCACACTTATTGCAGTAATCATCATTGTTGTGCAGAGCGTTTTTGCAATTTTTACAAGTCATTTTTATGGTTTCATTATTTAACCTAAATCTTGTTTTATTAAGTCAACAAGCTCATGAGTGTCTTTAAACATAATAAACTCACCGTCTTTAAAGTAAGATATTTGTCCGGTTTCTTCGCTCACAGCAATAGCTAAAGCATCAGTCTTTTCACATATTCCTACAGCAGCTCTATGGCGTAAACCAAATCTGTTAGGAAGGTTTTTTTCATTGTTTACAGGTAAAATTACACGCGTTGCTTTTACGATGTTATCAGCAATAATGATAGCACCATCATGTAGCGGACTGTTTTTAAAAAAAATGCTTTCAATGATAGGTTGTGTGACTTTAATATTCATTTCGTCACCTGTGTTGGTCAGGAAATCTAGGTTGTTATTGCGCTCTAAAACAATAAGTGCTCCTGTTTTTGTTACGCTCATTTTATTGCAAGCGTTTACAATGGCTTCAACGTCAGTCTCTGTGTTAGTTTCATTTTTTAAAAACTTAAGTTGCTTAAAAAACTTCCCACGTTTACTAAAATTTGTAGAGCCAATCATAAGAAGAAACTTTCTTATTTCTTGCTGAAAAACAACAATTAACGCAATAAGCCCAACACTCATAAAACCACCTAGAATTTTGCTTAACATTTTCATTTGTAAAGCTTCTGTGATAACATAGATAAAGTAAATAATTACAATACCTATAAAGATGTTTATAGCAACAGTACCTTTTACTAACTTGTATACATAGTAGAGTAGTAGTGCTACAAGAACAACATCTATAATGTCTATAATGGTAAATTTTAATAGGTCGTCAAAGATTTCCAATTGGATGGCTTTTTGGTAAATTTAAAAAAATTAAAAAGAGTCTGTAGGTAATTCAGAAAATAATTTTACGCATTCCATAGCTTCTTTTACATCATGTACTCTTAAGATAGAAGCGCCTTTTTGCAATGCCATAGTGTTAATTACCGTGGTTCCATTTAGTGCTTCTTTAGGTGTAATATTTAGAGTTTTATATATCATAGATTTTCTTGAAACACCAGCAAGTAAGGGTTTTTCAATATGTTTAAAAAGCTCTAAATTGTTTAAGAGTTCAAAGTTTTGTTCGCGTGTTTTTGCAAATCCAAAACCAGGATCTACAATAATATCTATAATGCCAAGGGCCTTTGCTTCTGTAATTTTCTCTGAAAAATAAAACAAAATATCTTTTGTAAGATTGTTGTATGAGGTTAGTTGTTGCATGGTTTTAGGAGTTCCGCGCATATGCATCATAATATACGGCACTTGCAGTTTTGCAACGGTTTCAAGCATTTTGTTATCAAGTTGTCCTGCTGAAATATCATTAATTATTGCAGCACCTGCGTGAATAGCTTGTTTGGCTACTTCACTTCTAAAAGTATCTATAGATATACATATATCGGGAAATGTTTTAGTGAGCAAAGTAATTACAGGCAATAAACGTTTAAGCTCATCAGCTTCAGAAACAAAATCAGCATTAGGCCTTGAGCTGTAAGCTCCAATATCAATAAAAGTAGCGCCTTCTTCTAGCATGAGAGCTACTTGTTCTGTAATGCTTTTTTCACTTTTATATTGTCCGCCATCAAAAAAAGAATCAGGTGTAAGGTTTAAAATTCCCATCACTTTTGGGGTAGATAAATCTATGAGTTTGCCTTTGCAATTTATGGTCATTTGATAATTGTTTGTTGTTATAAATTCTTGTTAAGAAAACTTTAAACCTGAAACTTTTGAAGGTTAAATATTTTATGCGAAATTTACGCAAAATTGATTTTAATTTATGCAAGATACTTCAAAACTATACGATGGTGTGATTACAAACTGTAGGAGTTTGTTTATAAATAAAATGAAAGATTATGGAAGTGCTTGGCGAATATTACGCTTGCCGTCACTTACAGATCAAATATTTATAAAAGCACAGCGTATTCGTGGTCTTCAAGAAAATGATGTAAGAAAAGTAGATGAAGATGAATCTAGTGAGTTTATAGGTATTATAAATTATTCAATTATGGCTTTAATTCAGCTAGAAAAAGGTGTAGCTAACAAGCCTGATTTATCTGTAGAAGATGCAACTGCACAATATGACGAAAAAATAGCGATTACTAAAAAGCTAATGATGGACAAAAACCACGATTATGGAGAAGCCTGGCGTGATATGCGTGTAAGTTCATTGACAGATTTAATTCTTCAAAAACTATTGCGCGTAAAACAAATAGAAGATAATAAAGGTGAAACACTAGTAAGCGAAGGCATTGATGCTAATTATCAAGATATGATAAACTATGCCGTTTTTGCAATGATTCATTTAAACAAATAAATAAAAACGAATGAAATTTATAGTCAATATTAGTAGGGTATTAGTAGGTGTTTTATTCATCATATCTGGATTTATAAAACTTAATGATCCATTAGGGTTTTCATATAAGCTTCAAGAGTATTTTAGTGTAGAAGTTTTAAACCTGCCTTTTTTAGAACCTTATGCATTGATTATTTCTGTGTTAGTCGTCGTTTTTGAGGTTGTTTTAGGGATATTTTTACTTATAGGTTATAAGCCTAAATTTACAGTTTGGAGCTTGTTGTTAATGATTGTCTTCTTTACATTTCTAACATTTTATTCAGCTTATTTTGATAAAGTAAAAGACTGCGGATGCTTTGGAGATGCATTAAAACTTACACCATGGGAAAGCTTTACTAAAGACGTCGTTTTACTAGCCTTAATTCTTATTCTATTTTATGGAGTAAAGCATATAAAGCCAATTTTAGGAAGATTGGGCTTATCTGTTGCAGCATTATTAAGTTTTGTGGCTTGTTTATGGTTTGCCTATCATGTGCTTATGCATTTACCTGCTATAGATTTTAGACCATACAATGTAGGAGCTAATATTACAGATAATATGACAGTGCCTGATGATGCTCCTAAAGCAGATATAAACTATAATTGGGTTTTTGAAATAAACGGAAAACAAGAGGTTATAACTACAAAAGGAGATTATCCTAGTGTAGATGGAAAATATATTGATGTAACTACAGAAGTTTTAGACCCAGGTTACGAGGCGCCTATTCATGATTTTACTATTGAAAAAGATGGTCAAGATTTTGCTGAAGATATGCTATCAGAAGATAACCTAATTATGATTGTTGCTTACAATCTGTCTAATTCAGAACCAGATGGTTTAAGTGCATTAAAAGAAATGACAATGCAAGCATCAAAAAAAGGATATCGAGTTATAGGAATGACAGCTAGTGGTCCAGATGTACAAGAAAAAATAAAAACTACGTATGGGTTAGACTTTGATTTTTATTTCTGTGATGAAACAGCATTAAAAACCATTGTAAGATCAAGTCCAGGTATTTTAAAGCTTAAAAAAGGAACCATCATTCAAAAATTACACTGGAATGATATTGATGAATTAGAGTTGTAATTGTTTGATAAGCTATTTTTTAAATAAAATATTTTATGCCTTACTTACATTATTTGGAGTAGTAACTGTTATTTTCTTCCTATTTAATGTTTTGCCAGGAGATCCTGCGCAAATGATGTTGGGTCAAAATGAAAATAGCGAACAATTGGCTATAGTAAAAGCAAAGTATGGTTTTGATAAGCCTATAAGCACGCAGTATTTTTATTACCTAAATGATTTGTCTCCCATATCGTTTCATTCTAACACAGAAACGGATTATACGTATTTAAAAGAAGGTAAGTATTCGGCAATATCATTATTTACAATAGGAAATACCACAACAGCTTTAAAGTTTCCATACTTAAGAGAATCTTTTACAAAACAAGGAAAAAAAGTGAGTCATGTTTTAGCAGAAACTTTACCCAATACATTTGTTTTGGCTGTCAGCGCAATAACTATTGCATTATTTTTAGGCATGCTTTTAGGAGTTTTGTCTGCATTACAAAAAGATACGGTTATTGATAAAACAATTCAGATATTAAGTACTTTAGGAATGAGTGTGCCTTCCTTTTTTAGTGCTATTTTATTTGCTTGGTTATTTGGTTTTGTATTACATAATTATACAAATTTAGAAATGACTGGGAGTTTGTATGAGTTAGACGATTTTGGTGAGGCTATGCACATTCAATGGAAAAACTTATTGCTGCCAGCAATAGTTTTAGGTATTCGCCCGCTTGCAGTCGTTATTCAGCTTATGAGGAACTCATTATTAGAGGTTTTTAATCAAGATTATATTCGTACGGCAAGAGCAAAAGGCTTAAGTGAGTTTCAAATCATAAAAAAGCATGCTATAAAAAATGCTTTAAATCCTGTAGTTACTGCTGTTTCAGGTTGGTTTGCGTCCATGTTAGCAGGAGCTGTTTTTGTGGAGTATATTTTTGGCTGGAATGGTTTAGGAAAAGAAATAGTAAATGCTTTAAATACATTAGATTTACCAGTAATAATGGGATCAGTGTTAATTATTGCTTTGCTTTTTGTAATTATCAATATTTTTGTCGACATAATTTATACATGGTTAGACCCAAAAGTTAAATTAGAATGAAAAACATGAAAAACGTATTAAAAGTACTCATCGTTAGCTTATTTTTTATAAGTTGTAAAGCACAAGAGCCTACAGAGTTTTCAGAGAAAGCATTGCAGGACATATTTATTACACTAAAAGGAGAATCAGTAACTTTTCAAAGTATATTAGATGCTCACAAAGGAAAAACAGTATTAATAGACATTTGGGCCTCATGGTGTGGTGATTGTATAAAAGGAATGCCAAAAGTAAAAGCGTTACAAGCAAATTACCCAGATGTATCTTATGTGTTTTTGTCTTTAGATAAAGGTGTTGATAACTGGAAAAAAGGAATAAAAAAGTTTGAAGTTGAAGGCTCTCATTACTTTATGCAATCAGGTTGGAAAGGTGATTTTGGCACTTTTGTAAATTTAGACTGGATTCCAAGGTATATGGTTGTTGATAAACAAGGAACTATAAAAGTATTTAAAGCTGTAAAAGCAAACGACAAACAAATAAAACAAGCATTACAATGAGAAAACATATTGTAGCAGGAAATTGGAAAATGAATAATGATTTAGCACAAACCGAATCATTAATAACAGACTTAAAATCACAAACAAGAACTTCAGATGCAGAGGTTATGATTGCGCCAACATTTACAAACGTATGGCAAGCATACCAAAGCCTAAAAGATAGCTATGTTGAAGTTGTAGCACAAAACATGCACTTTGCTGAAAATGGGGCTTACACAGGAGAAGTTAGTGCTTCTATGTTAAAAAGTGTTGGTGTAAAAACGGTTATTTTAGGACACAGTGAGCGTCGTGCTTATTTCAATGAGACAGATGAATTACTTGCTAAAAAAGTAGATGCGGCTTTAGTTAATGATATGCGCGTTATTTTTTGTTTTGGAGAAGAATTAAGTGATAGAAAATCAAATAACCAAGAAGCTATTGTTGCTAGCCAAATAAAGAATGCATTATTTCATTTAGACGCAGCGGCATTTCAAAACATAGTTTTAGCTTATGAGCCAGTTTGGGCCATAGGAACTGGAGAAACAGCAAGTCCAGAGCAAGCTCAAGAAATGCATGCTTTTATTAGAAAAACCCTAGCAGATACTTATGGAGAGTCTATAGCAAATGATGTGTCTATTTTATATGGAGGTAGCGTAAAACCAAATAACGCTAAAGAAATATTCTCTAAACCAGATGTAGATGGTGGTTTAATAGGAGGCGCTTCTTTAAAAGCTGAAGATTTTTATGCTATTGTAAACGCATTTTAACATCACATAACTTATAAAAAAAGGCTTACTGTTTAGTAAGCCTTTTTTTGTTTATATACCTATCTCAACTTGAAAACGGACATACCAATTATTATCAGTTGTATTATTTAAATAATTGAGTTCGCTTTTTGTGACTTCAGCTTGTAACTTTAGTGCATGTTCCCAAATGTATTTGGTAACACCAAAACTATATTGGTTTGTTTGTGGTGTAAGCATTTCTATATCACTATGAGGTTTTTGGTGAGAATACCTACCAATTAATTCATAATTGTTTTCAAATAAATAACTTAATTGGGCATCATAACCTTCTCCAGCAAAAACATATCGTATGTCAGTTGCATCATCCGGATTGTATGTTAGCGGATTTTTTGATGTTCTATTCATGTACGCCGTTTGAAAAGCCCAACCATTGTACTTTAAAATAGCATCAAATAAAAGCGATTGCATATCACGCTTTTCAAACAAATCATCACCTAGAGTTCCGCGTGTTCTTCTAGCATTATTATTAAAGTGGTACACGCCAGAAAGCATTAGTTTAGGAGTCGCTTCGCGTTTTATATCACCTTCAAATAAGGTTCCGTTGTTTTGAAATGCTCCAAAAGGAAAAAGTTCTAATCGCCCTGTAAATGCCAAACCGTTGTCAGGACTTTCAGTCCAGTTTCTACCTTCTCCAGTACTTATTGCTGATTTAAAGTTGTAAGAGAATTTGTCATTCAATTCATTTAAGTAATAAACTTGTAAACCAAAATCTCTGTCTATATTAAAACGGGCATTGTTTATTGAACGGTCAGTTAGTTGCAAAGCACCTGACGAATTAATACGTTGTCTGTTTCCTGGTAATTTTGTTTGTCCAAAACCAATGTTCCAATGATTGTTAGGTCTGTAAAAAACAATAGCATCTCTTATTATATTTAGGTTGTCACCATCTTCAATCGCACCAACATCATTAGGAGAAAATGATAATTGAATCACATAAATAATACGAGGGTCACCAACGTAACCGTCAAAACGTAAACGTAAACGGCGTATCATAGCTTCATACGAAGAAGGTTCGTCTTCGTTGTCTATAAAGGTGACACGGTTTTGCATTCTAAAACGAATATTTAATTTAAAAATACTGTCAGGAGATGTAATTCCTAATCCTTTTCCGTAGCTGTAGTAAGGAAGTGCAGATAGCTTAATGTCGTTATTATCTTTGCTTATAGTGATTTGAGCATTTACTGAAAACGATGCCAAAGCAAAAAATAATAAAATAAGTGTTTTTTTCATGATAAGTTGTGTTATAATAATTGCAAAAATACAGTTAACTTGAAAACGATTGCTAAATTTGCAAAATAAATATTCCAATCTATGATTTATATATCCTATAGCTTTGAGGTAAAACCACTACAACCTGCTGTTGAAATTTTAATTGCTGAATTAGGTTTCGCTGGTTTTGAAAGCTTTGTTGAAACAGAAGAAGGCGTAACAGCTTATATTCAAAAAGAAGCGTGGAGTGCAGATATTCTTGATGACATACAAATTTTAAATTCTAGCGAATTTGAAATCTCTCATACATTTGAAGAAATAGAGCAAACAAATTGGAATGAAGAATGGGAAAAAAACTTTAGTCCAATAGTTGTAGATGATGTTTGTGCTGTAAGAGCACCATTTCATGAAAAGTTTAACACGGATTATGATATTGTAATTGAACCAAAAATGAGCTTTGGAACAGGTCATCATGAAACCACGCATATGATGATACAGCATATCTTAAAAAATGATTTTACAAATAAATCTGTATTAGATATGGGTTGCGGAACTGGAGTATTGGCAATTTTAGCTGAAATGAAAGGCGCAAAACCTATAGATGCTATAGATATAGATAATTGGTGCTATTTAAACAGTTTAGAAAATGTAGAAAGAAATAACTGTGAGCACATCACAGTTATAGAAGGTGATGCAGGTTTATTGGTAAATAAAAGTTATGACATTATCATAGCCAATATAAACCGAAATATCTTACTTAATGATTTAAAAAAGTATGCAACTTGCTTAAAACCAAAAGGATTGTTATTTTTAAGTGGTTTTTACAAGGATGATATTTCTGTTATAGAAGAAACATGTAATAAACTAGGCTTAAATCACGTTGAAACATTAGAAAAAAACCAATGGGTTGCCTTAAAATTTATTAACTAATCTTTGGTTTGGTTTTTTCGTACCCCTTAATTATAAAAATACTTGAATAGCTATGAGTACTATAGAAAAAACATTAGAAGACGTTTTATTAAAAGAAGATGTTTTAAAAAATAATGAAATTGTATTGTATAATGATGATGTAAATACTTTTGATCATGTTATTGATACACTTATATATGCTTGCGATCATATGCCAGAGCAAGCAGAGCAATGTGCTATTATTGTACATTATAAAGGTAAATGTACGGTAAAAACCGGAGCTTATGATGATTTAAAGCCACGTTGCTCAATGTTACTTGAAGCGGGTTTAAGTGCAGAAATTATATAAACATCAACATTTTTTTAAAATAACTTTTGCAATATAAATTAATGCCTTATATTTGCACTCTCTAAAAAACGGCCTCGTAGCATAACTGAATAGTGCACTTGATTACGGCTCAAGAGGTTGCAGGTTTGAATCCTGCCGAGGTCACAAAAAAAAACCTGCTTTAAGCAGGTTTTTTATTTAACACATTTTGAGAATGTTTCTTTTTAATCTAATGCATTTTTTGTTACAAAAACACGCCAACCTATTATAGCAAGCTGAACTTTTGAAGCTTTACTTAAGTCTAATTGCTGTTTTGAATAGCTTGGTAGAAGATGTTTATTAACTCTTGCTAAAAATTTAAAAAACTTTTTTTTCATTGTAATTACCATCTTACTTATAACAAAGATAAGGTCTTTGGTTTTAAATCAAAGTAAAACGTATTCTAGACTACGCTTCACAAGATTGTTTTTTTTAGAATAAGGATAAAATCCATTCTATTAAATAAATGGCAAAAGCAATCATAATTTTGGTTTTTTAGTGGTTAATAAATTCTTGTTTTTTTGATTGAGTTTTCAATATATATTTTTGCAATTCTATCTTCCAAACAAAACATATAAAATCTATGAAATTAACTTTTGTTTTATAAGTAAAAAAATGGTTTGTATTTCATTTTGAAATATTTTTGTCTTTATTATTGTTTTAAAATGTAGTGTTTTGTGTTGATTTATGTTTTAAAGTGTAATAATTCAAGGCGTTTTTTTGATGTGCTTTGTTCTTTCAAGGGAATAAAACCTTAAAAAGTAAGCTTTTTTGATGTTTTCATCTTTTTTTTTAAAGAATGAGGTTATGTTAAAATTAACCATTTAATTACTTGAAAATGAAGTTCAGGAAAATAGGATGCTTACATTTGCAAAAAATATCCCTAATGAAAAAAATTACTTATTTAATAGTATGTGTTCTTTTTACACAATTTCTTGTTGCCCAAGATTTGTTTATAAATGAACTAGATTGTGATACACCAGGAGTAGATGATAAAGAGTTTCTGGAGTTAAAGTCTACGACACCAAATTTTAGTTTAGACGGTTACGTTGTTGTTTTTTTTAATGGCTCAACATCTGGAAATAACTCAAATTATTTTTTAATTGATTTAGACGGTTATTCTACAGACGGTAACGGTTTGTTTTTAATAGGTAGTGAGTCGGTAACACCATTTCCACAGCTATTAATTTCAGCAAATACAATTCAAAATGGCGCTGATGCTGTTGCAATTTATCAAGCAAGTGATGTTGATTTTCCTGATGGAACAGTAGCAACAATAGATAATTTAGTTGATGTCTTACTGTATGATACTTCAGATAGTGATGATGCTGATATGATAGCAATTTTTAGTGCGCATCCTAACTTTACAGATATTCAGCAAATAAATGAAGGGTCAGGAAATAATACAAATTCTATTCAGCGTTTAGATGATGGTTCTTATGTGTCAACAACACCAACGCCAAGAGCGCTTAACGAAAACGGAGGTTCAGGTATAGATTTTAACGCAATAAGCATCTCTACATCACAAACACAATATACAGAGGGCGAATCATTTGATATTGTTTTTACAGCTCAAGAAAATGTGGTAGCAGATTATCAGTTTTCTTTTACGTTAAACAATTACGGTTTTAATACATCAGATTTTACAGGAAATACTACTGTAACAATTCCTGCCGGAAGCAATACAGTAACAACAACAATCACGCTGATAGATGATGATTTTGATGAAGGAGATGAAGAACCACTTATACGATTTGTAGATATTGAAGAGCCATTTATACCATTCAATAACTTTGTAAAGCTACGAGCTATTGATAATGATTTTACGGTTGCTCCTTTTGGTACACCAATAAACCCTACTTATGGTGTTGTTGCAAGTACACAACCAAGTGGTTACTATGATACTTTAGACGGGTTATCTGATGATGCATTAAAACAAGCTTTACAAGATATAGTTGCAGATCCAACCGTGGTGAGAACTCAAACCTATGCAGATGTTATAGATATTTTAAAAGAAGCCGATCAAAATCCGGAAAACAGTAACGAAGTTTGGTTGGTGTATTTAGAGCAAGGTATGCCAAAGCTAGATTTTCAAACAACTTCAAATAATGTAGGAAGTTGGAATAGAGAACATACGTTTCCTAGATCTAGAGGAGGTTTTTATAGTATAGATGATGATGATATTGCAAATGGCATAGATGCTTATTGGACAACAAATGCTGATTCTTTACGTCATGGAAATTCTGATGCTCATGCCTTAAGAGCTGTTGATGGTCCTGAAAACAGTTCTCGTGGAAACCAGTTTTATGGTGAGTATAATGGTCCGTCAGGAACATTAGGAGGTTTTAAAGGCGATGTAGCAAGAAGTGTTTTTTATATGGCTGTTCGTTATAACGGGTTAAGTATTGTAAATGGCTTTCCAGAAGGAAATGTTGGGCAGTTTGGAGATTTACAAACTCTTTTAGAGTGGCATCGTAATGATCCGCCAGATGATTTTGAAATGAATAGAAACAATGTTGTTTATAATTGGCAATTTAATAGAAACCCATTTATTGATCAGCCAGATATGATAGAGTATATTTGGGGGAATATGATTGGAGAAACTTGGCAACAAAACTTAAGCGTATCTGATAATGTGTTAAATGAGGTTGTTGTTTATCCCAACCCAACAAAAGGAAAAATTTCTTTTAGAGGTTTTGATACTTCAATTGAAGCCACATTGTTTTCAGTTGATGGAAGACAATTGTCTACAAGTTTAGTAGAGCCCAATACTTATATAGATTTAAACGTGTCTAGCGGGATGTATTTATTAAAGTTGTCATTAGAAGATAAATCTATCATTAAGAAAATTATTGTTGAATAATATTTTAAATGTTTATCATAAAAAAAGCCCAAGTTTTGAACTTGGGCTTTTTTATTAATAGTATAGTTTGTTGTGTATATTTATGATTGACTAAAACTGTATATCATAACTAAATAGTATCTTCGCAAAAAAATATTTATGAGTGTATTGTGGGTTATTTTAGGGCTAATATTATTGGTAGTAGGAGGTGAGTTTTTGGTAAGGTCGTCTGTGGCTTTATCTTTTAAGTTTAATATTTCTAAACTGGTAATAGGTATGACGGTTGTTTCTTTTGCAACATCAGCGCCAGAATTATTGGTGAGTTTACAAGCGGCTTTAGATGGTGTTTCTGATATTGCATTAGGAAATGTTATAGGTTCTAATGTAGCAAATATAGGATTGGTTTTAGGGATTACGGCGTTGATATCTCCTTTGGCAATAGATAAAGATTTTTATAAATTGAATTGGCCAATGATGATGGTGGTCTCTTTTGCTTTATACTTTTGTTTGAAAAATGATAATGTTTTAACGGCTTTAGAAGGAGGTCTATTCTTTTTAGTATTAATTATTTTTCTCTTTATTTTAATAAAAAAATCAAGAAAATCAGTTGCAGTTTCTGTAGAAGAGGTGGATGATACTTTAGCGGTTGTGTCAAACTTCAAGATAACTATTTGGTTATTAATAGGTGCGGCAGGTTTGTATTTCGGTTCAGAATGGTTGGTGCAAGGCGCTAAAGAGTTGGCTAAAGCTGTTGGTATTAGTGATTATGCTATTTCGGTGACTGTAATTGCTATAGGTACAAGTGTACCAGAGTTGGCAGCATCTGTAATTGCAGCTTTAAAAAAGGAAAAAGCTATTTCGTTAGGGAATTTGATAGGTTCTAATATATTTAATATAGCATCTGTTTTAGGTTTAACAGCTATTGTAAAGCCTATTGTTGTTAATCCAGATACACCTGAAATCCTATCGACTAATATTTTTTGGATGATAGCATTTGCAGGGATACTTGTGCCTTTGGCTTTTTTACCAAAAAGGTTTGAATTAGGAAGATATAAAGGTATGTTGCTTTTAGGGGCATATTTGGTGTTTGTTTATATCTCTTTGTAAAAAAGATCGTTATAGACATTTTTTTCTTATAATAAAATACTCTTCCTTAAATTTAAGTAAGAAAACATTGTTTATAGCCACTTTACTATTAGAAATATGTGAAGTTTTGTTTAGGCTAATATTCAGATTATTTTTTAATATTCGCCGTTTCTAGATCAGCCATGGTTGGTATCGTAGACCTAATAAGATAATCAAATGAGTTTCTTTTAGATTGTTTTTTTTGCTGCTTTATAACGCTCAAATTCAGGAATTTTCTTAAAAGGACTCTCAATTTTAGTTTTGCTTCTTGTGTTTTGTGTTAGGAGGTGGTCATTCAGCAAAATGTACTCAAAATCTATATTTATTCATGATTTGATTATTTTAAGTTAAAAATAAAATTTTGTTTTTTTATTGAAAAGGCATTAAAAAATAGGGGTGTTTAGCTTAAATTTAATTTAATAAAGATTTAACCCGTAAAATTTAAAGGGTTGTTTGTGTGAAATGAATTATTTTGTAAATTTGAAGCGTTAAATTTATAAACCAATAATTATGTCTACATTGAGATTTCATGCCATTAAAGAATCCCTTAACAGAAAACCAATTAAAATAGAAGAGCTAGAACGTCGTTCAGCGATATTTGGTCAAAATGTTTTTAACGAAGATACTATGCGTCAGTTTCTTACCAAAGAAGCTTTTAATAGTGTTATGGATGCTATACAAAATGGTTCTAAAATAGATCGCGTTGTTGCAGATCATATTTCTACAGGTATGAAAGAGTGGGCAATTTCTAAAGGAGCAACACACTATACACATTGGTTTCAACCGTTAACAGGAGCAACAGCAGAAAAACATGATGCGTTTTTTGAACCAATAGGTAGTGGCAGAGCGATTGAAAAATTTGGTGGCGGACAGTTAGTTCAGCAAGAGCCAGATGCTTCAAGTTTTCCTAATGGAGGTATAAGAAACACTTTTGAGGCTCGTGGTTATACAGCTTGGGATCCAACGTCACCAGCATTTATTTATGGAACAACGCTTTGTATTCCTACGGTGTTTGTAGCTTATACAGGAGAAGCTTTAGATTATAAAACACCTTTATTAAGAGCTTTACAAGCTGTTGATAGTGCCGCAGTTGATGTTTGTAAGTATTTTGATAAAAATGTGAAAAAAGTAAATGCGTCTTTAGGTTGGGAGCAAGAGTACTTTTTGATTGATAGAGCCTTGGCAACATCAAGACCAGATATTTTAATGACAGGAAGAACTTTGTTAGGTCATTCTTCTGCAAAAGGACAGCAATTAGATGATCACTATTTCGGAACTATCCCTAATAGAGCTATGGCATATATGAGAGATTTAGAAACTGAATGTATGTTGTTAGGAATACCTGTAAAAACAAGACATAATGAGGTTGCTCCAAATCAGTTTGAGTTAGCGCCAATTTATGATGAAGCTAACCTTGCGGTAGATCATAACTCCTTATTAATGGATGTCATGGATAAAATAGCAGAGCGTCATAACTTTAAAGTTTTATTCCATGAGAAACCGTTTGCAGGTGTAAATGGTTCAGGAAAACACAATAACTGGAGTTTAAGTACAGATACAGGTGTTAATTTATTAGGACCAGGAAAAACTCCTATGAGTAATTTACAGTTTTTAACCTTTTTTATAAATACTATAAAAGCGGTAAACGATAACGAAGAACTGTTAAGAGCTACTATTGCATCTGCTAGTAATGATCATCGTTTAGGTGCAAATGAAGCGCCACCAGCAATTATTTCTGTATTCATAGGTGAGCAACTTACCAAAGTGTTAAACGAGCTGGAAAATGTTACTACAGGAAAATTATCACCAGAAGAAAAAACAGACTTAAAGCTGAATGTTGTAGGTAAAATTCCTGAAATTTTATTAGATAACACAGATAGAAATAGAACATCTCCTTTTGCCTTTACAGGAAACAAGTTTGAGTTTAGAGCAGTAGGATCAAAAGCTAATTGTGCAAGCCCTATGACGGTTTTAAACTCAATCATGGCAAAGCAGCTTATTGATTTTAAAGCAGAAGTTGATGCGCTTATAGAAAAGAAAAGCTTGAAAAAGGATGAAGCTATTTTCAACGTATTAAGAGAGTATATCAAAAAATCGAAAAATATTCTTTTTGAAGGAAACGGTTATAGTGAAGAGTGGGAAAAAGAAGCGAAGAAAAGAGGTTTAAGTAATAATAAAACAACGCCAGAAGCCTTAAAAGTAAAAGTGTCTAAAAAGGCTATTAAACTTTTTGAAGAGCTTGGTGTTATGAATAAAATAGAATCTGAAGCTCGCTATGAAATAGAAGTAGAAGAGTATGTGTTGCATATTCAAATAGAAGGTCGTGTTTTAGGTGATATTGCCAGAAATCATGTGGTGCCAACAGCTGTGAGGTACCAAAATATCTTAATTGAGAACGTAAAAGGACTAAAAGAAATATATGGTTCAGATTTTAAGAAATTTGCAAAAGAGCAACTTAACCTTATAGAAGATATTTCAGGACATATTGAAGCAATAAACTCTAATGTTACAAAAATGACAGATGAGCGAAGAAGTGCCAATAATGTATCTGATGTAGAAAAGAAAGCACATGCATATTGCTTTAAGGTAAAACCTCTATTTGATGAAATTAGATACCACTGTGATAAACTAGAACTTTTAGTTGATGATGAGCTATGGCCGCTAACAAAATATAGAGAATTGTTATTCACTAAATAGTCTCATAATAATCTTAAAAAAAGAGCTTTACTAACTGTAAAGCTCTTTTTTTTAACTAGATAAAGGACTTGAGATGTATTTGGTCTGATTAAAAATGTAGGTTATCGAAAAGTTGGTTTTAAGTAGCAAAAATCTCACTTCAGCCAAGAAGATGGAGTAGAAAAATCATTAAATTTGTCTTGCTATTAATCAATGATTCAATTTTTAAATTATGAAAAAGCTAATCATCAGTATGCTATTGCTTTTGGCTGCTACATTCATTTTTTCTCAGGGAAACAACGAAAACAAGAAAAACAACAGTAAAGACATTGCAAAGTACGAAAAGGTTACTCCATTACATTAATTAATGTATCAATAGTCCTTTTTTAAGTGCTTATAAATGTCATTATTATATTGAGTTCTTAAAGTGTGTTTTTATGTTTGTATACCTAATAGGGTATGCATATTACGGTTCTTTGTATGATATATAAATTTAAGTTTATAAGTATCTTATGTGTCTTTTATATGTCTGTTTGTAGCTATTCACAAACAGATACTTCTGCAAATAACCAAACGTCTCAATTTCCCAATATAGATTTTTATAGATATAGAGGTACCAATGTTTTAGACATTGGATTAGGAACTTCTATTATGAATGGAGATTTTACGCATCCTATACTCGAAATTTACTCTCATGTTGGGTATAAGCGTTTTATTAAGCCATATCTCAATATCAATGTAGGTTACAATAAGTTTAATTTAGCTTACAGAAACATTTTTAATAATGGCTATATGTCTTTTGATTTAAATGTTGAAACCGTTATTTTTCCTAATAATCGTTTTTCTCCTTATGCTTTTGCTGGAGCAGGAGTTCATGCTTCAAATTATTTTAAGCAAGTAGATTCAAAGCTACAAGGCGGCTTGGGAATTGAGTATATTGTATTTGAGAATTTAGGAGTAAAACTGTTTTCAGATTACAATCATGTTTTTAGTGATGAAGTAGATGGAAAGATTTTTGGAGCTTCAGATGATATTTATTGGCGAATTGCCTGTGGTGTAAATTATTATTTTGGAGGAAAAAAACAGTTAGAAAAACTACTAAAACGTTATCCAAGCGTTATTAAAACAAATCAATTATAGCCCATAAATAGATTACAATTCTTATTTTTGTGATTCTAAACTAACACAATGAGTCAAGAAATAAGTAAGCGCTACATGCAACGAGGTGTATCTGCCTCAAAAGAAGATGTTCACAATGCTATAAAAAATATAGATAAAGGGCTTTTTCCTAAAGCTTTTTGTAAAATAGTTCCAGATTACCTTACAAATGATGATGAATATTGTTTAGTTATGCATGCTGATGGTGCAGGTACAAAAAGTTCGTTGGCATACATGTACTGGAAAGAAACTGGTGATTTATCAGTATGGAAAGGTATCGCTCAAGATGCACTTATAATGAATGTAGATGATCTTTTGTGTGTAGGAGCTACTGATAATATCATGTTATCATCAACTATAGGAAGAAACAAAAATGTAATTCCAGGAGATGTTATTTCGGCAATTATTAACGGAACAGAATCACTTATTTCAGAGTTAAAAGATTTTGGTGTGACAATTCATTCTACAGGAGGCGAAACAGCTGATGTTGGTGATTTAGTACGTACCATAATTGTAGATTCTACAGTGACAGCTAGAATGAAACGTAGCGATGTTATAGACAATGCAAATATTAAAGCAGGAGATGTAATAGTTGGTTTAGAATCGTTTGGTCAAGCTTCATATGAGAAAGATTATAATGGAGGTATGGGAAGCAACGGATTGACATCAGCTAGACATGATGTGTTTCATAATTATTTAGCAGAAAAATATCCAGAAAGTTATGACGCAGCTGTTCCTGAAGATTTGGTTTATTCTGGACAAGTAAAACTTACTGATTCTGTAGAAAACTCTCCAATAGACGCAGGAAAACTTGTTTTGTCGCCAACACGAACTTATGCGCCAATTATAAAAAATATTTTATCAA
Organism: Corallibacter sp.; assembly: GCF_048381695.1. NCBI lineage: Bacteria > Pseudomonadati > Bacteroidota > Flavobacteriia > Flavobacteriales > Flavobacteriaceae > Corallibacter > Corallibacter sp. The sequence continues at coordinate 10,423 of NZ_JBLXHI010000008.1, read as the reverse complement.
AATATAAAAGCGATACGATTCACGGTATGATACATTGTAGTGGTGGTGCGCAAACAAAAATTCTTCATTTTGTAGAAAATCTTCATATTATAAAAGATAATATGTTTCCAATACCTCCGTTATTTAAATTAATTCAGGAGCAATCTAAAACAAATTGGAAAGAAATGTATCAAGTATTCAATTGCGGACACCGTATGGAATTGTATGTTTCTCCTGAAGTAGCAGATGATATTATAAATATCTCAAAATCATTTCAAGTAGATGCAAAAATTGTAGGTCGTGTTGAAGCATCAAGCACAAAAAAGCTTACAATAAAAAGCGATTTTGGAACATTTGAGTATTAAGTAACCCCTTTTTTAAGCTTATATAATGAGGCAAATTATTATTGTAACTGTATTGTTTTTTAGTATTCAGTTTTCATGGGCACAACCCGATTCTTTGTATTTTAAACCAGAAATTGTTAAACCAGCTATTCCTGTTTGGGAATTAAAAAATAAAGCCGGTTTAGATATTAGTGAAGTTGCTTTTGTTAATTGGAATGCAGGTGGTAGTAACTCTATTTCTGCATTAGTTGGTGTTGTAACCGAGTTAAAATACCGCTACAAAAATTTCATATGGAATAATATTGTTCAAGCTAGATACGGTATTAATAGCCAACAAGGGCAAAAACCTCGTAAAACAGATGATCTTATGGATATCAGTTCTACGCTAGGCTTTAGAAAAGATACATTAACAAACTGGTATTATTCTGCAAGGTTTAATTTTAAGTCTCAATTTTCTAACGGATATAATTACCCAAACACATCTAAAGAAATATCAAAATTCATGGCTCCAGGATATTTATTTGTCGGAGGAGGAATTGAGTATGGTAAAAACATAGAAACCTTTTCTATGTACTTTTCTCCATTAACACTTAAATCTACATTTGTGTTAGATAAAGAGTTAGCTAATGCAGGTGCTTTTGGAGTAGAAGGCGCTGTTTATAATGATGATGGAAGTATTTTAACCGAAGGCGAACAGCTACGAATGGAATTTGGTATATTGTTTACCAGTGCTTTTGAAAAAGAAGTTTTCAAGAATATTCATTTAATGAACTTTGTTAGTTTCTATACAGATTACCTTAACAACTTTGGAAACGTAGATGTAGATTGGCAAGTAAACTTTAACTTCAAAGTAAATGATTTTGTAAAAGCGACATTAGGATCTCACTTAAAGTATGACGACGATGTAAAAACACTAGAGCCAATTAATGCAGAAGAAACAGAATTTGTTGAGGCAGGCGCTAAAGTACAATGGAAACAAATGCTTGGTGTTGGTGTTGTTGTCGATTTTTAAAGTATTGTATTTTCACTCACATACTTATAAAACTTTAAGTCTTCCAAATCGTTTATCTCTCTAGAGTATCCGTTTTCTAATAAATATAGTTTATCACTAATATTAATAATGTGCTGATAAATATGATCAGTAAGTATAATTATTTTAGATGATTTTATCGTGTTTATAAGGTTGATAAAGTATTCAATATAATGTGGCGATAGATGAGAAAAAGGTTCGTCTAATATGAGGCCCTTTTAAAACTAAATATGTTTCAATAACGCGCTGTTCGCCTCCTGAAAGTTTGTTAATTTTACTGTTGTAATATTTTGAAAAATCACTAAATAAAGAAGTGAATTCGTGCCAATCAACTTTTAAAAACTTAAAAAGCTTTTTAATCTTGAGGTTTTTGGGAGAAAAATACTGTTGTGGTAAATAGGCAACAAGTTTTGTTTTGTAAAAAGCTTTAGTTATCGGTTTATTGTCAATTCTAATAAGCTTGTATTTTGGTGTCAAGTGCCTGAAAATAATTTTTAATAAGCAACTTTTTCCCGAGCCATTACTGCCTAAAATCCCTGTTACTTTTCCTTTTTTAGCCTTTAAATAGATGCCGTGTAATATGCGTTTATCCTTAAACTATAACTCTACATTGTCTATTTCTGAAATTATACAAATTCCTTTAAGAATTGAAGGAAGGTAACTGTAATAAAGGTATCAATTAAAAAGAGAATAGAAAATAATTTAAAAGAAGAGATTCCTAAATTTTTATAAAAAATGAGTTTCTGTTTATGCTGTGTTTCAGATATAACATACCATAAAAATAAGATTAAAATTAATTTAATAATAACAGTAGGAATTAACTCGTGACTTAAACCTAAAAGTAATAAGTCAACACCAATAGACCATAAAAAAAATGGCTTATAAAATATTAGTATGGCTTGAAACTGTTGCATAATCTTCAATAAAACGAAAAAAAACAACAATTATTTTTTGAGACTATAATTTGAATAAATGATTTGATTTAAAATTTATCAATCAATAAAATATCGTATTTTTGAACTCGAAATTATTAAAGGCAGATGTTAGAGAAATTAGAAATAATAAAACAGCGTTTTGATGAAGTGAGTGATTTAATCATTCAACCTGATATTATATCAGATCAAAAACGTTATGTAGAACTAAATAAAGAATATAAGGATTTACGTTTATTAATGGATAAGCGCGAAGCTTATATTGAGTTTACCAACAACCTTAAAGAAGCTGAAGAAATTATTGCTGATGGTAGTGATGCTGAAATGGTTGAAATGGCAAAAATGCAATATGACGAAGCCAAAGAAGGTATTCCAAAATTAGAAGACGAAATTAGGTTTTTACTTATTCCAAAAGATCCTGAAGATTCTAAAAATGCCGTTGTTGAATTACGTGCTGGAACTGGTGGAGATGAAGCAAGTATTTTTGCAGGTGATTTATTTAGAATGTATACTAAATATTGTGAGAGTAAAGGCTGGAAAGTTGATACAGTAGATTTTAGTGAAGGAACCAATGGTGGATTTAAAGAAATCCAGTTCGAGGTAAGCGGAGAAGATGTTTACGGAACTCTAAAGTTTGAAGCAGGTGTTCATCGTGTGCAACGTGTACCTCAAACAGAAACACAAGGGCGTGTTCACACAAGTGCTGCAACCTGTATGGTGTTTCCAGAAGCTGAAGAGTTTGATGTGGAAATAGATCCAAAAGAAGTTCGTATTGATTATTTCTGTTCTTCAGGTCCTGGAGGTCAGTCTGTAAATACAACCTATTCTGCCGTGCGTTTAACACACATTCCAACAGGTTTAGTGGCGCAATGTCAAGATCAAAAATCTCAACATAAAAACAAAGAGAAAGCGTTTAGAGTATTACGTTCTCGTTTATATGATTTAGAGTTAGCTAAAAAACAAGAAGAAGATGCTGCAAAGCGTGGTAGCATGGTAACTTCTGGAGATAGAAGTGCTAAAATTAGAACCTATAACTATCCGCAAGGCCGTGTAACAGATCATAGAATAGGATTAACTCTGTATGATTTGCAAAATATTGTAAATGGAGATATTCAAAAAATTATAGATGAATTAATGCTTGCAGAAAATACTGAAAAGCTAAAAGCAAGCGACGAACATATTTAATAACAAGCCTCTTTTTTGAGGCTTTTTTTTAACCATGACAACACAACAACTCACACAACAAATCCAGAAAAAAAAATCCTTTCTATGCATAGGATTAGACGTTGATTTAAATAAAATACCGCAACATTTACTGCAAGAAGAAGATCCTATTTTTGCATTTAATAAAGCTATTATAGATGCAACACACCATTTATGTGTGGCATACAAACCTAATACAGCATTTTATGAAGCTTACGGATTAAAAGGCTGGAAAGCACTTGAAAAAACCATAAACTACATAAATCAAAATCACCCTGAAATATTCACAATAGCTGATGCTAAACGTGGTGATATAGGAAACACAAGCAGTATGTATGCCAAAGCTTTTTTTGAAGATTTAGCTTTTGATAGTGTTACTGTAGCGCCATATATGGGTAAAGATTCCGTTGAGCCTTTTTTAGCATTTGAGAATAAACATACTATTCTTTTGGCGTTAACATCAAATCAAGGTGCGTTTGATTTTCAAACTAAAATGATAGATGAAAAGGAAGTTTATAAACATGTTTTAGAAACTTCAAAGACTTGGCAAAATTCTGAAAACCTTATGTATGTTGTTGGTGCAACAAAAGCTGAATTTTTAGCAGATATAAGACAAATCATTCCAAATAGTTTTTTACTAGTGCCAGGAGTTGGTGCACAAGGCGGAAATTTACAAGATGTTTGTAAGTACGGTATGAATGATCGTGTTGGTTTGCTAATCAACTCTTCAAGAGGCATTATTTATGCGTCAAATCAAGACGATTTTGCACAGGCAGCAGCAAAGAAAGCTGAAGCTTTACAGCAAGAGATGGAAGTCATTCTGAAATAAGTTTGAGATGGTATTTCAAGACCAATTGCAGAGATCTATTCAATTACATGGCGTGCCTAAACGTATTGTTTCATTGGTGCCAAGCCAAACGGAGTTGTTATGTGATTTGGGTTTAGAACAATTTATAGTTGGTGTTACCAAGTTTTGTGTTCATCCTAATCATCTTATAAAGGAAAAAACAATTGTAGGCGGAACAAAGCAAGTTCATTTAGATAGAATAAAAGCGTTGCAACCAGATATTATTTTATGCAATAAAGAGGAAAATACCCAAGAGATTGTAGAGGCTTGCAAAGCCATAGCAGCTGTTCATGTTAGTGATATTTTTACCATAAATGATACGTTAGAGCTCGTATCAATGTATGGAGATATGTTTTCGGTAAAAGAAAAAGCTACTGCTATATCTCAAGCTATACAAGTTGAAGCAACTAGTTTTAAAGAGTGGGTTCAAGATAAACCTGTTAAAAATGTAGTGTATTTTATCTGGAAAAAACCGTGGATGGTTGCTGCGAATAATACGTTTATTAACTACTTACTTTCTATTAATAATTTTAAAAACAGCTTTGGTGATTTAAGTCGTTATCCAGAAATAACATTGGATAATGAAGATGTAACTGTTGATTATGTGTTGCTGTCAAGCGAGCCTTATCCGTTTAAAGAAAAGCATAAGAAAGACTTAAAGAACTTTTTTCCAAATGCTAAAATATGTTTAGTTGATGGTGAAATGTTCTCTTGGTATGGTTCAAGACTTATAAAAGCGTTCCGTTATTTTAAAACGCTGCATCAAGATTATTTGCATTAGCCTTAATACTTAATAGCTGACGCTTAATTTTTTGCGCTTCATGATATAAGGTGTCACTCAAGCTGGCATCTGTTTGTTTTACATTGTAAGCCTCTTCAATTTGATTGCTGTAAGCTTTTTCTAATTTTGATGTGTCCTTTTTTGGCTCGTTGTTGGTCTTGTTGGAAACGTATCTTACTTTTCCAACCTTGCAAAAATGTGTGTTCATAAACGTGTTTTTAAATTATACTATAAATACGTGTTTATGATGCTTTTAGACGTGTTAATAACGTTAAATTTATGTAAAACTTCTACCTTTAAACTGGTTGTGAAGGGTCTCTGTTTAGATATTTCAATTTGTTTAACTCATCTAAAAGTTTGATGGCATTAAATTCTGAAATGTCACTTTCGGCAGAATCGGTTTGACGTAAGTTGTATGCTTGTTCAATAAGACTCTTGTAGCGTTTTTGTAGCTTTAATTGGTGCTGCTTGATTTTGGTTAGATTTTTCATGTCTACAACAGTTAGATATTAAATATATTTAAAATATTGCAAAAGAGCAACTTGTAAAATGCTTTTATAAAAAAAATCGATCTAATTATCTAGACCGATTTTTTCAACTAACTAACTCGTAACTAATTCAAACGTGATTGAATTCAATGTTTTTATCACTGCAAAGATGCGATAGAAATCAAAACCCAATGTTATGTAAACATTAGGTTTTGATTATGAATAATTTAAGAATTTATATCTTGATTGTCAAGATGTTATTGTGTGTAGGTGTTTATTTACATTAATCTTGTAAAGCAAAAACACGTCTCAATAAGTCGGTTGTTCTTGAGCCTACTTTATTTCTGATTTCTTTTTCCTCAACAGCTATCATTTTGTAAACACCATTTAAGGCTTCAGAAGTAACATAATCTGTTAAATCAGGGTTTACATCACTTGTAAAAGGAATGGCATTGTATTTATTTATTAGGTTAGACCAAATTTGATCAGCACCAACTTTAGCAAATGAATTATTAATTACTGGGTGAAATTTATCATACAAAGCAGTTTTTGTTCTTGTAGATAAGTATTGTGTCGCAGCATCATCAGTACCTAATAAAATATTTTTAGCATCAGTAAACGTAATACCTTTTACAGCGTCAACAAAAATAGGTGTCGCTTGGCTTACAGCATCTTCAGCAGCGCGATTAAGTACTTTTAACCCTTCATCAGCCAGATTACCTAACCCTATGTCACGTAAACCTTTATCTACTTTTTTTAATTCTTCCGGTAGTAAAATTTTAACTAACTCATTTCTGTAGAAACCATCTTTTTGTGTAAGCTTGGTTACCTGTTTGTCTATTCCCATGTCTAATGCTTGGCGTAATCCAGCAGCAATATCTGTGTTGCTTAAGCCTGGTGTGCTCTCTGGTAATTGATCAACAACTTGTTGTAATTCGGCACAAGCTGTAAGATTGAATACTAAAAGTCCTATCAGTAATTTTCGTAACATAATTTTTATTTGTTTTTTAGATAAGCAAATATAAGTCAACGTACTAAAATAAACCTTTGCTTTGTTTAATTTAAATACAGTACAAGTCTGTTTAAACTATTTTGTTTTCTGTTTTTTTATTATTGATTATATAATAAAAGGACTTTTATAAACTAAAGCGTTAATCATTTTTAAATAATACAATAATATTTTTGAATATTCCGTAAATTTGCAACTCTTAAAATTTGAATTTTTTATCAATGAAGCAAGTAGCACCTTATAAACCAAAGTACAAAGTAAGAATTGTAACCGCAGCATCGCTGTTTGATGGTCACGATGCCTCAATAAACATCATGCGTCGTATTATTCAATCTACTGGCGTTGAGGTTATTCATCTTGGGCATGACAGAAGTGTTGAAGAAGTTGTAAATACAGCCATTCAAGAAGATGCCAATGCCATCTGTTTAACATCATATCAAGGAGGTCACAATGAATATTTTAAATATATGTATGACTTACTTAAAGAGCGTGGTGCTGGACATATTAAAATCTTTGGCGGCGGCGGCGGCGTTATTCTTCCTTCAGAGATTAAGGAATTAATGGATTATGGTATTTCCAGAATCTACTCGCCTGATGATGGTCGTGAAATGGGACTTCAAGGGATGATTAATGATTTAGTACAACAATCTGACTTTGCTATTGGTGACCAGCTTAATGGTGAAGTAGCGACTTTAGAAGAGAAAAACCCAAAAGCTATTGCACGTGTTATTTCGTCTGCTGAAAACTTCCCAGAAGTTGCTAAAGAAGCTTTAGATGAAATTCATGAGAAAAATAAAACGTCTAAAACGCCTGTATTAGGAATTACAGGAACTGGTGGTGCCGGAAAATCTAGTTTGGTAGATGAGTTGGTGCGTCGTTTTTTAATTGACTTCCCAGAAAAAACTATTGGTATTGTTTCGGTTGATCCATCAAAACGTAAAACAGGTGGTGCGCTTTTAGGTGATAGAATTCGTATGAATGCGATTAATTCACCACGTGTATACATGCGTAGTTTGGCAACGCGTCAATCTAATTTAGCCTTATCAAAATATGTAAACGAAGCTGTTGAAGTATTAAAAGCAGCGCACTACGATATCATTATTTTAGAAACGTCTGGTATTGGACAAAGTGATACCGAAATTTTAGAGCATAGCGATGTGTCCTTGTATGTGATGACACCAGAATTTGGTGCAGCAACACAGCTGGAAAAAATTGATATGTTAGACTTTGCCGACTTGGTAGCGATTAACAAATTTGATAAACGTGGTGCATTGGATGCGCTTCGCGATGTGAAAAAGCAGTACATGCGTAACCACCAATTGTGGGATACTAATCAAGATGATTTACCTGTTTTTGGAACGATTGCTTCGCAGTTTAACGATCCAGGAATGAACACGCTTTACAAAGCGATAATGGATAAGGTAGTTGAAAAAACTGATGCTGACCTGAACTCAACTTTTGAAATTTCAAAAGAAATGAGTGAGAAAATCTTTGTGATTCCACCAAACAGAACACGTTACTTATCAGAGATTGCAGAAAACAATCGTGCGTATGATAAAACAGCTAACGAGCAAGTTGAGGTAGCTCAAAAACTATATGGTATTTATAAAACTATTGGTTCGGTAGCAGGAATTTCAAACGAAAAGGAATACGCATTTTTAGATAACAAAGGCATTAATCAGGATGAGATTCTTGAATTGGTTAAGAGTGATAACGATAAAGCGTTTTTAGACTTATTAATCAAAGAGTTTGACCGTGTGAAAATGAATTTAGATCCTTACAACTGGGAAGTTGTAATAGGTTGGAATGAGAAGGTCAACAAATACAAAAACCCTGTTTATACATTTAAAGTAAGAGACAAAGAAATTAAAATAGACACGCATACCGAGTCTTTATCACATACACAAATTCCAAAAGTCGCTTTGCCAAAGTATCAAGCTTGGGGCGATATTTTACGATGGACACTTCAAGAGAATGTACCTGGAGAATTTCCGTATACATCAGGATTGTATCCTTTTAAACGAACAGGAGAAGATCCTGCGCGTATGTTTGCAGGAGAAGGTGGTCCAGAGCGTACCAACAAACGTTTTCATTATGTAAGTCAAGGTATGCCAGCTAAACGACTATCAACAGCTTTTGATAGTGTAACACTTTACGGTAATGATCCAGACTTACGTCCTGATATTTATGGTAAAATAGGAAATGCAGGTGTATCTATTTGCTGTTTGGACGATGCTAAAAAACTTTACTCTGGTTTTAACCTAGCCGATGTGATGACTTCGGTAAGTATGACTATTAATGGTCCTGCGCCAATGTTGTTAGGTTTCTTTATGAATGCTGCCATAGACCAACAATGTGAGCTTTACATCAAAGAAAACGGTTTAGAGAAAGAGGTTGAAGCAAAGATTGCCAAAATATATAAGGAAAAAGGTGTAGAGCGTCCTATATATAATGGTGAGCTACCAGAAGGCAATGATGGTTTAGGTCTGTTTTTATTAGGCGTTACAGGTGATCAAGTATTGCCAAAAGATGTTTACAATGATATAAAAACACGTACCATTGCACAAGTTCGTGGTACTGTACAAGCAGATATTTTAAAAGAAGATCAAGCGCAAAATACGTGTATTTTCTCTACGGAATTTGCACTGCGTTTAATGGGAGACGTACAAGAGTACTTTATTGAAAACAATGTGCGTAACTTCTATTCGGTGTCTATTTCTGGATATCATATTGCAGAAGCAGGAGCCAACCCTATTACGCAATTGGCATTGACATTATCTAATGGTTTCACTTATGTAGAATATTACTTAAGTAGAGGTATGGATATTAATAAGTTTGGTCCAAACTTATCGTTCTTTTTTTCTAATGGTATCGATCCTGAATATGCTGTTATTGGTCGTGTGGCACGTAAAATTTGGGCAAAAGCCTTAAAGAATAAGTATGGTGCCAACCCAAGAGCGCAGATGTTGAAATACCATATACAAACTTCGGGTCGTAGTTTGCATGCTCAAGAAATTGACTTTAACGATATTCGTACGACACTTCAAGCGTTATATGCTATTTATGATAACTGTAACTCGTTGCACACAAATGCTTATGACGAAGCAATTACTACGCCAACCGAAGAGAGTGTGCGTCGTGCAATGGCTATTCAGTTGATTATTAATAAGGAGTTAGGACTTGCTAAAAACGAAAACCCAATACAAGGGTCGTTTATTATAGAAGAGCTTACTGATTTGGTTGAAGAAGCGGTATTACTAGAGTTTGATAGAATTACGGAGCGTGGTGGTGTGCTTGGCGCTATGGAAACCATGTACCAACGTAGTAAAATCCAGGAGGAAAGCTTGTATTATGAAACTTTAAAGCACAATGGTGATTTCCCAATTATTGGTGTAAACACCTTTTTGAGTAGTAAAGGATCGCCAACGGTACAACCTGCTGAAGTTATAAGAGCTACAGAAGAGGAGAAGCAATACCAAATACAAACCCTTGAGAATTTACATAAGAGCAATGATACCAAGGCATTGCTAAAAGCGCTTCAGCATAAAGCGATTAATAACGAAAACATTTTTGAAGCCTTAATGGATGTTTGTAAAGTGTGTTCTTTAGGACAAATTACTGAAGCCTTATTTGAAGTAGGCGGACAGTATAGACGTAATATGTAGTGTATTTTTTACACCTTAAGATATAAGAATCCCGAGTGTTTGCTCGGGATTTTTTTATGGAGTTCTTGTTCATTTTTGAGGGACCAAAAACGAACCAAAAAGTCCTTTTACTGTCGGTAGGCATTTCGCTATTCAGCGAACCACA
>NZ_JBLXHI010000007.1:0-140488 GCF_048381695.1 Corallibacter sp. | reverse complement strand
GACGAAATCAACGAACTGACACCGAAAAAATACAAAAAGCACGCTCACGAATGGCTCATACAGCACGGAATGAACATCTGCAAATCGAGAAAGCCAAATTGCGAAGAATGTATCGTTTCCGATTTATGTGACTATTACGAAAAGGCAAGTTAAAAGCAACAAAAAATACTGCAAGTAACAATGACTATAAGTAATTGCTTGTTCTCACCTACTTACGAATATTCCTGCGAAATATTTACTAACGTACAGTTCGCACTTCGTGCTCGTGTCTATTCGGTTTTTAATTGGTAACTTTAGTGCTTAAACACGTAACAAACCATATGCAAACCCCTGTGTGTCATTTATTAAAAACCAAAATGAACAGAAAAAAAGAATTAATTTACCTAATACTCATATTGACATTAAACTTTTCTTGCATAGATAACAAACCACTCAAAACTGAAGTAATTAAGCCAGAATTGGTAAACACCTTGCAAACCGACACCTTAAAATTTACTTCAGGCGTACGTGCAATTTTTCAAGATAGTAAAGGCATTTATTGGCTTGGAAGTCATAATGAAGGAGTATGCTATTTTGATGGAAAAACATTTAAATACCTTACAACTAATGACGGTTTAATAGACAATCAAATTCGTTCAATTCAAGAAGATAAAAACGGAATAATTTGGATTGCAACAGCTAGAGGTGTCAATAGCTATAATGGAAATAAACTAATGAGCTATTCAACCGAGTTTAATGCTCTAAAATCAGACTGGAATGCTACTACAGGTAACTTATGGTTTTATGCAGGAGAAGAAGATGGAATAAATCGTTTTGACGGAATGAATATGAATTACCTAATCTTTCCAAAGCCCAAACATATTGACCCCAATAATTCATTTGGTGTAACAGGTATATCAACAGATAAAGAAGAACGCGTTTGGATTGCAACTTATTCAGCATTATATAGCTATGATGGTAAAGTAGTAGATTTTTTTGGACATGAAAAATTAAATCTCGAAGATCATGAGCAAATCCATATACGAAGCATATTAGCCGATTCAAAAGGGCGCATTTGGATAGGAAACAATGGAATTGGTGTAATCCTTAAAAGTGGAGATTCAACAATACATTTTTCGGAGGAACAAGGAAAATTAATTCCAAAAAATGAGTTTAACGAAAATACCAGAACTGGACAATTTGCTAAAAACACAGGATTACAATCCGTTTTTACCATTGAAGAAGATTCAGAAGAGAATATTTGGTTTGGAGATAGAGATTCAGGAGCATGGAAATATAACGGTAAAACTTTGACAAATTATACTATCAATGATAAATTATTGAAACCAATGATTTGGACTATTTATAAAGACAATGATAATAATTTACTTTTTGGTATGGCAGATGGTCAAGTTTATATATTTAACGGAAAGTCATTTAACAAAAAGTTTTAAAAACTAAAATAACTACCGCCAACAATAGTTATAAGTAATGACTCTGCTCTCGCCTACTTTATTAATCTGGTAACTAATGATTATTTGAGGCTGTTGTATAGCATCAGAGAAAACAAAAACTCGTAAATTTACAACCGAAAAGTTCTTTTAAAATACTTTATCAACCGGAAAAGGTTTTACTTAAGGTAAATTAATAGGGAATTTGGTGAAAATCCAGAACTGTCCCGCAACTGTAAGTAACATACATAGGTTTTATCAAATTATGCTCACTGCCAAAAGCGGGAAGAGCGATAAAAACCGTTACAAGTCAGGAGACCTGCCTATTCCGAATTGACAATGCTTTCGTGGATTGAAGTATAAGTCAGGTTAGATACATTTTACATATAAAACCATGGGATAATTATGCCCTCTTCTGAAAATGTATGCATGCCCTTTCGTAAATTCTTTCTTGTTTGCATTACAAAGTTTAGCAAACGAACTTTTAAATAATTTAATAATGTTTAAAAGTTAAAAAATGACAACTGAAGAAAAAATAAAAAAATCAGAAACAAGAATATTTAAAGCCGTTTTCCCAAATACCACAAACCATTATGATACGCTTTTTGGTGGTACAGCAATGCAACTTATGGATGAAACCGCGTTTATAACAGCAACAAGGTTTAGCAGACAACAAATGGTTACTGTTAGTAGTGATAAAATTGATTTTAAAAAACCAATTCCAGCAGGCACGATTGTTGAGCTTTACGGATATGTTACTCACGTTGGAAACACAAGTTTAAAAGTAAGAGTAGATATTTTTGTTGAGGAAATGTATACAAACTTTAGAGAAAAAGCTGTTTCAGGTGAATTTACATTTGTAGCAATTAACGAAGACAAGAAACCTATTAAAATTGAATAAAAGAAGACAGTATAATAATGTGTTCATGCATTCTATTAAAAAAAAGCTATTAATAGGTCGCTACGCTTGGCTTTTAACCTGGAACTATGCGCTTTTTAGAGTGTATTACTTTAAAAAAACAGCCATATTTACTCTAAAAAATAACACGAAACAAGAAACTACAAACTCTACACCTACTACTCTAGTTAACACTTAATACTCATGGTATTATTATTTACACATTTTTGTTTCCACAAAAGGGAACTATAATTATATTTGCAACCTTAAAATAATTTACATGAAAGCAGGAATTGTAGGATTACCAAACGTAGGAAAATCAACCTTATTTAATTGTCTATCTAATGCCAAGGCGCAAAGTGCAAACTTTCCGTTTTGTACCATAGAGCCTAATATAGGTGTCGTAAACGTACCAGACCCAAGACTTCAAAAATTAGAAAGCCTTGTAAATCCTGAACGTGTTATTCCTGCTACTGTAGAGATTGTAGATATTGCTGGACTTGTAAAAGGTGCTAGTAAAGGTGAAGGATTAGGAAACCAATTTTTGGCTAATATTCGTGAAACCGATGCTATTTTACATGTTTTAAGATGCTTTGACAACGATAATATTGTACATGTAGATGGCAATATAAATCCGTTACGCGACAAGGAAACCATAGATATGGAACTTCAACTTAAAGACCTTGAAACTGTTGAGAAAAAGTTGGATAAAGTAAAACGTGCGGCAAAAACTGGAAATAAAGATGCACAAAAAGAAGAAGCTATATTATTACAGATAAAAGCAGGATTAGAAGCAGGAACATCAGTAAGAGCATTAGAGTTTAGCGAAGATGATTATGATGATTTTGTAAAACCATCTCAATTTATAACAGACAAGCCTGTAATGTATGTTTGTAATGTAGACGAAAGTGCTGCCGTATCTGGAAATAGTTATGTAGAACAAGTACGTGAGGCTGTAAAAGACGAAAATGCTGAAGTTTTAGTGCTAGCTGTAGGTACCGAAGCTGATATAAACGAGTTAGACGATTACGAAGAACGCCAAATGTTTTTATCTGACATAGGACTAGACGAACCAGGCTCATCAAAACTTATACGTTCTGCTTATAAATTATTAAACCAACAAACTTACTTTACTGCTGGTGTAAAAGAAGTGCGTGCTTGGACTGTAGGTATTGGTGCTACTGCGCCACAAGCAGCAGGCGTTATTCATACCGATTTTGAAAAAGGCTTTATTCGTGCTGAAGTTATAGGTTATGACGATTATGTAACCTATGGCAGCGAAGCCAAAGTAAAAGAAGCTGGAAAAATGCGTGTTGAAGGAAAAAACTACATTGTAAAAGACGGTGATGTTATGCACTTTTTATTCAATGTATAATTTTTTTTTATCAGAACATATTTTTTTATAAATAAAGCTCATGAACATAATGAAAGTGTCAGGTTTCTTTCATTAGCTTAACACATATATGCCCTTAATAAAAATAGAAACTCATATAAACGCAGATCAAAAGCTATGCTTTGATTTAGCAAGAGACATCTCCATACACGAGCAGTCACTAAAAAGAGCTTCTTTAAAGGCCGTTTCTGGAGAAACTTCTGGACTTTTAGAATTAAATGAATGGGTAAGCTGGGAAGAAAAGCACTTTGGCATTGTACAACATCTTACCCTAAAGATTTCTGAATTTGAAAAGCCAATTCTGTTTACTGAAGAAATGGAAATGGGTGTATTTAAGCGTTTTAAAAACGAATTTCATTTTTCAACCTTAAAAGAAAAAACAGTATTAGTAAATGTTTTAGACTTTGAATTACCTTTTGGTTTTTTAGGCAAGGTTTTAAACAAGCTTTTTTTAAAAAATTATGTAAAAAAGCTTCTGATAGACAGGATTTTATTTTTGAAAATGGCTATAGAAAACTGTTCTGAAAATTAATTTCACCATTACCAGCAAACAGCTATATTACAGCCTAATGTTCTCAACAACATAAGGCATTTTATTGTTAATTACTTTACATAAATGGGGTTTCATTTTTTAAACCGATATAGTATATTAGCAACATATCCAACAAATCACACCATTTTATGTCTGAACAATCTAATTACACCGAAGATAATATACGCTCACTCGATTGGAAAGAACATATCCGTATGCGTCCAGGAATGTATATTGGGAAACTTGGTGATGGTTCTTCTCCAGACGACGGTATATACATACTGCTAAAAGAAGTTTTAGACAACTCTATAGACGAGTATGTTATGGGCGCTGGAAAAACCATTGAAATCTCTATTCAGGGTAATAAAGTTATTGTGCGTGATTATGGTCGTGGTATTCCATTAGGCAAAGTGGTTGATGTGGTATCAAAAATGAATACTGGTGGTAAGTATGATTCGCGCGCCTTTAAAAAATCGGTTGGACTAAATGGTGTTGGTACCAAAGCCGTTAATGCCTTATCAAACTATTTTAGAGTTGAATCTACCAGAGATGGAAAATCTGCTTCAGCTGAATTTGAAAAAGGGAATCTTACCAACCAAGAACAGCTAGACGAAACATCACGTAGAAAAGGAACTAAAGTATCTTTTGTTCCTGACGAAACTATTTTTAAAAACTACAAATACCGCAATGAGTATGTAGAAAAAATGCTTAAAAACTATGTATACCTAAACCCAGGTTTAACCATTGTTTTTAACGGAGAAAAATATTACAGCGAAAACGGATTAAAAGATTTACTAGCAGAAAACATAAACGATTCAGATCTTGCCTACCCTATTATTCACTTAAAAGGCGATGATATAGAAGTTGCCTTAACACATAGTAAAACCCAATACAGCGAGCAATACCACTCGTTTGTAAACGGACAAAACACAACTCAAGGAGGAACACATTTAGCTGCTTTTAGAGAAGCCTTGGTAAAAACACTACGTGAGTTTTACGGTAAAAACTATGATGCTTCAGATATAAGAAAATCTGTAGTATCAGCCATTTCTATAAAAGTTATGGAACCTGTTTTTGAAAGTCAAACCAAAACAAAGTTAGGCTCTACAGATATGGGTGGTGATTTACCTACGGTAAGAACTTATGTAAACGACTTTATAAAAACCTATCTTGATAACTACTTACATAAAAACCCTAATGCAGCTGAAAGTATTCAACGTAAAATACTACAAGCAGAGCGTGAAAGAAAAGAGTTATCAGGCATAAGAAAATTAGCTAAAGACCGTGCAAAAAAAGCAAGTCTTCACAATAAAAAGTTACGCGATTGTCGTATTCATTTTGGTGACACAAAAAATGAGCGCAACCTTGAAACAACCCTATTTATAACCGAGGGAGATTCTGCATCTGGTAGTATTACAAAGTCTAGAGATGTAAATACACAAGCTGTTTTTAGCTTAAAAGGAAAACCTTTAAACTGCTATGGCTTAAGTAAAAAAATTGTTTACGAAAACGAAGAGTTCAATTTACTACAAGCCGCTTTAAACATAGAAGAATCACTAGAAGATTTACGATATAACAACATTGTAATAGCAACCGATGCCGATGTAGATGGTATGCACATTAGGCTTTTACTTATTACTTTCTTTTTACAGTTTTTTCCTGAAGTAATAAAAGAAGGTCATTTGTATATTTTACAAACACCACTATTTAGAGTACGTAATAAAAAGAAAACTATATACTGCTACTCTGAAGAAGAACGACGAAATGCTATTGAAGAATTAAAACCGAAACCGGAGATAACCCGATTTAAAGGTCTTGGTGAGATTTCTCCTGATGAATTTGTTCACTTCATAGGAGAAGACATTCGTTTAGACCCTGTTATGCTAGATAAAGATATGTCTATAGAAGAATTGTTATCATTCTACATGGGAAAAAACACACCAACAAGGCAAGAATTTATCATAGACAACCTAAAAGTTGAAATGGATATTGTTGAAGAATAACAAACCTACAAAGCGGAATTTAAATAGAAACAAAAACAAATAGCCTAAATCAATGAGTGAAGAAAACAATGATTTGATGAATGAAAATGAGGAAAATCATGAAACCATAACCAAGGTTACAGGAATGTATAAGGATTGGTTTTTAGATTACGCCTCATATGTAATTCTAGAACGTGCAGTACCTGCTATAGAAGATGGTTTTAAGCCTGTACAGCGACGCATTATGCACTCAATGAAAGACCTAGACGATGGGCGTTACAACAAAGTAGCTAATATTGTTGGTCATACCATGCAATATCATCCGCACGGAGATGCAAGTATTGCAGATGCTATGGTACAAATAGGCCAAAAAGATTTGCTAATTGATACCCAAGGAAACTGGGGAAACATCCTAACAGGAGATAGCGCTGCTGCATCACGTTATATAGAAGCACGTTTGTCAAAATTTGCTTTAGACGTTGTTTACAACCCAAAGATAACAGAATGGCAAGCATCATATGATGGGCGCCGTAAAGAGCCTATCAATCTTCCTGTTATGTTTCCGTTGCTATTAGCACAAGGTGGCGAAGGAATTGCTGTAGGTTTATCAACAAAAATATTACCTCACAACTTTATAGAACTTATTGATGCCTCTGTAAAACACTTAAAAGGAAAACGTTTTACAATTTACCCAGATTTTCCTACTGCTGGAATTGCTGATTTTACAGATTATAAAGATGGTTTACGAGGCGGAAAAGTACGTGTACGTGCAAAAATATCGCAACTAGACAAGAACACTCTTGTTATCACAGAAATACCATACAGCACAAACACATCATCATTAATAGATTCTATCTTAAAAGCCAATGATAAAGGCAAAATAAAAATTAAAAAGATAGAAGATAATACCGCGGCCGATGTTGAAATATTAGTACATCTACCGTCTGGTATCTCTCCAGACAAAACCATAGATGCACTTTATGCTTTTACAAACTGTGAAATATCAATATCACCATTAGGCTGTGTTATTGAAGACAACAAACCTCTTTTTATAGGTGTATCAGAAATGCTACGCCGCTCTACTGACAATACTGTTCAGTTATTAAAAAGTGAATTAGAAATAAAACTTGGAGAGTTTGAAGAGCAATGGCATTTTGCCTCTCTAGAACGTATATTTATTGAAAATAGAATTTATCGCGATATTGAAGAAGAAGAAACTTGGGAAGGCGTTATAAAAGCTATTGACAAAGGTTTACAACCTCACATAACTCATTTAAAACGTCCTGTTACTGAAGACGATATTGTAAGATTAACAGAAATACGAATTAAGCGTATATCAAAATTTGATATAGACAAGGCGCAACAAAAAATTGATGCATTAGAAGATCAAATTGCAGAAATAAAACATCATTTAGCAAACCTTATAGAATATGCTATAGCATATTTTGAGCGCCTTAAAAAAGATTATGGCGAAGGCAAAGAGCGTAAAACTGAAATACGCATTTTTGACGATGTTGATGTTACAAAGGTTGTAATAAGAAACACCAAACTCTATGTAAATCGTGCCGAAGGCTTTATAGGAACGTCATTACGCCGTGATGAATACATTTGTGATTGTAGCGATATAGACGACATCATAGTGTTTACCAAAGAAGGTAAAATGATGGTGACTAAAGTTGATACCAAAACCTTTATAGGTAAAGACATTATTCATGTTGCTGTATTCAAGAAAAAAGATAAGCGTACTATTTACAACATGATTTATCGCGACGGAAAAAGCGGTCCTACGTATGTAAAACGTTTTGCTGTTACCTCTATAACTCGTGATAAAGAATACGACCTTACCAATGGTAATAAAAACTCTATGCTTTGGTACTTCTCTGCAAATCCAAATGGTGAGGCTGAAGTTGTAAGCGTACTTCTACGTCAAGTGGGAAGCATAAAAAAACTAAAATGGGATATTGATTTTGCCGATATCCTAATAAAAGGACGTGCATCAAAAGGAAACCTAGTAACCAAGTATGCTGTTAAAAAAATAGAACTTAAAGAGAAAGGTGTTTCTACGTTAAAACCTCGTAAAATATGGTTTGACGACACCGTTCAGAGACTTAATGTTGATGGTCGTGGCGAGCTAGTTGGAGAGTTTAGAGGAGAAGACAGAATTCTTATTATAAAACAATCCGGAATTATAAAAACCATTATTCCAGAGTTAACAACTCATTTTGATGATGATATGATTGTTATGGAAAAGTGGATTCCTAAAAAACCTATTTCAGCCATATATTACAATGGCGAAAAAGAGCTATACTACGTAAAGCGTTTTCTTATTGAAAATGAAGGCAAAGAAGAAAGTTTTATATCTGATCATCCTGATTCGCAACTAGAAATAGTATCTACAGACTGGAGACCAATGGCCGAAGTTGAGTTTACTAAAGAACGTGGTAAAGACCGTAAAGATAATATGGAAGTAAACCTAGAAGAGTTTATTGCCATAAAAGGAATTTCTGCTTTAGGTAATCAATTGACAAAAGATAAGATTAACCAAATAAACTTACTGGATTCACTACCTTACGAAGCACCAGAAGACACGCCTGCTCAAGATATTGAGGTTATTGACGAAACAACTGTTGATAATGATGATGTAAATGGCGCAAAAAACGAAACCGAAAGCAACTCTAAAGATGAAGACTCTACGCAATCTTCAAATGATGGAGAAGGTCAAACAAAACTCTTTTAAAACAAAACATAAAACACTAACAACAAGCATGTTGTTAGTGTTTATTTCTTTTTTTAACGTTTACTTAAGACTCTAAAGCAAGAACCCCTATTAGTTTTGTAATGGTTTACTGTAACACTTCTATAATTTCAGTGTCTTTATAGTATCAATCAAAAAAACTAAACTAATACATGTTCCGTATTTTATCATTAGCACTAGTACTCTTGTGTGTAACCCAACTTACTGCTCAAGACAAAAAAGTGTTACAAATCTCACGTACAAACACACCACCTAAAATAGATGGTGTTCTAGATGATGCTGTATGGCAAAATGCCAATGAAGCCAAAGATTTTACACAATTTAAACCAGAAGTTGGTACAGCAGAAAACGACTACCAAAAAACTATTGTAAAAGCTACTTATGATAATGAAGCTATATATTTCTCGGCATATTTATATGATAAGCCCGAAGAAATAATGAAACAATTTAATAGTCGTGATAATTTTGGGCAACAAGATTTTTTTGGCATTATTATCAATCCTAATAATGATGCACAAAACGATACAGAATTCTTTTTATTCCCGTCAGGAAATCAAGCTGATGCTATTGCATCGCCTAGTATAGGAGAAGATTTTGGCTGGAATGCTGTTTGGGTTAGTGCGGTAAAAATTGTTGAAGACGGCTGGATTATTGAAGCAAAAATCCCCTATTCTACGCTACGATTTTCTAACCAAGACGTTCAGACTTGGGGCTTACAGTTTCACCGCCATTTTAGATCAAAACGCTCTCAATATACCTGGAATCCTTTAGATCCTACAAAAGGTAATATTGGGCTTTATCACGGAGAACTTCGTGGTTTAAAAAATATAGAACCGCCCACTAGATTAAGCTTTTACCCTTTTGCATCGGCTATTGTTGAGACACAAGATGATGTTACAGAAGACAGTTATAATATAGGTTTAGATATAAAATATGGTATCAGTGAAAACTTCACCCTAGATGCGACATTAATACCAGATTTTAGTCAAGCTGGTTTTGATGATGTTCAATTAAATCTAGGTCCTTTTGAGCAACAATTTGCAGAGCAGCGACAATTTTTTACAGAAGGAGTTGATTTATTTACAAAAGGAAATCTCTTTTATTCTAGACGTATAGGTAGCGCTCCTACCGGAAGTGTTTCTAGAAATGACAATGAAGTGGTTGATGAATTTCCTGAAACAGTAAGCATGCTTAATGCTATTAAAATTTCTGGCCGAACTAAAAAAGGATTAGGTATTGGTATTTTTAATGCAATTACCGAGAAAACTTCAGCTACAGTTAGAGATACTTTAACTGGGCTTGTTAGAAAAGAAGTTGTTGAGCCATTATCTAATTACAATATTCTTGTTGTAGATCAGCAATTCAATAAAAACTCCTCTGTAAGCCTTATTAATACTAACGTAACCAGAAATGGCCATTTTAGAGATGCTAATGTTACCGGATTACTTTTAAACCTGAATAACAAAAGTAACACGTATGGTTTAGAAGCTTCCGGAAAAATGAGTTCCTTAAATATAGATACAGGAACACTTACTGGTTATAGTTCTCAATTTTATATAGGAAAAATAGGTGGAAATTACCGCTACTCTGTAGGACATAGCTTTGCTGATGAAAATTATGATATCAATGATATGGGAATAATTTTTCAGAATAATTACAGTAACTTTTCTGCTGATGCTTCTTATAGAATTTTTGAACCAACAAAATTGTTTAACAACATGTATGTTGGTATTTACGGAAATTATAATATGAGATACAAACCCAATGTTTATGCAGGAAAAAATGTAGGCGTTGAATTTAATGCTACAACAAAAAAACTTCACGGATTTGGTGCCAACATTAATCTTCAGCCTGGAAAACAACTAGATTTTTTTGGTCCTAGAGTTGACGGTAGGTATTTTATATCTGAAGACTGGTTAAGTACATCTGCATGGATTTCATCAAATTATAATTACACCTTTGCTATAGATGCTAATATAGGTTACGAAACACTATTTGAACCAGGTAGAGACTACACAAGTTACTGGTATGGTTTAAGTCCGCGAATTAAATTTAATGAGAAATTTCTTGTTGTTTATAGCTTTGATTATGATTTAGAAGAAAAAGAGCGTGGTTATATTCACAATAGTTATGGTGGCGCTGTTCCTGATGATGTTATCTTGTATGGACAAAGAGACCAAACTACTATAGAAAATAGTCTGTCCGGAAGCTATAATTTCAACTCTTATCATGGCTTAACACTAACATTTAGAAACTATTGGAGTACTGTTACCTATGAAAATGACCTGTATGAACTACAAAACAATGGTAGATTAACCCAAGAGTCTGGCTACACAAAAACTGATACTTCAAATCCTGATGTAAACTTTAACACATGGAATTTAGATTTTGGGTACTCTTGGCAATTTGCACCAGGAAGTCAGTTAACAGCGCTTTATAGAAATCAATTGTTTAACAATTCTTCTGAATCTAGTAAAGATTACTTTAATAGCTTGGAGGATTTATTCAACCAAAACATTAAACATACATTTTCTTTAAAAGTTGTTTATTTTATTGACTATAATAATGTTAAAAATATATTTAGCAAGAATAATAGCTAATCATTGTACAGAACATCTTAAAACTGTAAATTGTTGCTTCATTTTTGATGTATGATAAAAGCAAATAACATTCATAAATATTATGGTGATTTACACGTTTTAAAAGGTGTGAATCTAGAGATACGCAAAGGAGAAATTGTATCTATAGTTGGTGCCTCTGGAGCTGGTAAAACCACCTTATTACAAATATTAGGCACATTAGATAGAATTTCAACAAATAGTGATAGTGAACTTTCTATAAATGACACCAACATAAGCCAACTTAATGATAAGGCTTTAGCTAAATTTAGAAACGAGCATATTGGTTTTATTTTTCAGTTTCATCAGCTACTACCAGAGTTTACTGCTCTTGAAAATGTTTGCATACCTGCTTTTATTAAAAAAACTTCAAAATCTGAAGCTGAAAAACGCGCTAAAGAGTTATTAGATTTTTTAGGATTAAGTCATAGGTATAATCACAAACCCAACGAATTATCGGGAGGTGAACAACAACGTGTTGCTGTTGCGAGAGCTTTAGTAAATAACCCTGAATTGATTTTTGCTGATGAACCTTCTGGAAATTTAGATAGTGAATCTGCAGAGAATTTACATAACTTGTTTTTTAAACTACGTGATGAGTTTGGACAAACTTTTGTGATTGTAACTCATAACGAAGAACTTGCTGACATGGCTGATAGAAAACTTACTATGGTAGATGGAAAAATGGTGGTTTAAGTAAATACCTTCCTATCTAAAGTTTACTAAAATCTAATTTATTAAATTAGTAAAGAACAATACTTATATCCTGAATAATGCTTTTAATATTACTGTCTTGGATTTACATTATAATCTTGGCATCTATTGCTGGCATTAGCCTTAACAAGTATTTAGGAATTACAAAAACGGATGACCTAACAACAATATTTCACGGTTTTTTTAGTATTACAATATTTGCTAGTATTTGGGCTATTTTTTCTGGCTTAAATGCTATTTTTTGTATAGTTCTTTCTTTATCAACAGCTTTTCTTTTTTACCTAAATAGAAAAGAATGCTTGAGCCATTTTTTACGATTTAAAGAAGACATCGTAAAACTAGATAGTTTCTTTAAACTAATATTAATAGGTGTTTCTATACTTATTTTAGCTCAATGTGCTTCTGCTCCTACTTTACCAGATAATGAATCATATTATATACAAACCATTTTATGGCTTAATGAATTTGGCTTTGTAAAAGGTTTAACAAACCTGCATTTGTTTTTAGGTCAAACTTCTGGATGGCATATTCTTCAAAGTGCTTTTAGCTTTAGTTTTATTTATCCCAATTTTAATGACATAAGCGGGTTATGCCTCCTTTTAGGTAATGTTTTCGCTATAGTAGCATTACAAAAATTTATAAAAAGTCATAATCGTAACAAAACATTACTATATTTAGGGTTACTTCCTGTTTTTAACTGCTTTTTATTTCCTTTTATAAGCAGTCCATCTCCTGACCTTGCAGTAATTATTTTGTTAGCAATAGTCGTTTTTAAGTTTATTACCAATTATAAAGCATGTTCTAAAGATGAGTTACTATCGGTCGTTATTCTTACTGCTTTTTTAATTTTTATAAAAGTTACTGCTATTGTTTGTCTTATTTTTCCTTTTGTTCTTTTTATAAAGCATCATAAAGCCAATAAAAAACATTCTATTATCATAGGAAGTATTTACACAACTGTATTGCTATTAATGATTACAAAAAACATTATTATTACAGGAAATGCATTATATCCACTTTTTGATTTTGATACTTTTAAAACTTCTTGGAGCCTTCCTAAAAACATATCAAGCTATTTTTCTTCTTATGGTAATGCTTATGGATATGGTATTTCAACAACAGTATACGAAACGAGCTCGATTGTTGAGCTATTAAAATACTGGATAAATTATACTGGGATTGATGGTTACATAAATAAGTGCATGGTAGTTTTATTGTTGGTCTTTGCTTTCTTTTTAAAGCATAAAACCTTTAGAATTATATATGGAGTTACTATAATACAATTGGTTTTACTTTTTTATACATCGCCACAGTTTCGTTTTTACTTACCATTTTTTATTGTATTGGTTTTATTAGTATTGTCTAGAGTATTTTGGAAGAAATTTGTAATAAAATTTATGCTAATATGCTCTATTTTACTATGCTTTGGCTTTATTTTTATTCCTTCTTTACCTGGAAAAACCAAAACTTCCTCATTTCACTTAAAAAACATTATAGAACCTTATAGTAATAGCAAGTATCCTTTAGAATATAAAACTATAACAACAAATAACGCTACACTAAATATTCCTGTTGGTATCGACTTTTTTTGGGGAACTGGCAACACACCTATTCCCGCATTAAATGAGCAACAGTTAGATTATTTTAAAACGTATTATAATGTTTTACCTGAACAGAAAAGTTCAAATCTGAAAGATGGTTATATTTTAAAATCAACAAAACAATAAAGACGCATTTATTTTAGAACCACAAAAAAGTCTTTTAAACCACTTAAAATACTTTGCACGGCATAAGCTGCCAAAATAAGTCCCATTACTTTACTTATTACTGTAATACCGTATTCTCCGACACGTTCTTTTACTTTGTTTGCCATAAGCAATAAGAAACAAGTAATTAATATAACTACAAACACCATAAGTGTTGTAAAAGCTTGTTGTTGTATACTATATATATGATTATCTGTCATTAACACAACAGCCATAATAGCTCCAGGTGAAGCAATAGAAGGAATAGCAACAGGAAAAATAGTTACGTGTTTATAATCTTTTATGAGGTCTTTTTCAGTTGTAGGTTTGCCTTCACCAAAAATCATAGTTAGCGCAAATAAAAATAGAATTACTCCACCAGAAATTTGAAAAGCATCAAGAGAAACATTCATTCCCTCTAAAATAATTTGACCTATTATAATGAAAGACAAAAGTATAATAAAAGCAATACCAGAAGCTCTTATAGCTACACGTCTTCTATGTTTTATATCGAATTGCTTTGTTGCTTCTAAATAAACTGGAACAGAACCTAAAGGATCTATAACTGCAATTAGAAAAAGTAACGTTGTGAGTATATCATTCATATAATACATGCTTGTAAACTTAAAAAACAAAATACATAAAATAACGGTTTAAACAAATGTCTAAACCGTTATTTGTATTTAACTTTTAAATAAGTCAAAAAATCTCAAACATTTATATGTTTTAAGCTAATTGCGCATTAATAAGATTAGCCCATTTATCACTTAATAAAATTTCTGTACGTAATTGCACATCATCTTTTTCATTATAAAGCTCAAAAGTTGTTGGTAAAACGCTATTTGTTTTAGATTCAAAACATAATTCAACACGTTCTATAACACTATTTTTTTTCTTATCTGAAACTATAATAGTTCGTAATGCTTTATTAGGATAACACATTGATACTGTTTGTAAATCTATAAACTGATTTGTGTTTTCATTATTTTCCTTTTTTGTAAAAAACAAACACTTTTTATCCGTATCAATCCCTATAACCATGTGGTCTAAAAAATCATATTGCGATATTTTACAATCATGCTTACTAGCTAACTGCTGTAAAGTTTGTAATGCTGTTTTTTTCTTTTTTGTTTTACTCATATACATAAATAAAAATGGTAAAACACATATAATAGTAATTATAGCCCCTATTGTGGCACTTCCTGTATTCATCTTAAGTTTTTTAATATTATTTAATTGTAAATAAAGCTTTTACCATAAAAGCTTACACACAAACCATTTTGGTTTGTATAACTAAAAAAATTAAAATGTTTACCAGTGATAATGAAACGGAAAGATTAGAGTCGCTTTTCTTTGATGTATAAAAAAACTCTTACCGCTATTGGCATATTGCTTATACTTAATATCTTGTAAGTCATCATATTGATTATTTACAACACAATGAATAGCTATAAAGTTATCAGTATTGAATAGCGATAAAGGTTCGGGCGTGTCTACAGAAAACTCTCCTTGAACCGTATGAGTATAATTTACATTTGATACATACGCAGAATATGCTTCTTCTTTTACAGAATCTGAAGCATTTTTAACGTATTCATAAGGCACATGATTTGTTGCTGCAATAGTAAAACTGTATACTAATGCAAGCAGTAATGCGCCTATATGTTTTTTGGTATTATTCACGAGGCAAATGTAATTTATAAAATATAACAGTATTTAAATAATTACCATTTTAACAATTTATTAGCTTGATAAATTACAGGAACGGAGTATTCAATTAACTAAAAGCATCTATCACTTCAATCTTGAAAAACAATAACAAACTAACTAACAACACACTACAAAGCTATTTTGATTTTTGGCACGCTGTTTGTTTTACATAGAAGTGTAAACAAATACCTTACGATTATGAAAAATACATTATTAATACTAGCAGGCATTCTTTTTAGTAGTTTCACTGCTAACGCAACTATAACCAACACAATAAGTGAGAGTGAAAATATATTAACAATGAGAGGTTATGGTAAGTCTTTCATTTTTGTAGAAAATAATATTGAATTTTCTGTTTTTCCAGATGGACAATTTGATTTTTACATGCCTAATTATGGTCCAAATGTTAATGTTGCTGTAAATGCGCCTGGAGTAAGCATCAGTTTTAATTCTGGATATAATTATAACCCTTATGTACAATACGATGAGTTTGGTGCTATTATACAAATTGAAAATACACCAATATACTATGACTATTATGGCCGAGTTTCTCAAGTAGGTAATATTTTTATTAACTACAATAGCTTTGGATATGTGTCTCGTGTTGGTGGTTTAAATATATTTTATAATGGTCGTGTGTTTTCGCATTACACGGGTTTTATAAACGTTTATAATAGACATTATGTTTATAGACCATGGCATGCATATTATAGAATTCCTGCATCTACGCATTGTGTCGTATATAACAGACCTTACAGACAATATTACAAACCTGTTCGCCATGTTTATTACAGACCTTACACAAACAACTATAGACGAACAACAGCTGTGGCTAGCAGACGAGGAAATACCATAACAAGAAATAGAGCACTTGCTACTAGGACTGTTGATACACCTAGAAGAACAGCTGTTACTAGAAACAATAGATCTCAAGTAAGAAGTAATAATACAACTAGAAGTCAACGTATAAAAGCGGTTTCTCCTAGAGCAAATACTCAAATAAAAAGATCTAATAACACAAGAAGTAATACAATAACAGCGCCTAGTAGAACTAGAACAAATACTATAAAAAATCAAAATAGATCACGTACTAAAGTTACAAATACAACCTCTAGAAGGGTAACAAAATCAGCGAGAAATGTATCTAAAAATATACAGAGAAAAAATTCTAGGGTATCACAAAAACCAAACAGCAATTATTCTCGTAAATATAGTACAGTAAATAAAAATAATAGACAGACTTCTTCTAACACAAGAGGTCGAGGAAGATAAAAATTTTTTGGTTGGTTAGTTGGAATGTCCCACATGTAGTATGCCTCAAAGCACCTTGTGGGATTTTCCCTTTTTAACGGTTTATAAGTTTATTTAGAAAATTATTAATATTCTCTGAAAAGTTAAGCCAGTAAACAAAAAAGCCATAAAACAAGGTTATTAAAAGTGTTTTTAAAGCAATACCAACTACCGGATGAAAACCAAAATCCCAAAAGTAAAAAACACCTAAAGACACAAGTATCAAAACAAACACTTTAGAGGTATTTATACTAAAAGGATTTATTTTAAACTTAAAATACACAAACCAAATCTTTGCAACATTATACAAAAACATAGCTATAAACGTTGCAAATGCTGCGCCATTTATGCCAAATTTTGGAATAAAGTACATGTTTAAAATTATAGTTAGAATGGCTAAAAACACGCCTAGCAACAATACCATCCTGTAATAATCACTATTAAATAAAATGGCATTATTATTACCTAATAGGGTTTCTAGTAGCTTTGAAAAACTAATCACAAACACGACAACTAATCCATCTGCGTAAACTGGATCAATGAGTTTGTATAACTGATTTATATTCAAAATTATAAGCAAGAAAATAAAACCACTTATAATGAATAGGTTTAATGAACTTTTCTTGTATAAATTTTTTAATTCAAGTTTATTTTTTTCATTTAAATATTTAGCTGTAATCGGGTTTACAATTTGGTGCATTGCTCTATAAGGAACACCTATTACGGTCGCTATATAAATAGCAACTCCGTAGTATGCAACATATTCTAAATTCACATAGCGATTTAGCATAAACTTGTCTATCTCTAAAATTATGTTTGCTACAGAACCTGCAACGATAATTAACGATGTGTATTTTAACACTTTAGAAATATCATTTACTTTAGAAAAAGATAATGTTGGAAATCGTAAGCTAAATGCATACAACTTCATAATAATTAAACGCAGTACATAAACACCTAAAATGCTATAAATTAACTCTTGAACAGATATAACGTTAAAATGCAAGCAAAGCAATAAAATAGCAATACAAACCCTATGAAAAACTTCTTTCATAAAATTCCCAAAAACTGTTTGCATTTGCACTTTAGACCAAGCATAAAAAATCTCAAAATAGGCAAAACTAACTGCTGCAGCGTAAATTAACCATACATAATCTTTTACTAATGGGTTATTCCCTATAAACCAATCGCTTATTACTTCAAAAGCAAAAACCCCTATTAAACCCGAAGGTATTATTATTAATAAAGGCAGAAAAAGCATGAGGGTTAAAAAACTATTTTGATTGCTTTTAGATTTATAAGATGAATAAAACTTAATTATCGTGTTATGAACACCAAAAGCCATAAGCGGCATCATGACATTTGCAGTAGAAAGTATATAAGTAATTAGTCCAAAGTATTCATCGCTTAAAAATGCTGTATATAAAAAGAAAACATTTATAGCACCAACAACAAACCCTAAATAGGTAATCAAGGTATTTTTTATTGATTGAATTGCTACAACTCCCATAAACTAAATAAGCTCTGACAATTTCTTTGTCAATGATTTACGACTGTATTTTTGTAAGCCAATAGCATGCGACTTTAAAACTCCAGTTTTGTATTGATTATAGTACTCTAAAATAGTACTTTTTAATGATTCGTGATCATCATAATAAAAATAACGTCCTGTATTAGTCTCTTTGATAATTTGCTCAACATCTGAAGCTTTTGGTCCTAAAGCAAGAATAGGTCGTTCAGAGACCATATATTCAAATAACTTACCTGGAATAATACATCTTGTTTCTTCAGAATCTATTTCAATAAGAATTAGTAATTGTGATTTTTTTTGAAAAACAACAGCTTCATTATGTGAAACATAACCGTGCTCATTTATATAATCACTCAAACCTAAATTATTTATTGATTTTAAAACATTTTCGCTTACAGCACCAATAAAATGGAGTTCAAAATCAGTTGCAAAATCACTATGTTCTGTAATTAACTCTTTTAAAACTTGCCATAAAACTTCAGGGTTTCTTTTAGATAATAATGAACCAATATGAGACATTGTAAACTTACTATCTAAATCAGGTGATTGCACATGATTTACATCATAACCATTTGTTATTACAGATATTGGTTTATCTGTTATAAGTTGAAACTCCTGCTTGGTAACATCACTAGTAACAATAATTTGATTGGCAGCTTGCAACACTTGCTTTTCTAGTGCTTTATGCTTTAATGAAGCTTTTTTTGTGAGTTTTAATTGTTTATGGTAACCTATTGTAGTCCACGGATCTCGAAAATCTGCAATCCAATTAACATGTAGTTGTTTTTGCAAATGCAAACCTATTAAATGTAAACTATGCGGCGGACCTGTTGTTATTACAGTCTCAATATTATAATCTGATATATAGGTCTGTAAATATTGAACCGATGGTTTTACCCAACCTACTCTAGCATCTGGTATAAAAAAATTACCTCTTACAAACAGTAACAAACGCTCAATAAGACTTTGTTTTTTTTCTTCTGAAATAATACCCTTACTTACTGTTTTTGAGCGTTTTTTAGACAGTAAACTCGCGAACTTATAAGGTTCATTTATAGCCTGCTTAATAATTGTCACATGTTCAGGTACATCATCTAACAAGGTATCATCTACTAATGGATAATTAGGGTTGGATGGAATGTAAACAATAGGATCAATATTAAAATCCGGAAGATATTTTACAAATTTTAACCAGCGTTGTACGCCAGGTCCTCCAGCTGGCGGCCAATAATACGTAATTATAAGCGCTTTTTTACGCACCAAGTTTAGAAGAGTTTTTAAATTGATAAAATAACCCGCCAAGCAATAACAATACAAACACAATTAAGCTTGCTAAAGCTATACTGCTACCTGTTTTTATCACTTTTGGCTCAAACTTAAATTCAATGATGTGCTTACCTGATGGAATTTGCATGCCTCGTAACACATAATTTACACGGGTATAATCCGTTTTTTTACCATCTATATAGGCTTGCCAACCATTTGAGTAAAAAATCTCTGAAAATACAGCAAAACCATCTTTATTATTGTTTGATTGATATTTTATATAGTTAGGCTTATACGTTAATACTTTAATACTTTCAGTTCCATCAAGCTTATAAGTTGATGATACATTTAAGTCATTAGCATCATTTTTTACATTAAGTACAGCAATACGCTTTGTATCTAAACTATCTAGAGCTAAAATCTCATCATTAGCAGTTTCTACTGGTTTAAACTTTTCTATAAACCATGCGTTTCCGTTAGGTTGTGTATATCTTGTTTCTGCTAGTAGTCTACCTTGCTCATCTTCAATAATCACATATTTAGTATTGAGCATGTTAAGCACATCTAAATTATTTTTAGCAATATGAAAATCAAACAACTCATCATAACGCTTTAATTTGGCAGCGTGATAACCTGACAATGAGTTATGAAAGTATGAAGCTCTAGCGCCACCAGAAGTCACATCAAACACCCTAAAATGGGTTGTGTCTTTTAAAATTTCTTTATCAGCTGCACTTTTTTGATATGGCTTATTTACTTGAATAGATGGTATAAAATCACTATTATTTACATAGCGTTTATCAACACTGATCAAATCAAATAAAAGCAGTCCTGCAAAAGCAACTACTACAAGCGTTTGTGATAATTTCTTTTTTAAATACATAAAAATTACACCTGCAGAAAGCACTACCAAAATAAGGGTACGCCATACATCTTTGCTGAATAACATTTTTCTATCAGTTCTAACAGCATCAATAAATTGTTGTCCGTAATTTTGGCGATACATACCATCGTGCGCTCCTGCAAAATCAAATGTAGATTTAAACAATAACAATAAAATCGCTAACCCTGCTGTGATAGCCGCTGAATACTTTAAAGCTTTTAATTTTTGATCATCATCTTCAAATTGATTGAATAATCGAGACAAACCAAAAATTCCTAAAATAGGGATACACAACTCTAAAATAACCTGAATTGAACTTACTGCCCTAAATTTATTATACATAGGAACATAGTCTATAAAAAGGTCTGTTAGAAAGAAATTCTTACCGTATGATAGCAACAACGACAACACAGTACCACCAACTAACCACCATTTTAAACGACCTTTTACCAAAAACAAAGCAAAAACGAACAAGAAAATAATAACAGCTCCAACATACGCAGGCGCTTCAACAATTGTTTGGTCTCCCCAATATGTTGGTATTTGTTTAGTTTGTTCAAGTGCTTGTAATGGTGTAGCTCCTAACCTTATAAAAAAGTCATAAGACGCCGAGTTTTTACCAACATCTTCATAGCTACCACCTCCTAAAATTCTAGGAACAAATAAGTTTAGTGATTCTAAAATCCCGTAACTGTACTCGGTAAT
Source organism: Corallibacter sp. (assembly GCF_048381695.1). Classification (NCBI taxonomy): domain Bacteria; kingdom Pseudomonadati; phylum Bacteroidota; class Flavobacteriia; order Flavobacteriales; family Flavobacteriaceae; genus Corallibacter; species Corallibacter sp. The sequence goes on along the minus strand of NZ_JBLXHI010000007.1, from coordinate 119,036 downwards.
ATACTCTTTACTTAAACCACTAGTAACTTCAATAGGTGCGCCTTCAGCATTAATAGTTAGTTCACTCTTACTTCTAGTACTTTCTTTGGCATACTCTTGAGTTGCCATAATATTAGTAGCATTAAGTCCTATAGCTAGAACAACTGCTAAAACCAATAAGCCTACCGATTTAAAATAATGTGGCAGCAACGCTTTTTTATATGCATCAATAAAATAAGCAATACCTAAAACAACAACTAAAAACATTAAGTAATAAGTCATTTGAAAGTGATTTGCTACAAGCTCTAATCCCATTGCTACTGCTGTAAGCAAAAAGCCAAAAACATAATGCTGCCTAAACGTGAGAATAATACCACTTAAAACCAAAGGCATGTATGCTATTGCATGTGCTTTAGCATTATGACCAACACCTAAAATAATTATTAAATAGGTTGAAAAACCAAATGTCAAAGCTCCTAAAGCGGCTAATTTAAAATCAACCTTTAGTACAAGTAGCAGTATATAAAACCCTATAAAATAGAGAAATAAATAATCTGCAGGTCGTGGCAAAAATCGAAGCGATAAATCTAACTTCTTTATAAAATTGTTTGGGTATTTAGCTCCTAATTGATAGGTTGGCATTCCTCCAAAAGCACTATTTGTCCAATAAGTTTCTTCTCCAGTAGCCTCTCTAAAGTCGGTTTGTTGTTTAGACATACCGATGTATTGTTTAATATCGCTTTGAAAAATTTGTTTTCCTTGTAAAACAGGACTAAAATATGCTAATGAAATAATTACAAATCCTACTACAACAAGTATATGCGGAAGAAATTTTTTAAAAGAAAATTGCATGAAAATATATTAAACAATGATTGCGAAAATTAATCAATTTCTTCGTAATCTACGTATTCTCCAACAGTTTTATTTGAAGTTTTTTTGTTTTGAGGAGCCTTATCTATTGTCACTTCGCCTTCTCGTTTTTGTTGTGGTTGATTTTGATATTGCCCAAACTGACCACCAAAGCGCTCTTCAGCTTTTTTTGCAACATATTTCACCAATAACGGAGCAAATAATCTAGAAAGAATTTTTAATCCGTAGTAGATTAATAATATAATTAATATCGTTTTTAACACGCCTGTTACAGATGCATACTGAAGCATATTCTCTTTTTTTAACAAAAATACAATTCTCATTACTTAAATTCCGTTATTAATACTTAAAAAAAATATAAAATCTATATATTTGAATTCAAACTAAACCGTATGAAATCCTTAAAAAACTATCTGTTCCTAGCATTTACCTTTATGGCTTTTAGCGCCTATTCGCAATATACAGAGGTCATAAACTCTAACAGACCTGGAGTTTCAAAAAGTGCCTTTTCTGTAGGTACTAATGTTGTACAGTTTGAAGTAGGGCCTTACATTCTTAATGAAAAACATCAATTGCAAAACACAAAAGACAATAGCTTTGGTGTTGATTTTGCAGCTAGATACGGCTTATTATGGCCGCAACTAGAAATAAATGTTGAAGGAACGTTTCAATCTACTAAGCGCACATATTCTAGCGGAATAAATGAGGATAAATACAGTAATTTTAAAACATTAACTATTGGGGCAAAATATTTAGTTTATGACCCTTATAAAAATTCAGAAGAAGAAAAACCAGATATTTACAGCTGGAAAGCCAATCACAGTTTTAAATGGAATCAACTAATTCCTGCCGTAGCTGTTTATGCGGGTGCTAATTTTGACACAAAAGATAACCCTTTTACTGCAAATGGTGTTGAAGGCTTTAGCCCTAAAGTAATGGTTGCTACTCAAAACAATTTTGCTAGCGGTTGGGTATTGGTTACTAATTTTATTTTAGACCGAATAGGCACAGATCAATCTGATTTTTCTTTTTTAATTACACTTACCAAATCAATTACAGATCAATGGGTGCTATTTGGAGAAACTCAAGGAATAAGCAGTGATTTTTATGCCGATAATTTATTTAGATTTGGTGGCGCTTATTTATGGAGTAGAAATTTTCAGCTTGATACAGCACTTACTTTTAATGCAAAAGATACACCTTCAGTATTTGGTGTCACTCTAGGAGCTTCATACAGACTAGATTTCCATAAAGATAAAGAGGAAGACGACGGCACATCTGCCAAAGACGAATTAGAAAGACGTGAAAATAAAGCACGTGGTAAAAACAAAAATAAACGCAAAAAAGAAAATTTAGACGTAGACTTTAACGACGAAAATTAATTATTTGCCAATCTGTTTATGATTACATTAAAAAAGGTTCAAACCAAAAAGGACTTAAAAACATTTGTAACATTTCCCTTTACATTATATAAAGATTCAGAATATTGGGTACCTCCTATTATATCTGATGAAATGGCTACACTCACAAAAGGAAAAAACCCTGCTCTAGAACATGCAGACGCACAGCTTTTTTTAGCTTACAAAAACAAAACTGTTGTTGGTCGTGTTGCTGCTGTAGTAAACTGGACAGAAGTTAATGAGCAACAAGTTAAAAAAATGCGCTTTGGCTGGTTTGATGTTATTGATGATTATGCTGTTTCTGAAATGCTGCTAAACAAAGTTATAGAAATTGGTAAATCACATAATTTAGAATACATAGAAGGTCCTGTTGGTTTTTCTAATCTAGATAAAAATGGAGCTCTAACAGAAGGATTTAACCATATTGGAACTATGGCCACTTGGTATAATCATCCTTATTATATAGCACATTTTGAAAAATTTGGACTAGAAACCGAAAAAGAATACATAGAAAGTAAATTTGACTTTAGAATAGTTCCTGTTGAACGCTTTAAACGCGTTAACAGCTTAATAACAAAGCGATACAACCTTAAACCGATGAGCTTTACAAACTCTAAAGACATTATACCGCATCTAGACGCCATGTTTGAGTTATTTAATAACTCATACTCTAAACTATCTACTTTTGTTCCTATATCAAATAAGCAACAAGAATATTTAAAAAAGAAGTTTATAAGTTTTATAAACCCAGAGTACATCAAATTTGTGTTTGATGAAAACAACAAGATGATTGCTTTTGCTATTGTACTGCCTTCGTTTTCTAAAGCTTTACAAGAAGTGAAAGGAAAACTATTCCCTTTTGGTTTTTTGAAACTTTTAAAAGCAAAGAAAAATAGTAAAACGGCTTTATTTTACTTAATAGGTGTTGAGCCTCATTACCAAAACAAAGGTGTTACAGCGATTATTTTTGAAGAATTCCATAAATCTTTATCTAAAAATGGTATTCACACATGTATAAGACTACCTGAATTGGCTGATAATTATGCTTCGCATCAAATATGGAAAGATTTTAATTGTGAGATTATAAAACGAAGAAAAACTTTTAAGAAAACGATATAAAAAAATCCGATGATTTCTCATCGGATTTTTTATTTATAAATAATACCTCAAAAATTTGTTTATTTATTATTGTCCCATAGCTGCCGCAACAGCTGCTGATAATCTTTTGTAAGTACCGTTTTCTAAACGATCTCTAATTGCTGAAAACGCATTAAGTGTTTCCTCTACATCATCTAAAGTGTGTGTAGCAGTAGGAATCATACGTAAAAGTATTAAACCTTTAGGTATCACTGGATACACGACAATAGAACAGAAAATTCCATAATTTTCACGTAAATCTTTAACTAAAGCCATAGCTTCAGGAATACTTCCTTTTAAATATACAGGTGTTACACAACTTTGTGTTGTTCCTATATCAAAGCCACGTTCTTTTAATCCAGATTGTAATGCGTTAACGTTTTCCCAAAGCTTTGCTTTAAGCTCTGGCATTGTTCTTAACATCTCTAAACGCTTTAATGCTCCAACTACAAGTTGCATTTGTAGTGATTTTGCAAACATTTGAGAACGTAAGTTATATTTTAAATAATCTATGATTTCTTGATCTGCAGCAATAAAAGCTCCTGTACTTGCCATAGACTTTGCAAAAGTTGCAAAATAAACATCTATACCATCTTGAACTCCTTGCTCTTCTCCTGCTCCTGCTCCTGTTTTTCCTAATGTACCAAAACCATGAGCGTCATCAACAAAAAATCTGAAATTATACTTTTCTTTTAAGGCTACAATTTCTTTTAAACGACCTTGCTCACCACGCATTCCAAATACACCTTCAGAAATCACTAAAATTCCTCCTCCGGTTTGTTCAGCCATTTTGGTAGCTCTCTCTAGGTTTTTTTCTAAACTTTCAACATCATTATGCTTGTAAGTAAAGCGTTTTCCCATATGTAAACGCACACCGTCAATAATACACGCATGTGCATCAACGTCATAAACAATAATATCATCTTTAGATACTAATGCATCTATTGTTGATACCATTCCTTGATAACCAAAGTTAAGCAAATAAGCAGCTTCTTTATTTACAAACGAAGCTAGTTCATTTTGAAGTTGCTCATGCAACTCTGTGTGACCTGACATCATTCTTGCTCCCATAGGATAAGCCGAACCATAAGCAGCACCAGCTTCAGCATCTACTTTACGTACTTCAGGGTGATTTGCTAATCCTAAATAGTCATTGATACTCCAAGTAATTACTTCTTTACCTTGAAATTTCATTCTATTAGAGATTTCTCCTTCTAGCTTTGGGAATACAAAATAGCCTTCTGCTTGAGAAGCCCATTTTCCTAAAGGTCCTTTATCTCTATATATTTTATCAAATAAATCTTTCATATAGCCATTAATCTAGTTAGTAGGATACAAAATTAGATATTTTAATATTCAGAACATAATAATTTAATGCTCTATTATTAACAAAAAAGTACAGCTAACTTTACAATGATAAAGCTAGCTATACATATATTTATAGTTATTATTTAACGAATTCTATTGTTTCTGCTTTTTCAGCGTTAACACTATCAAAGAATCCTTGCTCGCTCATCCACTTATCACTGTATATTTTACTCATATAACGTGATCCATGATCTGGGAAGATAACAACAATTTTATCATTGTCGCTAAAAGTTTCTTCTTCATTAAGTTGTTTTATTGCTTGCATAGCTGCTCCTGAAGTATAACCTACAAAAAGGCCTTCAGTTTTTGCTATTTCTCTTGCTGTATGGGCACTTTCCTCATCTGTTACTTTTACAAACTCGTCTATCACATCAAAATCTGTAGCTGTTGGGATAAGGTTTTTCCCTAAACCTTCAATACGGTAAGGGTATATTTCTTTTTCATCAAACTCTTGGGTTTCATGATATTTCTTAATAACAGAACCGTAAGCATCTACGCCTATTACTTTGATATTTGGGTTTTGCTCTTTAAGATATTTTGCAGTTCCTGAAATAGTTCCTCCTGTTCCACTACACGCAATTAAATGCGTGATTTTCCCATCTGTTTGATTCCATATTTCTGGTCCAGTACTATGATAATGTGCATCTGTATTAAGCTCATTAAAATACTGGTTTATATAAACTGATCCTTTTGTTTCTTCGTGCAAACGTTTTGCTACTTGGTAGTATGAGCGAGGATCATCGGCACTTACGTGAGCTGGACATACATATACCTTTGCTCCCATAGTTTTTAGCATATCTATTTTATCTGGTGAAGATTTTGAGCTAACAGCTAAAATACACTGATATCCTTTGATTATACTAACCATTGCTATACTAAAACCGGTATTACCTGAAGTTGTTTCTATAATTGTATCTCCTGGCTTTAAAATACCTTTTTTTTCGGCTTGTTCAATAATGTAAAGAGCGATTCTATCTTTTGAAGAGTGCCCTGGATTAAAAGCTTCTACTTTTGCGTAGTAATTTCCTTTTAAAGAAGTTGTTATTTTATTTAACTTAATTAGTGGTGTGTTTCCCACTAAATCCAATACATTATCAAAAACTTGTTTGTCTTGTCCCATAAATGCTTTTTAGATAGCTACAATAATTATCCTATTTGTAGCCTAAAACCTCGCAAAAATACATTTTTTTTTTGACTACACATAAATTCCTTCTAAATCTAATATAAATGCATACTCTAAAGCTACCTCTTTTAAGCTTTCAAAACGCCCAGAGGCTCCGCCATGACCAGAATCCATATCTATATGAAAAAGCAACTTATTTTTATCGGTTTTTAGGTCTCGTAATTTAGCTACCCACTTTGCAGGTTCCCAGTATTGCACTTGAGAATCATGTAGTCCTGTAGTTACTAACATATTAGGGTATGCTTTTTTCTCAACATTATCATAAGGTGAGTATGATTTTATATAATCATAATATGTTTCATCATTAGGATTTCCCCATTCATCATATTCTCCTGTTGTTAATGGTATTGAATCGTCTAACATGGTTGTTACAACATCTACAAAAGGCACTGCTGCTATAACACCTTTATATAGTTCAGGGTTTAAGTTTATAATAGCTCCCATTAACAATCCTCCTGCTGAACCTCCATATGCATATAAATGACTACTTGAAGTATATTGCTGTTGAATAAGATATTTTGAAGAGTCTATAAAATCATAAAACGTATTTTTCTTTTGTAATAGCTTTCCAGTTTCATACCAATCGCGACCTAAATATTCTCCGCCTCTAATATGCGCTATAGCATAAATAAAACCTCTATCTAATAAGCTTAATCTGATACTTGAAAAATAGGGATCTATAGTAGAGCCATAAGAGCCATAAGCATATAATAATAATGGTGCATTACCGTTTAGTTTTGTATTCTTATTATAAACTAATGATATTGGTACTTTTACGCCGTCTCTAGCTGTAGCCCAAACACGTTCTGATTTATAATTTTCTTTATTAAAAGTTCCACCAAGAACTTCTTGCTCTTTTAATACTGTTTTTTGTTTAGTCTTGAAATTATAATCAATTACTGAACTTGGTGTTGTAAGTGCATTATAACTATAACGAAGTACATCGGTATTAAATTCTGGGTTACTACCTGTGTAAGCTGTATAAGTCTCACTATCAAAAGGTAGATAGTAATCTTCATCTCCACTCCAACTTATAATTCGAAGTCTATTTAAACCATTTTCACGTTCACTTACCACGTAATAATCTTTAAATATATCTATATCTTCTAGGAGAACGTTATTTCTGTGTGGTAAAACATCAACCCAATGTTCTTTTTCTGTAGTTTTCTCACTTGTTTTTTGCAGCTTGAAATTAACTGCTTCATCCTTATTGGTTATAATGTAGAACGCATCATCATAATGAGATATCGCATACTCTAAACCTCGTTCACGCTTTTGAAATAGCTTAAAATCTGCTTGAGGTGTATCAGCATTTAAAATCCTGTATTCCGTTGTTAATGTACTGGAAGAACCTATTACTAGATATTTTCGTGATTTGGTTTTATATATGTATGTATTAAATGTATCATCTTCTTCATGAAATACTTCTACATCATCCGCTATATTTGTATGTATTGTGTGCCTATATATTTTATGTGATCGTAGGGTTACGTCATCTTTTCTTGAATAAAACAGTGTTTTATTATCATTTCCCCAAGTACAAGAGCCTGTAGTGTTTTCAATTTTATCTGAATAAATTTCTCCTGTTACTAAATTTTTAATTTGAATACTATATTGACGTCTACTCACAATATCTGTAGAAAAAGCTGCCATGGTATTATCTGGACTAACAGAAATACCTCCTAATTTGAAATACGCATGTGCCTTTGCCATTTCATTACAATCAAACAAAACTTCTTCTTCAGCATCGAGAGATTCTTTTTTTCTTGTATATATAGGATAATCTTTACCTTTTTCAAAACGTGTCATGTACCAATAACCATTTAGTTTATAAGGCACAGAGCTATCATCCTCTTTAATTCTAGCTTTCATCTCTTCAAAAAGGCTTTTTTGAAAGTCTTCTGTGTGAGTCATGACGTCTTTTGTATAAGCGTTTTCTGCTTGTAAATATGCTATAACATCAGGGTTTTCTCTATCATTCAACCAAAAGTAATTATCCACACGAACATCATTATGTATTTTTAATTCGTGTGGTATCTTTTTTGCGACTGGAGCTTGCTTTAAGTTTTTCAAAAAAAGGGATATTTTTTATTATTAATTATAGCTATCAAAAATATAAAATTAAATAGCTTTGCTGCGAATAATTAAAAAAATAAAATCATGTTTGGAGATCTTATGGGAATGATGGGCAAACTTAAAGAAACCCAGAAAAAAGTTGAAGAAACTAAAAAACGTTTAGACACCGTACTAATTGATGAAGCTAGTAATGACGGAAAATTAAAAATAACGCTTACAGCAAACAGAGCCATAAAAAACATTGAAATAGACAACGAACTTCTTGAAGATAAAGAACAACTAGAAGACTATCTTGTATTAACACTTAACAAAGCTATAGCTAGAGCTACACAAGTAAATGAAACAGAAATTGCTGCTGTAGCAAAAGATGGCATGCCTAATATTCCAGGAATGGATATGTTTAAATAAAATATACTAAAATGTAAGTGTTTTTAATACATCTAGCATTTTATTATGCATGATATTGGTATAATCTAAATGGGTAACAAGGCGCATTTTACCTTCTCCCATGTCACTTATTAAAATACCATTATCATGCATTTTTTTATTGAATAAAGCTGCATCTACAGTATCAGACAACTCAAAAATAACAATATTAGTTTCTACGGGTTCTACTTTTTGTATGTAAGATAGCGTAGTTAAAACAGTTTCTAATTCTTTTGCTTTTTCATGATCTTCTTGCAATCTGTCTAAATGATTATCTAACGCATAAAGTCCTGCTGCTGCCGCAAATCCCATTTGCCTCATTCCGCCACCTAAAATTTTACGTACTCTAATAGCATGTTTCATAAAGGGCTCATCACCTACCAACACAGATCCCATAGGACAACCCAAACCCTTACTCAAACACACCGAAATAGTATTAAACAAATCGCCATATTGTTTTGCTGTTTCCCCTTTATAAACTAACGCGTTCCATAATCTTGCTCCATCTAAATGATATCCTAAATTATGTGTATTACAAACAGCTTTTATTTTTTTTAACTCATCAAAATCCCAACAAGCGCCTCCTCCTTTATTGGTTGTATTTTCTATTGCTACTAACGATGTCAACGGACTATGATAAAAATCTGGCGGATTAATAGATTTTTCAACATCACTAGCAGTAAACATACCTCTATCGCCATTAATAAGTTTGCATGATACACCACTATTAAAAGAAGCTCCGCCACCTTCGTAATTAAAAATATGTGCATATTTATCACATATTACTTGTTCTCCAGGCTGCGTATGTAGCTTAATAGCTGTTTGATTTGCCATAGTGCCACTAGGAAAAAATAGTGCCATGGGTTTGTCAAACATATCAGCAATACGTTTCTCAAGTAAATTAACGGTTTCATCTTCCTTGTAAACATCGTCTCCTACCTTGGCTTGCATCATTGCTTTTAACATGCCTTTTGTTGGCTTGGTTACTGTATCGCTTCTTAAATCTATTATCATGAATTTATTTTAAAACATAAAACTATAAAATTAATTCAAGTTATATTTTATAAGACTCTTTTTTAATTTTATTTTTGTCATTCACATAAATATTATTGTATGATTACTTCAGATCAAATAAAAGATCTTAACACCCGCCTTGATAAACTAAGGCACTATCTTTGACATAGATGCAAAGCTCATCGAAATTCAAAACGAAGAAGAACAAACATTTGACCCTAATTTCTGGAACGACTCTAAAGCTGCCGAAATTGTTATGCAATCTCTACGTTCAAAAAAGAAATGGGTAGAAGATTATAATACATCAAAAACACTTGTAGAAGATTTAGAAGTTATATACGAATTCTACAAAGAAGAAGAAGCAACTGCCGAGGATGTTGAAAGTAGATTTGAAAAAGCTAAAAATCTTATTGAAGATTTAGAGTTTAAAAACATGCTTTCTGAAGAAGGTGATAGCTTAAGCGCCGTTTTACAAATTACCGCTGGCGCTGGTGGCACAGAATCTTGTGATTGGGCAAGTATGCTTATGCGTATGTATTTAATGTATGCAGAAAAAAGTGGTTTTAAAGTAAAAGAACTTAACCATCAAGAAGGTGATGTTGCTGGCATTAAAACAGTTACTTTAGAGATTGAAGGAGAATTTGCTTTTGGATGGTTAAAAGGAGAAAATGGTGTACACCGTTTAGTTCGTATTTCACCTTTTGATAGTAATGCAAAACGACATACAAGCTTTGCTTCAGTATATGTATATCCGCTTGTTGACGATACAATTGAAATTGAAATTAACCCTGCTGATATTGAAATTACCACAGCCCGATCTAGTGGTGCTGGTGGACAAAATGTCAATAAAGTAGAAACTAAAGTTCAGCTTACACACAAACCCACAGGCATCCAAATTTCATGTTCAGAAACACGCTCTCAACATGATAACAGAGCTAGAGCTATGCAAATGCTTAAATCACAGCTTTATGAAATTGAGTTGCAAAAGCAATTAGCACAACGTGATGATATAGAAGCTGAAAAAATGAAAATTGAATGGGGAAGTCAAATCCGAAACTACGTGATGCATCCTTACAAATTGGTAAAAGATGTTAGATCTGGACAAGAAACCGGAAATGTAGATGCTGTTATGGACGGAAACATTCAACCATTTTTAAAAGCTTATTTAATGATGATGGGACAAAAAGAAGACTCATCTCAAACCTTATAAACATGCAACAAAACACAATTAAAACTATAATTTTTGACCTTGGTGGAGTGCTTATTGATTGGAATCCAGAATATGTCTATTTAGATGTTTTTAATGGTGACCGAAAAAAAATGCAATGGTTTTTTGATAACATATGCACCACAGACTGGAATGAGAATCAAGATGCTGGATATCCTTTAGCACAGGCAACACAAGACCGTATTGCTATGTTTCCTGAACATAAAGAACTCATAGAAATGTACTATGGTCGCTGGGTAGAAATGTTAGGCGAAGCCATTCAAGGTAGCGTTACCATCTTAAAACAACTAATCGATAACAAAAACTATCAAGTAGTAGCTTTAACAAACTGGAGTCACGAAACTTTCCCAATAGCTTTAGATAGGTTTGATTTTTTACATTGGTTTGAAGGCATTATCGTTTCTGGAGAAGAAAAAACAAGAAAGCCTTTTAATGATATTTATGAAATAACATTAAACCGCTTTAACATCACTGCCGAAAATGCCATTTTTATAGATGATAACTTGAGAAATATTGAAGCTGCAAGAGCTATGAATATTAACGGCATTCACTTCTCCAATCCAGAACAACTAAAAACTGAATTAAAAAATTACAACATAACTGTATTATGATACATATATACCATAATCCTAGATGCAGTAAATCTAGACAAGGATTAGAAATTTTAGAAAACTCTGGAAAAGAATTTGAAATTATAAAATACCTTGATAATGTACCTTCAGAAGAAGAACTAAAACGTTTAATCACCCTTTTAGATATTAAACCTATAGAACTTGTTAGAAAAAATGAAGCCATATGGAAATCTGACTATAAAGGAAAAGATTTATCAGATAGCGAAATTATCTCTGCCATGATAAAAAACCCAAAACTTATTGAACGTCCAATAGTTACAAATAATAGTAAAGCAGTAATAGGACGCCCACCTGAAACTATAAAAAACATTATATAAAAAATTCAAAACCTTGGTTTAACAGCCAAGGTTTTTTATTTAACAAACTTTTAACCAAAGCCGACTAAACCTAGGTCTATTTTTGCAGTCTTAAAGCAAAAAAACAAACCATGACCAAATTTTTATTTGCATTATTTGCATTATCCTTATCATTTGTAACCGCACAAAATGATCTAACTATTTCAGGAATAGTCTACGATAAAGAAACCAAGCAACCGCTAGAGTATGCTACTGTTTCTTTTTTTAACAAAGCCGAAAATCGTATTGCTACAGGTGGCATCACTGACGAAAATGGAAAATTTAATATTTCTGTTGCTAGTGGTACTTATAATATTTCTGTAGAATTTATTGGTTTTGAAAAAATAACACTTAACAATCAAAACCTTACCACAGATAAAAACCTTGGAAGCATAGGGCTTTCAGCTGGTTCAGAAGCTTTAGACGAAGTAGAAATTATTGCCGAAACTACAACTGTAGATATAAAACTTGATAAAAAGATTTATAACGTAGGTAAAGACCTTACCGTTCGTGGTGGTACAGTAAGTGATGTTTTAGACAACGTTCCTTCTGTTTCTGTTGATGTTGAAGGAAATGTAGCCTTAAGAGGACAAGATAACGTTAGAATACTTATTAACGGTAAACCATCTGGTTTAGTTGGATTAAATTCTACCGATGCTTTGCGTCAGCTACCTGCTGAATCAATAGAGCGTGTTGAAGTTATCACATCTCCTTCGGCTCGTTATGATGCTGAAGGTACCGCTGGTATTTTAAATATTATTTTACGTCGTAGTAAACTTCAAGGTTTAAACGGTGCCATAACTGCCAATGCTGGGTATCCAAATCAAGCAGGTCTTTCTGGAAATATTAATTACAGAACAGGAAATTTTAACTTTTTTAATACAACAGGTGTTAGCTATAGAGAATCTCCAGGAGAATCAACTACTGAAACAGAATACTTTAATGGTGATGACCCAAATAGTTTTCTAAATGAATACCGTGATTTTGATAGAGAAAGAAAAGGTATTAATACAAACTTTGGTGTAGAATGGTACATCACAGACTCTGCATCATTAACAGGAGCTGTTTTCTACAGAAAAAGTGACGATGATGATTTGACTACAAATCAAAGTCACCTAATTAACGGGCTTGGTGAAGCTAGCAATTCAACACGTTTAGAGTTTGAAACAGAAGATGATAAAACAATACAATATTCATTAAATTTTGACAAACAATTTAATGGAAACAGTCAGCATAAACTAACTGCAGATTTTCAATATGAAAATTCTAATGAAAATGAGTTTGCCTCTATTCAACAAAACTATATAGATTCTGAAAGAGTAACCACATACCAGTCTGAAGACCGTGTTTTATTACAAGCAGATTATGTACACCCGCTAAATGAATCTAGTCAATTTGAATTAGGTTACCGTGGTAATTTTAATACATCTGATACAGATTATGCATTAGAATTAAATAACGGAAGTGGTTTTGTTTTAGACAGAAAAACAAGTAACAACCTTATTTATAAGGAATACGTAAATGCTGTTTATGCGCAATATGGTAATAAAATAAAAGACAAATTCTCTTACCTATTGGGGTTACGAATGGAAGATACACGTGTTACAGTAGAGCAATTAACATCTAATGATTTAGAGAAGAAAAATTACACTGGTTTCTTTCCTACCATTAATTTAGGTTATGAGTTAACTGAAAACCAAAGTTTGACTTTAGGATACAACAGACGAATTAGAAGACCTCGTTCTAGATTTATCAATCCTTTTCCTTCAAGAAGTAGTGCCACTAACCTATTTCAAGGAAACCCAGATTTAGACCCTACCTACTCTAATTCTTTTGATTTTGGTTACCTTAATAAATTTGGAAAATTAACCTTAAACTCTTCAATATATTTTCAACATGCAACAGATGTGTTTACTTTCATAACTATAGATTCTGGTACTACAACTATCGTTGATGGTGTTCCTGTTCCTGTTGTTTTAAGTACACCGGTAAACCTATCAAGTGAAGACCGTTACGGCTTTGAGTTTACTTTAACTTATAGACCTACAAAAAACTGGAATATGAATGGTAACTTTAACTTATTCCAATCTTCTACTGAAGGAACTTATAACAATGTTGTTTATGACAATGAAAACTTAAGCTGGTTTGTACGCTTTAATAACAAATACACTTTACCTGGAAACATAGACTGGCAAACACGTTTGTTTTACAGTGGACCTCGTGAAGATGCTCAAAACAAATCTAAAGGTATGTTCTCTACAGATATGGCGTTTAGCAAAGATTTATTCAACAACAATGCCTCAATTGCGTTAAGTGTTAATGATTTATTTAATAGCAGAAAACGACAAACAGATTCTTTTACAGAAACTTTTAATCGTGAAAGCGAATTTCAATGGAGAAAACGTAGCTTTAACCTATCATTTACTTATAGATTTAATCAACAAAAAAGTCGTCAAGACCGCGAAAGAAATAGTGATGGTGGTGATGATATGCAGTTTGAAGGATAACATATATTCTCATCATAAAAACAAAAAACGCTCTAAAAATTTAGAGCTTTTTTTGTTTTATAAACTTTAATAAAGCGCATAAAAAAAGGAAACCTCAACGGTTTCCTTTTATATTTATATTTATAAAGAAAATTTTTAGTGCGCAGCACGTTTAGCTTTTCTTTCTTCTTTTATCTCTTTAAGACGCTCAATTAATGCTCCGCCAATCCAGTAAGGAATAACAAAGGTTAATAAAAATATCATGACCCAAAAACCAATGGTTAAAATGGTTAAAAATGCTAAAAATCCTAAATATTGATCAAAATCGAACATAATTGGCTGTATTATTAATTTACTGCAAAGATAGGATAAAGTGTTTTCTTTTACAACAGCAATTTCAAAATTATTAACAGGATAATCAACATTTTTTAGAAATAGTGTCATTGTAAATACATTAATTATAGCGTTTCGATAATTAACTAACACATTATTAATAGATAAGTGTTTTTCTTACTCAAGCCATTAATTTATTATTCAAACAAAAAAAGCACCATAATAAACACTATGATGCTTTTTTTATTGAATTTCCTAATCCAAATTAGGTTGTGGAGTTAAACGTAAGTAAGGTTTTACTTCTGTGTATCCTTTAGGAAAATGTTTAGGAATATCACTAGTAGCTATTGCTGGTACAACAACACAGTCATCGCCATTTTTCCAATTAGCAGGAGTTGCTACTTTATGATAAGCTGTAAGCTGCAGTGAATCGATAACTCTTAAAAGCTCATCAAAATTTCTACCAGTTGATGCTGGATATGTTATAATTAGCTTTACCGTTTTATCTGGAGCAATAACAAAAACTGATCTTACTGTAGCATTAGCATCAGAATTTGGGTGAATCATATCATATAGTGCTGATACTTCCCTATTCTCATCTGCTATAATGGGAAAATTTACAGTAGTATTTTGAGTTTCGTTAATATCACTAATCCAGCCTTTGTGAGATTCTAATCCATCAACACTTAATGCTGCAACCTTAACGTTTCGTTTATCAAACTCTGGTTTATATTTTGCAACTGTTCCTAATTCAGTTGTACATACCGGAGTATAATCTGCTGGGTGAGAAAATAATATTCCCCAGCTTTCTCCTAACCAGTCATGAAAGACTAATTCTCCTTGTGATGTTTGTGCTGTGAAATTTGGCGCAACATCACCTAATCGTATTGTAGACATAATGTTTATTTTTTTATTGTACTGTAAAAATACGCAATAATCTACTAAATCGGTAGGAATTAGCTTTTTTGTGATTTTTTTATGATTTTAACTATCAAAAACAGCAACCGCTCTAACAGGAGAACCTGTTCCTCCTCTTATTTTTAAAGGTATTCCTTTGCCATGTGATTTATAGCATCTACATGAGTTCCCGTATGCTCACCCAACTCTAGTTTATGTACAGCGGCTGTTTTTTCTTTAGAGTTTTTAATACCATCCCATTCTTCATGAGAGTTATGTATACTCATTTTTACTTGGGGTAAATCTTTTTAAACGGGCATTCCCTCATATATTTCTTGGCTTAAATCAACAATTTCTATCATAAAATATTAATTCTAATTTGATAACTAATGTATGCATTATGAAAATATGAGCTAAAATATATCGCAGATATCTGTTAACCTTTTATAAACAAAATTTAGCTTAATCTAGCATTTTACTTATTAGGTTTCCGTGTTGATCTATAATAACATCTAGATCTTGTCTTGTAAATGTGTTTAGTTCAATTTTATATGAAATTTTATCTTCATCTGTCATTCTTTCAATATCATCAATTGTATATCCTTTGAAATTGGATTTTAATCTATCCATAACAACTTTAGGTAATTCATCTTTGGTTATATCTTCTTTGTGTCTTACTAAAACACCTTGGGAATTATACCATATTTCGTGATCTGTATTCCACCCTATTTCAAAATCTACGTTATACAAAACACCATCCATTTCCCATTCTATATCTGATGCTTTTGGAAAACTATTATTAAACGTATTTAAAATTACCGAAGGCACTTGATTTTGTGCAAGATCTTGAGATTGACCTGAAATAGCAATACATATTGTTGCTGCAAAAATTAAAACTTGTTTTTTCATCTTGTTATGTGTTTTTATATTGTTAATACTAAAACAAAGTAAACACCTAAAGTTGGAAAGAATTGGGAAAGTTATTTTTATGAAAAAACGACTTGAAAACTGTGTTCTAAATTTTTATAAGCATAAGTAACTTGAAAGTTATAACTATCAGAAATAGCTTTTACAATAGCTAGACCAAGCCCTGCTCCTGTTGATTCTTGATTTGGTTTATAAAATCGCTTAAATATTAAATTTTCATCTAGACTAACGTTGTTACCTGAATTACTTATCGTTATACTTTCTTTTTCTATTGTTATTGATATATAGCCTATTTCTACATTATGAAAAACAGCATTTCGTATTAAGTTAGATATGATAATGCTTGCTAGTGTTTTATCTATATTAACTGATGCCTTTTTGTTTTCGTTTACTGTGACCTTAATCTTTTTGTAGTCAATGATATCTTTTAAATTACTTAAGCTATCTTTTACTACATCATTAATCAAAATTTGCTCATTTTGAAAAAACTGTCTGTTTTCTATTTTTGATAAGAGTAATAATGATTTATTGAGACGTGTTAATCGCTCTATAATATTCATTACTTCAGCAATATCATTTGCTTGTTTGTCTTGTAATTGCCCATCTTCTATAAGTAACTCTAACTTATTTATAGTTATTGCTAACGGTGTTTGTAGCTCATGCGCTGCATTACCTATAAACTGCTTTTGCTGGTCATAAACATCTGTTGTATGTTTTAGTAGGTTTGTTACTGTATCTTGTAAATCTAAAAACTCTTTTGTTTTTGTTTTTACTTTTGGGTACAATTTACTTTTGCCTAATCTAAATGCTTTAAGCTGATATAAAAACTCATAAAATGGTGTCCAGAGTTTTTTTAATACAAAATTGTTTATTAAAACAATGCAAACTAGCAAGCTTATATACAACCAAATGGTATCTTTAAGTAGCTCTTTTATTAAATCATCTTCTTCTACCATTGAATTTGCCACTTTTAATTCATAGTAATTATCATTTAACTCAAAGGCTGTGATTAGCATTCTTACTGGTTCTTGTTCTAATTGTTCGTCATCAGCGTCTTGCATATATAAAACAGTATCTACATAAGAGTCTTTTACTTTAAGAGCTTGTTGCTTGTCAATTTGTTTTATAGTAAAAAAACTTTCATCAAAATACGTTTTTGTAAGTATGGTAGAATCTTGTTGTGCGTTTAATATTATTAACCGCTTGTAGTTTTCTAACCCTTCGTCAATACTACTTTTTATTTCATTTAGCATGTTGAAATAAAAAAGCACAGACCAAGCTGTGATAATTGTTAATATTGATATAGATAAATAATTTAATGACTGATTAAGAAGTTTCATAAAGCAACAAGTTTATACCCAATTCCGTAAATAGATTGTATTTCTATTTCGGCTTTAGCTATTTGAAGTTTCTTTCTTAAATTTTTTATTTGATAATAAACAAAGTCAAAATTATCAGCAGTATCAGAGTTGTCTCCCCAAACATGTTCTGCCATTGCAGACTTTGTAATGAGCCTATTTTTATTAACCATAAAATAGTTTAAAATATCAAACTCTTTTCTGTTTAAGGCTACATCTTCATGATTTATTAATATTGTACGCTCTTTAATATCCAGAACACAATTAGTAATTTCAATAGTGGTTTTACCATCTAATTGCTTCCTTCTTAAAACAGCTTTAACTCTAGCATTGAGTTCTGCCAAATGAAAAGGTTTTGTGAGATAATCATCAGCACCAAGTTCAAGTCCTTTTAGTTTATCGTCTAATGAATCCTTGGCAGAAATTATTATTACATTTTCACGCTTGTTAGCATTCTTAATGTCTTGTAAAATTTTTAATCCGTTTCCATTAGGTAGCATTATATCTAGTAAAATACAATCGTATTCATAAATAAAGATCTTATCTATTGCACTATAATAATCTGAAGCTGTTTCTACCAAAAAATTCTCTCTTTCAAGAGATTCTTTAATACTACTTAATAGTTTTATTTCGTCTTCTATTACTAAAATTTTCACAATGTAAATTTACTTTAAGATATTGGAAAAAAATGGGAATTAGTAAATAATAACATTTTGAGTATTAATTTTAAAAAAATTGAATTAATATCTACCATAAACGGTCTTTTTATGTAAAAAACTAAGCTATTAAAACAATCAAAAATTGTAACTTTAGCGCTTGTTAAAACAAAACAAAACATATTATGACATACAGAATAGAAAAAGACACAATGGGCGAGGTTAAAGTACCTGCTGATAAACTTTGGGGAGCACAAACAGAACGTTCTAGAAACAACTTTAAAATTGGAAATGTAGCTTCTATGCCTTTAGAAATTGTATACGGTTTTGCTTACTTAAAAAAAGCTGCTGCGTATACTAACTGTGAGCTAGAATTTCTTTCTTCTGAAAAACGTGATTTAATTGCTCAAGTATGTGATGAAATTTTAGAAGGAAAACACGATAATCAATTTCCTTTAGTAATCTGGCAAACTGGTTCTGGTACGCAAAGTAATATGAACCTAAATGAGGTTATTGCAAATAGAGCACATCAAATAGCTGGTAAAGTTATTGGTGAAGGCGAAAAAACTATTCAACCTAATGATGATGTAAATAAATCACAATCATCAAATGACACATTTCCTACAGGAATGCATATTGCGATTTATAAAAAAGTAGTTGAAACAACCATTCCGGGTGTTATTAAACTACGAAATACATTACATGAAAAATCTATAGCTTTTAAAGATGTTGTAAAAATAGGTCGTACGCATCTTATGGATGCAACACCACTAACCCTTGGACAAGAGTTTTCTGGTTATGTATCTCAATTAGATCACGGATTAAAAGCTTTAGAAAACACTTTACCACACCTTGCTGAATTAGCTCTAGGTGGTACAGCTGTTGGAACAGGACTTAATACACCTGAAGGTTATGCAGAGTTAGTAGCTGAATACATAGCTAAATTTACTAACCTTCCTTTTGTTTCTGCTGGAAATAAATTTGAAGCGCTTGCTGCTCATGATGCTTTGGTTGAAACACATGGCGCTTTAAAACAATTGGCTGTATCTCTAAATAAAATAGCCAATGATATTAGAATGATGGCTTCAGGACCACGCTCTGGAATTGGAGAAATTATTATTCCTGCTAACGAGCCTGGAAGTTCTATTATGCCAGGGAAAGTAAACCCTACACAATGTGAAGCTTTAACAATGGTTTGTGCACAAGTTATGGGTAATGATGTAGCTGTAACTGTAGGTGGTACACAAGGACATTATGAGCTTAACGTATTTAAACCTATGATGGCAGCCAACTTACTACAATCTGCTCAATTAATTGGAGATGCTTGTGCTAGTTTTGATGATCATTGTGCTTCTGGAATTGAACCAAACCACAGTGTAATAAAACAATTACTAAACAACTCATTAATGCTTGTTACTGCTTTAAATACCAAAATAGGGTATTATAAAGCTGCAGAAATAGCTAATACTGCTCATAAAAACGGAACAACATTAAAAGAAGAAGCTATTAATTTAGGCTATGTAACTGCTGAAGAATATGATGCTTGGGTAAAACCAGAAGACATGGTAGGTAGTTTAAAATAATTAAAATCCATATATAAATTCAAATTATGAAAAAAAAACTACTGACTATTTTATTATTTATAATTAGTATACTAACTATACAATCTCAATCAGATTCTACAACATTTTCTCCTATAATAACTATAGATGCATCTCCAGGATCCACTCCCTATGCTATAGCATCTGGAAATTTAGATGGTGACTCTTTTCCTGACCTTGTTGTTGGGCTATTATATGGAAACAAAGTATTACATTACAAAAATAATGGTAACGACACTTTCGCATCAGCTGTTGAAGTCTCTTCCTTAACGCAAGTTTCTGGATTATTTTTGGCTGATATTGACGGCATTAATGGAGATGACATACTAGCTACCTCTTTTGATGGAAACAAACTGGTTTGGTATGCTAATGATGGCTCTGGAAATTTTGGGTCTGAAAACGTCATTTCTAATAATATAAATGGAGCTGGAGCCGTATACGCTGCAAATATTGATGACAATATTGGTTTAGATGTTATTGTTGCTGGTTTTAACGATAATAAATTTGTTTGGTTTTCAAATGATGGCTCTGGCAACTTTGGTACAGAACAAACTATTGCGTCTGGGCTGTCTGGAGCTGGTGATTTTGATATAAAGGATTTTGATGGTGATAATGATTTAGATATTGTTATATCTACAGCTCCTTATACTCCTCCTGGTGTCATTGAAGTATTCTATAACCAACTAACAGAAAGCGGTTCTCCAACATTTATTATTGACAGTAATAACGTATCAAATTCAGGCCAATATTTATTTGATGTTAATTTTGCAGATATTGATAACGATGGCTCTATAGATATTCTAGCAACTGATAGTTATAGTGATCTTGCTTGGTATAAAAAAGAGGGAGATGGTTCTTATACAAAAATAGTTATTCCAGTTTCCTTACCTAGTTCTGCTATAGTTGAATCTGTAGATTTAGACAATGATGGTGATAATGACCTCGTAGTTAGTAACGGAAGTGCTACAGGCACTAATGATATTGTTTGGTTTGAAAGTGATGGCACTAGTCCAACTACTTTTGAAACTGAAGGAACAGTTGATGGATCTGGAACACAATCCCAAGTGTTTTCTATGACTATAAATGATTTTGATAATGATGGTGATTTAGATATTGCTTCAGCTGGTTATAACAGTGCTGGAGATGGTGTCTATTGGATTAAAAACCAATTAGAATCACTTTCTATAAATGAAGAGTTAAAAAATAAGGGGGTAAGTATATATCCTAATCCAGCAAAAAACGTTTTACATATTAAAACAAATTTATCTAATATAGGTGTTGCTACTGTTTATAACATATTAGGAAAAAAAGTATTAAACACTCACCTATCTGAAAACAAATCTATTGATATATCTAAATTATCTCATGGAATTTATATCCTGAAATTTAGTAATAGTGATAAAGCTTTTAAATTCATAAAAGAATAAATTAAAAATAATAGTATATTTAAAACGCTAACAATCTCTGTTGGCGTTTTTTATTACAATTAACCAATTAAAAAAACAACCTGTGTCAATTTTAATCAAAAATATAAAAGAGCTAATTCAAGTCAGAGAAACCAATGTACTAAAAGTAAGTGGTGCTGACATGAAAGAACTTCCAACCATAAAAAATGCTTACCTACTTATAGATCATGATACCATTGTAGAATATGGTAAAATGGAAGATTGTGAAAACATTCAAGCAGATAAAACAATTGATGCTACAGGAAAAGTAGTATTACCTACCTGGTGCGATTCGCACACACATATTGTTTATGCAGGTAATAGAGAACAAGAATTTGTAGATAGAATTAACGGTTTAAGTTATGAAGACATAGCCAATCGTGGTGGTGGTATTCTTAACTCTGCCGAAAAACTACAAAACACAAGCGAAGAAGAACTTTATAACCAATCTGTAAAAAGACTAAAAGAAGTTATAAAGTTAGGCACTGGAGCCATTGAAATAAAATCTGGATACGGGCTTACTGTTGATGCCGAGCTTAAAATGCTACGTGTTATAAAACGTCTTAAAAAAGAGTTTCCGGTAAAAGTAAAAGCCACGCTTCTTGGTGCACATGCTATTCCTAAAGCTTATAAAGACAACCAAAAAGCATATGTAGACTTGGTAGTTAATTCAATGATTCCTAAAGTAGCCGAAGAGGAACTTGCTCATTATATTGATGTATTTTGCGAGAAAGGCTATTTTACACTTGAAGATACTGAACGTATTTTAAAAGCTGGTTTAGCTCACGGACTTACACCAAAAATTCATGTAAACCAATTCAATGCTTTTGGTGGTGTTGCGCTTGGTGTTAAATACAATGCTTTATCTGTAGATCATTTAGAAGAGCTATCAGACGATGATGTTAAAGCTTTAAAAGGCAGTAACACTATGCCAGTAGCTTTACCTTCTTGCTCCTACTTTTTAAGCATTCCTTATTCGCCAGTAAGAAAATTAATGAAAGCTGGCTTGCCTGTTGCTTTAGCAACTGATTATAACCCTGGTTCTACACCAAGTGGAAATATGAATTTTGTAGTAAGTACTGCTTGTATAAAAATGAAAATGACACCAGAAGAAGCTATAAATGCAGCAACAATTAATGGTGCTTATGCAATGGGAATTAGTAATATGTATGGAAGTATTTGTAGAGGAAAAAAAGCTAATATTATCATCACTAAAGAAATACCTAGCTATCACTTTTTACCATATGCTTTTGGAAATAATCATATAGAAACGGTGATCATTAATGGCGTAGAAATGTCATAATTACAAATAAAAAAACCCGAAAGCTTTACTTTCGGGTTTTTGTCATTAAAATTATATAATTGAAATGTTCTATGGATATATTTTCAAAAAATTCAAATGACTAATCAAACATTTCTTATTTAAGAGTAAACTCTGTAGCAGAAACTAATCCTTTGTTATTAAAAACGTTTACAACATATCTACCTTCAGCAAATCCGTCATCTGTTCTAGGAGCTACAAACTCGCAAACATTTAAACTACTATTTTCGTAATTGAATTTACTTACTAAACTATAATTTAAGGTTTTATCGTCGTCAAAAGCTATTTGTTCGTTAGCACCTAATGTATTATTATTTGGGTCTATAACCTGTACATAAAGCTCTTGATCTCCAGCTTGTACTAAACTGTTTTTAGCAACCGTAAAACAAACTCTAATTTTATCTGATCGTCTAGCTCTTTCAGTTGGAATTAGTTTTCCAGAAGTTCTTTCTATAACACCAAAACCTTTTAATCCTACTGTGTTTAAAACTGCTGCATTTTCTACTACAGTAGCTAATTCAGTATTTTGAACTAATAATGAATCTGTAAACATTGTTCGTTCTTCAAGACGTACTTTTGTACTATCTAAAGACGTAGCTAATAACTCATTTTCAATTTTCAGTTTATCATTTTCAGTTAGTAAAACGTCCATTTCTTTTTGAAGAGATAAATATTTGGATTTATATCTCCATAAACTTTGTACGTTAGTTTCAGATATTTTTAATGAATCTATCAATCCATTAATACGATCTTTTGCTTCTACCAACTTGGCATTTGCAACTTCATTGTCTCCAATAGCAATATCATACTGTTTTGCCATATTGCTTAAATCTTTCATTACTAGTTGCTTTTCTTTTGTCAACTGTGCTTCGGTTTCTTTCTTTTCTTTCACTAAATCAAAAGAGTAAAAAGCTGCACCTAAAAAAAGTGCTAAGGCAATACCTAAAGCGACTTTTAAACCTAAATTACTTTTGTTATTTTCCATAATTACTTGTTTTTAAAATTTATTGTCAAGTATATTTTTTCTGACCAATAATCTTAATTTTTAATGTTGTTTTTTTATTGTTTAACTAAATTAACTGTAATTTTATATACAATTAAAATCTACATATGGATAAACTAGTCTTATTTAACAATACTACAAAAAAAACGCTTGTAAACAAACGACCAGGCGAATCCAAATTTGGAGATAACATACACTTGTTACCTGCCATTTCCAATATATACGAACAGCTTATAAATTTAGACGTCAAATATGTGATTTTAGGTATTCCTGAAGATGTTGGTGTTTTTGGAAACTACGGAAAACAAGGGACTTCAAGAGCTTGGGAAGCTACACTTAAAGTTTTGTTAAATATACAAAGTAATCATACAAATCATGCTGATAAGGTTTTGATTTTGGGTTATTTAAATTTTGAAAAAGAGTTAAAAAAACTATCAGAATTACAGCAAAACAGTAAGAAAGATATTATGAAAGCCAGAAAGCTTGTGTCTAGTATAGATAAACATGTTACTTATACTGTAGAACAAATTGTTCTAGCCGGAAAAACACCTATTGTTATTGGCGGCGGTCATAATAATGCTTATGGCAATATAAAAGGAACTGCTCTTGCTTTAAAAAAACCTATAAATGTGATAAATTTTGATGCCCACACTGATTATAGAAGTCAAGAAGGTAGACATAGCGGTAACGGGTTTTCTTATGCAAATGCTGATGGCTTTTTGAAAAACTATTTCATTTTTGGACTTCATGAAAATTACACTTCAAAAGAAATTTTTAAAACACTAAACAATACAGAAACTATTGCTTATAACACTTTTGAAGCTATATCTGTAAGAAAAGAATTAAAATTCAAGACTGAAATGGAACGCGGATTAAACCATATATCAGATTCTAGTTTTGGTATAGAAATAGACTGTGATGCTATACAAAATACACCTAGTAGTGCAATGACGCCTTCTGGGTTTAGTGTTAATAAAGCTAGAAGATTTGTTCACTTCTTTGGAAATCAAAAAAAAGCAGCTTATTTACATATTTGCGAAGCTGCACCAACTCCGGAAACAGAAAACCAAGTTGGTAAGCTAATTACGTATTTAATTACAGATTTTATAAAAGCTAATTTATAAGTTAAATCTCAATCTCAATTATTAATTTTGTCATAAGTATCCTGACAACAAAACAAGTCTACACACCTGGTATACAGAATGGTAAAAAACAAAAATCTGTTGTTTAATTGAAAATAATCCCTATATTTGAGCAGCTATTAACCCAATCTAAATCCTACGATGTATTTATTTCATCAATTATTTTCAGTAGAACAATTTCTTATAATTAAAGGATATAGTATTATAACAGCATTATCAATCACCATATTATTTTTCTTGATTTTATTAATTCTAGGAGTTCGAAAATCCTATAAATTAAAACAAGAGAATGATCGCTTAAACAGTTTAAGTACATCAATGGAGCTTGATGATGAAAATAAAATATATAAAGACTTTACAGAAGGTCATCTTTATGAGAATCGTTAAAAAAAGCCTGCAAAATGCAGGCTTTTTTTATCTATCTAACTAATTTTTTATACTTAATTCGTTTCGGCATTAAGTCACCACCCAAACGTTTTTTCTTGTTCTCTTCGTAATCACTAAAACTACCTTCAAAGAAATATACTTGGCTATCACCTTCAAAAGCTAATATGTGCGTACAAATACGATCTAAAAACCAACGGTCGTGAGAAATAATCACAGCACAACCAGCAAAGTTTTCTAAACCTTCTTCTAGCGCACGTAACGTATTTACATCAAGGTCGTTTGTAGGCTCATCTAAAAGTAGTACGTTTCCTTCTTCTTTTAACGTCATTGCTAAATGCAAGCGGTTACGTTCTCCTCCAGATAGTAATTTTACTTTTTTGTTTTGTTCACTTCCAGAGAAATTAAAACGACTTAAATACGCACGAGAATTGACTTGCTTACCTCCCATCATTACCAATTCTTGCTCATCACTAAAGTTTTGCCAAATGGTTTTTTCTGGATCTATATTAGAATGACTTTGGTCTACATAAGCTATTTTTGAAGTATCACCTACTACAAACTCTCCTTTGTCTGGTGTTTCTTCGCCCATTATCATTCTGAAAATTGTGGTTTTACCTGCACCATTTGGCCCTATAACACCAACAATTCCAGCTTGAGGTAGATTGAAGTTTAAATCTTCGTACAATAACTTATCGCCATAACCTTTACTCACACCTTTTGCTTCTATAACATTGGTTCCTAAACGTGGACCATTTGGTATGTAAATTTCAAGCTTTTCGTCAAGTTGTTTTTGATCTTGACTCATTAATTTATCGTAGTTCTTTAAACGTGCTTTTTGCTTGGTTTGACGTCCTTTTGCACCTTGACGTACCCATTCTAACTCGCGTTCTAATGTTTTTTGACGTTTTGAAGCTGCTTTTCCTTCTTGAGCCATACGTTTAGACTTTTGGTCTAACCATGAAGAGTAATTCCCTTTCCAAGGAATGCCTTCACCTCTATCCAGCTCTAAAATCCAACCTGCAACATTATCCAAGAAATATCTATCGTGCGTTACAGCAATAACAGTTCCTTTATACTGTGCTAAATGATGCTCTAACCAATGTACCGATTCTGCATCCAGGTGGTTGGTAGGCTCATCAAGAAGTAATACGTCTGGTTCTTGTAGTAATAAACGACATAAAGCTACACGACGACGCTCACCACCAGAAAGTACACCTATTTTTTTATCGCCATCTGGAGTACGTAATGCATCCATGGCAATTTCTAATTTGGTGTCTAATTCCCAAGCATTGGAAGCATCTATTTGATCTTGTAATTCGGCTTGACGGTTCATAAGCTTTTCCATTTTTTCAGGATTGCTATACACTTCTTCCAAACCAAACATATCGTTTATTTTGTTGTATTCATCTAGAATAGCTACAGTTTCAGCAGCGCCTTCTCGCACTACTTCCATCACTGTTTTTTCATCATCTAGTTGTGGTTCTTGTTCTAGATAACCAACAGAATATCCTGGTGAAAAAACCACATCGCCTTGATAGTTTTTATCTACACCTGCAATAATCTTTAATAAAGTAGATTTACCCGAACCGTTAAGACCTAAAATACCAATTTTAGCTCCGTAAAAGAAGCTTAAATAAATATTTTTAAGTACTGGCGTATTAGCCGATTGAAATGTCTTGGTTACACCAGACATTGAAAAAATTACTTTTTTATCGTCGCTCATAATTATACTCTTCCTTTTAATGCATTAAACACCCAAGCAATACAGAAAAAGCCAAAACCAACAGCAGCAAATCCCCAACCTGCAACATCGTCATAACGAAAAGCTCCTAGTCCTATTAAACCTAATCCTACAAAAATCATAATCCATGTGGCCCAAGCCAACACTGTGTTTTTATTCATTGCCATAATTTTTCTTCTTATTTTATTAGATAGTTAGTTAATACAAATATCGGCATTATTTAAGAAATAACATATAATAGGTTAAAGACATTTTAATTAAGACAAAAACATCCTAATTAAAAAAATATTCGTAAATTTGTAAAAGATAAATTATCTATATGTTTTCAAAAGCTTGTGAATATGGTATTAAAGCAGCAATTTACATTGCATCAAATTCCAATGAAGGTAAGCGTGTTAGCTTAAAAGGCATTTCAAAACATATTGATTCACCAGAAGCCTTTACTGCAAAAATTCTTCAAACTCTTGCGAGAGAGAATATTGTAAACTCTATAAGAGGTATTAATGGTGGCTTTGAAATAGACAAGCAAAAACTTGAAAATATTCAATTGGCTGATATTGTTAATGCCATTGATGGAGACAGTATATATAAAGGTTGTGGTATTGGTTTAAAAGAATGTAGCGAACAACATCCTTGTCCTATTCATAATGACTTTAAGGTTGTTAGAAATAATTTAAGAATCCTTCTAGAGACAACTAATTTAAAATCCTTGGCAATGAATGTGAATGCTGGTGCTGTTTTTTTAAAAATCTAAAATAATAAAAAAAAAAAATTAAAACAAAACAGGATAAATTTATCCGAATAAATAAATATGATATGGAGATTCTAGAACAACAAACAAACAAACAAATAGGAAGTTTTGTGGCTGATGATTACAGAACTGCTGCAGTGTTTTCAAAATACGGTATTGATTTCTGCTGTAAAGGCCACAGAACCATTCATGAGGTCTGCGAAAAAAATGATATTAATGCAGACGAATTATTGAATAATTTGAATGTCATTATGAATTCGAAAACCAATGAAAATATTGATTATAAATCTTGGCCATTAGATTTACTTGCAGAGTATATTGAAAAAAAACACCATCGTTATGTAGAAGAAACTATACCAGTATTAAAACAATTTCTAGATAAGCTATGTAAAGTGCATGGAAACCGCCATCCTGAATTATTCGAAATCAACGAACTCTTTTCGGCTTCTGCTGGCGAACTGGCTGCCCACATGAAAAAGGAAGAACTTATCCTCTTCCCTTTTATAAAAAAGATGATGAAAGCCTCTATTTCTGGTCAAGAAATTCAAGCACCTGGTTTTGGAACCGTTGAAAACCCTATTGCCATGATGATGCAAGAACACGATAATGAAGGGAAACGATTTAGAAAAATCGCTGAACTAACAAATAACTATAATCCACCTGCTGATGCATGTAACACATATCGTGTTACCTTTGCCATGCTCAACGAGTTTGAACAAGATTTACATCTTCACATCCATCTTGAAAACAACATTTTATTCCCTAAAGCTACCGATCTTGAAAAGCTTTTTTTAAAAAAATGATTCAATAACATTTGTTTTTAAATAAAATAACGCTGTGATTGAAACACCTTTCCAATAAAAGAATATACGAGAGAAGTATAAAGGAAAGGTGTTTCTTTTTTATACGTATTTTTAAAATATAAAAATACATTTTATGCAAAAAAAACTTGTAGCAACTTGTCTTATCAATTTTTTAATTGCCGCATTATTAGGTTTGGTTTTGCGCTACGCATTTGTTGGACATCTAGATTTCAACTACCAATTTTTGACCCATACACATTCGCATGTAGCTATCTTGGGTTGGGTTTATCTTATGATTTTTACACTTTTTGTACATTACTTTATCCCTAAAAACAAACGTTTTTACACCAAGCTTTTTTGGGTTACCCAACTTGCTGTTTTGGGCATGCTCTTTAGCTTTCCTTTTCAAGGTTATGCAACAGTTTCCATAATATTTTCAACTTTACATATCTTATGTAGCTATGTGTTTGCCTTTAAGATGTGGAAAAATTTAAAAGCAAAAAATATTTTAATTGAAAGACTCATAAAGTGGTCATTAGCTTTTATGGTATTGAGTACCATTGGTGTTTGGTGTTTGGGTCCTGCTGTTGGGCTTCTAGGAAAAGCATCGGCATTTTATCAAATAGCCATTCAGTATTTTTTACATTTTCAGTTTAACGGTTGGTTTTTGTTTGCTGTTATTGCTATTCTTTTTCATCAGCTACAAGTACAACCGTCAAAAAACACAAAACTATTTTTAAGATTATTGATTGTCGCAACCATAACTACGTTCGCTTTACCTATTCAATGGTTTGCAACCCATTGGTTGCTGTACTACATCAATGCATTGGGTAGCATTTTACAGCTTTTAACTTTAGTTTACTTTATAAAAATCATAAAAATTCCTTTTAAGACCATTATTGTTAAACAACAAAAAGCCGTAAGATGGCTTTATATTTTTGCGTTGAGCTGTTTTATTTTGAAAATGGCACTCCAAAGTGTTTCGGTTATTCCTGAATTTTCACAAGTACTCATAAACCACAAAAATTTTATTATCGGTTTTATCCATTTATTGATGCTAGGAATAGTTAGTGGATTCCTATTCGCATTTCTACTTTATTCAAAAACCATAAAACCGTCAGTCTATCTCAATCTAGGAATATTTAGCTTTTTTATAGGGTTTGTTTTAACAGAACTTTTACTGACGTATCAAGGTAGTTTTTTCTATTTTGGAAAAGGATTAATACCGCACTACTACCTTTTACTTTTTATAAGTAGCATATTTCTTCCGTTGGGAATTACTTTAATTTTATTCACCTATTCAAAACAAAAACAGCATGTCTAATAAACCTTTAAAACGCCATAAAGCATTACAACCATTGAGCAGAGAGCATCATCACGGTTTATTATTGTCTTGGAAACTACGAGAAGGCTTCAAGAAGAACATTGAGGTTAAACGTATGAAAACCTATACCGATTGGTTTTTTAAAACGCATTTGATTCCTCATTTTGAAATGGAAGAACAATACATTTTTCCGTTATTGGGAAATGACAATGATTTGATCAAGCGAGCATTGACAGAACACCGAAGGTTAAAACGTCTCTTTACCAATGACAAAGATGTTTCCAAAGCCTTGGGATTAATTGAAGAAGAACTAGAACAACACATCCGTTTTGAAGAGCGTGTACTTTTTAAGGAAATCCAGAAGATAGCTACTGAAACACAATTACAACATATTGAAAAAATCCATCATCCAGACGAAAAATTTATAGATAATCTGGATGATGAATTTTGGAAGTAATTACTTCTTAAAACTAAAAATCTCTGGTCTTACAGTAACCATTGCCCAAGCCCAATTATGGGTTCTATTGGCGTTTCCTCCTTTTAACACTTCCATTGTATTAGTTGCAAATATTTGTGAGTAGCCCAAATTTGCCGTAATGAATTTATGAAGTTTATAGGTTGCCACAACATCGATTACTGTGCCTAAATAGCTATCCATTGTATTGGAACCGCTCAATACGCTCTCTGCTGAAGAAAACACATGTGGCAATAGAGTTAAAGTCAATTTGTTTTTACTGTATTTTAGTTGTGCATAAGCATCAATCAAACCAACAGAATTGGCATGATTTCCTACATAGAAATAATCCATTAAACCATTAAACTTATGATTGGTTCCAAACAACGGAGTAAACGATTTATTAGTTCCCGAAGTATCATCCATGGCTGTTCCTGACAAATATTCGCCTCCAATACCAAAGAACCAATGTTCTGTTGCCAAATATCCCAACGAAGCTCCACCATACCAAGCAGAAACAGTAGTGTCATTTCGTGTTCCTGTTTGTCCGTAAACAGAAAACTCGCCTATCCATTTATTGGTTTTCAAGCTGTAAAACATACCAAATGTTTGTGCATATTGGGTTTTCAGGTCTTGATTAGTAGTTTCAAACTCATAACCTGTATTTAAAAACAAAACACTCAATGTTGATGTCTTAAAGCCATATTGATACCACAACAATTGCATATTCTTGTAATTGTTTACCGAATACGCTGTACGCTCAACAGTTTCAGCATTTGAACTCACCGATGCGCCAACATCCAGTCGATGTTTTTTGTTGGGTGTTACCGAGACCAAAAAGGCATCGTGACTTCTACCTTGTTGTGCCCAATTGACTTCTCCTAAAATACGTTGATTATCATACGACAACGTTTGTCTTCCCACTTTAAACTTCCAAATATTATCCAATCTATATTGGGCATAACCTTCAAAAAGAGCTAAACCATCATGGGCATTACTTTGGTTTGTTGCAACATCTCCCCAGACTCTAATGTCTTGCGGTCTTAATACAATAGTTAGGTTTTCGTAATTAAAATTCAGATTTAATCTGCTACGTTGGGACACAAAAGACGTTGGGTCTTGTGTATCATCCAGCAATGTACCAAAGCCGTTTCTAAACTCGTATCGTGGTCTAAATTCGATACCTACTTCTAATTCTTGGGCAAAAAAGGTGTATGTCAACATTCCGAAGAACATTGTGCAAATTATATTTTTCATAAGTTGTTAGATATTGTTAAACTGTTACATAGCGTCAACAGCTTCGTTAATATGTTTAATGGTATTATCGGAATTCACACCCAAACCTTCTTGCTGAAACACTAACTCTCCTTTATGGTTAAATACGCTAATAATATTTGAATGTGAAAAATCGATTGGTGATATTTCTTTATAGCTTACCGCTAAAACCGCAGCAAATTCGCGCGTGTTTTCTTCTGTAGAACGTAAAAACAGCCAAGGGTCATTATCCATCAAGTTTTCTTTTGCAAAGGTTTTTAAACGTTCTGGTGTATCAACTTCGGGATCAATACTTACAAAAATCATTTTTACATTTTCTTTGGAATGTTCTGGTAAACGCTCTTCAATATTTCGCATATCGGCTACCAAACGTGGGCATGCTGCTTTACAACTAGTATAAATCATTACCATGACCAAAACATCACCTTTCAAGTCTTTAAGTTGAATATCTTCTCCATTTTGGGTGGTCCAAGTTGAGGGTAAGTTGTAGATAGACATCTCTGAAAACTTATCATCTGAAATAGTTTTTACATGGTTTTCTTCTACAACCAAATCCATTTTACAAACAGGACAATTTCCTTTTTCGGTATATATTTTATCACCTTCACAACGCATAGGACAATGGTAAGCCACATCATCTTTTGCAGCTTTTGAAGAGGTGTTTTTACAAGATACCAACGTTAAGGCAATACATATTATATAGATAAATGGTTTCATAATGTTGTTTTTAAGGGTTTACTTCAATGTCTTTTGCACATCTAAATCCAAGGTTTTTAATACTAAAACTTGCCTTTATACTACCTCTAAAAGCATATCGCATAAAAGCAGCATAATTCATTAAATCGGTAGCACCAATGGCTGCGCTTCCACAAAACAGATTACTATCTTTGTCAACATCTTTTCTGGATTCTCCAGAAATCAATACCGAGTTAAAATCGAGTGTCCATTCCCAAACCAAACCATGCATATCGTAAATACCCCAATAATTTTTAGGCGAATTACCTATAGTTTTTTCATCAGTTCTAGGTGTTTCGTACCAAGAGAGGATTTGTTGGTTATATGAAGGCTTTCTTCTGGCATCCGCTACGTCTTCATCTGCCATTGCTACATATTCCCATTCATCAATAGTTGGTAATCGTTTGCCTTGACACTCGCAGTAAGCTTTGGCTGCAAACCAAGACACATAGGTTACAGGGCTTTGAGGGTTTACTATATCGTTTAGAATTGTATCACTTTTAAATTGTCTCAAATAGTTTCCATCAGCATAGAGCTTAAGTATATTGTGTTTTTGCCATTTAGGGTTTTTCTTTAGAAACTCTAAAAACTGCTGATTGCTAACAGGGTATTTATCAAGTTTAAAATCTTGAACTTCAACAACAGTTGAATCTCTACCATATAAAGGGATATAGCGACTACCCTTTATATTTGCCATACCTTCAGTTTGTGAAAAACAAATGGTTTGAAACACTAAAAACACACACAATATTTTGAAGGTATGGTCAAACATAACACTAACTATTACTATTAATTACTTTCCTTTTACTTTATCCACCATTTGTTTAGTAACCACTGTTCCGTTATTATCCCAACTGTTATACACGTAGGTCAAAACATTGGCTATTTCTTCAGAAGATAACATTTGTCTGGTCATTACACTATTGTATTTTTTCCCATTTACGGTAATTTCGCCTGTTAATCCGTTTACAACTGCACCAATGGCACGATTTACATCTGCGTTTAAATAATCTGATTTTGCCAATGGTGGAAATGCATTAGGAACACCTTGTCCTTCAGCTTGATGGCATGCAAAACAAGTTTGCATATAAATTTGTTTGCCAAATTTCATTTGCTCCTCAAAGTTTTGTGCAGGAATTTCAGACTCTACAATTTCATTGGTTGTTGGCATTTCTTGAATTCCTGGACCTTCTGGTAAATAGATTCCTTCATATTGTTCTCCAGAATAGATTTTTTCATGTTCTTCTCCTTGTACTTTCAACATACCCAAAGCCCCTTTATTAAAAGCTCTAAAAATGGAATGGTCAACTAAAATAAATGTTCCAGGAACATCTACACGAAATTCTACAATAGCTGCTCCTCCTGCAGGGATTATTGTGGTCTGAACATTTTCATTTACCATATCACCACCTTCTACGTGAACCTTATCAAATATTTCTCCAATTACGTGAAATGAAGACACTAAATTAGGCCCACCGTTTCCTACAAACAGTCTAATAGTTTCACCCACATTAGCAGTAATAGCATTATCGCCTGTTAGAGCATTTACACTACCATTAAAGACAACATAATCGGCGTGTTCATCAACAGCCTTTTGCATATCAAAAGGTTGCAAACCACGTTCACCATTTTTTCCTTTGGTATAAAAATCGCCTTGCATAATATAATATTCCTTATCTACAAGTGGTAAACCACCTTCAGGTTCTACCAAAATTAATCCATACATACCATTGGCAATGTGCATTCCTACAGGAGCCGTTGCACAGTGGTACACATACAAACCAGGGTTGAGTGTTTTAAAAGAAAACACTTTTTCGTGACCTGGTGCTACAAACGAAGATTCTGCACCACCACCTGGACCAGTTACAGCGTGTAAATCGATGTTGTGAGGCAGCTTATTATCTGGGTGGTTTTGTAGTCTAAACTCAACCTCATCACCTACCCGAGTTCTAATGAAGCTTCCAGGAACTGTTCCACCAAAAGTCCAATATACATAGCGTACACCATCGGTAAGTTCGCCTTCTTCTTCAAGGATTTCCATTTCAACAATAAGCTTTTTGGCCTTTCGTCTTCCAACAGGTGTTGGTACGTTTGGTGGTGCAGTTAACTCTGCTGTCATTTCACGGCTAACAGGAATGTCTTGTGCTTCTTCATAAACGGTTTTCTCGTTGTTGAAACAAGAAACCATAAACAATGATACAACCACAAAAAATAGTATGTTGATACCTTTAATTTTAGTGTTTTTTAGTGTTCTCATAATAGTGATTTTAAATTAGGATAATTCTGTCTTAATTAATAAAACAAATTTAGTACACGAATAAGATTAAAAATATGATTAATGTCATAAAATGAAAAAAAGCATCACGTTTGTGATGCTTTAGTTTACTCGATAATCGAGATTAAATGCTCCAATGCTTGCCTCGAAATTAAACGTTTGTTCTTTTTAATACCTTGTGTGCTTGCTTCGAGATAGTTTCCTCCTGTTTAAACGCCTATAGAGTTATCATTGGAACTTCAATAAACAACAATTCAGAATCTTGTTTTGTTTCTATTGAAAAGCTTTCAGTTTCTGAAACACCTATAGCGTCTCTCGTTTCAAGGTTTTGATCTGCTATGATAGTATCACCATAAATAGTCATTACGTAAACACCATGATTACTACTTTTTAGGTTATAGGTAAACGTTTCACCTTGGCTTAAATCAATGCGAGATAGTTTAGCATCTTGATGAATTTTTAAACTTCCTTCATGATTATCATCAATAGATGTTACCAAGGTTTGTAGTTTATTTTTCCTGTCAGAATCACTAAATGTTTTTTGATCATAACGTGGTGAAACACCTTGTTTGTTAGGTATTATCCATATTTGAAACAAACTTAAATGCGAATCTTCAGAACCATTAATTTCAGAATGTTGCACTCCAGTTCCGGCACTCATTACTTGCACTTCACCTGGTAATACAGATTGCCATTCGTTGTGCATAGAATCACGATGTTTAAGCTCACCACTTAAAGGAATGGTGATAATTTCCATATTATCGTGCGGATGTGTTCCAAAACCCATTTTTGGTGCAATAACATCATCATTTAATACGCGTAACGCTCCAAAATGAATGCGCTCTGGATTAAACCAACCTGCAAAGCTAAACGAATGATTGGCTTGTAACCATCCGTGATTTGCAAATCCTCTTGTTCCTGCTTTGTGAACTACTGTTTTCATTTTATTATCCTTTCTGGGTTTCCCCTTTTATCTTAATTTATCTAATAAATCACTTAATTGTGATGCTTCTTTTTCTGTGATATTTTTTAACCAATCGTCATTAAAATTGTCTGATATATCTTCTAAAAGTTTTAATCCTTCGCTGGTGATGGCAACTTGTACCACACGTCTATCTGTTTCAGATGGGATACGCTCAATGAGTTGTTTTGCACAAAGCTTGTCTGCCAATCGTGTGGCATTTGGAGCTCTGTCTATCATTCTTGATTTTACATCTTGCATCGTCAATGGTTTATCTGCACCACGTAAAATGCGTAAAATATTATATTGTTGTGGTGATAACCCGAACTTTGCAAAAAATGTATTTTGCTTTCCTGTAATCCAATTAGCTGTGTACAAAATATTAATCAGCGCTTTTGTACGGTTATCTTTAAACGAGGAATTAACGTCTTTTGAAATATCTCCCATAGTTGTTAGGCTTTTACATCATTATAATCATCAGCTTTCTTTTTAAAAACTGCTGCTGCAAACGGACAAAGTGGTAAAATTTTTAACGCTTTTTCTCTTGCAAATGCTACAGCTTCTTCTACTAGTTTGTAACCAACGCCTTGACCTTTTAGACTTGCATCTACTTCAGTATGATCAATAATAATTTTTTGTTCTCCTGCATAAACGTAAGTCATTTCAGCTATTCGTTTCGCATCTTGCTCTATGTAAAAAGCACCTTTTTTAGTATCGTCTTCTTGCTGGATGTTCATAACTATATTGCGTTTTGAAATTTATCTACTTCAACTAATAATTGGTCGTTTAATTCCTTATTAGTAATCTTTCCTTCAGAAAAATTATTTCCGAATTGCGGTAAAGAAAACACGCCTACAATATCTGCTTCATGTCTTGGAAAACGGTCTTCAGCAATGGTTAATACCGATTGTCCGCCTCTTGCTCCTGGTGATGTTGCCATAAGCAACATAGGTTTTCCTAAAAATGTTTTAGCTTCTATACGCGATATCCAATCAAATAGGTTTTTAAAAACTGAAGCATAAGCGCCATTGTGTTCTGCTAATGAAATAACCATACCATCAGCTTCCTTTATTTTATTGAATAGCTTGTGAGCGTTTTCTGGTTGTCCGCCCATGCTTTTTTCTAAATCTGTACTAAATAGCGGTACATCAAAATCATTTAAATCTAATACTTCTGCTTTGGCTCCTTCTACTAACCCTGAAGCGTATGTTGCCAATTGTTTGTTGATTGATGTTGTACTGTTACTTCCTGCGAATGCTATAATATGTTTCATGTGTGATTGTTTTTATTTTCCATGGCAAATATATGATAAAATATTTTATTTTCCAAGGAAACTATTTACATGGTAATATTTTTAACATAGCTTTTACATTACAACGTTTTCGTAGCAAGGTTAAGTTTTGTATTTTTAGCCTGCATTAACAACTTGCGTTAGGGGTTGCAGCGGCATCCTCCCTATTTTTTAGGGAGATATAGCGAAAAACCCGACCACGCTATTGCGTGGGAACGCCCTAATTAACTATATAACATCTTATGGATTTAAACTTCAACAAAAACGAAGATCATAATAAATTATTAGTTTCTGAACTTAAGAAACGACTTGCAAAAGTAAAACTTGGCGGTGGCGAAAAGCGTATTGAAAAACATCACGCTAAAGGAAAAATGACTGCTAGAGAACGTATTGATTATTTACTTGATGATAAAGCCAAAAGTATTGAAATTGGCGCTTTTGCAGGTGATGACATGTATAAAGAACATGGTGGTTGTCCGTCTGGTGGTGTTGTAGTGAAAATTGGTTATATAAAAGGCAAGCAATGTATTGTAGTGGCTAATGATGCGACTGTGAAAGCTGGTGCGTGGTTTCCTATAACTGGAAAAAAGAATTTACGCGCGCAAGAGCTTGCCATTGAAAACAAATTGCCAATTATTTACCTTGTGGATTCGGCTGGTGTGTACTTGCCAATGCAAGACGAGATTTTCCCTGATAAGGAGCATTTTGGTCGTATTTTTAGAAACAATGCTGTAATGAGTAGTATGGGCATTACACAAATTGCTGCTGTAATGGGTAGTTGTGTTGCTGGTGGTGCTTACTTACCTATTATGAGTGATGAAGCGCTTATTGTGGATAAAACTGGAAGTATCTTTCTTGCTGGTAGTTATTTGGTAAAAGCGGCTATTGGAGAAAGTATTGACAACGAAACGCTTGGTGGCGCAACAACACATAGTGAAATTAGCGGTGTTACGGACTACAAGGCTAAAGATGATAAAGATGCATTGGATAAAATAAAAAATATTGTTGATAAAATAGGTGATTTTGACAAGGCTGGTTTTAATCGTACTACGGCTAAAAAACCTAAAGAAAATCCTCAAGATATTTATGGTATTTTACCAAAAAGTCGTGCCGATCAATACGATATGTATGAGATTATAAAACGTCTTGTAGATAATAGTGAGTTTGAAGAATACAAAGCTGGTTACGGACAAA
This sequence comes from Corallibacter sp., assembly GCF_048381695.1. Taxonomy (NCBI): domain Bacteria; kingdom Pseudomonadati; phylum Bacteroidota; class Flavobacteriia; order Flavobacteriales; family Flavobacteriaceae; genus Corallibacter; species Corallibacter sp. Next base: position 81,028 of record NZ_JBLXHI010000007.1, on the reverse strand, counting down.
CCATTATTACGTGTTATGCCAGAATTGATGGTTGGGCTGTTGGTATTGTTGCAAATCAGCGTCATATTGTAAAAACTACAGGTGCTAAAACCAAACCTGCCGAAATGCAATTTGGTGGTGTGATTTACAATGATTCTGCCGATAAAGCCACGCGCTTTATAGCAAATTGTAACCAGAAGAAGATTCCGTTAGTGTTTTTACAGGATGTTACTGGTTTTATGGTAGGTAGTAAGAGTGAACATTCTGGGATCATAAAAGATGGTGCTAAAATGGTAAACGCTGTGAGTAATAGTGTGGTGCCAAAATTTACCGTTGTAGTTGGTAATAGTTATGGTGCTGGTAATTATGCTATGTGTGGTAAGGCTTACGACCCAAGACTTATTTTTGCATGGCCAAGTGCTGAACTGGCTGTAATGAGTGGAAATAGTGCTGCTAAAGTATTATTACAAATAGAAAAAGCCTCTTTAGAAAAACAAGGTGAAAAATTCACCAAAGAGAAAGAAGACGAACTTTACAACAAAATAAAAGCGCGTTACGACAACCAAGTATCTCCTTACTATGCTGCTGCCAGATTATGGACCGATGCAGTTATTGACCCTTTAGACACCAGAACCTGGATTAGTATGGGTATTGAAGCCGCTAACCACGCTCCTATTGAAAAACCATTTAATTTGGGTGTGTTGCAGGTTTAATTTAATGTACTTTGCTTTCTTATGAAAAATTTATTTTTGATTTTGTTCGTTTTATTTGCCTTTTCATGTAAGTCTACTAAAAGTAATACAGAAAAGAACACCAAAGATTATACGCTAGCTGATATTAAAAACAGCTCATCACTAATACAAGTGGGCGAATTAAAAAAACACGAACTTGCTACTTTTAAAAAGTATTTAAAAGAGACTTTCAATAAAGATTTAGATAGTTTAAAATATTTAACCATATCGTATTTAAAGTCTAAGAACAAGTGTTGGTATGACAATTATAGCGGAATAGAAAAAAAATCTAACATAAAGCGTATAAATAAATATAAATCAGAAATGAATTCTGATTTATTAATGGCTCATTATGACTATGGTTATAAGTCATTTTATAGCCATTATGATAAAAGTAAAATTATATCAACGTTATTTGATAAGGGCAAAGAATCATGTGATTTTATGCTAACAATAAATAGCGATGGAGTCTATTTATTTAAAACAAGTCATTTTTATACAGATGTAGCAAATGCTTTTACAAATGAATTAAAATCTTATGAATAAAATTCAACTGTTGCTTTTTAGCATATTTTTTTTCTCTTATGTGAGTTATAGCCAAACATACAGCTCTATAGTTAAACCTAGAATCAGTTTTATTGATGAAAGTCGTACTTTAAATCCAGATTTGGATTACTTAAATGCTTCAAATTACGAATACGAAAACATGATAAAATATTATCAACGTATTGTTTTTTGTACTATTTATGATGATACACTTTATAACTATAAACTCATGCAATGGAGTACTGATATTGTTATATACTTAGATAAAAACTTACCTAAAAGTGTTGCTAACGGTTTTTATGATTTTATATCAAAATCTAATATAAATAGTGTAAATAATTTAAACATTAGCTTTACAAAAAAAGTAAGCGAAGCTAATTATATAATTAAAATGACTCCCAAAATGGTTAATGGCTATGATAAAGATTTTGAATTTGACTCTGAAGAAGAAAGAAAAAATAGCTTTTTAACTGGAGGCACTTATGAATTATCAACCGATCAAAACAATAAATTTTATAGTGCAGTACTTGAAATGAGTTCTAAACTAAAAAAAACAGATGATCAGTTTCTAAAACAATTAAAACAGCTTTTCTTTAAAAGCCTAGGTAACTTTGTAGCTGACAATTATAAAGATACTGATAGCCTGTTACACAAGGCTTACATAAACTCTGATACTATTTCTGAATTTGATATGAACATATTAAAAATTCATTACGGAATTATTTACGAGCAAATAATTAACGGTAGTAAATTTAGATCTCTTGTCAAACTAGCAAACTCAAACAAATGAAAAAACTAGCATTATTTATTACGTTTTTAGTATTTGCAATTCAAACACAAGCGCAACACACAATTACAAAACAAGTTACTAAAACTTATATGTCTCTAAAAAGCTATAAGTTAAAATATAAGGACAAGCCTTTAACAAAAACAGACTCTTTAAACTTTCGTTTTCACAATAATGACACCTTGGTATTAGTTACAAACTATGAATTACCTAAAGGAGTAAGTGTTCCTTACGAATACAAAGATTCAACATTTCTTAGCTTATATAAAAAAGTAGCCTTCAGAACAAATGGAGTAGATTCAACAGATAAAAAACAAACAATGCGCTATTGGAAAGAACCTATAAAAATTTATTTCTCTAATAGTGTTTCAAAAAAAACTAAAAAGAGTTTTATGTCTTTTGCTGAAACTATTGCAAATAAGGTTGATTCATTAAGCATATCTGAAGTAAAAAAAGTAGAAGAATCTAATTATGTTATTTACTATTTAGGAGATTATGATTATGAACCAAGACTAACAAATCAAAACGATTATTATTTAAGCTGGAATAAAAAACAACAAATATATAAATGTGGTCTAAGAATAGATACCAAAGCGCTTTTTAATGAATCTTTAATACAATACAAGTTGAGAGAACTGTTTATAGGAACACTTGGTCATTTTTATTTATCAAATGATTTTAGTTGTGATAGTTATTTATCTAATTGCTATTCTAAAAACAAAAAATTAACACCTTTGGATATGGAAATTATAAAATACCATTATTCATATGGAATTTGTAAAGGTTCAAATTTAGAAGCATTTGAAAAACAACACGAGCGTGCTAAAAAATCTCTTAAAAATGAAAACAGCAAAATGCGGATCTTTCATGAGTTTTGATAAAAAAAGCGACCAAATTGGTCGCTTTTTTTAATTAATACTGTTTTGTGAAGCTTTTACCAAGCGAATAAACTCTGCTCTAAAACCATCATCATCATCTCCTCTACCTTTTTTTGCCAATGCAACTACATCATCCATACTAGCATTATTATAATATTTTGATTGCCTTAATTGCATACCGAACAAAGCTACTGCCGACGCAAAATTTAAGTCTTCTGAACCTTCGGAAAGCTCATCTTTTTGAACATGCACCATTTCAATACTTTTTTCTCCATCAGGTTTCTTGTATCTGAATTTTACAGTGAATAATTCATCTGAAAACCCTTCAACCGAATTGGTTGTAGTGTATTTTAAGTTGTTGACTTCTTTTAAGTAACTACTAGCAACACCAACAGGAATCAACTCATAAAGCGCAGTAACTGTATGTCCACTTCCTAATTCTCCAGCATCTTTAGTATCATCAATAAAATCTTCGTCTGCCAACATTCTGTTTTCGTAACCAATCAATCTATAGGCTTGTACTTTTTTAGGATTGAATTCTACTTGAATTTTCACATCTTTTGCAATCGTATAAAGTGTACCTCCAAACTCTTTTCCAAAGACTTTTTGAGCCTCTTGCATATTATCAATATAAGCATGATTACCATTACCTTTATCGGCTAAAATTTCAAGTTTTGAATCTTTATAATTACCATAACCAAACCCTAAAACCGACAAAAACACTCCTGATTTTCTTTTTTCTTCAATAAGCTTCTCCATTGCCTTGTCACTCGATGCTCCAACATTAAAGTCGCCATCGGTAGCAAGAATCACTCTGTTATTACCATCATTAATAAAGTTTTCTACTGCTAATTTATAAGCTAATTCAATGCCTTCGCCTCCAGCTGTTGAGCCTCCAGATTTTAGTTTATCTATGGCATTCATTATTGTTTCTTTGTCTTTACCTGATGTTGGATCAAGAACAACTCCTGCTGCTCCTGCATAAACAACGATTGAAACTTTGTCTTTCGCTCGTAACTGATTTACTAAAAGTTTAAACGCTGATTTTAATAATGGCAATTTGTTTTGAGAATTCATAGAACCTGAAACATCTATTAAAAATGTAAGATTTGAAGCCGGTAATTGTTCATTTGTATAAGTTTTGCCTTGTAATCCTATTTTAACAATTCTGGTATCGCTATTCCAAGGAGTTACTGCTGCTTCTGTATGAATTGAAAATGGATGATTGCCTTTAGGCTGTGCGTAATTATACTTAAAATAATTAATCATCTCCTCTATTTTTACCGCATTAGGATTGATTTTTTCTCCATTATTAATCATACGTCTTACATTGCTATAAGACGCTCTATCAACATCAATTGAAAACGTTGATAAAGGGTTTTGCTTTACAGCCTCAAAATCATTCTCTACAATATCATCATAAGTTTCTAACTCTGGTTGTTGCACACTTTTTTTAAGAATACTCTCTTTTAGTTCTTTTGGTATTTCATAACCACTATTTTTTGTTGAGACAATAATAACTCCATAAGCACCTTGAGATCCATATAAAGCATATCCGCCAGCTCCTTTGATTACCTGTGTTTCTTTTATTTTTTTGGGAGATAAATTTGCTAATGTTTCTGCATTAGAAATTTTTCCATCTATAACAATCAGCGCTTCATTTGTTCCCTTTATAGATCGATTTCCTCGTAAAACAATTTTAGTTGACTGATTTGAATTCTTATTTTTAGAATTAATTTGTAAACCTGATACTTTACCAGACAAACCCTGAACAACATTAGGATTGCTTGAATGATTAAGGTATTCTTTTTTAATAAGATTACTTGAAGCTGTTACCTCTTTTTGGTATCGTTTAACGCCCAATGCAGTAATAACAACTTCTTCTAAAGAATTATCATCTAATTGCATAATGATGTTTATGACATTAGAAGTTTTTACAACTCTATTTTCAGGAATATAACCAACAAATGAATACGCTAGTGTATCTCCTTTTTTAGCATTTAAGCTATAAAAGCCATTAAAATTTGTTTGTGTACCAATGGTTGTACCTTTTACTAGAATGTTAACACCTGGCAATGGCAATCCGTTTTCATCAGAGACTTTTCCTGTAATTAAGGTTTCTTGAGCTTTTACTTGTAGTACCAAAGTACATAGAAATATAAATTGGATAATAGTTTTCATGGTTATGTGATTTTAAGTTTTCATAAAACTAAAACCACACAACCTACTTAAAAAGTACTAATGAGTAACAACACTGTTTGGTTGAGTAAACACATCAAAAAAACATAAACGTTAATAAAACACAGATGTGCTTAATTAATATTTGTGCTATAAGGAAATAATAATTGAATACCCTTTTTCTGTGTTAATGCTTTTATTCTCTTGTAAGTTTCATAATTTTCAGCTCCCATTTCTTCTTTTAAAATGGTTTCTTTGGCTTTAACCAACCCAAAGTCTTGTAGCATTTTATCTAAATCTTTTTCAAAAACTGGTAATTCCTTAATAGTAAAATCTTCAATTTGCGCATATTCAGAAGCTCGTTGTATGGCTAAATCTAGGCCTCCTAACTGATCAACCAGTCCAATATTTAACGCTTCTTGTCCAGTCCAAACACGACCTTGAGCTATGGTTTCAACCTGTTCTCTAGTAAGGTTTCTTCCTTGAGAAACACGTGTTGAAAATAATTCGTAGATATCCAAAACACCTTCTTTAATATAAGCTCTTTGGTTATCATCTAAACGCTCAAAAAAGCTATAGGTCACCGCATTTTTATTAGTAACTACTTGTTCTGCGTTAATTCCTAAATTATCTGCTAACTCTTTTCCGTTTGGCAACACACCAAAAACACCAATACTTCCTGTTATGGTTGTAGGTTCTGCTATAATTTCGTTAGCATTTGAAGCTATGTAATAGCCGCCAGAAGCTGCTAAATCTCCCATACTTACTATTACAGGTTTTACTTGCTTTGTTAATTCTATTTCTCTCCAAATAAGTTCACTAGCTAACGCACTTCCACCTGGTGAATTTACACGAAGTACTACCGCTTTCACTCTATCATCATTTCTAGCGCTTTCTAAAGCTCTATTTACTGCACCTTGACCAACTGTAGTTTGATCGCCTTCGCCATAAATAATTTCACCTTGAGCATAAATAACTGCTATTTTATTTTTGCTGTATTTAGAACCTAGCTTTGTAGCTGCATGTTCGGCATAATCCTCTATTGTTATAAACCTTAAATTGTCACTACTTGAAATGCCTACGGCATTTTTTATACCATTTAAATACTCATCATAATATCCTATTCTATCAATTAACCCTGATTTTAATGCTAGTTTAGGAGTTCTTGCTAATAAACTATCTGCTATTTGGTGTAATGATTCTACAGGAATATCTCTACTTTCTGATATATCAGATTTTAACGTACTCCATAATGAATTTAAGTACGAATAAATTTGCTCTCGGTTGTTTTCGCTCATCTCACTTTCTAAAAATGGCTCTACAGCACTTTTATACTTTCCTAAACGAACAACTTCCATTCGCACTCCTGTTTTTTCTTGAAAATCTTTAAAATATAACTGCTCTGAATATAAACCCTTAAACTCCATCATCCCAGCTGGATTTAAATATATAGTATCAGCAACAGAGCTTAAATAGTAATCTTTTTGTGAATATATATCTGCGTAGGCTACAATAAACTTTCCTGATTCTTTAAAATTTAACAGTGCTTTTCTTAATGCACTTACTTGAGAAATTCCGGCATCTACCATGTTATTGGTTATAGAAATACCTTGTATATTATTATCGGTTGCAGCATAGTTTATAGCATCTATAAGATTAAACAAGCCGTTTTTTTCATTCTCATTTAAAAAAGTGTATTCCTTAAAATTAGTTTTTCCGGCATAATCATTAATTGGGAAATCTAATTGTAATTCTAAAACAGAATTTGTTCTTACTTGTACAATATTATTATCTACTGAACCGAATAGTGCTCCTAAAAATATGAGTCCGAAGAAGCTAATAATTAAAAATACAATAATACCTACTACGGTTGATAATACGCGTTTTAAAAAGTTCATATACTTTATTTTATAAGTCTATTTTTTCTAATGTTTTTTTACGATGGATTTTACCTGTTTTAGTTTCTTCAAATTTAGATGTATAAAAAATTTGCTTTGGCTTTTCGTAAGCATCTAAACTTTTAAACACTTCAGGTTTTAAGGTTTTTTCTTTGCCTTCTATGATTAGTATAAGTTTATTTCCTAATGTTTCATCTATTTTTGAGCTTACGAAAAATCGGTTGCTAATATGCTTTTGAAGCTTTGTTTCTATTTGTTCTGGAAACAATTTAACACCTCCAGAATTAATCACATTATCAATACGTCCTAACCAGTCAAAAGTTGTTTTAGAGTGTAGTATTACAACATCATTTGTTACAATGCTTTCTTCTTGCAATTTTGGTGCTGATATTACCAGACATTCTCTATCATCTTGAGATATTTTTATTCCAGGCAACACTTTATAAGGTGTTGTTTTTTTTATATGATTGATTTTTTTTAGTGCAATATGCGTGACAGTTTCTGTCATACCATAAGTTTGATACACATAAGGCTTTATACTTTGAATTTGTAGTAGTAACGCATCAGAAATAGCTGCTCCACCAACTATTATTGTTTTTATATGCTGAAGGTTACTCATGTTTTTTTGAAGTTGCATTGGTACCATGGCACAAAAATCATAGTGCTTTTTGGTACTAAACTCTAAATGTGTTGCAGGTTTTACAACATCAATTTCTAAACCTAAAATCATTGCTCTTACTAACATCATTCGGCCTGCAATAAAATTTGCCGGTAAACAATGTAAGGCTGTATCTCCAGGTTTTAAATTAAAAAAATCACCTGTAGCAATGGCTGAATTTACCATAGCTTGTTTAGATATTTCAATTAATTTAGGAGTTGCTGTTGATCCTGATGTTTTTGTAATTATATAAGGCTTTTCGTCTAACCAATCATTTAGAAAAACACCTATTTCTTGTTCAAAATCATCTCCTTCTTTTATAAAACTATAAGCAACTTCTGATAAATCAGATAAAGAATAGTAACGTCCGTTTAGTTTAAATCTGTTATGTATATTATTGTATGTAGGTATCACGATTTTATTCTAAAATTTTATAATCTTCATTTTTTTGTTTTTCTACAGTGCCTAGTAGTTTGTCTTTCCAATTTGTCCATTTATAAACCTTTGAAAATACAAATAACAGTAAAGGAAACACTACAAAAACGGGCATAAATATATCTATAAAACCTGCTGCTGTAGGACTTGATATATCTTTAAATACAGAATGTGTTTGCAGTGCAGTCCAATCTGCAGTAACTAACAAGGCTGTAAATAAATTATTTGCTGCATGAAACCCTAAAGCGAGTTCTAGGCCTTCATCCATTAGTGTGATAATTCCTAAAAACAAACCTGTACCTATGTAGTAAATCATTACAGTATAACCTAGTTGACTTACTTCTGGATTTGCAATATGCATAAGTCCAAAAACCACAGAAGTTGTTAATAATGGAATCCATTTTGAATTGGTAAGCACTCCTATACCTTGCATGAAATATCCTCTAAAAAGATACTCTTCAAAACTAGTTTGAAGCGGGATTAATAGTATGGCTATAACACAAAGAATTAAAAAAGGTACTAATTTAAAATTGAGAACATAATTCTCTGGTGATGAAAAATAATCTAGAAAAACAAAGCCAGAACTAACTACACCCCAAAGTAAAAATGCAAACCAAAAGCGTTTCCAGTCTATTTTAGACCTTGCTGTTGTTAGGGCTCTTAAGGACTGTTTATGTAAAAATTTTGCAACCAAAATGACACCCAACAAACCTGCAGCAAAAGACAATAACATTAAAAACAAGTTTAAGTTAGGTTCTAAAACCGTCATAAGTTTTTGTTCATCCATGCCCATAATAGATTCACCCTCTTGCATTGCTTTTAAAACAGCTGCTATAGTAAATGGTATCTGACCTATTATTACTGCAAAAATTATGATTAGTGTACCTATTAAATATCGCCACCAATCGTGTAATCCCTTATATGCTTGTGCTATATACATGTTTATAAGTTAAAGTTCCAATTCAAATTTTTATCATACTGCAATTCACCTTGTTTCACAACTAGTGGGCTTTCAAAATTATTGGTAAACAGACTACCTGTTCCCAAACCTTGCGGCATATGACTGTTTAAAGTGTAGGTCCACTGTGCAATGGCATTTAGCCCTACATTACTTTCTAATGCGCTAGTTATCCACCAACCTATATTTTGAGTTTCAGCAAACGTAATCCATTCTTGACTACCTTTCCAACCACCAACAAAACTAGGTTTTAAAATAATATATTGCGGTTGAATAGTTTGTAGTAGTTCTTGCTTTTTTGTTACATCAAAAACCCCTATTAATTCTTCATCTAATGCTATTGGTAAAGGTGTCTGACTACATAATTTTGCCATACAATCAACATTACCTTGCTTGATTGGTTGCTCAATAGAATGTAAATCTAATTCTGATAAGCGCTTTAATTTTTCTAATGCTTCTTCTTCTGAAAAAGCACCATTAGCATCAACTCGTAATTCTATGTCAGCTTTTGAAAACTCTTTTCTAATAGACTTAAGCAAATTGTATTCCGTTAGAAAATCAATAGCACCAATCTTCATTTTAATACAACTAAAACCCGCTTCTATTTTATCAGTAATTTGACGTTTCATAAAGGCTTCATCGCCCATCCATATTAAACCATTTATGGGAATAAAAGCTTCTCCTCTAGTAAATTTTGAAGGAAATAAATCAAAATCATTAACACTTTTAAGAGATTTAAAAGCCATTTCTAATCCAAATTGAATACTAGGAAACTCTCTATTAGCAGTATAAAGCTCCTGAAAACCTAAATGAATATTTTGGCATGTCCAGTTTAGTTGCTGTTCATAATCAGGTCTATCATCAGCGCTCAAACCTCGTAAAATACCGCATTCGCCAATACCTTTTTGGTTTTGATGCTCTAAAATCAAAAACCAAGTTTCCTTGGTTTTCAAAATTCCTCTAGATGTTCCGCTAGGTTGCTTAAACTCTAAAATATGCTTATGGTAGGTTGCTGTCATAGTCTGCATCAAAAATACTTAAATTATTTTGTACTTTAGGCTACATAATTTGATTACTATGCCAGAGTTTCCTAATATTATTCATTTTGCTATTCCGTTTTTTGTAATATCTATGCTTCTTGAGCTTTATGTGACTACTCGCGAAGCTTATAAGGAAACTAAAGGTTACGAGCTTAAGGATGCTTTTGCCTCTATTGCTATGGGTTTAGGAAATGTTTTTTTAGGCTTTTTTAGTAAAGCTATTGTACTCCTAGCATTTTTTTGGATTTATGAAAATTATAGACTTTTTACAATTCCGGTAACTTGGTGGAGTTTTATACTAATATTCTTTGCTGATGATTTTTCTTATTACTGGTTTCATAGAATTTCTCACGAGAGCAGACTTTTTTGGGCATCTCATGTGGTGCATCATTCTTCTGAACATTATAATTTAAGCACAGCTTTAAGGCAAACATGGTCTGGCGGATTTTATTCTTTTATATTCTGGTTATGGATGCCGCTTATTGGTTTTCATCCTGGTATGATTTTATTACAAATGTCTATAAGTTTATTATACCAATTTTGGATTCATACCGAAGCGATAAATAAACTCCCTAAATGGTTTGAAGCCGTTATGAATACACCTTCGCATCACAGAGTGCATCATGGTAGTAATCCTATTTATTTAGATAGAAATCATGCAGGTATTTTAATAATTTGGGATAAACTATTTGGCACATTTCAGCCAGAACTAGAAGAAGAAAAAGTTACCTACGGTTTAGTAAAAAACATAAATACTTTCAACCCAATAAAGATAGCCTTTATAGAATGGATTAATATGTTCAAGGATGCTTTTTCGGGTAAAAAATCGCTTAAAAACAGAGTTTTATATTTATTGAAACCTCCTGGTTGGACTCATGATGGTACTGGAAAATTAAGTGATGACTTGCGTAAAGAATGGTTAAAATCTAACCCAATAGATAAAAACTACTGATATTTATCATATACAGTTTCCTAAAAAACCTTTAATTTTATAGTATAATCATTTCAAAGCAAAAAAATGAAGAATATACTATTACCTACCGATTTTTCTGACAATTCATGGAAAGCGATTTCATACGCTTTAGAACTGCTAAAAGATGCTGAATGTACATTTTATTTAATGCATTCATATGAGCCTCAAGTTGCTGCTCCATCAACAGCTGTTACTTCTAAACGCGCAAACTCTATAATTATGGAGTCTATGAAAAGTGAAGCTGTTTCTGGACTAAATAAATTAAAAAAACAAATAGATGCCTTACCTAAAAATGAGAATCATACGTTTAAAACCTCTATAATTAATGACTATTTTACAGGTGCTGTAAAAACCAAAGTAAAAGAACACAGTATTGATGCTGTAATTTTAGGAACAAAAGGTGCTAGCGGCCTAAAAGAAGTGACTTTAGGTAGCAACACTGCTGGTTTAATTGGTAAGTTAACCTGTCCAATTATTGCTGTACCTTCTAATGTGGTATTTAATGACATTAACGAAATTGGTTTTGCAGTAGACTACTCTATAAATTCTTATACCAATGGTTTAAGCCTATTAAAAGCGCTTGCCGAACATTTTGAAGCGCAAGTTTCTGTGGTTCATATTTTAAAAGATAAAGCATTAACCCCTGAAAAAATATCTAGTAAAGAGAAACTTATAGATTTTTTAAACCCAGTACCAACTCATTTTTATCAGTTAACGGATGTATCTGTTGCTATAGGAACTCGTATTTTTAGTGAAAGTAGAAAGTTAGATATGATGTGTGTCATTGCTAAAAAACACAATTTCTTTGAAAAGCTTTTTAATAAAAGCCAGAGTAAATCTATAAGTCACCACGCTAAAGTACCACTCATTATTTTTAATGAAGCGTCGTTTTAAAACAAAAAAATCTACTAGTTGCTAGTAGATTTTTTTTTAAGGTTAATTAATAATATTTTATCAATACGCTAAAGCTCAATACTCTCTCCTATTTCAAGTAACATTAAGTCTTTGTTTTTGTCAAAAAACTTGCGTTTAGCTTCTTCGTGGTCAATTTCTATATAACCAAAGGTGTCAAAATGGTAACCCAATACTTTATCGCACTCTACAAAATCACTAGCTGTAATAGCATCATCAATACCCATAGTAAAATTATCTCCTATTGGTAAAATGGCTAAATCTAGTTTAGTACGCAATGGTATCAGTTTCATATCCATAGTTAAGGCAGTATCGCCAGCTATATAAATGTTTTTGTGTTCGCCTTCAATAACAAAACCTCCTGGTTGTCCGCCATAGCTTCCATCTGGAAACGATGATGTATGAATAGCGTTAACGTATTTTACAGTGCCAAATTCAAAATCCCAACTACCACCATGGTTCATTGGGTGTACTTCAAGTCCTTTTGTTTCGTAAAAATTAGCTACTTCAAAATTAGATACTATAACAGCATTTGTTCGTTTTGCGATAGCTTCGGCATCAAGAATATGATCTTGGTGCGCATGTGTTAATAAAATATAATCTGCTTTAAGTGTATCTATATTGATATGCGATGCATTCTTATTTGCTGAAATAAACGGATCTACTAAAATATTTATATCATTAACTTCAATACCTAAACAAGCATGTCCATAAAATGTGATTTTCATAATTATGATTTTTTTGAGTTTTGAATTTACAAAAAAATTAAAGAAATAGTCTTAATAATTCCCTATAAAATATGCCCTATTCCTAAAAGGATACTTAATACAAATGTTGTTAATGCTACTTTTTTTAATTCAGGATCTAACTGCTTTGTATCTTTTGTTTTATAAACTGTTTTTAAGTGTATTAACAACGGAATATATGCAATAACGTAAATAAAATTATACGGCGAACTGTAATATAATATACCAAATGAAGCAGATAACACTATAGCTGCGATGATTAGAAAATAATGGTAAATTTTTCCGTTTTTAACTCCTATCTTGACAATAAGTGTGTTTTTATTTGATTTTTTATCAGATTCGTAGTCTCTTAAATTGTTTAAGTTAAGAACTGCTGTACTCAAAAACCCAATCGTACAAGCTGGTAAAAAAACAACGGGATCAATTTGTTTAGCAAACAATACATAGCTTCCTATTATGCTTACAAGCCCAAAAAACAGAAATACAAAAACATCACCTAATCCTTTATATCCATAGGCATTATCACCTACAGTATATCTTATGGCTGCATAAATTGCTAATCCACCTAAAACAAAAAATATAATTGAATAAACAACGTATGATAATCCGAATGCTGCGTAAATAAGTAAACCTGCAAAAACAATAGTAATAACTACATTAATTTTTATGGCTTTAAACATGCTACTTGGTGAAATATGACCACTTTGTATAGCACGTTTTGGCCCTATTCTATCCTCATTATCAGTGCCTTTTACGCCATCGCCATAGTCATTTGCTAGATTAGATAGTATTTGCAAACTTAAGGTTGTAAAAATGGCTAATATTAAAATTGCCGAATCAAACACATTGTTTTGTATGGCTAAAAATGCGGCTAAAATAATTCCAGAAAGAGATAATGGCAATGTTCGTAACCTAAATGCAGACAACCAGTTTTTTAAATTATTCATAAAATAAATCTAGGCTTATGGAATCCATTTTTTAGGAAAGTTAGGCTTACGCTTTTCTAAAAAAGCATCACGACCTTCTTTTGCTTCATCTGTCATGTAAGCTAGTCTTGTTGCTTCTCCAGCAAATACTTGTTGCCCTACCATACCATCATCTGTAAGGTTCATAGCAAACTTTAACATTTTTATTGATGTTGGAGATTTAGCCAATATTTCTTGAGCCCACTCAAATGCCGTAGATTCTAATTCATCATGAGGAATTACAGCGTTTACCATACCCATTTCATAAGCTTCTTGAGCAGAATAATTTCTACCTAAAAAGAAAATTTCACGAGCCTTTTTTTGACCTACCATTTTTGCTAAATACGCAGAACCATAACCACCGTCAAAACTTGTTACATCAGCATCTGTTTGCTTAAAAATAGCATGCTCTTTACTTGCTAGTGTTAAATCGCAAACTACATGTAAACTATGACCGCCACCAACAGCCCAACCTGGAACAACAGCAATTACAGCTTTTGGCATAAAGCGTATTAATCGTTGTACTTCAAGAATATTAAGTCTGTGGTAACCATCGTCACCTACATAACCTTGATGCCCACGTGCTTTTTGATCGCCTCCAGAGCAAAAACTCCAAACTCCATCTTTTGTTGAAGGACCTTCAGCCGATAATAAAACAACACCAATATTTACATCTTCATTGGCATCATAAAAAGCATCATAAAGTTCGCTAGTTGTTTTAGGACGAAAGGCGTTTCGTACATTAGGTCTATTAAATGCTATTCTGGCAACACCATTGCATTTTTTATAAGTAATATCTTCGTATTCTTTGGCAGTTTTCCAGTTTGCTACACTCATTTTTTTTAATTTTGTCAAAAATAAATTATTTTAAATAAACATCACTTCTCAATGAAAAATAATATCATCTTTTATAGCCTGTTTTTAATTTCTACTTCTCTATTTTCTCAAACTTATCATTTTAAAACAGTGGTAGATTTAGAAACAACAGATGTTATTAGTCAAGGACGCACAGGAACGTGTTGGAGTTTTTCAACCTCATCGTTTATTGAAAGTGAGATTATTCGATTAACTGGTAAACAAATAGATATTTCTGAAATGTATACCGTAAGGCAAACGTATCCTAAAAAAGCTTGGAATTACATTATGCGTCAAGGAAAAGCGCAATTTAGCGAAGGTGGTCTTGCTCATGATGTTATAAACAGTATTGCTGATCATGGTTTAGTACCTCAATCTGCTTTTTCTGGACTTTATGAAGGTGATGACACTCATAATCATGCTGAAATGGTTGCTGTATTAAAAGGTGTTTTAGATGTTTATATTGATAATCCTGCAAGAAAGTTATCTCCTAAATGGAAAACTGTAACAGAGAGTGTTTTAGACACCTATTTAGGAAAGAAAACATCAACTTTTAATTATGACGGTGTGCAATATACTCCAGAATCATTCTTAAAAATGACCAAAATAAATCCAGATGATTATGTAAGTATTACCTCATTTACACACCAGCCGTTTTACTCTAAATTTATTCTAAACATTCCTGATAATTTTTCTAATGGGAGTTTTTATAATGTCTCTCTAGACGAAATGGTAACTACTGTAAATACAGCTTTAGAAAACGGATTTACTGTAGAGCTAGATTGTGATGTAAGTGAAAACACATTTTCTGCAAAACATGGTATTGCTGTAATTCCTGAAAATGATGAGACTGCTGCAGAAGCTATTATAAGTGTAAGACCTGAAAAAACAATAACGCCGCAATACAGACAACAAGAATTTGAAAATTACCAAACTACAGATGATCACTTAATGCATATTACTGGAATGCTAAAAGATCAAAATGGTACAACGTATTATAAAGTAAAAAACTCTTGGGGAACTGATGAGTCTCGTGTTGCGAATGGAGGATATGTGTATATGAGTGAAGCTTATTTAAGATTAAAAACAATCTCTGTTATGGTTCATAAAGATGCACTTTCTAAAGTTTTAAAAAAGAACTTGAGTATTAAATAATTTTTTTTAATGAAAATAAGCAGCTCCAAACTACTAAATGACGTACAACAACATTTCCATACAAAAATTGGCGACTTCTATTTTTTTGAAAAATATGCTGTAGTTGAATATGCTGAAAATGTTGTTGTATCTATGCCTACCATAAGTAATATGATTTCTAGAAGTAAAGCATTTTATGGTACAGAAAAACAATTTGGGCTAATTGTAAATAAGGTAAACAACTACTCTACCATTCCTAGTGATGCTATGAAGCTAGAAAGTGAGCTTAAAAATTTGGTATGTACAGCTGTGGTAAGCTACAATTTACCATCGGTTGTGAATTTTGATTTAGAGAATCATTTTTTTAATGCTATAAACCGAAAATTGTTTTCTTCGATTGAAGAAGCTGAAAAATGGGTATTAAGCATGCTTATAGAGTAAAATTTATCATTTTTTAATTCACGAAAACGTTTTCCTGTTAAAAACCTAATAATCAAAGCATTTAGTATTTATCACTATTACCTATCATAATCTTAATTATTGATAACCAACAGTATATAAAGCTTAATCAATTTATAATAAAATTGTTAAACTGTTTTAAATATGTATCTACAAACCTAATAAGGGTGTATATTTGCCGGCCGTTTTAAACAAAAGGACATTTATGCAGTTAATTAACTCTGATTTATTTTCAAAAATTAAAAACAGTTATACGATAAAAAATGGCATTGTTTATTTTTTTGAAAATTTCTTTGTTACCGAAATTAACGAAGGTGTTGTTCAAGACTTTGAAAACTCTAAAGATTTAATTCCGCTCGTAGATCTTCATTTTGGAACCGATAAACCATTTGGTATTATATCAAACAGAATAAATTCTTTTTCTATAAATCTTTTAGATTCAGAAAAATTTAGAGAAAGATATCCTAATGCTATAGCAAAAGCTGTGGTTTCTTATTCTGAACAAACAACAAAGTTATTTCATCTAGAAAGTCACTTTTGTGATGTAAAAAGAAAAGAGTTTAAATGCTTATTAGAAAGTGAAAAGTGGATAACAAATGAGTTAAATATTCTAAAAGAAGTTATTTAAGATAAATACCGTCTTCCTTTAATTCTATCAACTTTTGCTTATACAGTGAGCCTATTGCTTTTTTAAAGCTTTTTTTGCTCATTTGTAACTGTTCTTTAATCACATCTGGGTCAGATTTATCTGTAAGGTTTAAGTAGCCTGAATTATCTTCAAGTTCTCTCATAATAAGCTCTGCATTAGGCTCTATGTTACGATAACCTATTTGTCCTAAAACAATATCTATTTTATTATCGTGACGAATTTTTTTCACATACCCTTTTAACCTATCACCTATACTTATATCCTTAAAAATTTCGTCTTTAAAAATAAGTCCTAAATGCTTTTTGTTTACAATAACATTCATTCCTATTTCTGAAGGGTGAGATACAATAATGTCTACTTCATCAAATTTTTCAACTGTTAGTACGCTATTGTCTAAAAACTGATTGGTTTTACTTGAAGCTACTAATCTATCTGTTTTTTCATCAATATAGCAATATACCAAATACCAACCGCCAGGTTTCATTTTGAAAGCTTGCTCTTTAAACGGACAAAATAATTCTTTAACCATTCCCCAATCTAAAAAAGCACCATGTTTATTTACTTGATTACAACGCAATAAAGCAAAATCGCCTTTTTTTATGTAAGGTCTGTCTGTAACAGCTACTAAACGCTCTTCATTATCTAGATAAACAAAAACTTCAATTTTATCCCAAATTTTAAATGTTTCTGGCACATATCTATTTGGTAGTAAAACCTCATTGCCTTCATCATCAGCCAAAAACAATCCTGGATCTGTTTCTCGAAGTATTTCTAATGTATTATATTCTCCTATTTTTATCATACCGCAAAGGTAATCATATTACATTATGGAAATAAAAAAAGCACCACAAGTTTGTAGTGCTTTTATGATTATGAATGTGTTTTTTAATAAACAGATTCTTTTTTGAAATGTTTAGTCAATAAGTAGTATACAACTGCTCTATATTTGTTTCTGTTAGATTGTCCGTATTGCTCCATAACTTTTGCAATACCTTTATCTAATTCTGGACTATCGGCTAATCCTAGTTTTTTAATTAAAAAATTATTTTTTACAGTTGCTAATTCTGATTCATCAGACCCTGAAACCGTTGCAGCATCAGCATTATAAATAGCAGGTCCACAACCTATAGTTACTTTTGTTAATAAGTCCATATCTGGTGTTACTCCTATTTTGTCTTTTAAATCTGCTGCGTATTTTGCGATTAATTCGTCTCTTTTACTCATTTTGATATTTATTTTAAGTTATTCGTATTGTTTTCACATAAATATAGCTAATATTTAAGACTTTCAAAAAAAATAAAAGTCACTTTAACAATTACTTAATGTATTTAAAATAATTCAGTAGCACCTCATCGTTAACAGTTCTTGGTGTAAAAACTTCTAATAGTTTTGGTTTATCTGATGTATCAAAAAATGTTTTAAGCTTGTTTTTTACTTGTAACTCATTTGTTGCTGTATGGTAATCAAAATGATACATAGCACATAATTGCTTGGCTGTTAAATCGTGTTTTGTCTCAAAGAAATTATCAAAGTTATCTGTGTTTTTGTGACCTGGAAGAATTCTAAAAATGCCACCTCCTTGATTATTAATTACAATTATTCTAAAGTTTTTGGGAATGTAATTATTCCATAAAGCGTTACTATCATAAAAGAAGCTTAAATCTCCTGTTATAAAAGTAGTTTGCTGCTTACTTCCTACGGCATAGCCTATGGCTGTACTTGTGCTACCATCTATTCCACTTGTACCACGGTTACAAAACACATGTAGCGTTTTATTTAAATCAAAAAGTTGTGCATATCTTATGGTTGAGCTATTTCCTAATTGTAAAACAGAATCATTAGGTAAACTTTTAAATACAGTATTGAAAACTTTAAAGTCTGAAAATGGAATATCTTTTATATAGGCTTCATGGGCTTCTTGTCGGTGCTGCTTAACACTTCTCCATAAAGGTTTATAATCACTTTTAACAAAATGTGTCATTCGAGATAAAAATGTCTCAAAAAACTGGTTTGGATCTTGTTTTATATGCTTTTCTAAACAAAAAAAGGTATCGTTAGCTTTTTTCTCATCTATATGCCAATGATGTTTTGGTTTATATGTTCGTAAAAAAGCTTTTATTTTTTTTGAAACAATTAAACCTCCAAAAGTTATTAGAATATCAGGCTGTAATGCTTTAAATTCATCATCACTTAAAGGTGCTATAATCTTGTCTATACTTGGAAAAAAGGCTTCATGGTGTAAGTTTGATGTTGTTTCGGTAAAAACAACAACGCTATCATCTTTTGCTAACTCATCAAGCCACTGTTGCTCTATAGCATTAGGTTGATTTACACCTACAAGCACCATTTTTTTAGGTGCATTATTCCAATCTTCAAAACACTCTTGAATAATAAACTCATCAACTTTTTTTATCTTTTTTTCAATATCATCTATCGTGACATCTACTGATAAATTATCAACGGTTTCGTATAAAGGTTCTTCAAAAGGTACATTAATATGTACTGGTCCTTTTTTAATTATTGCTTTATTTAATGCAGTATTAATTTCAGTTTCGTTAGCATCTTGAATTTCTTGTTTTATACCTAAAAAGCGCTCTAATTTATTTTCTATGCTTTTTATTATTGCAGGTTCGTCATCATTTGTTTTTGGTAGATTTTTTATATCTAATTTTAAATTGGCAGAATACAGTATATGGTTTTTATAAACATCTTCTTGGTTTATGGTTTGCCCATCTCCTATTCCTATTAAATATTTTGGTCTATCAGCAGATAAAACAACTAACGGAATATCACTGTAAAAAGCTTCTGCTATTGCTGGGTAATAATTTAACAATGCGCTTCCTGAACTACATACCAACACTACCGGATGCTGTATATTTTGAGCGATTCCTAATGCAAAAAAAGCAGCACATCGTTCATCTACAATGCTATAGCATGTAAAAAAATCATCGTGAGTAAAACCAATTGTCAACGGTGCATTTCTACTTCCTGGTGACAACACAATATGTTTTATGTTTTCTGCTTTACATAACTGAACAACTGTTTGTGCGAGTGGTATTTTAGGATATATCATTTAGTAGTATAAATAGTCTTACAAAATTACTTAATATGCACGACTTAATGAATTTTAATGCTATCCTATTTTTACAGAAGTCATAGTTAGCGAACCTGCTACTGGCAAATCATTAAAAAATTGAATATCGTCTTTTTGGGTTTGTAACCCTAATGTGTATAACAACGGGTAATAATGATCTGGCGTAGGAATGGCTTTAACAATATCGCTATGTAAGCTCTTGTAATTGATTAAGTCTTTATGATTTCCGTTGGATATTTTTGTTTTAAAAAGTTCATTAATCTCTAATGCCCAATCAAAACCATAAGTATCTTCGATTTTGTCCCATGCTAGCATTTTTAAATTATGTACCATATTTCCGCTACCTACAATGAGTACTCCCTTTTTTCTTAAATCTAACAATTGTTTGGCTAAATTATAATGATATTCTGGTGGCTTAAAATAGTCTATACTCATTTGTACAACAGGAATATTGGCTTTAGGATATATGTGTCTTATTACACTCCAAGCTCCATGATCTAATCCCCAATCATCATCTAATCCTACATGAGTTGATGTAATATGATGCGCAATTTCTTCAGCTAACGTAGGTAATCCTTTTGCTGGGTATTGTACATCAAAAAGTTCTTGAGGAAAACCGCCAAAATCATGAATGGTTTTTGGTGCTTCCATATGTGTAACAAGCGTACCGTTTGTTAACCAATGTGCAGAAATACATAAAATAGCAATAGGTGTTTCCAAAGTTTCACCCAGTGCATTCCACTGTTGTGTAAATGCATTGTTTTGAATAGCATTCATAGGAGAACCATGCCCTACAAATAACACAGGCTGAACTGTATCTTTGTAAGACAGGTTATTTTTCCATGTATATAAATCAGAATCTGTCATAAATACAAATTTCAGAATTATTCTTTAAAGTATGTGTCTTTTAGATAGCTAGATATTGAAATTAAGTCTTTTCCTAAAAGATTTTTAAGCTCATCTGTAGGATTATTAAACTCATCTGCTGCAATACCTATACTAAAACCTAACCTTAAATCTATAAATGGCTTTGGAACATTGTTTTGTGTTAATGTCGCTACAAAATCTTCTGGTTTAGGGCTTGTATAAGAAATTGTTTGATTTGCTAATTTTGATAATTCTTGAGCTATATCCTGCATAGATAATACTTTGTCATTACCAAACTCATATACTTTATTGTTGTGCCCTGAAGTTGTTAATATTATTGCTGCTCCTTCTGCTAAATCTTTTCTTGAGACAAATGACACTTGTCCTTGTTCTGTAGGAATGTAAATAGTTTTAGTATCTAATACATTATCACCTATAAACAATGGAATCACTTCCATATATAAAGCATGTTTAAGTATTGTATAGGTTAATCCTGAATCTTTTATTTTTTGTTCTGTATCTAAATGTGAATTTGCTATAAAACCTATAACACTATCTTTCTTATCAGTTTTTCTTTGAAAACTTGTATAAACTATATGCTCAATACCAGCTTCAATAGCTGCATTAACCACATTTTCGTGTTGGCTATCTCGTTTTTCTATATCTGATGCTGATACAAAATATAGCTTTTTAATTCCTGCAAAAGCGTTTACTAATGTTTTGTAATTATCATAATCACCTTGTCTTACTTCAACGCCTAATTTTTTTAAGTTTTCAACTTTGCTAGTGTCTCTTGATAATACAGCTATTTCTGATGCTTGTATTTTGTTCAAAAGTTGTTTAACAACTAAATCTCCTAACTGTCCGCTTGCGCCTGTTACTAAAATCATTTTTTCTATTTTTTTTAATTAATATAATATATTTACTTACTTTTGGTTAGTCAAAGGTAAAAAGTAACTATATTTTTCACAAGAACTTACCTGTAAATCAGACGCTTACTTTAAAGTTAGTAATGCTAAAAATGAGTGTATTAACATGGAAAAAAACTTAAAAAAAATTGAAATAAATAATTGCCCTGTCAGAAATGTACTAGATAGATTTGGTGATAAATGGTCTATTTTAATTCTTCTTATACTAAATGAGGAACCTGTTCTACGTTTTAATGAAATACATAAATCTATTGGAGATATTTCACAAAAAATGCTTTCTGTAACATTAAAATCACTAGAAGCAGATGGATTTGTAAGTAGAAAAGTTTACCCACAAATTCCTCCAAAAGTAGAATATCGTCTTACAGCATTAGGGATTAGCTTAATACCACACATAGATAGCTTGACAAAATGGTCTTTACAGAATATGGAAACCATAATGTCAAACAGGAAAGCTTATAAAAATGCTTAATAAAGCACCTTTTTCATAACTCTTGCTTTTGCTACTGTTTCTAACCATTCAGCTTCTGGATTAGAATCTTTGGTGATACCACCTCCAAGATATAAATGCACAGTATCATTATTAAACCATTGCATGCAACGAAGGTTTACAAATAGCTTTGTAGTTGTTTTTACAGTTGCATAAGCATTATTCTCTACATTTCGCCTATTTGTGTTTCTCGTAGACTTTTGTGTTATGTTTAATTCTCCTAAAAAGCCTGTATAAAATGCTCTGTTATATGGTTCATTTTGAATAAGAAAAGCTTTTGCTTCTTGTTTAGGAACTCCGCAAACAGCTGGAGTTGGATGTAACTTTTTTATAATATCTTTTAATCCGGTTTCATTAATTTTACCGGTAATTGTAGATTTAAGATGTAATAAATTACCAGCCTTAATTGTTTCTGGCTCTGAAACTGAAATGTTAGATAACGAATCTTGAAGGTTTTCAACAATATAGTCTGTTACAAACTGTTGCTCAACTTGCTCCTTATTTCCCCAAACAACATCTAAAGAATCTTTGTATTCTTGAGTTCCTGCAAGTGACATTGTAGAAAGTCTGTTATTTGCTACAGACAGTAATGTTTCTGGTGTTGCTCCCAGCCATAATCCTACTTTTGGGTGGTACCAACAATATACAAATGCCGTTGGATAGCTTTGTAACAAGCGCTTAAAAATTGTAATAGGATTTGTTTCTGTTATTGAAACAACTTCCTCTCTAGATATTACAACTTTATCTAAACTTCCTTTATTAATTGTATTTACACCTTTAGCTACAAGTGCTATATGCTCACTGGCAGATAAATCACTATTATGCGTTTTTTCTGGTAACTCATTTGACGAATCAAAACTGTATAGTGTAGAAATACTTTTAGATTGTTCTAACGGAATTAAAACACTTGGCTCTTCATCATTAAAAGGAGCCATAACAAAACCTTTTTCTGTATAATCAGAAATAGTATTAAGTTCATCTGATGTTTGTAAGAATGCCTGAAGCTTTTTTTCGTTAGGCTTTCGGTAACCTACAAAAGGTAATTCACTATTAAAATGTATTGCTAACTGATCAAAAAAATCGGATATAATCATGATTTGTTTTTTGGTAGCGAAATAGTAGATAGTCTACAAACTGATATTAAGTTGTCATGATCATCAGTAACACGAATATCTAATAACTGTGTTGTTCTTCCTTTATGTAAAAAAGTTGCTTTAGCATAAACAAAACCTTCTGTTACACTTTTTAAATGATTGGCTGTAATCTCTATACCACGAATAAATACATCATCTAAATTTGAAAAAATATGAGATGCAAAACTACCTACACTTTCTGCTAAAGCTGCTGTGGCTCCTCCATGCAAAACACCATCTGGTTGATAAACTCTTGAATTTACTGGCATTCTGGCTACTAAAAAGTCTTTTCCAAAATCAACCATTTCAATATGTAATGTCTCCATGAGTGTATTTTTACTTGCAGCATTTGCTTGTGCTAAAACGTCTTCTTTAGTTAGTGGCATAAGTGTTTTTTATTAAATATTGTTAATGTACGTTACCAAGCGTTGTTGTATAAAATACTCCCAACCTTGCTGGCAACTTTCTCTTTTAAATTCAGGTATTGTTGTATCAAAATCTTCAACGGTATTTACGGTAACGATAAGTTGTGTTTCCTTTTTTATTGACTCTAACTGAAACGTTACAAATGCATTTCCTTTTAAACCTTCATAGCGCCAATTGTATACAATTTCATTTTCAGGAATTAGTTGTGTAATTTCCCATAAGTGCATAAAATCTTGGCTTGGTGCTTTTACGTTAAATTTTGTTTTAAAACCTATTTCTGCTTTAAAACTTGGCATGTCTTCAAAAAACCAATGTATCATATGCTCATGTGAAGTAATTACGCTCCAAAGTTCACTTTTTGAAACGCTAAACATTTGAGAAACAATAATATTTTCATCAGTAGTTTTCACAACAATATCTTTTATTGGTTTTACTCGTGAAGGTTCTTTAAAAACCTTAATTTTGATTTTCAGGTAAAAATACAAAACCCTTTACAAAAATGAATTCAACAGAAAAGGAAATCACCTATAAAACATCAAATTCTTACGCCACATTAAACCATTTGAGTAGCACAACTAAAAATGTTTGGTTTGTATGTCACGGCATGGGTTATTTAAGCAGGTACTTTTTAAGATATTTTGAGGGCTTAAACAAAGAAGAAAACTATATTATTGCGCCACAAGCACAAAGTAAATACTATATTCCTCCAAAATTTAGACACGTTGGTGCTAGTTGGTTAACTAAAGAAAATACCGTAAAAGAAACAGAAAATGTTATGCGTTATTTTGATGCGGTTTTAGAGGCTGAAAATATTCCGTTAGATAAAAACCTTATTGTTTTAGGTTATTCGCAAGGTGTAAGCGTAGCGATGCGTTATGTTGCAAAACGCAAACTACAATGCCAACAACTTGTTTTGCATTCTGGTGGAATCCCTAAAGAGCTGACCTCAAGCGATTTTATTTTCTACACAGGTAAAACAACTATGATTTATGGCACTGATGACGAATATCTAAACGAAGAACGCATTGCTTATGAAATAGAACATGCAAAGTCCCTTTTTGGTGATACCGTAAGCATTCATCCTTTTGAAGGCAAACATGTAGTGAATGTAGATTTAATAAAAAGATTAGCATGAATATTCCTCCAATAGAAAACGATCGTGTTAGCTTAACCTTACTCGGTTTAAGCAATTATAAAAAGTTACAAGAGGTTGCTAATGAAAAAGACTTAATTGCCTATTCGCCTAGCGATATTTCTTCTCCTGAAAGCCTGAAAAACTATGTGCAAACTGCTGTTGATGGCTTTTACCATAAAACTATTATTCCGTTTATTATCTACGATAAACAAAAACAGAAATTTGCTGGCAGCACACGTTTTGGTCGCATCAACTGGGACAATAAAACACTACATATTGGTTGGACTTGGATAGGACGCGAGTTTCAAGGTAGCGGACTCAATACCAACATGAAGTTTTTAATGCTGCAATATGCCTTTGAAACTTTAGCATTTGAAAAAGTAGAATTTAGAATAGATGAGCGCAACATACGTTCTAGGAAAGCTGTGGAAAAACTTGGTGCTACACTTGAAGGCATTCTTAGGCGTGATGTAGTTTTAAAAGATGGCTTCCGACGTAATACCTGCTGCTATGGTATTTTAAAAGACGAATGGCCAACTATAAAGCAGACCATTTTTAAAGAGTTTAATTAAAGTTGTTACTCACACGTAGTTCTTACCATTGGCATTGTAGACGTGTATTTAATAGTTGCTCTGTCTTGAAACGCTGTTCCTGAGTCGTTTAATTCTCCATAGCCTTCAATTAAAATAGAATCATTAACCTTAAATGCAACTTCACGCTTACTTTCTACACCTTCTGAAGTAAATGTATATGTTCCTATGAGTTTATCTTCGTTTAGAGTTCCTTGAAATGTACCACTATTTGCATCTTTCTCTTTATAATTATAATCTAAAGTTGCTGTTATACTATCATTTTTAATAGAAGTAACATTAAAAGTCACATGATTTTCTCCCTTACTAAACACATAACAACCTAGTGTAACTTCAGGTTCTGGAGCCTCTTGCTCAACAAGAACTTCTTCCACGTCATACAAGGTTTCTTTAGCCTTATTTTTATCATTTTTGCAAGCAGTCACTAACACAATTATAGAAATCGCGAAATAAAAATTTTTCATCATTCTTTTAATTAAAAGTTAAGGCGTTACGTTTTTAAATCGCATCATTGTGACATCGTCTAAAAGCAAATGTAATTTACCTTCCTCATCAATTGTATAAGCATTTACTTTTTTAATAATATTTTTAAAATGGTTTTCACCTTCGCCACAAAACATCATTGTAGTTGGTCCTGGTTCACCAAAAGAAATACTATTACCATCAATAGTAACACTAGCCGAATATCCATTACACCCACTATTTCCTGTTACTTTTTTTGTGTCTTTATTAAATGTTATTTGTGGTTTCTTATCAGGAAAAAGACCCTCAAAAGCAATTCTTGGACCAGATAAATGCTCCAGTTCCCATTGTGTGTTATACAAAACATCTTCGCTTGAAGATTTTGAAGAATTACAAGAAATAACGGCTATTACAAGCAATGATAAAACGACTATTTTTTTCATGATTTTAGTACTTTTTGGTTACTGCAAGTTAGTGTTTTTTAGAGTAGCAACTTATTTACTTAATGGTTTTAAAAGTAACTAAAAATTGAGTTTATAAAATTTCTCTTTAAATGCTACATGATTAAAACAAATAAAGCGACTTGAGTTAATCCTCAAATCGCTTTTATCTGCATTATAGACAATGGTTTTTTGTCTATTTGTTTAGCCCATGTATTTATCTAAAAAAGCAAGAACTTTCTCTGGATGTCTACCAAAATAGTTATAACCATCTTTAAATCTAAAAGGTGTATTCTCTATCCAATGAAGTTCTTTTTCTTCACTTCCTAAAAGATCAAATGTTTTTTGGCCATCTTCAGGGTTTTTAGTCCAAGCATCGTCTTTTACTTGAATCATAAATACTGGCATTTTTACATTTGGTGCTGCTGTATGTGGTGTCATTTCATCCATTAACCATCCGCCCATTTTTAGTAATTCAAAGTCAACTAAATCTAAATATTGACTTACACCTTGCAATCCAGAAAATGCTTCATAAATGGCTCTCATAGAAACAACCATAGGACTTACCATACATTTTACATTTTCAAACAAATCTGGACGACGACTAATGGCTTCGTATTGCGAATTTCCACCCATACATTGACTATATAAAGCCACTTTCATTTTGCTTAATCTAGGATGATTATCTACATATTGCTTCACACCTGCACAATCTCTCCATTCTAATTGACCAATACCACTTACTCCATTGTTTGATGAACCACTTCTTCCGTGGTTTCTAATATCATAAGCTAAAACATTATATCCAGCATCAGTTAAATGTTTCATTTGTATTACAAAATCAATTTCAACATTATCATATCCGCTAAAAGGTAACCCAAAATGACCTTGAAATCCAGAACGACACATAGGTAACGCGTGATTAAAGATTACTAATTTGTCACTTTCACCTCCTTTTGCCGGAATGTACCAACCATCTAATGGCACACCATCAATACCGTGAAGAAAAACGTCTTCCCAATCTGTCATTCCGTAATCATCAGGTGTTTTATGAATAACACTTCTAAAAGGTTTACAAACATTAGCTAAACCTAATACTTTTTCGTAATCTGCTTCTGAAATTTCATTCAACTGTCTCACAGCATTCTCCATTCGCTCTTTAGACATTCTAGATGTATGTGTAGAAGCTCTTTCGCTTCCTGCTAAATTTACTTGATTTTCCATTGTACTATATTTTTAGATTAACAATACAACAAAGATATAGCCACATGCCCTCCAGATACTTAAACAGATTACTTGAAGACTGAAACAAATTACTGTTTACGAAAAACAGTTGGTGTAACTCCTACTTCTTTTTTAAAAAATCGGGTGAAATATGTTGGGTAATCAAAGCCTAGGCTATAAGCTATTTCGCTAACAGATAATGAAGATTGTTTTAATTTTGTTTTAGCAATTTGTAAAATATAGTGTTGAATATAATTTTGTGCAGATTCACCTGTAAAATGCTTTATAACATCTCCAAAATAGTTTGAAGAAAGGTTTGCTTTTTTTGCAAAATAACTTACTGTTGGTAGTTTTTTAATATCTGTGGTATCGCTAAAATAAGACTCTAAATTTTCGCGAAAATCTTCAACTACATTATTATAAAGTAATCTTCGGGTATCAAACTGTCTTTTGTAATATTTTTCAATGTAGGTTAATATTAAATTAGCATAGGATGTTATAATTTCTTTTGAAAATTGTGTAGTTCTGTATTCTGCATAAGCTTTCTCAAACAAGTCTAACAAAATTACTTTTTCCTCGTCTTTAACAAACAATGCTTCATGACTGTTATAATTCATAAAACTATATCGTTTTGCATAGTTGTCAAAATACTTTGAACTGATTAAGATGTTATAACCTGTCATAGGTTTTTCTAAATCCCATTCTATTGAATTGTTTGGTGCATCAAAATAAAGTAGGGACTCTGCATTATCAAAATCGGTTTGTCCATAGTTCATGTTTTTATCAAAATCCAGTTTAATTGCCAAGAGGTAAAAGTCAATTTTTACTGGTTGGGACTTAAGTGGAACTTTACTTTTATCATCATAAAGTACTATTAAAATATCCTCATCTATAGAGTTGTCTATATTTAGATATTTAGCAAAATCTGGTATGTTATATTTTTCTTTCAATAGCATGCTATATTTTAAGGCAAAAGTTAATGCTTACGAATTAACATCAATTAATTAAAGGTACTTATTTTTTTATGATAAGTAATATGTGCCTTTGTGGTTTAGTAATATTACTTAAATCAATGGTAATAGAAATTATTTCCCTCCAAAGCGTTTTGGCTCTGGTAAAGGAATACGAACGGTTTCGGTTGGTACACTAGGGAATTTGTTGTCCTTCCAATCTTGTTTGGCTTTTTCAATAAGCGCTTTGTCTGAAGCCACAAAATTCCACTCAATAAAACGTTCTTCTGGAAAAGCGTCACCACCAAAAATATACACGGTTGAATTGGCCTCAATTTCAAAAGCACAAAGTGTCGCGTCTTTAGCTACCAAAAGTTGTTTAGGTCCATAAGTATGACCATCGCTAGTAATGCTACCTTCTAGAATATAAAGCGCGCTTTCGCCAAATAAATGTTCGCCAATAGAAACGGTTTTGGTTTCGGTTGTTTTAATTTCGATAAAATACAACGGACTATACACAGGCACAGGCGACTGCTTACCAAAGGCTTTACCTGCTATGAGTTTAAATTGTACGTTGTTGTCTGTCCAACTAGGAATGTCGTTTGCAGAAACGTGTGTAAACGATGGTTCGCATTGCTCATCGGCTTTTGGTAAAGCCACCCAAATTTGTAGTCCATGAAGCATTTTTTTAGAATCTCGTAAACGGTCTGGTGTACGCTCGGTATGTACAACGCCTTTTCCTGCGGTCATCCAGTTTACAGCACCAGGAGTAATTTCCATAGCTGTTCCTAAACTATCACGATGCATTACAGCACCTTCAAACAAAAAGGTTAAGGTAGACAAACCAATATGCGGATGCATCGCAATATCCATATTATCTTGGTCGCTCATACAAGCTGGTCCCATGTGGTCAATAAAAATGAATGGTCCTACCATTCGTTTTTGACGAAAGGGCAACAATCTACCAACAATAAAATTGCCTATGTTAGCTGCGCGTTCTTCAATTATTAATTTGGTATTAGACATATTTTTTGTTGTGTTTAAAATTTATCATAACCCTTAAATTTTGGGTTTACATTTGTGTGTGGTTTCTAACTTCAAAAGGTGCTGGAATGTCTTATTTTGCTAATGACACAGCTAATCCTAGCACAGCAAATATGCCTCCGCCAACCATTCCGCCTATTCCAATTGATATAGCATCTTTTAAGCTTATTTTTTGGGAATCGGTCATGATATTTTACTTTTTTGGATGATTAGCCTAATATAGTTTTTTTATACCTAATAACGTATAATAAAATTTTCTCATCAAAGAATCTTCTTCTCAAAACACACGCTATTTTCTACTCCTGCGTATTGACCGTAATTAGAAATGATGTTATAACCGTTGTGTTTGTAGAGTGCAATGGCCTCTGGTTGTTTAATTCCTGTTTCTAGCTTGCAAGAAGTATAACCCAACGTTTTGGTCCATTGTTCTAGAGCTTTTAAAATTGTAGTAGCAATCCCTTTACCGCGTTGTTCAGGAAATACAAACATTCGTTTTACTTCCATTGAGGTATCATCTAAAGGTTTTATGGCGCCACAACCTACTGCATGATTACCATGATAAGCTACAATGCAATGTTTTAAGGCTTCGATACCATTAAACTGATTGTAAAACTCGTGGTCGTCGCCATCACGAATTTTTAAATCGGCATCTAAATGACTGACTAATGTTATAAAGTCTGAATGTGAAGCGTCTGTATGCTTTAGAGTGATTTCCATACTTTAAAGCTACAAAACTTTTGTTATTAATTGGTTGTTAAACTTTTTACAAACTCTAAATGTTTACTGTTTGCCATTCCATTAGGATTACAACCTAGTTTTCCTTCAGGAATTTCAATACCTAATTCTTCATAATGCTTAATCCAACCTTCGTGAAATACTTTGGTTTCAGGGTTTTTAAAAGTCATAGGCTCTAGCTCAAAAATAGTATCTTCTTTAAACACTTCGTATATATATTCTGAACAATAGAGTCCGTTGTCTTCTAAAATATATGTCGTATTATAAGGTTGACCCAAAAATGTTTTGGCACGATTGAGCGCATTTTCAACCTGATTTGAAGTTATGTTTTTAATTCTGTAAAAATCAGCAACATATTTTACAGTATCAGTTGCTTTCATAAAGGCTTCAAGAGGTTCGTGAACGACACCTTTACCTAAATCGGAATGATAGATGTAAATTGAACCATCTACCACATCACAAACACCAATGTGGCTATAGTTTGTTGCTTTTTGAGTTTGCGTTACATTATTAATTGCTTCAGAAAGCGAACTGCTTGTTGCGCTTCTAAAAACAATATCTCCTGATTGTATTTTGTTTGAATCATTACACGCAAAAACAAAACTTAAAATGAGAACTAGAAAGCTTAACCGTTTCAATACTTCTAAATTAATTTACTTACAATGTCTTTAACAGGTAAAATAGCGTTGGTATGTTCTATACTTGGTCCTGCAACCCAAACCGTTTTGTAAGTGGCCTGTTGTGCTGCTTTTTCAGTGGCTTTCATACCCATATAAAAACGCACCATTTTCACCCATTTTTTAAGCTTTCGGTTTTTGTTAAGCATACGTTCTAACCAAGGTGATTTGGTGCCTATTTTTTTTACATAAGGTGTATTAATTACTGTACAAGGTGTTCCTGAAATACGTTCGGTCATAACAATATCATCAGCACCATAATCTACACAAGCTTGTTTGTACTCATTAGTAACTCCTGCTTCTTCTGAAGCAATAAACGGACTACCAACTGAAACACCTGCAGCTCCATAAGCTAACATGGTATCAACATCGGCTTTAGTTCCTACTCCACCTGCTGAAATAACAGGAATAGATAAATTATCGTTTAACGTTTTTATAAGTGCTTGTGGGTCTATATTTCCACGATGTCCACCAGCTTGATTATTTACAGCCACAACAGCATCAGCACCTAAACTTTCCACTTTTTGACCGAATTTTAAATCGGTTATATCACAAAAAACTTTAATTCCTACAGCATGTGCTTGATTGATGGTTTCTTCAGGACTTCCTAATGAGGTTAAGATAAAATCGCAACCTTCTTCGCACAATACACGCAGTTGGTCTTTAGCTTTCGGATTAGATTTATTCACTATCAAATTAAACCCAAACGAACCGCCTTCTACTTTTGCTGCTTTTAATTCTTTAATTGCTGCTCGTAACTCCTCTAAAGTTCTGTAGTTTAATGCTGGAATGCAACCTGCAATACCACATTTCATAGCTTCTTTAACCATTGCTACATTAGACACCAAAAACATTGGCGCCATAATAATAGGGTGTTTTATATCTAATAACTCTGTTAGCTTTGTACTCATTGTTTGTATATTTTGTCTAACAAATATACTATATTTTTATTATGCATGCATAATATTTTAAGTGAATTATAAAGCAAGCAAAAGAAAAAAACACCCTATTGGTTAAGTTCTTATTTTTCTGGACTGATAATCTGTGGATAGTAATTTTTAAGAAATTCTTTTTGTCTAGCTATCATCTGTTCCCTTAACTTATCTAACTCCATTAAATCCTTTCCAAAATTACTATCAAAAAAAGTATCGTTGAAAAAGCGTTGGTTAAAAAGTGAATCTTGAGAAAAAATAGCACCAAAATTATCATCATTAAATTTTGAAAAGCTAGAATGAAATTTTGATTTAAAAGATTCTATAATACTATCTCTGTCTAAAGAAGACAAATTATTTGAATGGCTACTAGAAGACCATGAATAAATACTATCATACTTAATTAAGTTTCCGTGTTCATCAAACTCTTTATCTACCTTCCAGCTGCCTTTTGGTTTATCATTATTAACATGCTCTTTTAAGTTGCTTAACTCTTTTTTCTCCTCTGAATTTTGTCCATTACAACTTACACACCATGAAAATAACACAAGTAAAAACATATACTTCTTCATAACTAAAAGCCTAAAAAAGTTAAACAAAACTGTATTAAATTCAAGAAGAGATTGTCTATGAACCTCTTCTTGAATATAGTATTAAAACTCTAGAAAAAACACTTAAGATATTTTAATAGTCCTAGCCGGTTTTTGTTTGGCTTCTTCTTTTTTAGGTAAATGAATATTTAAAATACCTTCTGTGTAACTTGCTTGGATTTTATCCTCATCTACTGTTTCAGGTAATGTGAAGGTGCGTTTAAATGATGAGTAACCAAACTCTCTACGCGTGTAATTCGCTTCTTTTTGTTCATTTTCTTGCTTTACTTCAGTAGATATTGATAAAACTTGATTGTCTAAATCTATTTGGAAATCTGATTTTTTAAGTCCAGGAACAGCCATTTCAACATAATAAGCGTCTGCTGTTTCTCTAATATTTACCTTTGGTAAGGTAATTCCAGTATTAAAGTTGGAAGTGAAAACCGAAGGTAATTCTCTATTAAATAAATCATCTAACCAATTAGACCATGTTGGGAAGTTTAAATTTGAAT
Organism: Corallibacter sp.; assembly: GCF_048381695.1. Classification (NCBI taxonomy): domain Bacteria; kingdom Pseudomonadati; phylum Bacteroidota; class Flavobacteriia; order Flavobacteriales; family Flavobacteriaceae; genus Corallibacter; species Corallibacter sp. The sequence goes on along the minus strand of NZ_JBLXHI010000007.1, from coordinate 48,017 downwards.
TTGTAGTTGCTAAACTTCCATTTTTTGGACCAGTTACTAAATTGCTCATAATTAAAAAATTTAAGTTAAACATTATTTCAAATTTGAAATCTAATCTGATTTCATGATGCTATATTTCAAAAAAAATACCAAAATGAATATTTGTCATTTATTTTAACATTTCATTTGCTAAACCAACTGATTTAAAAAACTTTACACACAAAAACATTGTCAATTTGACATTTTAAACATGCTAATAATTAGTTAGTCTATAATGAACTACCCAAGCTTATAGTAACCACATTTTAAGTAAGCACCTTCTGGAAACCCAATTGGATGATCGCTATCGTGTTGAGTTTTTAACTGTAATTGAAATGGTCTGCCTGCTTGTTTTAAAGCTTGCGAATTAATATCAAAAAAGGCTTGATACTGAACTCTTGACGAACAAGAAGCCAATACTAACATACCTTTTTTAGCAGTTAACTGTTCTCCCAACACAGCTAATTGCGCATACTTTTTCTTGGCTAATGCTATTTCTGATGCTTGTTTGGCAAAACTTGGAGGATCTATCACTACTACATCAAAGGTTTTACCTACATTAATCAGTTTTTGCATTTCGTCAAAAGCATCGCCTGCAATGGTTTTATGAATCCCTGAATAGGTGTTTAGCTTCCCGTTTTCAATAGCAATTTCTAGGGCTTGCTCACTAATATCTAAACTTGTTACTTCTGTAGCATCATTAGCCAAAGCATGTATCGAAAATCCGCCAGCATACGAAAATACGTCTAACACTGTTTTCCTTTGACTTAACTCTCCTACGCGTTTTCGGTTATCGCGATGATCTAAAAAATAACCAGTTTTATGACCTTTAATAACGTTTGCCGAAAAATTTACGCCATGCTCTACAAACTGAACAACTTCATTTTCTAACGTTCCAAAAACTACATCGCCATCTTTTAATTGGTGATTAGATGAATTTTCCAGACTTCTGCTTAATCTAACAACTACAGTTTCTGCATTAGAAATTTGCTGTAAACTAGGAATAATAGTTTCTATGTAAGGTAGCCAGATTTCAGAATATAATTTAACGACCAAAACTTTGTCATACACATCTGCAATTAACCCAGGAAATCCATCATTTTCGCCAAACAATAAGCGGTAGCTATTGGTTGTGGTTTGTAATAAATCTAATCGTTTTTCAAAAGCGGTATCAATCTTTTGCTTAAAAAAAGCTGTATTAATTTCAGCTTTTTCCATGCCACTATGTAGCATTTTAATACGAATTGGTGATGACGCATCGTACAAGCCTAAACCAATAACTTTATTTTTATTCTTATTGAAAATAATTGCCAAATCACCAGTTTTTGCATCGTCATTTATCTTAACAATACTGTTAGAAAACACCCAAGGATGCGCGTTTAAAACAAACTGCTCGCCTTTTGCAGTGAGTTTTACAGCTAATCGTTTAGGTTGATACGTTGATTGAATTTTTGGTGAAAATGGCATATATAATTTTTATATAAAAGTAAGTGTTTGAAAATAAAAAAAACAATCAAGCAGATGATTGTTTTTTACATAATATGTGTTGAGTTTCGTAAAATTCACTAGATAAACCCAGAAAATAAAAACCTTATAACTCCTGCATGATTTCAGAAAAAATACGATATGACGCAACCCTATCTTGATGGTCGTAAATATGCGAAACAGCAATTAACTCATCTACTTTGGTTTCTTCTAAAAATTGCTTTGTTTTAGATTTTACTGTAGCCTTATCTCCTATAAAGCTATAATGTGTCATTTGCTGTACTTTAGGATGGTTAATAACATCTCGCATTTCTGGCGTTATAACACTTGGAGCTTTTACATAATCGATATTTCCTGTAAGTACACCCAAAATCATTTGATACATTGATGACGATAACGTATCTGCCATCTCATTAGTTTCGGCTGCAATTACACCAATTCCTGCCATAGTATAGGGTGTTTTTAAATATGCAGAAGGCTTAAAGTTTTGACGATAAATGTTTAGAGCTTCTTTTAACTGTGCTGGTGCAAAGTGACTAGCAAACACATAAGGCAGTCCTTTTTTTGCAGCAACATAAGCACTATCTGTACTAGAACCCAATATATATAACGGCACATGTACACCTTCCGAAACATATGAACGAACTTTACCTCTGTAAGAACTTGTGAAAAAATTCTGAATTCGACTCACTTCATCAGGAAATTGATATACAGCTGTCATTCTATCAGACCTGATAGCTTGAGCTGTTTCCTGATCGGTTCCTGGAGCACGACCTAAGCCTAAATCAATTCGATTAGGATATAAGTTACCTAAAGTACCAAACTGCTCTGCAACAATTAGTGGCGAATGATTAGGCAACATAATACCACCAGAACCTACACGTATTTTTTCTGTACCTCCAGCAATGTGACCAATTAACACTGAAGTTGCTGAACTTGCAATACTTTTCATATTATGATGTTCGGCAAGCCAAAAACGATGATATCCCATTTTTTCAGCTTGTTGTGCTAAATCTAAACTGTTAGCAAAAGTATCTTGAATAGTAGTATTTTCTGCTACAGTAGCCAATTCTAATATAGAATAAGGAATTTGTCTTTTCATATTTTTTTGGGGATAAAAAAGCGCAACCATGACTGATTGCGCTTTTTCAAATGTTATGATAGTTATGCTTATTTCACTTCTTCGAAATCTACATCTTCTACATCGCTACCTTCGTTAGATGCTCCTGCATCACCTTGAGGTTGCTCTGCTCCTGCTGCACCTTGTTGTGCTTCAGCTTGTGCTTTGTACATTTCTTCGCTAGCTACTTTCCAAGCTTCGTTTATTTTTTCTAAAGCTGGATCAATTACTGCGATATCTTTTGTTTCGTAAGCTTTCTTCAATTCTTCAAGTGCTTCTTCAATTGGTTTCTTTTTATCATCAGATAATTTGTCACCAAATTCTTTTAGCTGACTTTCAGTTTGGAAAATCATAGCGTCAGCACTGTTTAATTTATCAGCAGTTTCTTTTGCTTTTGCATCAGCTTCAGCATTTGCTTCTGCTTCTTGCTTCATCTTTTGGATTTCATCTTCTGTTAATCCTGAAGACGCTTCAATTCTGATATCTTGAGATTTACCAGTTGCTTTATCAGTCGCAGATACTTTAATGATACCATTAGCATCAATATCAAACGTTACTTCAATTTGTGGAGTACCACGTTTTGCTGGTGGAATACCATCTAAATGGAAACGACCAATTGTTTTGTTGTCTGCTGCCATAGGACGCTCACCTTGTAATACGTGAATTTCTACTGATGGCTGATTATCTGCAGCTGTTGAGAATACTTGACTTTTCTTTGTTGGAATAGTTGTATTCGCTTCAATTAACTTGGTCATTACGTTACCCATAGTTTCAATACCAAGAGATAATGGTGTTACGTCTAATAAAAGTACGTCTTTTACATCTCCTGTTAATACACCACCTTGGATTCCAGCTCCTAATGATACAACTTCGTCTGGGTTTACACCTTTACTTGGTTTTTTACCAAAGAATTTTTCTACAGCTTCTTGTACTGCAGGAATACGTGTAGAACCACCAACTAAAATAACTTCGTCAATATCACTTTTACTTAAACCTGCTGCTTTTAATGCAGACTCACATGGCTCAATAGTACGTTTTACTAAATCGTCAATTAATTGCTCAAATTTAGAACGTGTTAATGTACGTACCAAGTGCTTTGGTCCACTAGCTGTAGCTGTTACGTAAGGTAAGTTGATTTCTGTTTGTGCAGAAGATGATAATTCAATCTTTGCTTTTTCAGCAGCTTCTTTAAGACGTTGTAAAGCCATTGGGTCTTTACGTAAGTCCATTCCTTCTTCAGCATTAAATTCATCTGCTAACCAGTTAATGATTTTCTCATCAACATCATCACCACCTAAATGCGTATCTCCATCTGTTGATAATACTTCAAAAACGCCATCTCCTAGTTCAAGAATAGACACGTCATGTGTACCACCACCAAAGTCAAATACTACGATTTTTTGATCTTGTCCTTTTTTATCTAATCCGTAAGCTAAAGCTGCTGCAGTTGGTTCGTTTATAATTCTACGAACTTTTAGTCCTGCGATTTCACCAGCTTCTTTTGTTGCTTGACGTTGTGAGTCATTAAAGTAAGCAGGAACTGTAATTACAGCTTCACTTACATCTTGACCTAAATAATCTTCAGCAGTTTTCTTCATTTTTTGAAGAATCATTGCTGATAATTCTTGAGGTGTATATAAACGACCATCAATATCAACTCTTGGTGTATCGTTATCACCTTTTACTACTTTATAAGGTACGCGTTCTGCTTCATTTTTTGATTCAGAATATTTGTTACCCATAAAACGTTTGATAGAATAAACCGTTTTTGTTGGGTTTGTTACTGCTTGACGTTTTGCTGGGTCACCAACTTTAATTTCACCACCTTCTACGAAAGCGATTACAGATGGTGTTGTACGCTTACCTTCTGCGTTAGGAATTACAACTGGCTCATTACCTTCCATTACAGAAACACAAGAGTTTGTTGTACCTAAATCGATTCCAATAATTTTACTCATAATTTGTTTTTATTTGTTTTTAAGATTTCCGCTTTCACGGAAACGTTGTGTTCAATTTTTAATTCGGTTTGTATAAGTCAATGATTGTGCCATGACAAAAAATATGACACGATGTCAGATTTCATAATAAAAACCCAATAATACTGTTTAGATTACAAGTGATTTGTAACTTTATAAAAAATTAAAAAAACAGATTACACATGAAAAAACTTATCGCAATACTATGCCTGACTGTAACCTTAACTGCTTGTGAAGGAGATCAAGGCCCACAAGGACTTCCTGGAATTAATGGTGACGAATATGCTGCATTATCTTATGAGGTTGATAATATTGATTTTGAATATTTTAATGATACTGGTTTACAAGAAGCCATTGTACCACTACCTTATGATATATTAGATAGTGATGTAGTTTTAGTTTATAGACTAGAAGGTATTGTTGATATTGATGGACAACCTACTGAAACTTGGTCTCCACTTCCTCAAAACTTTTTTATAAGTGATACAGATACAATTCAATATATATTTAACCACACATACGCAGATGTACAATTACTAATTGATGGTAACTTTGATCTTTCTACATTAGCGGCATCTTACACACAAAATCAAGTTTTTAGAATTGTTATTTTACCTGCTGATGCTTTAAGTAAAACAAACACATCCAATTTGAATTCTGTAATAAACACTTATGACATCAAAGAGTTTGTAAAACTCTAAAAAGACAGTGTTATAACATAAGGTAGAAACCTCTTTTTTATTGCTATTCTTCAAGAACAAAATGTATATTTGCGGCAAACCCTAAAACGTTTTCGTACATGGAGTGTATTTCCGTTTTTGATATGTTAAAAATAGGCGTTGGGCCTTCTAGTTCTCATACATTAGGACCTTGGCGCGCTGCTGAACGTTGGATTAAAGAATTAAAAGATAAAAACAGATTTGATAAAGTTGAAAAAATATCTGTTGACTTGTATGGTTCTTTATCCTTAACAGGAAAAGGTCATGCTACAGATTATGCTGTTATGCTAGGGTTAAGCGGTGCTGATCCTGAACGTATTCCTGTTGATACTATTGATGTCATTATTGCAGCTATTAAAAACACAAACACGCTTTTATTTAATAACGAAAAGCCTATAGCGTTTGATACAAAAACAAATATAACTTTCAATAAGAAGTTTTTGCCTTTTCATGCCAATGCTTTAACATTTACAGCAACCATAAATGGCAGAAACTACAAGTCTACATACTACTCCATTGGAGGCGGATTTGTTGTACAAGAAGAACGAAAAGTTGCTAAAGCCAATAAAATTATCTTTTATTGTACATTTCCTTATCCTATTGAAAATGGTGTTCAACTTTTAGATTTCTGCAACCAACTACAATTACCAATATCTGGTGTTGTTTGGGAAAACGAAAAATCTATTAGAGAAGAAAACTCTATAAACTTTGAGTTAGAAAGAATTTGGAATACCATGCTAGAATGCATGTATGTAGGCTGTCACACCGAAGGAAATTTGCCTGGTGGTTTAAACGTGCGCAGGCGCGCTTATGATATGCACCAAAAACTTAAAGGTGATTTACCCTATGAAACACCTCAAGAGTGGCTGCAAGTTATTAGAAAAACAGAAGTAAAGTTTAGACAAATATTAAAATGGGTAAGCTGTTTTGCTCTTGCTGTAAATGAGGTAAATGCCTCATTAGGTCGTGTTGTTACAGCTCCAACTAATGGTAGCGCTGGTGTGATACCTTCGGTATTAATGTACTATATGGTTATTGAAAACCATGAAGCTGATTTTGAACATGTAAAACGTTTTTTAATGGTTGCTGGAGAAATTGGCAGTATCTTTAAAAAAGGGGCTACTATTAGTGCGGCTATGGGCGGTTGTCAAGCTGAAATTGGAGTATCATCAGCAATGGCTGCTGGAGCTTTGTGTGAATTACTTGGAGGAACTCCTGAACAAGTTCTAGTTGCTGCCGAAATCGCTATGGAACATCATTTAGGGCTAACTTGTGACCCAATTGGAGGTTTGGTACAAGTGCCTTGTATAGAACGTAATTCTATGGGAGCTATAAAAGCTATTAATGCAGCTGAATTAGCTTTAGACACTGACCCAAATAATGTAAAAGTTCCGCTTGATAAAGTGGTAAATACTATGTGGGAAACTGCAAAAGATATGAATTCTAAATACAAAGAAACCAGTGAAGGTGGTTTAGCTGTTGGTGTTAATTTAGTAGATTGTTAAAATTAATCTTGACAACCTGCTCGTCTTCGTGTGTCTATTAAATAACTAATTTTCCAAGTGCCGTTATCATTAAACAGTTGAAACGAATTAACACCGCAATGGCTAAAACTGTCGTTAAACCAAAACTCGTAAGGCGTCCAAACATGTGCCATATTGCCGTCTACCTGAATTTTATAATCCAATAACTTTTCTTTCCATTTTTGATTTGCTGGTCTAGCTCCTATTACTTTCAAAAAATCTTGCATACTTTCTGTACCTAACAATGTTTTTCCTTCTTTGTTTTTGGTAACAGTTTGAGTAATAACCTTATTGGCTAATACTGATTTCATAAGTAGTGTATCACCTTTATGAAAGCCTTCAAAAAAAGTATCTATAGAATTTTTTACCTGTGTTTCAACATCTACAGAGTTTTGTCCAATAGCCGTTGTCACTATCAAAAAAGCAATAAAACGTATTATTCTTGTCATAATCTTAATTTTTGAAGATCTAAAATAAATTATCAATAGTTGTTTTCAGTTGAAATAAGGAAAAGTTTAACATTATACGCGTTGAATTTCTTAATTTTACAGTCCAATTTTTAAACACACAATATGTCAGTAGCAAAAAAAGAATATAAAAGAATCACAGTCAAGACATTAGTTGACATGAAGTCTAAAGGCGAGAAAATATCTATGCTTACAGCTTATGATTATACCATGGCAAAGATTGTTGATGGCGCTGGCGTTGATGTTATTTTGGTTGGTGATTCTGCTAGTAATGTTATGGCTGGTCATGAAACAACATTACCTATTACTTTAGATCAAATGATTTATCATGCATCTTCAGTTATTAGAGCTATAAATAGAGCTTTAGTTGTAGTTGATTTACCTTTTGGTAGTTACCAAAGTGATCCTAAAGAAGCGTTGCGATCTGCTATTAGAATAATGAAAGAATCAGGAGGTCATGCCGTAAAATTAGAAGGAGGTAAAGAGATTAAAGAATCTATAAAGCGTATACTGAATGCAGGAATTCCTGTTATGGGACATTTAGGTTTAACACCGCAATCAATATATAAATTCGGAACTTACACAGTAAGAGCTAAAGAGGAAGCCGAAGCTAAAAAATTAAAAGAAGATGCTTTAATGCTTGAAAAAGCTGGATGTTTTGCTATTGTATTAGAAAAAATACCTGCAAAATTAGCAAAAGAAGTTGCAGAAAGCGTGAGTATTCCCGTTATAGGCATTGGAGCTGGAAATGGTGTTGACGGTCAAGTTTTAGTTGTTCATGATATGCTAGGAATGACTTATGAGTTTCAACCTAGATTTTTACGTCGTTACATGAACTTATATGATGATATGACTACAGCTATCACGCAATACGTTGATGATGTTAAAGCTGTTGATTTCCCTAGTGATTCAGAACAATATTAAATTATTATTTCATATTTTTTTGATTATCTAATTAGAATCAAAAGACATTCTAAAAAAGTTTAATCCCTTAAAAAAAACAATGAAACTACGCTCTAACAAAGATAATCTTCAAGTTTTATACGAAGACAATCATATCATTATTGTTAATAAACGTGCTGGTGATATTGTTCAAGGTGATAAAACTGGAGACAAGCCCCTATCTGAAGTTGTAAAAAGTTATATTAAAGAAAAATACAATAAACCCGGAAATGTATATCTAGGTGTTGTGCATAGACTTGACAGACCTACAACAGGTATTGTTATGTTTGCAAAAACAAGCAAAGCACTGCCTAGACTAAACAAATTATTTTCTGAAAAAAAGGCGACAAAAACCTATTGGGCACTTGTAAAAAACAAACCAAAAAAAGCAAACGACACGCTAATACATTGGTTAAAAAAGAACCCTAAAAACAATAAATCTACAGCTTATATAAAAGAAACTTCTGATAGTAAAAAAGCTATTCTACACTATAAAACACTCAAAGCTTTAGATAATTATTATTTATTAGAAATTTCACTTGAAACAGGAAGACATCACCAAATACGTGTGCAACTATCTAGCATAGATTGTCCTATTAAAGGTGATTTAAAATATGGTTTTGACCGAAGCAACAAAGATGGTAGTATCAGTCTACATGCAAGACAATTAGAATTCACTCACCCTGTTAAAAATGAAGCCATTAAGGTGATTGCTCCTTTACCAAATGATCCTGTATGGGATGCTTGTTTATAAAGCTAGATACTTGAATTTTTATAAGGATAATTTACCGTTAGCTTTGTTCCTTTATTTATTTCAGAATCAATTTGAAATGTAGCGTTTATTAAATTCGCCCTATTTTTCATATTAATTAATCCAGAACCTAGTTTAGCTGCTTTTATATCAAAACCAACGCCATCATCAACAGCTTTAATAAGTAAACTATCTTTATTGTAGTTTAAAACAAGAGTTAGCGTTCCTGCTTTTGCGTATTTTATAGTATTTGAAATAAACTCTTGTATAATTCTAAATAAGATGATACTATCTTTATTTTTAGGAAACAAGGTTTTATCTCCTAACACTTGAAGCTCTGTTTTTAAAAGGTTTAATTTATTTAAACGATCAACTTCATTTTGTACAGATTGTTGAAAACCTCTATTAACAATCACGTCACTGTTTAATGATTTTGAAAGTGCTCTCACCTCGCTCAAGCTATCTTTTACCACATTTTTTGTTTCAGTAAATTGGTCTTTTATATCTTGATTAATCTGCATACTCATAATGCTTAACTGCATATTTGCAACAGATAATAATTGACCAATATTATCATGTAGTTCTTGCCCTATGTTTTTGAGCGTTTGCTCTTGAATCTCAATTTGTGTATTAGAAAGTTCTTCTTCAAAAGCCTGTTGTTGCTTTATTTTATCTAATAATAATTTATTTTTTCGCTTTTGAAAAACTATAAAGATTATAATAATAAGAGAACATACAATAAGCAAAACGCCAATCATATAAACTAATAGATATCTTTCTGCTGCTGTACTAACTAATCGTTCTCCGGATTGCACCATAATAAAGCAAAAGTAAACATTAAATACATAAACATGTTGGCTGACAAGTAAATATGTCCTTTTAAGAACACAAAATTCCAATCGGCAGTTGAAAAATAGATTTCATAAAATGTAAGTGGTGTAGTAATTAATAACCATATCAACAATACACTGCTTATGTAAAAATTAATAGATTTAAAAAAAAGGAGTATTTTCTCTGTTTGCAGAACCTCAACTAAATATAAAATAACACCGAAAATAATTAATACTGATGTATTTATTCTTATAAAGGAAGAGTTTTTATTATAAAATTGATCTATATGTATTATGAAATGTAATACTGATAATACAATTAAAAAAATAGAAACATACCTAAATACTTTTTTAAATAATTTATTATTCAAAATTGCAAAGAAATAATAAAAATAAAAGCACATACTCGTGATTCCAAACAATGCGTACCACCAATAATTTTTTTCAAAAATGGTACCATCAATGTACTGAAAATAGCCAAAAGACTTTAAATATGTTGGGTATCGGCCTAAAAGATCAATACAAAAACTATAAACCAAGAAACATATAAAATATTTAACAGCCGTATGTTTATATTTTTTTAAGCAAAATAATCCTATTACGGCTGCTAAACCTTCTACGGAATAGGTTAAAACAAAATAATTCTGTTTTAAAAATTCCTCCATAATAATTTATTGTGGGTATGTTGCACTTGGTGGATGGCCTTCTCCTCCATAATCCAGACCATCACCACCTGGAATATCATTTTTCCCTCCTTTTGTAGACGATGAAGTAGACTCACCAGTTGGTACAAAAAACATTGTTGTATAGCCTGGCATTTTTTTACTTCCTTGTTGAGCTCCTAAATAAACACGAAGTCCATTCATAGTATACCCTAAAGCTGTTGACTGGCTATCAGCATATATTAAATAGTTTTTAATATCATCAACAGAGTACCAAGATGAGCGGTTATCTAAATTTGGACCTCCAAAAACAGAGTCGCTTACCAGTTCATAACGCATATTATATGCTGATGACAATACTTGAGCTTGACTTGAAGTAATAAGTCCTTGCGGTTTTGTAATAGGTGGCGGAGAACCAACATCTCCACAACAAGTACCACAAAAAAAGTAATACCCTAAAACACCCAAAATAATCCCCAAAAGAAGTGTTCCTAAATTTTTCATAAGTTTTAATTAAAAGTTGATTAATAACCCGCTAAAGGTAATAAAAAAATTAGCCTAACCAACCGTCCCTATCTAAACTTCTATACTGTATTGCTTCGCTAATATGGCTGCCTTGCACATCATCACAACCTTCTAAATCTGCTATAGTTCTTGCTACTTTTAAAATTCTGTCGTAAGCACGCGCAGATAAATTTAATCGCTCCATAGCACTCTTTAACAAAGCTTTTGATGCGTCGTCTAGTGCACAATATTTTCTTATTTGCTTTGTGGTCATTTGAGCGTTGTAGTGTATATTTTCATACGACTGAAAACGTGTTGTTTGATATGTTCTTGCTTTAGTTACACGCTTTCTAATATCTACAGAAGATTCCCCTTTTCTATCATCAGAAAGTTTTTCAAAAGGTACAGGCGTTACTTCTATATGAATATCTATTCTATCTAATAATGGCCCAGAAACCTTACTTAAATAACGCTGCATTTCAGCAGGACTTGATGTTACTGGCGCGTCAGGATCGTTAAAATAACCACTAGGACTGGGATTCATACTTGCTACCAACATAAATGACGACGGATAAGTTACTGTAAATTTTGCTCTAGAAATAGTTACCTCACGATCTTCTAACGGTTGCCTCATTACTTCTAGAACTTCTCGCTTAAACTCTGGTAATTCATCTAAAAACAATACACCATTGTGTGACAATGATATTTCACCTGGTTGCGGATAGCTACCACCGCCAACAAGCGCTACATTTGAAATAGTATGATGCGGACTTCTAAATGGGCGTTGAGCCATTAATCCGGTATGTTCTTTTACACGACCAACAACCGAATGTATTTTTGTTGTTTCTAATGCCTCGCTTAAGGTCATTGGTGGTAAAATACTAGGTAAGCGCTTTGCTAGCATTGTTTTTCCTGCTCCCGGCGGGCCTATTAATATTATATTATGTCCTCCAGCAGCCGCTATTTCCATACATCGTTTTATACTTTCCTGACCTTTTACATCAGCAAAATCAAATTCTGGAAAATCTAACTGTTTTTCAAATTCTTGACGTGTGTTAATAATAGTTTGTTCTAATGGTTCATTTTTATCAAAGTAATTGATAACCTGTTCTATTGTTTCTACGCCATAAACTTCAAGGTTATTGACAATAGCTGCTTCTTTGGCATTTTGTTTGGGTAGTATAAAGCCTTTAAAACCTTCTTCTCTTGCTTTAACTGCTATAGGCAAAGCACCTTTTATAGGCTGTAATGTGCCGTCTAAAGATAACTCACCCATGATTAAATAGCGATCTAAATTATCTGCTTGAATTTGATTGGAAGCAGCAAGAATTCCAATAGCTAACGTTAAATCATACGCGCTGCCTTCTTTTCGTAAATCAGCAGGAGACATATTTATTATAAGCTTCTTTCCTGGTATTTTATAACCATTATTTTGAAGTGCAGCAGCAATACGGTAGTTACTTTCTTTTATAGCATTATCAGGTAAGCCTACAAGATGATAGCCGATACCTTTATCTACATTAACTTCTACAGTAACGGTTGAGGCTTCAACGCCAAAAACAGCGCTGGCAAAAACTTTTTTAAGCATAAGTGATTGATTTGCTTAAAAATAGTAAAAAAAGTGAAATTAAAAATCTTGAATAAATGCTAAAGCTCTTGATTCATTATAATAAACACCTTTGTATAAATGAAAACCAACATGACCACCATGTTTAGGCATTTCTAAATACAAATTAGCATTGTTTTTTGCTTCTTTTACAGGATAACATTCTGGCGCTAAAAATGAGTCATTAAGTGCGTTTATAATAAGTGTAGGTATTTTGATATGAGGAAGAAATTGCAAACTACTACTCTGCTTATAATAATCTAAAGCGTCATTAAATCCATGAGCTTTAGAGGTGTAAATATCATCAAAGTCTTTTAAAGTTTTTATAGATTTTATTGTTTTTACCGAAAGCTTATCTGGATGATTTTTTTGTTTTATTAGTAATTTATTTTTTAAATCTGTTTTAAACTTATCATGATATGGTTTGTTTTTTAACGTATGAAGCTCTTTACATGAACTATATAAATCGCAAGGCACAGATACAGCAACTGCTGCTTTTATTTGGATTGGTAAATTTTCTCGTTCGCCCAAATATTTTAATGTAAGATTGCCTCCAAGACTAAACCCTTTCAAAAAAATGGTATCGTAAGCTTTTGTTTTTAAAACATGTTGAATAACAGCATCTAAATCCTCTGTTGCTCCTGAATGATATGATCTAAAACTTAAATTATCTTGTCCGCTACAACCTCTAAAATTCACACAAACAGCATCTATTCCGTTTTGATTAAAAAGTTTAGCTGTTCCTGTCATATAAGGGCGTTGTGCATTACCTTCTAACCCATGTAATAGAATAATTAACTTATTTGTCTTTGTTTTGGAATGACTCCAATCTAAATCTAAAAAATCGCCATCAGGTAGCGTGATACGTTCACGTTCTTGTATCAATCCGCTTACGTTTCTTATCAATCCAGAATACACAGTTGACACAAAACCATTTCTAAAAAAATACGGTGTTTTATAAGTAGACTCTAGTACGGGCATATTATACTTCTAATGTTGTAAACTGAAATGTTGTACCGTTAAATAATCCTTTATCACTCAATTTCAAGGATGGAATAACCAACAAAGCCATAAAACTTAATGTCATATATGGTGCATGCAATGTACTACCTAATTGTTTGGCAAGCTTATCTAATTCAGCATATTGTTTTCCAATAGTTTTGCCATCTTGATCACTCATAATTCCTGCTACTGGTAGTGGCACTACTTGTGACTCCGTCTCTGAAACGGCACAAATACCGCCTCTATTTTCTATAATTAAATTTACAGCTTTACAAATCATATCATCATTTGCTCCCACTGCAATTATATTGTGAGAATCATGGCCTACTGAACTCGCTATAGCACCTTTTTTTAAACCAAAATTCTTTATAAAAGCCATCGCTGGCTTATCGTTATTATATCTATTGACAACAGTCATTTTTAAAATATCCTTTTCAACATTAGAAATGATATTATCTTCTTCTATTAAGGCATCTTCAATTAACTCGTTGGTTACCAATTGTCCTTCTAATGCTTCTATAACACGTATTTTAGATGTATTTGAAGCAACTTTAAAATCTGATAACGATTTTTTATCTGTATTAAAGTTATTAAGAATTCTGAAAGGTGTTTGCTGAATTTTTGATTCGCCATGATCATAAACCAACTCACCGTTAATGTATGTTTGTAAAGCTTTGAAGTTTTTCAAATCTTCTACTATAACACAATCAGCTGCATCGCCCAATTGAAGTAAACCAACATCTAAATTGTAATGCCTAACTGGATTTACACAGGCAACTTGCAAAACTTTAAATATATCAATTCCTTTAGCTATAGCTCGTGCACAAAGTTTATTAATATGATCAATTAGTAAATCATCAGGATGTTTATCATCACTACAAAACATCATATTTTCAAAATGCTCTGGTAACAAATCAATTAAAGCTTCAAAATTTTTGGCTGCACTACCTTCTCTGATAAGTACTTTCATGCCTTTTTGTAGCTTTTCTAATCCTTCGTTATATGTAAAACACTCATGATCCGTAAAAATTCCCGCTTGAATATAGGTAGATAAATCATCGCCTCGAAGTCCTGGTGCATGACCATCTACAGGCTTATTGTAATGTTTTGCCCAAGCTATCTTTTTTATCACTTCAGGGTCATTATGAATAACACCTGGATAATTCATCATTTCTGCTAAATATGTAATATCTGGATTTGCTAATAATTGCTTTATACCTTCTGAATCAATAACTGCTCCTGCTGATTCAAATTGCGTTGCTGGCACACATGAAGGCGCTCCAAAATTAAACTTAAACGGCGTTTGCTTGCCATTTTCAATCATAAACTCAACACCTTCTACACCAAGTACATTAGCTATCTCATGCGGATCTGAAACTGTAGCAACCGTACCATGACAAACAGCTAGTCTAGCAAACTCACTTGGGACTAACATAGAACTTTCTATATGTATATGTGCATCAACAAAACCCGGAATAATATATTGATTTACATTGTGTTCTTTTTTATTAATAGCTGCTATTTTTCCATCCTTAAAGGTTATCTCTCCTTTAAAAATTTGTTTATTTACAACATCTACAATATGGCCTTGAATTTTCATAATATCATTTGTGTAAAGCTACAATAAATACATAAAAAAAAAGCGAGAACTAATCTCGCTTTTTAAGTAAACAAAAAGTCTGTTATTTTTTGAAAGTTTGAATACCTTTTTCTAACCAATCGTGATATTCATTAACATCTGGGGTATAACCAACTGGCTCGCTGATATCTTCGCCTTCAGTATTTTGAATAACATAAAGCGGCTGGGCATTTGTATTATAATTTAACTGCTGATATTCTAGCCATTTATGACCATATGTTTTTATAGTATTCCCTGTGATTTCAGATTCATATTGCTCACTTTCAGGAAGTTTTTTTCTATCATCAACATACAAAGATATAAGTACAACTTCTTCATTTAACTGTTGAAAAATTCGTTCTTCAATCCAAACTTGTTCTTCCATTTTACGACAGTTTACACAAGTTATCCCTGTAAAATCAAGCATAATTGGCTTATTTACTTTTTTAGCATACGCTAAACCTTCATCATAATCATGAAATGCAATTAAATCATGTGGACCATAATGTGCATTCTCTGGTAAATCTTTTTTAACAGTTCCTCCGGAAGCACTCACTTGTTTTTTTGTATAACCAACACCATAAGGTGATTCACTGTTTGTACTCATTGGCGGCGGAAATCCGCTAATAAGCTTTAATGGCGCTCCCCAAAGTCCTGGAATCATGTAAACTGTAAAAGCTAATGTAATTAAAGCCATACAAAGTCTTCCTACAGAAATATGCATTAAAGGTGAGTCGTGAGGAAGCTTTATTTTTCCTAAAAGATATAATCCTAAAGTTCCAAAAATAGCAATCCAAATAGCTAAAAATACTTCACGCTCTAGGAAATGCCATTCTAATACCAAGTCTATCATTGATAAAAACTTGAATGCAAACGCCAATTCTAAAAATCCTAAAACTACTTTCACGGTATTTAACCAACCTCCAGATTTAGGTAATGAGTTTAACCAACTTGGGAAAAATGCAAACAATGCAAATGGTAACGCAATTGCTGACGAGAACCCTAACATACTAATTATAGGAGCAATACCGCCTTTAGTCGCAGCATCAAGCAATGCGGTTCCTGCTATAGGAAATGTACATGAAAAAGAAACAACTGCTAACGCTAATGCCATAAAGAAAATTCCGATGATACCACCTTTATTTGCGCCACTATCAACCTTGTTTACCCAAGAGTTTGGTAACATTATTTCAAAAGCTCCCATAAAAGAAAATGCAAATATTAATAAGGCAACAAACATAATCGCATTAAAAACAACACCTGTAGAAAACTCATACATGGCATTACTACCAAAAATAGCTGAAATAGCGGTTCCTAAAAGGGTGTATATTACAATAATGAAAAAGCCATATAATAAGGCATTTTTTATTCCTGAAGCTCTAGTTTTACTTTGTTTTGTAAAGAAACTAACCGTCATAGGAATCATTGGGAATACACAAGGTGTTAGCAATACCAAAAACCCTAAAAAGAATGATGTAAAAAAGATAGACAACAAACTTTTAGAATTTGTTTCATTTGTATTGTCTTCAGAAACAGTCGTAGATTGTGTTTTTTCGTCTGAAGCATTCTCTAAAGAAGTTGTTGCTTCTTGGGTGTTTTCAAAATTAAACTCAACAACTTTTTGTGGATAAATACAACGTGCATCATCACATGCTTGATACAAAATTTCTACAGAAATAGTTTTCAGTTCTGGATTTAAAAGTTCTACTTTTTGAATAAATGTAGCTTCTTCATCAAAGTAATTTAAATCTACTTCAAAAACTTTATCATAAGATGTGATGTATGGACTCTCCTTAACATCGCCTATAAGTTTAATATTATCAACTGTATCAATAGAATCAAAAAGAAACTCTGTTGGGTTTGGTGTTATTTTATCGCCTACATCAGGTAAATGTTGTGAGTATAAATGCCAATGTGTTTCTATATCGGCTTCAAAAACAAGATTATATTCTGTGTCTGATAGTTTTTCTACCTTGGTTGTCCATGTTACAGGATTTAACATTTGTGCATGAGATACAAATGCAAGTATGAATACCGTTAGAAATAATGTTAGTTTGAGTTTCATTTAGTTAGTGTTATTTTTAAAATATTTGTTGTGCTGTTGGTAATCTTAAATCGGCTATCCATTCTGTAGCCAATTACCCAAACAATTTGTTCTTCTGAACACAAAAGTCTGACTTGCTCTTTAGCAAAAAGTGACAGTTTTTCGTCTTTAAAATATTTGCTAATTTTTTTTGAGCCTTTCATACCAAAAGGACAAAAATAGTCGCCTTTTTTCCACGTTCTTACAGTTAATGGGAATTTTAACAAATCTTTATCAACGTAAATATTATTTAAATCGTTATCTACAAAATCATTAACCTCTTGAAATGATAAAACACCTGAAGTAATTTTAACAGGCTCTAAATGGTTTACCAAAATTGGTGTTGATTCTGAATTAAGATTTTCAGAAAGTATTAAAAAATCTCGGTCTTTAAGTAAAACATGTGTTTGCGAACTAACTGATTTTCCAGATTGTGCATCTAGTAAGTTCGTAATATCATCCCAAGCTGTAAATCCGTAGTCATTAAGCAACTCATATAAGTACGCTTTAGGATTAGATAATTTTTTTAATGCTGAAATATCAAACATCAACATGCCTTCTTTTTCAGTAACAACATGTTTATAAACCTGCTTTAAAGCATCATGAATAATGGTTTTTGATGCTGATAAATGCTGTTGAGTTTTACTAAAATTTTCTAATAACTGCGGATTGATTGTTTTTAACGTAGGAATTACATCATGACGTAATTTATTACGCAAATATTTGGTTGATGCATTGCTACTATCATCACGCCAAGTAATTTTATTTTCTTGAGCATACGCCTCTATTTCTGTTCTAGAAAACGGTAATAACGGACGAACAATATTTTCATTTATTTCTGGAATTCCTGTTAAGCCTTCTAATCCGGTTCCGCGTGTAAGGTTAATTAAAAAGGTTTCTAAATTATCATCGGCATGATGTGCTGTTAAAATATAATCAAAATCTAACTGAACTGCTAATTCATGAAACCAAGCGTAACGCAATTCTCTTGCTGCCATTTGTGTTGAAAGCTTTTGGGTTTTAGCATAGACATTCGTATTAAAATGCTCTACAAATGCTTCTAGTTGTAAATTATCTGCTAGTTGCATAACAAAAGTCTCATCAGCATCACTTTCCTCTTCTCGTAAATGAAAATTACAATGTGCTAAACTCACATCAAGCTGTAAGTTATGGCATAAATGTGTTAGCACAACACTATCTATTCCTCCAGAAACGGTAATAAGAAGTTTGCTTTTATTTAAAAAAGGAAGATTGTTATTTATATGTGTTTTAAAGGCTTTGAGCATGTTCAAAAATAAGGTTAATTCTCTAAAACCTGACGCATCGCTTTAGCTTTTACCAAACATTCTTCATATTCTTTCATTGGGTCACTCTTTGCTGTGATTGCTCCTCCAACAGAGTAAGACACATACTTATTGCTATGATTGTATAAAATGCTTCTTATAATGACGTTAAAATCAAAATCTCCTTCGGGAGAAAAATAGCCAACAGCTCCAGAATACAAACCTCGTTTAGCGTCTTCTAACTTTTCAATAATTTTCATTGCTGAAACTTTTGGTGCGCCTGTCATGCTTCCCATAGGAAATGTTGATGCAATAATATCTATTGGATGTGTATCTTGTTTTACTTTTGATGTTACCGTAGAAATCATTTGATGCACTTGCGGAAATGTGTAAACCTTACAAAGCTCTTCTACATTTACAGAGCCTTTTGTGGCTGTTTTTGACAAGTCATTACGAACCAAATCTACAATCATGATATTCTCACTACGTTCCTTTTCATCGCTTGCTAAACGGGTTTTTAGTTCATGATCTTCTATGTTATTTTCAGAGCGTTTTGCAGTTCCTTTTATAGGCTGAGAAATTACAGTTGTTCCTACTTTTTTTAGATAGCGTTCTGGTGATGCTGACAACAAGTATGTATCCTGAAGTTTTAGAAAGGTAGCAAAAGGAGGTTTTGAAATGGCATCAAGTTTTTGATAGGTTGCCAATGGATTTATTTGCGTGTTTTCAGCATAAAACTCTTGACAAAAATTGGCTTCGTAAATATCTCCACGATGAATATGTGCCAAAACAGCTTCTACTTTTTCTAAATAAGCATCTTTATGTGTTCGTAATTTAATTTTTACTGGAGCCTCTGACACACTTGTATCTGCCTCACTAACACTTTGCTGGTTTATGGCTTCCAAATCTTCTTCAAACTCATCATCAACCATATTTAAGTAACTTATAGTTACCTCATTGCCATTAATAAAAAACAGTTTTTTAGGTTGAAAAAAGTATAAATCCGGAAACGCTAAACCATCAAAATTTTGAGACTCTAGCTGCTCTACATCATTTTTTAAATCGTAGGTTAGATAACCAAACAACCAATCACTTGTTGCTGTTTGATATTCTTTTAGTTTATTAAAAGCGTCTTTAAAATCTGTTTGAATACTTGTTAAAGCATCAACGGCCAAAACGGCATCAAAACTAGAGTGCTTCTCTGTATAATTATTAGAATCTAACCAAATAACTTCATGAAACTGTGTGCTCCAAGCTAAAAGTTTTTCTTTAAAAATTTCTATATTAGAAAACGTATGTTGCTGTATTGCTCTCAATCAAAAAAATTAGATGGTAAAGTTAATTAGAATCCATAAAATATTGCAATTTTTGTAAAGGTCTTTAAATAGCGCTTCTATGTATACATTAGAAAACTCATTACTTCAAATTACTATAAATCCTACTGGATCTGAACTACAAAGTATAACTTCAGTTAAGCATAACACGCAATTTATGTGGGACGGCAACCCTGACATTTGGAGTGGCTTTGCTCCTATCTTGTTTCCTATTGTTGGCGGTTTAAAACAAGACACTTATTATTTTAATAACAAAGCCTACAAGTTGCCTAGACATGGCTTTTATAGACGTAACAAAGACATTAAACTCTATAAACAAGGCGCTGATAGTCTTACTTTTAAACTTGAGTCAAACGATGAATTGTATCAAATATATCCGTTTAAATTTGAGTTTTACACCACATATCAGCTTAAAGAACATCATATTTTAATTACTCACAAAGTTAAAAACGTAGATACGAAAACCATGTATTTTTCACTTGGTGAACATCCTGCGTTTAAATGTCCTGTTTTTGACGGAGAAACGTATGAAGATTATATTTTAGAATTTGAGCATTCTGAAACATCAAAAACGCATTTATTAGATAACTCTGGATTATTAAACCTAGAAACACAAGCAATTTTACAAAACTCAAAAACGCTACAGCTGCATAAACAAATGTTTAATAATGATGCGTTAATTTTTAAAGATTTAGCATCAAAAAGTGTTACCCTTACAAGTAAAAACAAAGGACCAATACTAACAGTGACTTTTCAAGATTTTCCTTATTTAGGCCTTTGGGCAAAACCTCAAGCAAATTACATTTGTATAGAACCATGGCTTGGTATTGCTGATAACATAGATAGTAATCAAAACATTACAGAGAAAGAAGGCATCATAAAACTTGCGCCTAACAATGAGTTTCAGGCTTCATATGGCATAGAGATTAGCAAAAAGCATTTAGAATAAATAGAATAATAGTAGTAGCTTTGCATCAAAATACACATTGTGACTTTTCAAGATTTAAATTTAAACACACCGCTTTACAATGCTTTAGATGACTTAGGTTTTGTAACTCCAACACCAATTCAAGAACAAGCCTTTAATAAGGTTGCTTCTGGAAAGGATTTGGTTGGTATAGCACAAACAGGTACGGGAAAAACCTTTGCCTATATGCTACCTATTTTACGTCATTTAAAGTATTCTGAACAATTAAACCCAAGAGTTCTTGTACTAGTGCCTACAAGAGAACTTGTTGTACAGGTTGTTGAAGAAATAGAAAAACTAGCAAAGTACATCAATGTGCGTGTTTTAGGGGTTTATGGAGGTACAAACATCAACACTCAAAAACGTGCTGTTGCAGAAGGTCTTGATATAATTGTAGCTACACCTGGACGTTTATATGATTTAGCATTAAGTAGAGCTTTACAATTAAAATCTATTCAAAAAACAGTTATAGATGAAGTTGATGTGATGCTAGATTTAGGGTTTAGACATCAATTACTTAATTTATTTGATATTCTTCCTGAACGCAGACAAAACATTATGTTTTCTGCAACCATGACCGAAGATGTTGATGCTTTAATTACCGACTTTTTTATAGCTCCAGAACGTGTTTCTATTGCTGTGTCAGGTACGCCTTTAGAAAACATATCGCAAGTAAAATATCAAGTACCTAATTATTACACCAAGCTTAATTTAGCAACACATTTATTAGAAGATAAAGACACCTATAATAAAGTATTAATTTTTGTGGCTTTTAAAAAAATGGCTGATAGACTTTATGACGCCTTAAATAGTACGTTTTATGATGAAGTTTGTGTAATACATTCTAATAAAACCCAAAATTACAGATTACGAAGTATTGAGCAGTTTAGAGCTGGTGAAAACCGTATTCTTATTGCAACCGACGTTATGGCTCGTGGTTTAGATATTGATAACGTCTCTCATGTTATAAACTTTGATACACCAAACTTTCCTGAAAACTATATGCACCGTATAGGAAGAACAGGACGTGCTGAACGTGAAGGACACGCTCTTATTTTCAGTACAGAAAAAGAGCAAGATGCTTTGAAATGTATTGAAGATTTAATGCAAATGCAGATTACCGAAGCTTCAATTCCTGATGATGTGGCTATTTCAACTGAACTTATTGAAGAAGAACGTCCAGTAATAAAGGAACGCAATAATCCTTTAAAACGTCGTGACGAGGATGCTCCTGGACCAGCCTTTCACGAGAAAAAAGAAAAAAACAAAAAAGAAAACCTAGGTGGTTCTTATAGAAGAGAAATCGCTAAAAAATATAAAAAGCCTAAAACAAGAGGCGACAAAAATTTTAATAGACGTAAAAAAAGAAAATAAAAAAAGCCATCTTGATCAAGATGGCTTAAAATCTTAAAGTTTTTCTTAAAGTTTTAAATCTGCTATAATATCAAACTCGTCATAAATAACGTTGTCTTTTAGATTATCAAAAAAGCTTTTAGAACCATATCTTACATTATACTTACTACGGTCTATTTTTAACGTTGCCTTTGCATTATCTCCTTCTAAAGATAAATCAAAAGTAACAGGGTTTGTATTACCTTTTATTGTTAAATCTCCTGTAACTTTATAAGTGGTTTTGTCTGTAGGTTTTACACTAGTAAAAACAATTTTTGCAGAAGGATATGTTGCTACACCAAAGAAATCATCAGATTTTAAGTGACCATCTAATTTGTCTTTATATTCTCCTGTTAAATCTGTTGTATTAATAGATGTCATATCAATTGTAAAAGTTCCTCCTGTTAATACGTCATTATCAAACGTTAATATTCCCGATTTAAGAGCTATTGTTCCTTCGTGAGAACCTCCTACTTTATAGCCTTTCCAGTTAATCTTACTTTCTGTTGTACTTACATTTTTTTCTTGTGCGTTCATAGTTGTTGTGAATGTTGCAAATGCAATGATTGCTAATGTTATTCTTTTCATTTTTATATTGTTTATAGTTATAACTAATTACAATGCAAAGATGTTAAGACACTAGATGAATAAAAATGAAGTAGTTTATAAAATGATATTAAACTAGTTTAACTTTCTTGGGAAAGTTGCTTCTTTATTTTACTTAAAAACTCTTTGGTTATACCTAAATAAGATGCTACCAAATACTGTGGAATACGCTGTTCTATCTTGGGATAAGTTTCTTTAAAGAAAATATAACGCTCTTTGGCTGTCATACTAAAGTTTCTAATTATACGATTTAAAGCTGCTGACAAACCGCGTTCAGTAACTTTTCTAAAAAACCGCTCTAACTTTGGTACACGCTTAAAAACATCTTCTATAGTAGCGTGATGAAACTGTGCTAATGTTGTATCCTCCAAGCATTGTATATTAAACTCGGCTGGTGTTTGATTTACAAAACTACCAATATCAGAAACCCACCAATCTTCTACACCTAACATTATAATGTGCTCATTGCCTGTTTCGTCAACATAAAACATTTTAGTACATCCTTTTAAAATAAAGCTGCTGTGTTTACAAACATCACCTTGTTGAAGAATGTATTGACCTTTTAGGTATTTCCTTTCGGTTACGTTAGCAGATAGTATATTGATTTCCTCTGAAGTCAATTCAATATATTGCTCAATATAATTTAATAGCGGTTGAATGATTTGTTGTTTTTGGTAATTGTATGCCAAAAATAATAAAATAACCGTTGTTATTTTTGTCTATTTTATTCTTTTTGCAGGCATATTTTGTCCGTTTTGATGTAAGGTTAAACTCCCAATTTCATCATTATCATTAGTATTAAAAGTCACTTGAGCCTCTACTACTTTTAGGTAAAACTTATTTATATCTGAAGCAAACAATTCAAACTGCGGTTGTCCGGTTGCTTGTGCAAAAAGCTGCTTGTCCTTTCGGGTTATCGTTATTACAAACCCAGGTTGTAATTCATATTTACCGCAATAAGACTCTAATGTTGCCTCTGGAATGTCAACATCAACTTTAAGTTTTGATGTATCTACACCTAATTGTGTAAGCACACTTTGTGCGTTGTCATTAGCAGGATTTAGTTGTAGTGACTTTGTATAATTGCTTATAGCATTGGTTGTGTCTTCTAGCTTTAAATACATTTCTCCTAAAGAATCATATGGATTTGAAGTATTTGGATAACTTTCTACATTAAGCTTAAAAAGTTCTAATGCAATTTCATCTTTATTTTCGGCTGCATATTTATAGCCTAATGTATTTAACGCATCTTCACTAAAGGTGTAATCATTTGAAGATTCAGCATTTAGTTTTTTATAAAGTTTTATCGCAGATTGGATTCCGTTGGTTTCAATCTCTTTATTTATAACTGTTTGAATTGAGACTTTAGGTGCTGAAAAAGGTCTTGGATCGCCTAATAACTTCATACCTAAACGCCCAATATCTCCATCTGAATTTCCTAAAACAACAACGCCCTTTTGGGTTCCTTTTATGAACCCAGTAAATGATCTGTAACCAGCCGTAGCACCATTGTGCCAAACAACTGTATCTTTTCCGTTTTGGGCAAAGTTCCAGCCTAACCCCATTTTCATTCTGTTATTTTCATAGGCAACCTTTTGACTAAATGTCATTGCATCATAGATAGATGGTTTAAAAACACCCATATTAGCCTTTATAAACTGTACCATATCTTTAGTAGTAGCACGAATTCCTCCAGCTCCAGCCAAACTTGTTAAATCCCAATTAGACACTTCAACACCTTGTGCGTGCGGTTTTGCTAGGTGGCTTTTCATATAATCATTAAAAACCAACCTTGTATTAGGCATTTCGCATGGTAACGCAATTTTTTCTATTATTAAACCC
Source organism: Corallibacter sp. (assembly GCF_048381695.1). NCBI lineage: Bacteria > Pseudomonadati > Bacteroidota > Flavobacteriia > Flavobacteriales > Flavobacteriaceae > Corallibacter > Corallibacter sp. Next base: position 23,287 of record NZ_JBLXHI010000007.1, on the reverse strand, counting down.
TCATAGCTTTTACCTGTATGTAGTTCTAAAATATGCCCTAATAATCCCATACCATAATTAGAATATTCATATTCTGAACCAATATCTCTAGGCAATTCATAGCTTGATAAAAAGGCATACATTAATTCTTGCGTATAATCTAAATAGGGATTGTTCGGGTTTTTAGGTTCGAAATTATTTGGTATTCTTGGTAATCCAGATGTATGAGTTGCTAAATCTAACAAGGTGATTTCTCTTCCGTTTCTAGAAGGTACTGAAACTTCTTTTGGTAAATATTTAGAAATAGGATCTGTTAGTTTCATAGTTCCATTTACAATCTCATTGGCTAGCAAAGTAGTTGTAAAGACTTTTGATATGGAACCAATTTCAAAAACAGATTGTTCATTTACAGGTATATTATTCTGCAAATCAGTTGTACCAACACTGAAAAAATCTACAGTATCTCCATTAATAAATGCTATAACAATACCTACATTGTGCTCTGTATCAACAAGAGCTTGGGCATGTGTTTTTACTTCTTCAGAAATTTTTTCGGATTGTGAAACTACTTGTAAGCATGCTAAAAGCGCAACAAACAATAATGTGATTTTTTTCATGTGTTTATTTATGAAATCCAATTATTAGGCGCCCAAAAATGAATTATGTTACATTTAAAGCGCATTATCAATAATTTCCTGAACACAATCAGGGTTTAACAATGTACTTGTATCACCTAAACTATCTGTGTTTTTTTCAGCTATTTTTCTTAAAATACGACGCATTATTTTTCCACTTCGCGTTTTAGGTAAACCTGTTGTAAATTGAATTTTATCTAGTTTCGCTATTGGTCCTATACGTTCTGAAATAAGATGATTTATTTCTTTACGTAAGTTATTTTGGTCACGGCTTTCACCTTCATCTTTTAATGTAATATAACCATAAAGTGCATTTCCTTTAACATCATGAGGAAATCCTACAATAGCACTTTCAGCAACCGCAGGATGTTCGTTAATAGCATCTTCTATTGGTGCTGTTCCTAAATTATGCCCAGAAACAATGATCACATCATCTACTCTTCCTGTTATACGATAATAACCTACTTCATCACGTAAAGCGCCATCTCCTGTAAAATATTTGTCTTCGTAAGCAGAAAAATAAGTGTCTCTATATCGGTCATGATTACCCCAAATAGTTCTTGCCATTCCAGGCCATGGGAATTTTATGCAAAGCCTACCTTCTACTTGATTTCCTTTTAGTTCTTCTCCTTTTTCATCCATTAACGCTGGTTGAATTCCTATAAATGGTAAGGTTGCATATGTTGGTTTTGTTGGTGTTACATACGGAATTGGTGTTATCATAATACCTCCAGTTTCTGTTTGCCACCATGTATCTACTATTGGACTTTTTCGTTTACCTACGTTATCATTATACCAATGCCATGCTTCTTCATTAATTGGTTCTCCAACACTACCTAAAACTTTTAATGATGATAAATCAAAGGACTCTATTAGTTCAGCACCATGTTTAGCTAAAGCCCTTATTGCAGTTGGCGCTGTATAAAATTGAGTTATTTTATGCTTTTGAATAATTTCCCAAAAACGTCCAAAATCAGGATAACTTGGAACACCTTCAAACATAACGGTTGTAGCTCCATTTGCTAATGGTCCGTAAACAATATAACTATGTCCTGTTATCCAACCTATATCAGCTGTACACCAATAAACATCACCATCACGGTATTGAAATGTATTCTTAAATGTATAAGCCGAATAAACCATATAACCTCCGGTTGTATGTACCATACCTTTAGGTTTACCGGTTGAACCAGATGTATAAAGTATAAATAAAGGATCTTCAGCATTCATGACTTCTGCCTTTCCTTCATCTGAAGCTTCGTCTAATAATGGCTGTAACCAATGATCTCTTCCTGATTTCATTGATATTTCAGAGTTTATTCGCTTTGCAACTAATACTGTTTTAACTGAATCACATTGCTCTAATGCTTCGTCTACAATACCTTTTAAATCTATTGTTTTTGCACCACGGTAAGATCCATCACTTGTAATAACCATTTTACAACTAGAATCATTAATTCTCGTTGCTAATGCCGTTGAAGAAAACCCTGCAAAAACAACAGAATGGATAGCACCTATACGTGCACACGCTAAAACAGCTACTGCTAATTCAGGAATCATTGGTAAGTAAATACAAACACGATCTCCTTTTTCTATTCCTTGACTTTTAAGAACGTTTGCAAACTTGTTTACGCGCTTATACAACTGCCAATATGTAATATGCTCTGCTGGTTCGTCTGGATTATTAGGCTCAAATAATATAGCGGTTTTTTCGCCTCTAGTAGCTAGATGTCTATCTAAACAGTTTTCAGTAATATTAAGCTTGGCACCTTCAAACCACTTTACTTCTGGTTTTTTAAAATCCCAACTTAAAACATTATCCCATTTTTTTCTCCAAAGAAAATGTTCTCCTGCTATTTCTTCCCAAAAGTTTTCTGGTTCTCGTATTGATTTTCTATAAACCTGATAATATTCTTCTAAATGCTTGATATGATAGTTACTCATTATTATTCTGTTTTCGTTTTATTAAAATAGTTTTCTTCTTCTTGTGTTAGTAATCTAGACTTTATTATAAACCGGAGTCCTAAAGGGATTTCTAAAGAGAAGCTTGCACCTCTACCTTCGGTAATATCTATCGTTAAGTGTGTGTGTTTCCAATATTCAAATTGGTCTTGATTCATGTAAAAAGGAACGCCTTCAATATCTCCAAGATGAATATCACTTTCATCTAAATACATATCATCTTTTTCAAAAATCATTGGTGCAGAGCCATCACAACATCCGCCACTTTGATGAAAAATCAAATCGCCATGTTTTTCTTTTAGCTGCCTAACTATTGTTTTTGCTTGTTCTGTTATATCTAATCGTTGCATTACTATAAATTTAATAAAAAAGGCTGAATTAATTAAACCCAGCCTTTATCTGCTATTATATTTTAACTATTAAAAGAAACCTAACTTATTCTTATCATAAGAGATTAGCATGTTTTTAGTTTGACGGTAGTAGCTCATCATCATTTGATGGTTTTCTCTACCAAAACCAGATTTTTTATAGCCTCCAAATGGCGCATGTGCTGGATAAGAATGGTAACAGTTTACCCAAACACGACCTGCTTTTATAGCTCGTGGTATTTGATATAATTGGTGCGCATCACGTGTCCAAACACCAGCGCCTAAACCGTAAAGTGTATCGTTAGCAATCTCTAAAGCTTCAGCTTCATCTTTAAATTTAGTCACACACACTACAGGTCCGAAAATTTCTTCTTGGAATACGCGCATTTTGTTATGACCTTCTAAAATGGTTGGCTTGATATAAAACCCATTTGCAAGTTCGCCATCCAACTTATTAGCTTCTCCACCACATAATACTTTAGCGCCTTCTTCTTTTCCTATCTCTAAATAAGACTGAATTTTTTCATACTGATCGTTTGAAGCCTGTGCTCCTATCATGGTATTTACATCATACGGATTGTCTTGAACAATAGCATTTGTACGTGCAATAACACGCTCCATAAACTTATCGTAAATATCTTCTTGTACTAATAAACGCGATGGACATGTACAAACTTCGCCTTGGTTAAAAGCAAATAATACAGCACCTTCTATAGCTTTGTCTAAATAAGCATCATCAGCATCCATAACACTATTAAAGAAAATGTTTGGTGACTTACCACCTAACTCCATAGTTACTGGGTTTAGGTTTTTAGACGCATATTGCATAATCAATTGTCCTGTGGTTGTTTCGCCTGTAAAAGCTACTTTATCTACTTTAGAACTTGATGCTAAAGGTTTTCCTGCTTCAGGTCCGAAACCATGTACTACGTTTACTACACCTGGAGGAAACACGTCGGCTATTTTTTCCATTAATAACGTAGCTGATGATGGTGTTTGTTCAGCTGGTTTTAATACCACACAGTTACCTGTTGCTAATGCAGGAGGTAGTTTCCATGATAACATTAATAATGGGAAGTTCCATGGAATAATTTGTCCCACAACACCAAGTGGCTCTTTAATATTCATAGATAAGGTATTGGCATCTAGTTCGGTTGCGCTACCTTCTTCAGAACGAATACACGCTGCAAAATAACGCCAATGGTCTGCAGATAAAGGTACATCGGCATTAAGGGTTTCTCTAATAGCTTTCCCGTTATCGCAGGTTTCAACCAATGCAAACTCTTCCAAATTTGCTTCAATAATATCTGCTACTTTATTTAATAAGGTTGCACGCTCTGTTGCAGATGTGTTTCCCCAACTTTCTTTTGCTGCATTTGCTGCATCTAATGCTAATTCTACGTCTTCTTTTTGAGATCTTGGATATTTCGCAATCACACTATTATCTATTGGTGATCGGTTTTCAAAATATTGACCATCCAATGGTTCTATAAACTTTCCGTTTATAAAATTTCCATAGGATTCTTTAAACTTTGGTTTTGAATAACTCATACTTTTTTAGTTTAGATTATTATTTCGCTTAAAATCAGATAATTATCAATCATGATGAATTGTTAAAAATTTTAACATTTAAACAATTTAAAGCATAAATGTTTATATTATTGATAATTTTTATAAAGTTATTTTATGATATTCTGATTTTATTGAACATATTTATTAAATTGTTGAACATATCTATCAACACTAAAATAGACTTGTTCAATTTTTGTAATATTGAGTATGAATCATTTATTAAGACATCATAAAAGCCATAGAAAGCTCACCACTTTGGTAGAGAATCGTACTACCTACAATGCAGATTATGCCGAATTGAATATTTATGAAACCCATGAATATGCCGAAAAGGTATCATTAACTTTCAATTTTCCAGTTATAGCGAGTATGCTTACCGGAAAAAAGATAATGCATATTGATGGTTTACCGTCTTTTGATTTTTTTCCAGGCGAATCTGTTGTGATGCCAACTAATAAAGAAATGATTATTGATTTTCCGTTGGCAAAAGCCAATGACCCAACGCAATGTCTTGCGCTTGGAATAGATAGCGATAAAATTGATGAAGTCGTTGAAAAGTTTAATCATCATGTAACTATTGAAAGCGAAAACAACAATTGGAAATTAGATGATAACGCCTCGCATCTTATAAATAATGTAGATGTTAACCATTTAGTTGAGCGTTTGGTACATACTTTTACTAACACTACTTCGTCAAAAGATGTTTTATTGGATTTAATGATTCAAGAGCTTATTGTAAGGCTTTTACAAACCAAAGCAAAAGCTTTTTTATTGAATGACACTGATGGTATTTTTAACGACACGCGTATAGGTTTTGTTATTAAATACATTAAACAAAACCTTACCAATAAAGACATTACCGTAGATTTACTTGCAGAAAAAGCATGTATGAGCGCGTCACATTTTCATAAGAAGTTTAAAAACACACTTGGTGTCTCACCTATAGATTATATCAATTCTGAAAAAATTAAATTTTCTAAAAAGCTTATCAAGGAAACCAAAGATTTACGCATGTCTGAAATCGCGTTTAAGTCTGGGTTTAATAACACCAGCTACTTTAACAGGCAGTTTAAAAAAATGGAATTAATGACTCCACAGCAGTTTAAAAACTCTATCAGTAAATAGTTTTAATGCTGAACAGCTTCGCCTGCTCCACTTGGTATTCTTATGTTTTCTACAATTTCTTGAACTTCAGCTGGTGGTGCTTTTGTAAATTTCATAACAACTATAGACACTACAAAATTAAGTACCATAGCCACTGCTCCAAACCCTTCAGGAGAAATACCAAACCACCATTCGCTTTTATCAGGAACTACATCGTCAAACCAACCTAGTTTGTACTTAATCATGTACAACAACATAGCTGTAATACCAACAATCATACCTGCAATAGCTCCTTCTTTATTCATTCGTTTGTAAAAGATTCCTAAAATAATAGCCGGAAAAAAGGATGCCGCTGCCAACCCAAATGCAAGCGCTACAACAGCTGCTACAAAACCAGGTGGATTAATCCCAAAATAGCCTGCAACACAAACAGCACCAACAGCTGATAAACGCGCAGCAATGAGTTCGCCTTTTTCAGAAATATTAGGCTTGATAATCTTTTTAACTAAATCATGAGAAACAGAAGCTGAAATAACTAACAATAAACCTGCTGCTGTTGATAGTGCTGCAGCTAGTCCGCCAGCAGCAACTAATGCTATCACCCAGTTAGGCAGTTTTGCTATTTCAGGGTTTGCTAACACCATGATATCTCTATCAACGGTTAATTCGTTTATAGATTCGTCAGCTACATATTGAATTAGTCCGTCGTTATTTTTATCAGTAAATGCAATAAGTCCTGTAGCTTCCCATTTTTTAAACCATTCAGGAACCGTTGCATACGGTTGATTGGAAACTGTTTCAATTAAGTTTGTTCTTGCAAAAACAGAAACAGCAGGTGCTGTTGTATATAAAATAACAATAAGCAGCAACGCAATACCTGCCGATTTACGAGCATCTTTAACTCGCTTTACCGTAAAAAACCTAACAATTACATGAGGTAAACCTGCAGTACCTACCATTAATGCCAAGGTAATTGCAAAGACATCAATCATAGATTTTGAGCCATTGGTATATTCAGAAAAACCGAGTTCTGTGCTTAACCCATCTAATTTATCTAATAGATAAGTTCCTGAACCATCACTTAAAGTATCCCCAAAACCTAGTTGCGGAATCGGGTTTCCTGTCATTTGAATAGAAATAAAAATAGCAGGAACCATAAATGCAAAAATAAGTACACAGTATTGTGCTACTTGTGTATAAGTAATGCCTTTCATTCCACCTAAAACAGCATAAAACAAAACAATAAGCATCCCAATAATAACACCTGTATCAATATCAACTTCGAGAAAACGAGAAAACACAACACCAACGCCACGCATTTGTCCTGCCACATAAGTAAAAGACACAAGCAAAGCACAAAATACAGCAACAATACGCGCGGTTTTAGAATAATATCTATCACCTATAAAATCAGGCACTGTAAACTTGCCAAACTTACGCAGATAAGGTGCTAATAAAAGGGCTAATAACACATAGCCGCCAGTCCAACCCATTAAATACACAGAACCATCATAACCACTGAAAGAGATAATTCCTGCCATAGAAATAAATGATGCGGCACTCATCCAATCGGCTGCTGTTGCCATTCCGTTTGCCAATGGAGAAACACCACCACCAGCAACATAAAAGTCTTTTGTAGAACCTGCTCTAGACCAAATAGCAATACCTATGTATAAAGAAAATGTAATACCAACGAGTATGTAGGTCCATGTTTGAACATCTACATTTAAAAAGAAATTATGCATCATATCCGTACTTTTTGTCTAGTTTATTCATTAATCTAACATAAACGAAAATAAGGACAACAAACACGTACATAGATCCTTGTTGAGCAAACCAAAATCCAAGTTTAAAGCCTCCTAATTGTATGGTATCTAATTCATCCTTAAATAAAATTCCTGCGCCATAAGACACCAGAAACCATATGCTTAATAATAAAAGTAAATACCTAATATTCTCTTTCCAATAGGCTTTTTCCTTGCTTTTGCTCATATCAAACTATTTTAAATAATCCACTCTAATATAGACAATTATCTATTACATTATTCAATTCTGTTTTTATAATGTTTAATTTCTTTTAAAACTTTTGGAGCAAGAGCAATGGTTGCAACCATAGTTGGTATTGCCATTAAAGCAAAAAAACCATCTATTAAATTAATCATCATGCTTAAGGAAGTTGTAGCACCTAGTATGATACTAACTATATATAAGTAGTTGTAATACTTTTTATTTTTAGCTCCAAATAAAAAAGCCATACACTTTGTACCGTAGTAAGAATATGAGAATAATGATGAGATACTAAACACCATAATACAAATTAGCAATAAGTATTTACCTATTCCCGGCATAGCATTACTAAAAGCTGATGCTGTAAGAGACACACCATTGGCATCTGTGGTTTGCCAAACACCTGTAACCAAAATAGCTAGAGCCGTTAATGTGCAAATAACTATAGTATCAATAAAAGGTCCTAACATGGCTACCAAACCTTCACGAACAGGCTCGGCTGTTTTTGCTGCACCATGCGCCATAGGTGCAGTACCAATACCAGCTTCGTTTGAAAACGCGCCGCGACGAATCCCTAATAATATTAATCCGCCGACCATACCACCAAGAAATGCATCTCCTGAATAGTTATTTGCAGCAAAGGCATCTGTAAAAATAAGTGCAAAATATTTAGGAACCTCTTGAATGTTTACTGCTAAAATAATAAACACTAATACGAAGTATAACAAAACCATACTAGGAACTAAACGTGAAGCAGTTTTACTAATTCGGTTTAAACCACCCAAAATAACAATGCTTGTAATAATCACTAAACTAAACCCAATAATTAAGTTTGATACCATACCTGTCTCAACCCCATTTGGCTCTAGTAAAATATCATTTAAAGCCTGTGTTAATTGATTAACATTAAACACCGGAAAGGCTCCAACCAAACCACAAAAACTAAAAAACATTGCTAGAGGTTTCCAAGACTTGCCTAATCCTTCTACTATAAAGTACATAGGACCACCTTGCAAAGCACCACTACTATCTTTACCACGAAACATGATAGCTAAAGCCGAAGTAAAAAACTTGGTATTCATACCTATAATAGCACTTACCCACATCCAGAAAACAGCTCCTGGTCCGCCAATAGATATAGCAACAGCAACACCGGCAATATTACCCATACCAATGGTAGATGAGAGTGCTGTTGTTAAAGCTTGAAAATGACTTATTTCTCCAGGGTCATCAAGATTGTCATACTTACCACGCAACACTTGAATGGCATGCCCAAAAAACCGAAATGGTAAAAATCTTGACAGTACTAACAAGTACAAACCACCACCTACTAAAATGATAAGCAATGGTAATCCCCAAGCCATTGAGGCAAAATCTGATATGAGTTGATTAAGTTTTTCCATGTGTTTTTTTAAGAATTATAAATGTAATAAAGAAATATTACTTAAACCGTGTCATACATAAATAGGTGTATTTCAAATATTATTTTTAGCTAAACACCTGATTATAAACCCTATTATTTTTCAGGTTAAAACATTAACATTTTTTAACTCCTATACTGTAATTAGGGGCATAAATTTTGTCAAATAAGAGGCTAACCTTAAAATTATTTTAAAATGAAAAAACTATTATTATTAGCATTTGTTTTAACGAGTATTATTACTCATGCACAAGAAAATTCAGAAAAACTTACAATTGATAAAGGCACTTGGAATGTAAGTGGTGACATATCGTTACATTTTTCAAATACTGAAAGCAACAATAACAACGTAGAGCAAGATGAATTTGGCTTTAGTTTTGCTCCTAAAATTGGTTATGCCATTAATGATAACCTTATTTTAGGATTAGGTATTGGTTATGGTCATTACAAACAAGATACCACAAGTAATACAAACCAACAAACTACAGTAAACACAAACTCATATCATGTGTTTCCGTATGTTAGAAAATTCTTTCCTGTAGGAGAGAAAATGGCTTTTTTAGTACAAGGTGAAGCGCGTTTTTCTAAACAAAAAAGTGATTATGATGAGACTTTTATGAATACATCTTCTGATAGCGAATCAGTTTTTGCAGGTATAAGACCAGGTTTCACTTATTTTATTTCTGATAAAATTGCTTTAGAAACTACGATAGGTGCTTTGGGTTACAACTACTCTGAAGGTGAACAAAGCGATGGTTATTACTCTAAAAGAAATGGTTTTAGATTTGACTTTAATACATCAAATATTATTTTTGGAGTTTCTATTTACCTTTAAATCTAGAGGAAAAAGAACTCAAAAGAGAGGCTTCGCTGAAGCCTCTCTTTTTTTTTTATAATCATAAATATAATGATAGGATTACGGCTTCTATTTTATTAATATAAAATATGAAAAAAAAGATTTTGTTTTAAAATATAAAACTGTAATTTCGGCCTTTACTTTTATGAGTAAAGCCCTAACCTAAAACTACTTATTTATGAAAAAACATTACCTATTATTACTTATTGCTGTATTAATGTACAGTGTAAATTATGGTCAAATAACCTTTAGAGGTTGTACTTCAAACGCTTTAGGACCGCAAGATTACGTGTTAAACATCACAGGTACTACTGATGATGGTGGTGTAATAAGACAAACTTTTGAGAGTACTCCTAGTGATTTTTCACAAAGTTGTCCTGCTGGTGTATGTGAGGTTCAAATAATTTGGAACATTGCTTTAAGCAGATGGGAAATTAAATTAGACAATGATGGCCCAATGAACGCACCTAACTATGATTATGTATTATACTACAATACTACTGCTACAGCGCCATTTCCTCCAGATTTAAGTACAGGTACATGGGTAGGTGATGAAGGTGTTTGTCCTGATAGTATTATAACGTTATCAGGAAATACATTAAACACACTACCTTTTGAAAAGCAAGGTACAATACGCTTATTCCCTAACCCATCTCATACGCATATAGAAATATCTGGGTTATTAAAACCAACCAATTATAGCATATATAGCGTTATTGGTGTTAAGCTTAAAAGCGGCGTTATTGCTAATAATGACAAGCTTAATATTCAAAACTTGAATAATGGTATTTACTTATTAAAACTTGATAACAACACTACATTTAAGTTTATAAAGGAGTAACTGCTTTAAGTTGCAAGCAGTAATGCTTTACTTATCAAGGCTACAGGGTTTATACTTTGTAGCTTTTTTTGTTATATACTATTGTTTATTAACCATAGAGGTTTGATAATTGAAAGAACATGATAAATAACTAAAAGAACATGGCCAATAACTGAAAGAACATGGTCAATAACTAAAAAAACATGCTCAATAACTAAAAGAACATGGTCAATAACTGAAAGAACATGCTCAATAACTAAAAGAACATGGTCAATAACTAAAAGAACATGCTCAATAACTAAAAGAACATGGTCAATAACTAAAAGAACATAGTCAATAACTAAAAGAACATGGTCAATAACTAAAAGAACATGGTCAATAACTGAAAGAACATGGTCAATAACTGAAAGAACATGGTCAATAACTAAAAGAACATGGTCAATAACTAAAAGAACATAGTCAATAACTAAAAGAACATGGTCAATAACTGTATATGAGTATTGAGTATTGAGTATTGAGTATTGAGTAGTGAGTAGTGAGTATTGAGTAGTGAGTTGTGAGTTGTGTATAGGCTGTGTTTGGTGGTTGTTTGTCTATTCATTTTTGAGGGACCAAAAACGAACCAAAAAGTACTTTTACTGTCGGTAGGCATTTCGCTTTTCAGCGAACCACACTCAAAACTTCGCGGGTACGCAAACTTACAGGCTGGCTCCTTCGCTAAAATGATACATTGAATCATTTTTTATGGCTCGGCACCCTGAATCTCGAAGCTTTTGAGTGTTATGCTTACGACAGCGGTTTTCCTGCAGCGCAGGAATTGGGTTTGTGGTAGGGAGTTAGCATTTAGTATTGAGTATTGAGTATTGAGTATTGAGTATTGAGCAATGAGTAATGAGTTGTGTATAGGCTGTGTTTGGTGGTTGTTTGTCTATTCATTTTTGAGGGACCAAAAACGAACCAAAAAGTCCTTTTACTGTCGGTAGGCATTTCGCTATTCAGCGAACCACACCCAAAACTTCGCGGGTGCGCCAGCTTGCAGGCTGGCTCCTTCGCTAAAATGATTTATTGAATCATTTTTTATGGCTCGGCACCCTGAATTTCGAAGCTTTTGTGTGTTATGCTTACGACAGCGGTTTTCCTGCGGTGCAGGAATTGGGTTTGTGGTGGTAGTGATTTTGAATGGGAGATTGATTGCGCGCTCCTACTTTACTGTTTTGTTTTTAATTGTTTGTTTTTGTGTGAGGTACGGAGGTGTAAATTTATGTTTATATGACAAAAAGTGGTTTTATTTTATAAAAAATCTGTTAGATTTGTAGGTGTATATATAATAAAAATAAACACACTAGTGTGTTTATCCATACGTTGTGGTTAATGTAAAAAAACCGAGAAACTAAATGAATAAAACAATATTTGAGATTACTAAAATGGACTGTCCTTCAGAGGAAAATTTAATCCGAATGAAATTGGACGGAATTTCAAGTATTGCGAATTTGGACTTTGACATTCCGAACCGAAAACTGACCGTTTTTCACAGCGGAGAAACTGACCAAATTGAAAAGTCAGTTATCGAACTGAATTTAGGCGGAAAGAAAATCTCGACTGTACAAACTGACCAAACGGAATTTAATGAAAATGCAAATCAAAAAAAATTACTTTGGACTGTCCTCGGAATAAATTTCGCATTTTTCCTAATCGAAATGACAACAGGAATAATCTCAAAGTCAATGGGTTTGGTCGCAGACAGTTTAGATATGCTTGCAGATAGTTTTGTTTATGGAATTAGTTTGTTTGCGGTTGGCGGAACAGTAATAAAGAAAAAACGGATTGCCAAACTTGCTGGATATTTTCAAATAACACTTGCAATTATTGGATTTGTAGAAGTTTTAAGGAGATTTTTCGGAGACGAGAAACTACCCAACTTTTCGACAATGATTATTGTTTCGATTTTCGCACTTATTGCAAACGGAATTTGTCTTTATATTTTGCAAAAGTCAAAGAGCAAGGAAGAAGCTCATATGAAAGCAAGTATGATTTTTACCTCGAACGATGTGATTATCAATTTGGGAGTTATAATCGCTGGAGTTTTAGTAAATTGGTTGAGTTCAAGCAAACCTGATTTGATTATCGGAACAATCGTTTTTGTATTGGTAATTCAAGGAGCATTTAGAATATTAAAATTGAGTAAATAAATAAAAAACACTAACCACAACAATGGCTATAAGTAATTGCTTGTTCTCGCCTACTTCTGACACGAGCGAAGCGAACTGGCGAAGCAAAATCCTTGCGGATTTTCAGTTTGGTGTGTACTTACAAAGTTAATCGCTAAACCACGCAACTACTCATAGCCGAACCGTTGTGGTTAATTTGACAAAACAGAATGGAAAGAACTGATTTAAAGAAAATAGACTATATAGTTCTCGGATTATATTTAATAATCGGACTTCTGATTTTCATTTTCTATTATCAAAATATTTTCCCTCAAAAGACAATTAATGAAAGTGTATTGGCTTTCGGATTTGGTTTCCCTTTTTTACTTTACGGACTTTACTATAAAAGATTAAGAAATGTAAAAGTTATAGCCATTTGGACTTTAATTGCATTATTCCAAATTGGAATTTATCTGAAATATAAACAAAATTCAGATTTTATAAGTACAATCGGAAGTTCATATTTGGAATATCTGATGATGCTTCCGATTTTAATTATTATCCTTTCCTTATTAAGGTATTTGTATTGGCTGATTTACAAACAAGAGTTAGTAATTACATCATTGAATTTTAGAGCTGGAGAAATAGTTGAAAACCGAAAATTAAGAGGAACTGATTTCGCCTTTTCAATAATTGGAATCTCTATAATGATTTTCGGAATTGACTTTGTAATTGAATTGATAAATTAATAAAAAACTAACCACAACAATGGCTATAAGTAATTGCTTGTTCTCGCCTACTTCTGAAAAATCACTAACGTTGTTATCAATATTGAAAAACTAAAAAATGAAATATAATTTAACAATAATACTTCTTTTACTTTTTTTAAGTGTTGGAATTGCTCAACCTAAAATAAACGAGCTGAATACTGACGATTTTATGAGTATTAAAATTGAAAATGTATTGTTCGAAAAAATTAAAATGACCTATGGTGACATAGCGGAAATGGAAACGTTGTTTGGGAAAGGAAAAGTCAATATTGCTAATAAAGAAATTGGAGAAGAAACAAGGGAATTTAATTATAAAAATGGACTAAAAATATCGTTTGGTGAATTTGATTTGAATTATACTAAACCAAGTATTTATTACCTGAAAACAAATAATATTTGTATCAAAAATATTGACTTGAATGTTGGAGATTCGATTGAAAAACTCGGAAATAATATCTTATTTAATAAACAGACAGATGGAGGTTTATCTATAATGTTTACACACAATAACGATGATTGCTGTCCGATAATAATTGAATTTGACCAAAAGACAAAATTAATTACTTCGATTGAATACGCTGTGTGGACTTAAAATACTTCGTACAACAACAACTATAAGTATTCCTTAAGGAGTAAACAGGCAGCTAGCTCTCTCCTATTCTTTAACTACATTCTACTAAAACTTGTGAAAATTATTTAACACATAGTTTGCGATTTGTGCTAGTTTATATTCGTTTTTATTTGCTACATTTGGTTCCGAAATTAAAAAAAACACTCCCTAAACTATTATTAACCAACATAATAAAAAATATTTATTACCATGAAACAAACTTACACTTTACTTATTTTATTTACCTTAATTATAAATGCAATTAATGCGCAAACTGATTTAATATACCATATAGATTCTGGCGAAGGCGCATTTACTACAAATTTAGATGGCACTTCAAAAAACCTATTGGCTTCATATACACCTAGCTCATCGTCATTAGCAAATGATATTGAAATTGATGCAAATAACAATAAAATGTATGTGCTTGACCAAAATGGAAAAAACTTGATACAATACGATTTAAATGGTGCTAACAACACATTAATATACACGTACCCAACTAATCCAAGAGATATTGAGTTAGATTTAATAAACGGGAAAATTTACCATGCCATGAATGGTGAAATTTTTACGACTGACCTAGATGGCACAAACAAAAATAGCTTAATTACATACACACCAAGTGCTACTAATTTCTTAAATGCAATAGAATTAGACCTAGTAAACAGTCATTTGTATGCTTTAGATATGAATGGTGACAATTTAACAAGATATGACTTAAATGGTAATAACAGTACAACCATATATAACTATGTTGGAGGCACACAATTTCCTAGTGATTTTAAGATAGATATTGCTAATAATAAAATTTATCACATAAGCAGAGATAATACAGCAGCAGAAATTTTTACAACGGATTTAACAGGAAATACCAAAACCGTTTTAACAACATATACTGCAGGTTCTTCTTTATTATACATTGATATAGAATTGGATGTAGAAAACGATTATATGTATCTGCTTTCTACTAATGGAGGCTTACTTGATAGGTATAATTTAAACGGTTCTAATAAGACTACAATTCAAACCTATCCTGGCAACTACCCTAAAGATATTGATATTTTTAAACTTGACTCTACACTGTCAATTAATAATACTGAATCTAATCAGAATGAAATAGCAGTTTTTCCAAATCCTTCTTCTAACTTCATTCAAGTTTCAGGAATTAATGGAGGCAAAAAAGCATATGCAATTTATAACACGCTTGGAGCAAAACTTAAAAGCGGTACTATTCAAGAAAATGATAAGATTAGCATTCAAGATATATCAAATGGTATATATTTCTTAATATTTGAAAACGGAAATAGTTTAAAATTTATAAAAAAATAAACATTTACCAACATAACCTATAAGTAATTGTTTGCCCAGATTCTATTCATTTTTGAGTAGGTTCTGGGCAAGCTTTTTTTAAGTTTAGCCATGCTAATCTTTAATGAGGTTGCTAGTCTGCGTTAGTTTGCTGCGCTGTTGTCATTTCAATTTGCTATCTTTCGGTTTAGGAGCAATTCCGGAACTTTAGGGTTCGTTGATTTCCCGTAATGCAACCAAAAACTATAAAAGTGTAAACCTTGATGAACATTGATCAAATTCTTGATAAAACCCATCCAATTGACGCATCATCCAAACACAAATTTATTGAGTGTTTTGAGGAAGTGAGCTTTCCTAAAAACCACCTTATAATCCGCTCGGATAAGGTTGAGAAGGATATCTTTTTTATAAAAAAGGGAATAGCGCGTACGTTTTCAAATTTTGATGACAGCGAAGTTACCATTGCTTTTGGCGAAGAAGGCGATACCATTATTTCACTAAAAAGTTATATTCTCAATAAAAAAGGCTACGAAAATATTGAGTTATTAGAAGACTGCGAACTCTACAAAATTAGTACAGCAAGCCTTCAAAATTTATTCGCAACAGATATTGACATTGCAAATTGGGGCAGAAAGTTTGCTGAACAAGAACTTATAAAAGCCGAACAACGTTTTATATCAAATCAACTAGGAACCGCAACCGAACGTTACATAGAACTCTTAAAAAAACATCCCACTTTAATACAACGCGTTTCGCTTGGGCTCATCGCTTCCTATTTAGGGATAACACAAGTAAGTTTAAGCAGAATACGTGCTAATATTATGTAAGTTTCGTTTTTTATCATTTGTTAAATTTTTCTTCAAACCTTATTAAGACCTTTGTCCAAAATATAGAAGTTTATGAATTGGATCATTTTAATTATTGCTGGTTTATTTGAAGTAGCCTTTGCATTTTGTTTGGGAAAAGCAAAACAAGCATCTGGAAACGAGATGTATTTATGGTATGCTGGTTTTTTAATCACACTTGCCATTAGTATGGGGCTTTTAGTTAAAGCAACCCAAACTTTACCTATTGGAACAGCTTATGCTATTTGGACAGGCATTGGAGCCGTTGGTACGGTTCTGGTAGGTATCTTTGTGTTTAAAGAACCTGCAACATTTTTGCGAATACTATTTCTCACTACACTAATCGCTTCTATCATTGGATTAAAAGCCGTATCAACTCATTAATTATAAAGCATGGAAATAGCTATCAGAAAAATAACAGTCAACGACTTAAATGAATTGCAAAGCATTGGAAAGCTAACTTTTGCTGAAACGTTTTCTTCAGGAAATAGCGAAGAAAATATGAAGGCATATTTAGAAAACGGATTTTCAACTGAAAAACTAACAACAGAATTGAGTGACCCAAACGCTGAATTTTACTTTGCAGAACTTGACGGAGAAACAATCGGATATTTAAAAGTGAACGTTGGGCAATCGCAAACCGAAATAAAAGACCATAACGCACTAGAAATTGAACGCATTTACGTATTAAAAGCATTTCACGGAAAAAAAGTTGGTCAAATACTTTATAACAAAGCTATAGCAATAGCTAAAGAAAAGAATGTAGACTATGTGTGGTTGGGCGTTTGGGAAGAAAACCCAAGAGCCATCAGGTTTTATGAGAAAAATGGTTTTAAAGCATTTGATAAGCATGTTTTTAAACTTGGTAATGACGAACAAACCGACATTATGATGCAATTACAACTGAATTAAAACAGTTATTACTAACACATACTAAAACAAAAAAATTATCTTAAAAAGTAATTTATTATTGTAAAACGATATATTTTTATATATTTGCAGTAATAAATTACTTTTTATTTTATGCGAAAATCAATTATTATTTCCAAAGTTTTATACTACATCTCAAGGATATTGGGCGGTTTGTATTTAATTACTGGTGTTTATGGGTTATTCAGCTGGGTAACAAACACCCATTTGCTTATAAAAGATAAGCAAACAATTATCACCTACCCTTTTACAGAAGCGTCTTTTTTAATTTTAGACAGCAACACAACGTATTTAATCTTTTCGTTTTTAATTCCTGTTTTAGGGTATGGTTTGTTTTTTTGGCTACTATCTAATGTCTTTAAGGTATTTTACCAAGACAAATTATTTACCGCCGAAAATATTGTGCATTTACGACGGTTTTATCTTGTCAATATATTTCTACCAACTGTACTCACCATATTCACATCGTTTTTTATGCCCATAGAACACGAAATGTTTCTATTAATTATCCTGCATCTTGTTTTAGGTGTTTTTGTGTTTTTTATGTCAGAAATATTTAACCAAGGATTGCATTTACAAAACGAACAAGACTTATACATTTAAACTATGCCCATTGTAATAAATATAGACGTCATGCTTGCCAAACGAAAAATGAAGAGTAAAGAATTGGTTAAAGAAATTGGCATTACACCTGCAAATTTATCGATACTAAAAAATGGAAAAGCCAAAGGCATTCGCTTTGAAACTTTAGAAAAAATATGCAAAGCCTTAGACTGTAAACCTGGAGACATTATAGACTATGTAGACTAGCACTCCCTTAAATATTATCTTATGAATACATTGAATATCAACAATGTGTCTCTTGTGTATAACAACGGACACCAGGCACTTTATGCCATAAATTTAAACATAACAAACGGTGTTTTTGGCTTACTTGGGCCTAATGGCGCAGGGAAATCTTCGCTTATGAAAACCATTGTAGGCTTACAAAAACCAACCGAAGGACACATTAGTTTTAACGATACAGATATTGTAAAAAACCCATTAGAAATACAAAAACAGTTAGGGTTTTTACCACAGTATTTTGGTGTTTATCCTAAAGTTTCGGCTTACAATTTACTACAACATTTGGCTAAACTAAAAGGTATTCATCACAAGAACGAGCGCCACGATCAAATTATGAATCTTCTGGATAAAGTGAATTTAGTTGATGCCAAAAATAAAGAAGTACATACATTTTCTGGTGGTATGAAACAACGTTTTGGCGTAGCTCAAGCGTTATTGGGAGATCCTAAAATTGTGATTGTAGACGAACCTACAGCAGGTTTAGATCCTGAAGAACGTAATAGATTTAATGCACTATTGAGCGAAATAGGCGAAGATATTATCATTTTATTATCGACGCATTTGGTAGAAGATGTACGAAATCTATGTTCGGATATGGCGATTATAAAACAAGGCGCTATTGTGGCAAAAGGTAGCCCAAATGAATTTATTGAAGCCTTACAAGGGAAAATATGGCAAAAAGCAACAACCAAAAACGAATTATTACATCTTGAGCCAAACCACAACATCATCAGTAAGCAATTTATTGAAAAAGTTATGCATGTAACCGTGTATGCCGATGTTTGCCCAACTGGGTTTAAAGCTGTAACTCCAAATTTAGAGCACGCTTATTTCACATATTTAAACAGCACAACATGAAAACGGTTTTACTAAACGATATATATAGCGCGCTAAAACACATAGCAACGCAATTTGCTTTGTTGGCGTATTTGGTGCTTGGTTTTTTTACAGGCTATAAGTTTCATATTAATGTAGGCGATGGCATTGCTGCCAATGCGCCCTATGCTGTTGGGTTTATGACTGGTTTGTTGAGCTTACTTATTATTTTGACAGCTACACTACTAGCCTTTTCTGGCTTGTTTAAGGAACGTGACGCTAACTTTGATTTAATTGTTTTTACCACACCTATAAAAAAACGCGACTTTGCATTAGCACGCTTTTTATCCTTCTTTTTACTTACTGCATTCAGTTTTTTTATTGTAATGCTTGGGTATGTTATTGGGTTGCATGTGCAAACAGATTCTGAAATGCTTGCAGATTTTCATCTGTGGCATTATGTATATCCTTATTTGATTTTTGGCGTGGTAAATAGCTTATTGGTATGCAGCATCCTGTTTTTCTTTGCTAAAAAATTTCAGAATAAACTATTGGTCGCTATTGCAGGATTGATGTTGTACATCACCTATATGATTGTGCTCATGTTTTCAAACGCGCCGTTTATGGCACAATCGTTACCGCAGTCTTTATTTGCTCAAAAAGTATCTGCTATAACTGATATTTTTGGATTGTCGGCTTATTTTTATGATGCCAAGGACTTTAGTGTTTTTGAAAGAAATCACAACATCGTATCGTTTAGTAACATACTATTTATAAACCGTTTAGGTGTTGTGCTACTGTCTTTATTCATTATGAAATTAGGCATAAATGCGTTCTCATTTCTGCCAGTTTTCAAACAAAAGTCAACAAAAAAACAGGCTGAAAGAACGCCTAAAAAAACCAAGCTACTAGATGTTCCGTTTGCGAAAGTAAATACGTTGTTTACTTCAAAAACAAAACAACATGCGCTGCGCTCTTTTGTGAAAATCGATTTTATTTATTTGTTTAAAAGTATTCCGCTTATTTCGGTTTCTGCTTTACTGTTATTTTATGTAGGTGTAGAAATGTATGGCGATATAGATATGGGCATTAGGTTGCCGCAACAGTATGCTAGCTCTGGTTTACTGGCTAAAACCATTAACGAAACATTTTATTTTATAGGTGCACTTGTTGTGGTTTATTTTACAAACGATGTGTTTTGGCGTGCCAATGCTAGTGGATTTTCAATCATTCAAAATACGACTTATTATGCCAAAGAGCGCCTATTAGGACACGCTATAAGCATGGTGCTTTTAATCATGTTTCTTACGGGTTTAATGCTCTTGGAAGCGATTATCTTTCAGCTCATATTTAAATATCCTTTTATTGATTGGCAAGCATATTTTGGTGTGTTTGTATTTAATACGTTGCCACTTACACTCTTTGCGTTACTACTTCTTTTTATTAATAACATAAGTAAGAGTAAATCGGTGGCACTGGGTATATCTATCTTGTTGTTCTTATTATTTGTGACGCCTATTTCAAAAAACATGATTACGAATCCGTTGTTTCGTTTTTTATCTGGTTACAAAGGTGCTTATAGCGATTTTATAGGTTACGGTGCTTATGTAATGCCGTTTATTTACAGACTGATTTTTGGGTTTGCTCTTGTAGGACTTGTATGTGCTTTATACGGTTTGATAAAAACTAAAGCCAAAAGACACCGCTTGATTATTGCTATGGTTAGTTGCATATGTATAGGTATGGTGAGCGGCTATTCGTTTTTAGATGGTTATGTTTCCAAAGATAAAGACGCTGACATATTAGCGCGCGTTGCTTACGAAAAGCATTATAGAGCATACCAAAACCTTCCGCAGCCAACCATAAAAAAGGTTAATACAGAAATAGATTTGTTTCCTGAAGACCAAGCTTACCAGATAAAAGGCACATATTGGTTGGTAAACCAGCACGAACACGCTATAGATTCTATACTAATAAGCGTGCCTGAAGACTTTGAGATACAAGCGCTTTTATTTAGCTATAAAAATGATACCATAACGCTAGACAAGGCTATTTCAGAAATACCATTAAAACAGGCATTACAAGCCCAAGACTCGGCAAAACTCACCTTTCATTTGGCTTACAAATGGGAGGCTGTAAATGGTCATAATCCTTTTAATGCGATTGTAAAAGATGGCTCTTTTATGCGAATAAGTCGTTATTATCCTCAATTTGGGTATGATGCTAGTCAGGAAATTTCAGACAAGACTATTAGAAAACAACATGCTTTGGGCAAAGCCACAGCTATGAAACCATTTGATGCAGTAAAGACTCATATAGACGACTTTATTTCTTTGGACATGCAAATTTCAACCGATAATAATCAAATTGCTGTTGGCACGGGCGCGTTAAAATCGCAGTGGCAAGACGCTAATAGAAATTACTATAAGTATAAAGCAGACGCCATTCCTTTTAGATTTGCGGTTTCATCAGCTGCTTATGAGGTTAAAAAAGCACAACATAAGGATGTTTCTATTGAGGTTTTATATCATCCTTTGCATGAAAACAATGTAGATCACCTTATTGAGAACACAAAGCTGTCATTAGATTATTGTACTAAATATTTTGGACCTTATCCGTTTTCGTCTATTCAATTTGCCGAAGTGTCATCGTTTACACAAGGTTTTGCAGGCACCGCTTATCCTGGTGTTATATTTATGACAGAACATATGACGTTTCATGCCAACCTAGCGGGCAACCATAATCAAGATGTTATTAATGAATTGGCTGGGCATGAAGTAGCGCATTTTTGGTGGGGAACCAACCAGATTGATCCTGATTACCGTGAAGGTTATGCCATGCTGACTGAAAGCTTGGCTATGTATACCGAAATGATGCTATATAAAAACATGTACGGCAAGGCAAAAATGCTAGAACGTGTGGCCATACATAAACAAATATATGAAGCTGAAAAGGGGTTTACTGATGACTTATCGTTATTGAAAGCTACAAAAAACAATGCGTTTATTTCCTATTCTAAAGGTGCTATTGTTTTTGTTGAGTTGAGTGAGTTACTGGGCGAAGAACGATTGAACATGGCTTTACGTATATTTTTAGATCAACACGCGTATCCTAATGCAAAGCCTACTTCAACTGATTTACTAGAAACGATTTTGAAGGTCAGCGATGATAAACTTAAGGACAAAATTAAAGTTATGTTTGCATATTGATAACTAACAGTTGATACTAGAGGATTGCTAATGGACAATTGATAATGCATGGTCAATAACTCTAGGAACATGGTCAATAACTAAAAGAACATGGTCAATAACTAAAAGAACATGGTCAATAACTAAAAGAACATGGCCAATAACTAAAAGAACATGGTCAATAACTGAAAGAACATGGTCAATAACTAAAAGAACATGGTCAATAACTGTATATGTGTATTGAGTTGTTAGTAGTGAGAGGTTGATTGATTAATGCTTTGTGCTGTATGTTTTGTATGATAGGTGGTGATTTTTATTCTTTTTTGCATTGCCCAAAAAAGAAACAAAAAAACGCTAGACTGACTAGTTCTTTCCTAAATTGACCAACGCAGCGTAAACCTTCTGATCTTTTCAGCTACGCTGAATTCGGACAGGCAGAAGCTTTTTAACGGATGCTTTTTGGTCTATTTTTTTTTGGTAAGAACTAGTAGGTCGTTTTGTTCCTGCTGTGCAGGAATTGGGTTTGTTGTGGGGAGTTAGCATTTAGTATTGAGCAGTGAGTAATGAGTTATGCATAGGCTGTGTTTGGTGTTTATTTATCTATTCATTTTTGAGGGACCAAAAACGAACCAAAAAGTCCTTTTACTGTCGGTAGGCATTTCGCTTTTCAGCGAACCACACCCAAAACTTCGCGGGTACGCCAGCTTGTAGGCTGGCTCCTTCGCTAAAATGATATATTGAATCATTTTTTATTGCTCGGCACCCTGAATCTCGAAGCTTTTGTGTGTTATGCTTACGACAGTGGCTTTCCTGCTGTGCAGGAATTGGGTTTGTTGTGGGGAGTTAGTAGTGAGTTGTGAGTATTGAGTATTGAGTTATGCATAGGCTGTGTTTGGTGTTTGTTTGTCTGTTCATTTTTGAGGGACCAAAAACGAATCAAAAAGTCCTTTTACTGTCGGTAGGCATTTCGCTATTCAGCGAACCACAACCAAAACTTCGCGGGTGAGCCAGCTTGCAGGCTGGGTCCTTCGCTAAAATGATTTATTGAATCATTTTTTATCGCTCGGCACCCTGAATTTCGAAGCTTTTGTGTGTTATGCT
>NZ_JBLXHI010000006.1:0-187844 GCF_048381695.1 Corallibacter sp. | reverse complement strand
TCGTTGTCAACAATAAGAATGTTTTGAGCTTGGGTGTAGCTTAAAATAAATAAGGCTACAAGGCATAATAAATTTTTCATCATAACTAGGTTTTATTGATTTATGGTTCAAAAATCCTAATTAATTGAATGCTAAAACATACGTAGAATGTCGTATATTTTTATTTAGTGAGGAACATGCCAAAAAATACTGCTAGGAAACCTAAAATGAAACTGCTAATAGTATAAATGGCAAAACTAGCAAAGTCTCCAGATTTTAAAAATACATGATTTTCATATGCAAAGGTTGAAAATGTTGTGAAGCCTCCACAAAATCCAGTAGCTAATAGAAGAGTGCTACCTTGAGAGAGTGTGTTGTTTTTTGCAGCAAGCCCTAAAATAATACCAATAAGTAAACTACCTAAAATATTTGCGGCAAACGTGCCATAAGGAATTCCTGTTTCAGAGCTATTAAGGAATTTGCCTAAAACAAACCGTAATACACTACCTAAACCACCACCAATAAATACGAGTATAATATTTTTCATTTATTCTTTTATGGCAATGTATATATCTGTAACCCAGTTTGCAGGATTAGGTTCATTTGTAGGGTCTGTTATATAGGTTTCTAGCATAGGGCCATTTTCAGAAAATTCAAACGCATTTTTTGTAATGTAATTCATGGTTTTGTCCCATGCTTCTTTTAAATTAGAGTAATCACCTTTAAGGGTTGTTTTCACAGCTTTAAAAGGTTCTAATTGTCCTGTAAGAATATCACTTTCGGTAGTGATTACTTGTGCTGTAGTAGGAACACAACAAGAGAACATAACTGCATTATTGGTCTCGTCCCACTTATGATAATAAACAAAAGGAGCTCCAGCAATGCTTATATTGTTCTTTTTAGCGTAAGCAATAACTTCAGGTAGCATTTCCTGCATTTTATTTTCTAAATCGCTTATTTTACAAGATGTCGTATTGTATATATAAAATCCACCACTATGTGTGGTAGTACCTTCGGTTTTTATTGAGTATACTTTCATAGATTCGGTAACAATACTATCTAATTTTTCTAAACCTCTTTCAAAATCAGGGCCAATCATATTATCAAATCCACCAGAAACTAAAGCAAATGCTTTGAACATAAATGGGACATTGTCACTATTCATTTTCCAAGTAACATTAGTATTACCGTCTGGAGTAGGAGAGAATTCCCAATGTATTTTTGATGGCTCATAATCTCCAAATTGCAACTCTTGATTTATTGATGTGTATGGAGTTGTGGCAATTGTTTTCATAACGCCTTTTCCGTCTTTGTCTGTCCATGAATAGGCTCCGCCAATACCTTTGGTTTTTTCGCTTAATGTGATTTTTGTTGTAGAATCTTTTTCAACCCAAGAAGACCAAGCTTCCCAGTTTTTAAAATCAATAACATTATTATAAATCACGGCATTTGGAGCATTAATAGTGCGTTCTCTTTTTACCTCAAAACTGTTAGGTTGAACAGCAATGTATACAGATAATCCAATAACTATGATTAACAATAAGAATAGAAGATATTTAAAAACTTTCATTTTTTTTGGTTAAAGGTTGTATAATCAAAGATAATCAATTTTAAACTATCTTTTATATATGTTACATTTGTATAACAATAATTAAAACTATTATAATGAAATTTACACATGTTTTAGGTTTTGCTTTAGCATTATCAACCTTTGTGTCTTGTAATGAAGATAAAAAGGCACCTGTAGTAGAAACTACAGACACTCAAGAAGAAGCTGTTTTTGATTTTAATGTTGAGCAATTTGCAGATATTAAAATATTACGCTATCAAATTCCAGGATGGGAAAATTTAACTCTAAAAGAGCAAAAACTAGTTTATTACTTAACTCAAGCTGGATTATCAGGAAGAGATATTACTTGGGATCAAAATTATCGTCATAATTTGACTATAAGAAAAGCTCTTGAAAATGTTTATACAAACTTTAAAGGAGATAAAACAACCAGTGATTGGTTAGCTTTTGAAGCATATTTAAAAAGAGTATGGTTTAGTAATGGAATACATCACCATTATTCAAACGATAAATTAAAGCCAGAATTCACTGAAGCGTATTTCAAAACATTATTAGCAGAAACAAACACAACGTTAGAAGGAGAAGCTTTTGATGTTATTTTTAACGATAAAGACGCTAAAAAAGTAAACCAAGCAAAAGGCGTAGATAACGTGGCGCTTTCAGCCGTAAACTTTTATGGACCAAATGTAACTAATGGAGATGTAGAGACGTTTTACAAAAATAAAAAATCACCAAACCCAGAGAAACCATTGTCATTTGGTTTAAACTCTAAATTAGTTAAAGAAGGTGGAGAATTAAAAGAATTAGTCTATAAATCTGGAGGATTATATGGAACTGCCATAGATGAAATAATTAAGTGGTTAGAATTAGCAAAAGGTGTTGCTGAAAATCAAGCGCAAGGAGATGCTATAGGTTTGTTAATTGAATACTATAAAACAGGAGATCTTCAAACTTGGGATGACTACAATGTGGCTTGGACAGCCGCAACAGAAGGTAATGTAGATTATATAAACAGTTTTATAGAGGTTTATAATGATCCGTTAGGGTATAGAGGAAGTTATGAAACAATTGTACAGATTAAAGACTTTGATATGTCTCAAAAAATGGCTGTATTATCAGAAAATGCACAGTGGTTTGAAGATAACTCTCCATTAATGGATGCTCATAAAAAGAAAAACGTAGTTGGTGTAACTTACAAAGTTGTTAACGTTGCAGGAGAAGCTGGAGATGCATCACCAAGCACGCCTATTGGTGTAAACTTACCGAATGCTAACTGGATTCGTGCTGCTGTTGGAAGTAAATCGGTGTCTTTAGGAAACATCATTAATGCATATAATAACGCAGGAAGTACAGGACGATTAAAAGAGTTTGTAAACGATGAAGAAGAGTTACAGCTAGAAGAAACTTATGGGCAACTTGCAGATAAATTACACACTGCATTGCATGAGGTAATTGGTCACGCATCAGGACAATTAAATCCTGGAGTAGGAGAGACTAAAGAAACGCTTAAAAACTATGCGTCTACACTTGAAGAAGGTCGTGCAGATTTAGTAGGGCTTTACTATTTATACAACCCAAAATTACAAGAATTAGGTTTGGTTGATGATTGGAAATCTGTAGGAAAAGCAGCTTACGACGGTTACATTCGTAATGGATTAATGACACAACTTATTCGTTTAAATTTAGGTGATGATGTAGAAGAAGCACACATGCGTAATAGGCAATGGGTAAGTGCTTGGGTTTTTGAAAAAGGACAAGCAGATAACGTGATAGAGAAAGTAACTCGTGATGGTAAAACATACTTTAACATCAATGATTATGAAAAATTACATGAGTTATTTGGACAGTTATTAAGAGAAACACAACGTATAAAGTCTGAAGGAGATTTTAAAGCCGTAGAGCATTTAGTAGAAACATATGGTGTAAAAGTAGACCAAGATATTCATGCTGAAGTATTAGAGCGTAATAAGCAGTTTACTTCTGCGCCTTATAGTGGGTTTGTAAATCCTGTATTAGTTCCTGAAATGGATGCTAACGGAAACATTACAGCTATTAAGGTAACACAGCCTGAAACATTTTCTGGACAAATGTTAGACTATAGTGAGGCATATAATTTTCTCCCAGAGAAGAATTAAAAACAAAGTTTATATAGCAACAACAAAAAAGCCTTAATGATGATCATTAAGGCTTTTTTTCTAAATTAAAACTAAAATGAAAATTAACTACTTTTTAATTATTTTCTTGATATAAGTGTTGTTGTTATTTGTTATTGAAACTAAATAAATACCTTGACTATAGTGAGATACGTTTAGTTTTATTTGGTTGGTTGTAGTGTCTAGTTCTGTTACTTTTTTACCAAGAATATTATGAATACTTATATGTGTGTTAGTGTTGTTTTTAGGTAATTCTATATAGATGTAATCACTTGTCGGATTCGGAAAAATACTCACAGAATTATTAAAAGTAGCTTCATCAACACTTAAAAAGCCACCAACATCAAGCGTTATGTTTGATCTTTTAACAACATAACCAGGTAAATCAGGATTTGTGATTTCGCAATAATAAATACCGCTATCAGGGCCTTGAGCATTTGTAATGACGTAAGTTGTAGCATTTGTATCAGGAATAGCAACATCGTCTTTAAACCATTGGTAATTATTAGTAGAAAGGCTTCTTGATGCGTTTCTGCTTGTACTAGGAGTATCAGTGATTGATAGTGTGATATTTTCACCAACATCAATAGATGGTTCTTCTGGCGGATCTAGTGTGAATTGAGGGTTAAATTGAAAATCAGGAATATTTGCTACATACGTATCATATTCATCAGCTATATCATTAAATGTGAAAAAATTATCTTGAATACGTAAAATCTCTAAAGGTGCTGCGGTTAAATCAGGAAAATCGCCACTATATGAACTGCTGCTCCATTCAGATGAGTTACCAACAGCTCCAATTAGATAAAGCTCTCTTAAGTTTATCAGATTTTCAAATGATGAGGGAATACTGCCTGTTAGTCCGTTGTGGTTTAACCAAAGAATTTGAAGGTTTACGAGGTTTCCAATTTCTTCGGGTATTGTTCCAGAAAATGTGTTTGGAGATAGGTCAAGTCCAGTTAAACTTGTAAGGTTCCCAATTTCTGGTGGAACTTCTCCTGAAATTTGATTTCCCCAAAGACCGAGCCATGTTAATTCAGGGAAGTTTCCAATTTCAGACGGTAATGTACCTGTTAAATTATTGCCTCCTAGGTCTATTGAAGTTACATGAGTTGTTCCATTAATATTAGATGTTGTAACGCCGTACCATGTTCCTACTGGGTTTGTGCTGTTCCAATTTGTGCTAGTATTCCAATCAGAACCATTAGTGCTGTTGTAAATAGCGATAAGAGCATTTCTCTCTGTTGAAGGAATAGGTGTTATTGCCTCTTGCTGAAAAATAATATTTGATGTCTCATTAGCATCGCCACGGTGTACTAATACATAATAGTTTTGTCCTGCTACTGTGGTAAATGATGTGTTAGCTCCAAAACTACAAGCAGTAACTATATTTAACTCTGAATCATCAGTAATATTTAAGCTAGGTGCTGTAAATATGATTGCAAAAGAAGTTATAATGTCATTGTTATTTGCGTCTTCTACGGTTACTTCAAATTCTGAAGATTCTTCTGCAGTAAATTTATAATAGACTAGATTGTAGTTTCCAAGAGGACAACCATTTGGAGATATTGAACTAGAAGTCGCTAAATCTAATCTCAAATTATTATGGTTATAAGGAAAGGTATTGAGAGTGATAGCATTTTCTAACAAATCATTTTCAGGAACTTGACAGAAAGCTGAAAAAGTAAGTAGTACGATAAAATAAGTAATTATTTTTTTCATGGTTATATTGATTTTAATTTTTGATTAAAAAAAATCCCCCTTTTACAGGGGATTTTTATGTAGCTGTACTTTAATATATCCCTACAACAATTAATAGCGCTTGCAGCTACATTTTTTTTTAAATTAGTTACAGCTTACACTTCCGTTTAAATTGTAAGAAGAGCCTGTATTGTTAATATAACTATCTATATCTTTTACAGATACATTAAAAGAGAATGTATTTCCGCTCCAAGAAGCAGAACCACTTACAGCAATGTAGGCTGTTCCGTTATCGTCGGTAATTTGTATAGCAGCACATGAGGAGCAACCATCATAATAATCAGCATCAATGCTAAAAGATCCGCTAGATCCAACATTTACAATAGATAATGTCCAAGTGTCGCTAACAACACCTACCGTTCCGCCACTACAACCAGCAAAACCAGATTGATTACCGCTTATTGAAGAGTTAAAGCTACCATAAGCAGTTCCTGGAGGATAACAGTCGCTAGGATCTACAAACCCTTGACATGAAGGTTCATCGCAATTTCCACAAAGCATAGCTACATCTCTAATGTTAGCTTGTGATATGTTTCCGGCACTTGTTTTAGCAAACTCATAACACTTTATGTCATGGCATATTTTTGAAAGATTGTTACATATTTCAGCAGGTAAAGAAAATTGAAACGATCCAACCCCTGAATTAGAACCGTTTGTATTTATAGGAACAAAGTATATTGGACCACTAGTTCCAAATCGCATTCCTACACCATCAACGTTACCATTTGATGCAGAGAAAGAAATATTGTTATCCATAGTTTGTCCTCCGCTAATAGGAACAACATCATTACCAAACGAGTTTATTTGTACACTGTTGTCTATTTCTACTTCGTCAGGATTAATAGTAAATGCGCTTGATGGTAATATTAAATTGGCATTCATGTATTCTGAAACAGCTTGAGGATCGCTAATTCCAAAATCTAAAATAGTTTGTTCGTCTTCTTCATCACAAGCTGTGTTTAGAAATAACGTTAAAACTAATAGTGATAATAATTTTAGTCTTTTCATGGGAGTAAATTTGTTGGTTAATTAATAGCTTTAATAACAGGTTGTTTTTTTATTTGTTAACCACTAAATAGTACGTTGGGTTATCTAGTGGGTAGACTTTCAATCTGTTATTACAAATTTAACTCTGGGTAAGATGGTGTTCAATACCTAATAATGGGTATTTATTGTTTTATTGAAAAGAAATAGGCTTTTTTTAAAACTTATATTTTTTATCTAAAGCATAGCGCATTAACTCGCCTTTACCTTGTAAGCCTAATATTTTAATCATATTTTTTCTATGTGTATCTACGGTATGTACTCCTATAAAAAGCTCATCTGCTATTTCTCTAGAAGTTTTGCCATGTGCTATGAGTTTTAAAATCTCATTTTGGCGTTTGGTAAGAAGCCCTTTATTGTTGCTCTTGTTTGTTTTTGTGTTGATGTTAAGCTTGGTGTCATAGTAATTATCACCTTTAGCGACAGTTTCTACAGCATTTTGAATAACATCTAAAGCTGAATTTTTTAATATATATCCGGAGGCGCCAGCATTAATCATTTGATCTACAGCTTCACTTTGATCAAACATAGTAAAGGCAATAACTTTAATATTTGGAAACAGTTTTTTTATTTCTTTCGTTGCTGTGATGCCATCTACTTTTGGCATTCGAATATCTGTTATTACAATATCAGGTTGTTTGCTTTTTACTATTTCTAATAGTGCTTCTCCGTCATTGGCAGTGCCAATAATAGATATGTTCTCTTCGTACTCTAAAAGTAATTTAATGCCATCTATAAGTGATTGATGGTCTTCGGCAATGGCTATTCGTATCATATCGGGATGTCTATTATTACGGTTGCTCCTTTATTAGGCTCACTTTCTATGGTCATTTTTCCAAGTAAATGTTCTATACGTTTATCTATACTGCTTATGCCCATGCCTTTTTTGGTTTTTGTTATTTGACTAGGATTGAAACCAATACCATTGTCTTCTACCATAATGTTTAATGAATCATCATGGTTTGTAATATGAATGTTTACTTCGGTAGCTTGAGCATGTTTTATAATATTTGTAATTAATTCCTGAATGATTCTAAAAATAGTAAGCTCTAAACTATTCTCAAGTTGGTTCTCTAGGCCATGATCTATAACACTTATTTGTAGTTTGTTGTTTATTGATATGGTATCGGCCATGTTTTGTACAGCCTTAAGTAATCCTTGCTTTGCTATAACACCGGAGTTTTTAGCGTGAGCAATACTTCTTATTTTCTGGTAAGCTTCATCAAGAAGTAGGTTTGTTTTTTCTAGAATTTCAGGAGATTTTCTTTCTTCAAGTGTGTTGAAATGCCATTTTATGGTAGTCATTAAACCGCCTAAATCATCGTGTAAATCATTGGCAATGCGTTGGCGTTCTTTTTCTTGACCTTCTATCATTGCGTCAATAGAGAGAAGTTCTTGTTCTTTTAATGCTGCGGTAAGTTTTTGAGTTTCTAATTCTTTTTCTTGTTTGATTAACTGTTGCTTTCTTTTGCTGTTTTTGTATTGTTGAAATATAAAAATACTTCCAGCAAAAATTATAAAAAGTGCCCCAATAAGAAAGTTTCTGTTTTGCTTTCGTTGTGCTTCAATCTCTAAATTATCAGCACGTAACTTTTCGTTATCATACTGCTCTTTTATTTTTGATATCTCAATATTTTGGTTGGTAATATTTATGCTGTCTCTGGCTGTATTGTATTTGTTATAGTAGTTAAATGCATTTTCAAAATCTCCTAAATTTTGAAAAGCATTAGAAAATTTACTGAATAATATTTTTTGCAAATTTAGTTTATGTTTTTCGGGCGTAATGCGTTCAGCTTTTTTTAAAAACTCAATAGATTTTTTGTAGTTATGTTCTTTCTCAAAAGCGTTGGCGTAATTTATGTAAGTTATAAAACGCTCGTACATGTTATTTTTAGGATATATTTTTAGAGCATTTTCAAAAAATATTTTAGCCGAGTCTTGATTTTTAATAAAGCCAGAATAAAGCAAGCCTAAGTTGGTGTTTATTTTAGCTATACCAAGAGAATCATTTGTTTTTTTTGATAACGATAAAGCTTCAGAATAATAAGATTGCGCCTTGCGGTAATTTGTTTTATTAAAATTATAGTTGCCGTAATTTAGTAAGGCAATAAACATTTTCTCTTCTTTTTGAGAATATAAAGCGGCTTTATAGTATTTGTCCAGATAGGGAAGAGCTTCTATTTTTATATTGTTTTGAGAGTCTAAAAGCGAAAAGATTGATAGATTACAATCCATTTCTTTTTCTTTAAGATTCAGTTTTTCAAAAATTGTTAAAGCTTTAGTATAGTTGCTAAAAGCAAGATTTTCTTTATTTATTTTTGAATAATAATTACCTAATTTAAAATGAATATCTGCTTTTTTAGCTGGGTCTTTGGTTTGTTTTAGCTCATTATTATAAAGCTTTAAAACCGAATCGTTTTTTTGCAGATTAATAAAAGAAAATGTTTTGGCGGTAAGCATAACCGCCAAAACAAAAAAGAATAAAATTGAATATTTTCTGTACATTGGTTAGTTACCAACTATTATTCCACCACATTGCTCTTTAGGTTCTGGTAATAAAGATTTTGTTTGTATGCAAGCTATTGAAGAAAAGCTTCCATTTGCAACTAAATCCGTATAATATTTAACAATTGTTTTTTCATTTTTATCAAAATCTTTTGGAGCATCATTAAAAGTGAAAACATATAGTTTGTTGTTTTTTACTTGATTGCCGTCTAGAAAGTTCGTCATTGAGAACGTATCTTCAATAATATGAGTTTTTGTATTAGACAGAATAGGACTATCTGTATTATCTGTAACAACATAAAGTATGGCGCTTTTTGTACTTGAAGATATATCAAACTTCTTGTAAAAGCTGAAATTAGCATTTGAAACAGGAATTTCAAGCGTTATTGTTTTACTGGTGTTGTCATAATTACTTTCTGTTTTACCATCGATAATTTGTAGGTTATTATTGTACAAACTGTTTTCAGAAGCACTTATAGATCTTGTGTTTGAATAAATATCTTTAGAAACTGGAGCAGCGTTTTGTTGAGTAGACTCTGTTTTTACTTCGGTATTTATTTCAGGCTGCTTTTTTTCTTCTTTGCAAGAAAAGATACATAATAATAAGGCAATAAAAAGAAAGTGATAAGATTTCATATGGGTTGGTTTTAGTTGTTTTTAATATCCAAATATCATTATAAAGGAGTGTTTTAAAAATCCCCAATAATAGGTATTTTATTTATGTTAAAAGGTTTGTAACCTATTTAAACAATGATATTTAGTTAAAACTAAAACTTTTCCTACATAAAAACAAACTTAATAGCGGCAATAAAAGCTATAAAAGAAATAAATGCAATAAGCACCCAAACTGTGCCTTTGTAATAGCGTCTATGAAGCTTTAAATCTTTACGGTAAGTATAGGCTATTATTAGGACAAACGCTATAAAAAATAAAATCCCGAAAATCAATTGCCCTTTAGTAAACATATTGTTATTTTTATACAAAAATAGGGAAAGAATTCAACTACACTTTGTTTAAATAGTTAAAATTATAATATTCTAAATGAAAGATAAAATAGAAGCCGTAAAAGCATTTCATACAGCGTTTAAAATTGGCCATAGAGAAACACCAAAAGCAGATTTAGGAATAGATAAAAACATGTTGCGTTACAAGCTGATGCGCGAAGAGAATGAAGAGTATCTTGAAGCAGCAAACAATAATGATTTGGTTGAGGTTGCTGATGCTTTAGGAGATATGCTTTATATACTTTGTGGTACAATAATAGAGCATGGTTTACAGCACAAAATAGAAGAGGTTTTTAGTGAAATACAAAGAAGTAACATGAGTAAATTAGGAGACGATGGTGAACCTATTTACAGAGAAGATGGTAAAGTGCTAAAAGGTCCAAATTATTTCAAACCCGATATTGAATCCATTTTAAACAAATAAAAAAAAGAAGCCATTTGGCTTCTTTTTTTATTACTTAACTTCTTGTCTCCAATTATGAAGGTCTTCAGATAAATTATGTTGTATATTTAGTAATTTCTCTTTGAAAAGAGAAGCAAAAGAATCTTCAATATTAGGAAGCTCAAAAACTTCTTCAGCATGTTCAAATGCAGAAATAGGACTTATCACAGCGGCTGTTCCAGCTCCAAAAATCTCTTTAAGAGAACCATTTCTAGCAGCATCTTTTATTTCCTTAACACTTACACGACGAACTTCAACATCAATATGGTTGTCTTTAGCAAGTTGAATAATACTTTTTCTAGTAATTCCGTCTAAAATTCTATCATTTGTTGGCGCCGTAATAAGCGTGTCATTAACTCTAAAAAAGACGTTCATTGTTCCTGCTTCTTCAAGATATTCATGCGTATTAGCATCTGTCCAAACAACTTGTTGATATCCTTGTTCTTTAGCTAAATTAGTTGGGTGAAATTGCGCAGCATAATTTCCAGCGGCTTTAGCAAAACCAACGCCTCCATCAGCAGAACGACTAAACTTTTCAGCAAATAATACACGTACTTTTCCAGAATAGTAAGCTTTGGCAGGTGAACAAATAATCATAAAACGGTATTCACTAGCAGGAGATGCAGAAATAGCAGGCTCTGTAGCAATTACAAAAGGCCTAATGTATAATGAGTTTCCCATACCTGGTTTAACCCAGTCTTTATCTAGATTTAGTAGCGTATGAAGTCCGTTAAAAAAATAATCTTTTGGGAATTCAGGAATGGCTAATCTAGCTGCAGATTTATTTATTCTTGCATGGTTTTCCTCTGGTCTAAATAGCCAAACTTTACCGGCTTCATCCTTATAAGCTTTCATACCTTCAAAGACAGCTTGACCATAATGAAATACTCTAGCAGATGGGTCAATGGTCATAGGTTGGTAAGGCATTATTTTTGGCGTTTGCCACTTACCATCCTTAAAATCACATACAAACATGTGGTCTGTAAAAATGCGACCAAAATCGATGTTGTTAAAATCTACTTGATCTATTTTAGTTGTTTTAGCCCTTTCTATTTGAATTTCTTTAGATGAAATACTACTCATTTTTTGGTTTTTTTAGATGGTGCAAAAGTACAGAATTAAACCTTATGATTATATATAAAGTTTACCTAAAAAAGGTGTATATTTGACGTCAAAATTTTTAATTAACATCAAGATTATGAAGAATATATTATACGTGTTTTTATTAGCATTACTAGTTGTTTCATGTAAAAATGAAAACAAAGAAGAAGTAAGTGTTGAAGAAGAAGTTACTACAGAAGTGACTTATGTGCCTTTTGGAGATAAAATTGAAGCTGATAACGCATTGAGTGCTCAAGACATGGCAGCAAAATACGGAGCTATGAAAGTTGGTGACTCTATAAGTACAAAAATGACTGCTAAAGTAAATAGTGTTTGCCAAGTAAAAGGATGTTGGATGCGTTTAGATTTAGGTAATGACGAAGAAGTTATGGTTAAATTTAAAGACTATGCGTTTTTCATGCCAAAAAACATTTCAGGTAAAGATGTTATAATAGACGGAAATGCTTACGTAAACGAGATATCTGTTGAAGATTTAAAGCACTATGCTGAAGATGCAGGAAAAACAGAAGAAGAAATAGCAGCAATTACAGAGCCTAGAAAGACTTATACTTTTATGGCAGATGGCGTATTGCTTGTAGAAGAATAAAATAGATGAGAGTTTTATTATTAAGTTTTCTTGCGTGTTTGTTTATTTTGAGTTGTAATGATTCAAAAAAAGAAAATGAAACAACGCAAAACAAAAAAGAGCCTATTGTTTATGATATGTACGAGCCTTCTGAAATGGCTTTACTTATGAACGAGATGTATGCTCATAATTTAAAAATAAAACAAGATATCCTTGACGGAAAAATGCCTGCTGAATTTCCGTTAGAGTTTTTAAAAATACATTCAGCAGAATTGACCAAAGCAAAAGACAGAAACGCTACGTTTGAAAGTTTCTCTAAATTATTTATTCAAACAGAAAAAGAAATTTTTAACCAAGCGTCTACACAACCTATAGAAGAGCGATTTAATAATGCTGTTAACGTTTGTATATCTTGTCATCAAACCAATTGTACTGGGCCAATACCACGTATTAAAAAACTATTAATTAAATAGTTTGAAACGTCAAGTAATAACAACTGGAGATGGTTCTAAAACCATTCAAATACAAGATTGGAACGAGCAATATCATTCTATTCACGGAGCCATACAAGAAGCAAACCATGTTTTTATAAAACATGGTTTGCTATATAAAACAACCTCTCAACATAACAATTCTGAAAAAATATCATTACTAGAAATTGGTTTTGGTACAGGTCTTAATGCTTTTATTACCTTGATGCAGCAAAGTCATTTGCCTGTAGTTATTGATTATGTGGGCGTAGAGGCTTACCCTGTAAAACAAGAAGAAATAGCCTTGTTAAATTATACAGAACAATTAAATGCTGCTGATTTTGAATTGTATTACAATAAAATGCATGCATGTTCTTGGGAAGAATCTCACCAAATAACAGATGATTTTACATTAACCAAACAACAAAAATTCTTCAAAGATATTCAAGATGTATCTCAATATGATTTAATATACTTTGATGCATTTGGAGCTAGAGTTCAACCTGAATTATGGACGTCTTCTATTTTTCAAATTATGTATACTGCTTTAAAACCAGAAGGTGTTTTAGTGACTTATTCTGCAAAAGGAAGTGTAAGGCGTGCAATGCAAGAGGTTGGCTTTACTGTAGAACGATTGCCAGGTCCGCCAGGTAAACGAGAAATGCTTAGGGCAACGAAGTGTTCATCATCTTCAATTTAAGTTAATATCTAAAATAATATGATGCGAGCTTTGAATTAAGCTTTATTCTGTATGCTTTTTTACTTCAATTTTTAAAATTACGTTAAATCTGTTAAAGCTTATATAAATAGACATCTTTTAGATTTTTAAATTCGTAAATTTAATAAAAAGCACGTATGACAGTTTTAATTACAGGAGCAACAGGATTAGTTGGTAAAGCTATAGTGAAACAATGTCATGAAAATAGCATTAAGGTTCACTATTTAACAACATCTAAAAACAAAATACAGAACAAAGAAAACTACAAAGGATTTTATTGGAATCCTGAAAAAGAAGAAATAGATTCAAATTGTTTTAAAGATGTTGATGCTATAATTAATTTGGCTGGTGCTACTATTTCAAAACGATGGACAAAACAATACAAGAAGCAAATTATAAATAGCAGAATAAATACATTAAAGCTGCTTAAAACGGCTCTGTTGAAGGAGCAATTGCAAATATCTCATATAATATCAGCAAGTGCTATTGGAGTTTATCCTAGTTCTCTTACGAATTATTACAATGAAGATTCTGAACAAATTTCTCCAAGCTTTTTAGGATCAGTTGTAAAAAAATGGGAAACTGCTACAGATGAGTTTTCGCAATTAGGAATGCGAGTTTCTAAAGTAAGAATTGGTTTAGTATTAGATAGTAAAGAAGGCGCTTTGCCTCAAATAGTAAAACCTATTACATTTGGATTTGGAGCTGCTTTTGGAAGTGGAAATCAATGGCAATCATGGATTCATATAAACGATTTGGCAAGGTTGTTTGTATATGTTATGGAAGAGCGTTTAGAAGGAATTTTTAATGCAGTTGCACCTAATCCTGTAACCAATACTGATTTGACTAAAACGGCGGCAAAAATTCTAAATAAACCATTATGGTTACCCAATATACCTAAATCAATAATGAAACTGATTTTAGGAGAAATGCATATACTGTTATTTGAAAGCCAACGAGTAAGTTCAAAAAAAATAGAAACACATGCCTTTAATTTTAAATACCCAAATTTATTACCAGCATTAGAAAATCTATTGTTAAAATAAAAAAAAGCCACTTACACAAGTGGCTTTTTTTATTATGCTATATCTAAAATATTAAGCTTTTTTAAAGGCAACAATATTGATTTTTAATTCAATATCGTCGTTAATAAACTTATCACCTAAATCTTCAAAAACAGATTTAGAACCGTAGTTAATGTTCCATTTAGTTCTATCAATAGTAAAAGCTTCACTAGAAATAGTCATTTTATCACCTTCATTAGTAATAGTTACAGGAAAAGAAATGTTGTGCTTCATTCCTTTAAGAGATAAATTTCCAGAAAGGTTAGTTTTACCAGCGGCCATAGACTCTACACCTGTAATTTCAAAAGCACCAGTAGGGAATTGATTTACATTAAAGAAATGATCTTTCTTGTCTTCAACAGTTCCTTTTAGGTGGCTTTCAAGGCTTGCTTGCATTTTTTCGTCACCATCAAGAACTTTAATAGTATTCATATCAATTAAAAAAGTTCCACTTTGTAATTGTCCATCATTTGTTTGGAAAACTCCAGTGTCAATGCTTACAGTTCCGTTGTGCGTGCCTGTAGGTTTAAATCCTTTCCATTCTATTGAAGATTGAGCAACATCAGTAACGTATTTTTGAGAAACGCTTTCGCTAACAGCAGCAGGTTCAGCTTCGCTAGTATTAGCTTCTTGAGCTTTGTCTTTACAACTAGTTAAACCAAAAGCAATAGAGGCAATAGTGAAAACAGTTAAAAATTTTCTTTTCATGAGTTATATGTGTTTTAGTGTTATCTAACAAAAATAATGAATTGTCAATTAAAACACTTATAAAAACTCCTAAAAATATTTTATGACATTATGGCATTTTAATAATAATGGCAGTACTTTTGCCAATTAAAGTTTTAGTATTTATTATAACAATTTAAGTACATAATGAGCAAGAAAGATAAAAAAGAAGATATTGCTGTAGAGCAAGCAGAAGAACAAGTAGTAAATCAAGAAAACGAACAAACTACTGAAGAAAAACTTCAAGAAGAGTTAAATAAAGAAAAAGATAAATTTTTAAGACTCTTTGCCGAGTTTGAAAACTACAAAAAACGTACATCAAAAGAGCGCGTAGAGTTATTTAAAACAGCAAGCCAAGAAGTTATGTTGGCGCTTTTACCTGTTATAGATGATTTTGACAGAGCATATGTTGAAATAGCAAAAACAGAAGAAAAAGAATTGCTAAAAGGTGTTGAGCTAATAAGTAATAAATTAAAAACAACTCTAAAAGCAAAAGGACTTGAAGAAATAGAGCTTAATCAAGGAGATGTTTTTAATGCTGATATTCATGAAGCAATAACACAAATACCAGCGCCAAATGATGATTTAAAAGGAAAAATTATAGACGTTATAGAGAAAGGTTACAAACTAGGCGATAAAATTATAAGATTTCCAAAAGTAGTTACAGGACAATAAAATACACACATGGCAAAACGAGATTATTACGAAATATTAGGAGTAGATAAAAGTGCATCAGCTACAGAGATCAAAAAGGCATATAGAAAATTAGCGCTAAAATATCATCCTGATAAAAACCCAGACGACGCAGAGGCTGAAACAAAATTTAAAGAAGCTGCAGAAGCTTATGAAGTTTTAAGTAATGCCGATAAAAAAGCCCGTTATGACCAATTTGGACACCAAGCCTTTGAAGGTGCAGGAGGTTTTGGCGGTGGAGGCATGAATATGGATGACATATTTAGCCAGTTTGGTGATATTTTTGGCGGTGCTTTTGGCGGAGGCGGCGGTTTTTCTGGTTTTGGTGGCGGTTTTGGCGGTGGTCAACGTCGAGTAAAAGGTAGCAACCTTCGTATTCGAGTTAAACTTACTCTAGACGAAATAGCAAACGGTGTAGAAAAGAAAATTAAAGTTCGCCGTAAAGTTCAAGCAGACGGAACAACATACAAAACCTGTACAACATGTAATGGTTCTGGTCAAGTTACGCGTGTTACCAATACCATTTTAGGTAGAATGCAAACAGCTACAGCTTGTAATGTTTGTGATGGTTCAGGACAAATTATAGATAAAAAACCAGACGAAGCAGATGCTCATGGCTTGTTATCAAAAGAAGAAACAGTATCAATAAAAATACCAGCAGGTGTTGTAGATGGTATGCAGCTTAAAGTCTCAGGTAAAGGAAATGAAGCACCAGGAAATGGTATTTCAGGAGACCTACTTGTGGCAATTGAAGAAGAGCCACACGAAACATTACAACGAGAAGGAGATAACTTACATTATGATTTATACGTTAGCCTTCCTGATGCTGTTCTAGGTACATCAAAAGAAATAGATACTGTTACAGGAAAAGTGCGTATAAAAATTGAAGCAGGTGTTCAGTCTGGTAAAATTTTACGCTTACGCGGAAAAGGTATCCCTTCAATAAACGGTTATGGTAAAGGAGATTTACTAGTTCATGTAAATGTTTGGACACCAAAAACGCTTAACAAACAGCAAAAAGAATTTTTTGAGTCTATGAGAGAAGACGAGCACTTTTCTCCTAAACCAGAAAAAAGCGATAAATCATTTTTTGAGAAAGTAAAAGATATGTTTTCTTAAAAATTAAAATGAATTTTTATTTACAAAAACCCACTAATTTAGTGGGTTTTTGTTGTTTACGACAAACCTTTTTTTGCAAGGTCTCTGTTTATTTAGGAAAAAACACTATATTTGGTTTATCACTATTTATTTAATAGTGGTAATTTTTCTTTTTCATAGCAATTTTTTCCCATCCTTTAAATTAAAGTTTTAAGGATGGGTTTTGTTTTATATTATTTTATAGTTTATTATACTACCTTTCCAACATTTAATATATTTACCTGAATTAAAAATTAATTAATAGTCGTTTATGAGCAACTTATTAGAAGCACATTCAGTTTCTAAAAAATTTGGAGATTTTACAGCTTTAAATAATGCTTCAATTACAGTGCCTAAAGGCAGTATTTTTGGGCTTTTAGGACCTAACGGAGCAGGAAAAACTACACTTATTAGAATCATTAACCAAATAACTATGCCTGATACAGGGCAAGTTTTGCTAGATGGAGAGCCTTTAGCAACTCATCATATTAAAGATATTGGATACTTACCAGAAGAACGTGGGTTGTATAAATCTATGAAAGTAGGTGAACAAGCATTGTATTTAGCTCAACTAAAGGGATTAAGTAAAGCAGAAGCAAAAAAACGACTTAAATACTGGTTTGAACGTTTAGAGATAGGAGACTGGTGGAATAAAAAAATACAAGAGCTATCTAAAGGAATGGCCCAAAAAATTCAATTTATAGTAACAGTACTTCATGAACCTAAACTGTTGATTTTTGATGAGCCTTTCTCTGGTTTTGATCCTATAAATGCAAATTTAATCAAAGACGAGATATTACGTTTAAAAGATAATGGAGCAACAGTTATTTTTTCAACACATAGAATGGAATCTGTAGAAGAGCTTTGTGATCATATTGCTTTAATACACAAGTCAAACAAAATTCTTGATGGACGATTAGATGACATTAAGCAGCAATACAAAACCAATACGTTTGAAATAGCTGTTAAAACAAATGACAAATTATTATTAGAAAAAGAGCTGGCTCAAAACTTTATTGTTTCTCCTGCGAGTTTTAAAACACTAGGAGATGTGCTAAAACTCAATGTGAAAATTACTGATCAACAAACGCCAAACAATTTATTAAGCTACTTAACATCAAAAGGAGAAGTTTCTCATTTTGTAGAGCTTATACCAAGTGCCAATGATATTTTTATTCAAGCCGTAAAGAATAACTAGTTATGAACCATTTATCACTAATAATAAAACGTGAGTATTTAACAAAAGTAAAAAACAAGTCATTTTTAATTATGACAATCTTAAGTCCTATAATTATGATTGTTTTAATTGCTGTTGTGGCTTATTTATCACAGTTAAATAATAATACAGAACGTACTATTTCAATTTTAGATGAGTCTGGTATTATAGAATCGTCTTTTACAGATACAGAAACAACAAAATACAATATACTTAAAAACGTATCACTTGCTGAAGCAAAAAAACAAGCAGAAGAAAAGGATCATTACGGATTACTTTATATTGAGAATTACAGTGATGTAAGTACGTTGTCAAAACATATAAAATTTTATTCAGAAGAAGCACCATCACTTACCTTAATGAGTGATTTAGAAAGTAAATTAGAAAAGCAACTTACTGACTTGAAATTAGCCGATGAAGGCGTTGATATAGAAATGATAAAGTCTTCAAAAGTACGAGTAGATATTGCTCAAGAAAGTTTTGTTGGCGAAAAAACTTCAAAAATAGATAGTGTTGTAAAATTAGCTTTTGGTTGTGCTGCGGGCTATTTACTATTTATGTTTATTATCATTTACGGTAACATGATTATGCGTAGCGTGATTGAAGAAAAAACAAGTCGTATTATAGAAGTCATAATATCTTCTGTAAAACCAATACAGTTAATGCTAGGCAAAATTATAGGAACATCTTTAGCAGGGATTACTCAATTTGTAATTTGGCTAATATTAGGTGTTTTTTTAATGGTTATAGTTTCTGCAATTTTCGGAATAGACTTTGCCCAATCTCATTCAGCACAACAAGAACTCGTGAATCAAGCGGTAAATAACCCTGATTCTACAGCCATGGTACAGAATATTATGAATGCATTTTATAATTTACCAATTACTAATTTAATTTTTGCCTTTGTATTATTTTTTATTGCAGGATATCTATTATATAGTTCTTTGTATGCAGCAATAGGTGCCGCAGTAGATAATGAAACAGATACACAGCAGTTTTTGTTTCCAATACTTATGCCGTTAATCCTAGCTGTATATATTGGTATTTTTACTGTTATTGAAGATCCACATGGAACCGTTTCTACCGTGTTTTCTTTCATCCCGTTTACATCGCCAGTAGTTATGTTAATGCGAATTCCTTTTGGCGTACCAATATGGCAACAGTTAGTGTCATTAGCGTTGCTAGTAGGAACATTTATGTTTACCGTATGGTTTGCAGCAAAAATTTATAGAGTAGGAATTTTAATGTATGGAAAAAAGCCTAGCTATAAAGAACTTATTAAATGGATTAAATATTAATTGGAAAATAAATGGAAGAGAAACTAGATAATATTGAAGAAGTAGTTACAGAAAGTGGCATTTGGGAAACAATTATAGATTTTTTAGGTACGATTTTATATCAAAACGAAGAAAAAACTATAAAGATTACAATAGGCCTAATATTATTAGTTGGCGTTATATATATTATAACAACCATTGTACTGAACTTTATAAAAAGACTTTACGTAAAGCGATTGCCTTTAGAGGATAAAGCAAAATTTAATACCGTATTTTCATTTGCAAGATGGCTTGTGTATTTAGTGGTTTTAATAATTGTTTTTGATGCTGTTGGAGTAAATGTTACAGCCATTTTTGCTGCTTCAGCAGCCTTATTAATAGGTATTGGTTTAGCATTGCAAACCTTATTTCAAGATATTATCTCTGGTGTTTTTATTTTAATAGATCAAAGTTTACGCGTAGGAGATATTATTGAAATTGAAGATAAAATAGGGCGTGTTGAAGAAATTAAACTACGAACAACCAGAGCCGTTACAATAGACAATAAAGTACTAGTAATACCTAACCATTTGTATTTAACAAATAGCTTATATAACTGGACACAAAACGGAACAACAACAAGAGAAAGTGTTTCAGTAGGTGTGGCTTATGGAAGTGATGTTCAATTAGTAAAGCAATTATTACTACAGGCTGTAAATGATCACCCTAACGTATTAGATGACCCAGAACCAACGGTTTTGTTCACAGATTTTGCAGATAGTTCATTAAACTTTAAAGTAGTTTTTACACTTAATGACAGTTTTAAATCTAACTTCCCAAAAAGTGACATTCGTTTTGAAATAGATAAATTATTTAGAGCAAATAATGTTTCTATACCATTCCCACAAAGAGACATTCATATTATAGATCCAAAAAAATAGCATGTGAGTTTAAGTAAAGCATATAAAAACGTTTTAATTCTTTTTACCCTAGTACTTTGTTCTACTTTACAAGCACAATTAAGTAATTTAGCTAGGTTAGAATATTCTTTCATACCCAAAAAAAACTCCGAAGATACCTATAGTAGGTTTCGAGGTTTTTTTAATATTCCTATTGAAATTTCTGAAGATGATTATCTTGTTTTTGGTGCCGAATACAATAATGTAGCTATAGACCTTGAAGACCATTATCCTTTTAATCGAAGTCTAATAAACCAAGTACATATTATAGATGCTACCATTGGCTATACCTTTAAGCATAATGAAAAATGGCGATTTGGAGCCAAAGTAACACCTAGAATCGCATCAACATTAAAATCAAAAATAACCGGATCTGATTTTTTTATAAACGGAGGCGTTTACGCTATTAATGATAAAACAAAAGACGAAACAGCAAAAAAACCAAATAGATTAATAATTGGTTTAACCTACAATAGTACATCAGGATTGCCTTTCCCATTACCTTTTGTAAGTTATTTTAGAAAGCTTAATTCACATTGGGCATATACATTGGGAGTTCCTAAAGCCAATATAGAATATTATTTTAACGAAAAAAATGTACTACAATCATTCATAAGTTTAGATGGTTATTATGCGCATGTACAAGATAAAATAACTGTCAATAATCAAGTTGTAGAAAACGTTTCTTTACGCGTTATAGTATTAGGATTAGGATATGAATATTATTTTACAAAGCACTTTGCTTTTTATATGTATTCAGGCTATACTTTAGATCAAAAAAACATACTACGTAATAAAGACAAAGACAAAGTATTTACTCTAGATGACGTAAATACCTTATATTTAAGAACCGGATTAAAATACAAGATATAATATGCCAAAAATATTAGTAATAGAAGATGAAGCAGCAATAAGACGTGTACTTGTAAAAATTCTTTCAGAAGAAAATGATAAATATATCGTAGAAGAAGCTGAAGATGGTTTAAAAGGAGTTGAAGCCATTAAGAAGGACGATTTTGATTTGGTGCTTTGTGATATAAAAATGCCAAAAATGGATGGTGTTGAAGTTCTTGAAGCCGTAAAGAAAATAAAACCAGAAACACCAATGGTTATGATTTCTGGACACGGAGATTTAGATACAGCAGTAAATACAATGCGTCTAGGTGCATTTGATTATATATCGAAACCGCCAGATTTAAACAGATTGTTAAACACTGTGAGAATCGCGCTAAACAGCAAGGAACTTGTTGTAGAAAATAAGCGGTTAAAAAAGAAAGTGAGCAAAAACTATGAAATGATTGGCGAAAGTGAAGCCATAGCTCACATA
Source organism: Corallibacter sp. (assembly GCF_048381695.1). Taxonomy (NCBI): domain Bacteria; kingdom Pseudomonadati; phylum Bacteroidota; class Flavobacteriia; order Flavobacteriales; family Flavobacteriaceae; genus Corallibacter; species Corallibacter sp. Next base: position 166,133 of record NZ_JBLXHI010000006.1, on the reverse strand, counting down.
AAAGAGATGATTGAAAAAGTATCAGTAACAGATGCTAGAGTGCTTATTACTGGACCAAACGGAACCGGAAAAGAATTAGTAGCCCATTGGTTGCATGAAAAAAGTAATCGCTCAAAAGGTCCATTAGTAGAAGTTAACTGTGCCGCAATTCCTTCAGAACTTATAGAAAGTGAGTTGTTTGGGCATGTAAAAGGAGCCTTTACTAGTGCTGTAAAAGATAGAGCTGGAAAGTTTGAAGCTGCAAACGGAGGAACCATTTTTCTTGATGAAATAGGTGATATGAGTCTTTCTGCGCAAGCAAAAGTATTACGTGCTTTACAAGAAAATAAAATTCAACGTGTTGGTAATGATAAAGACATTAAAGTAGATGTACGCGTTGTAGCAGCAACCAATAAAGATTTAAAAAAAGAAATTGCAGATGGTAAGTTTAGAGAAGATTTATATCACCGTTTAGCAGTTATTTTAATCAAAGTTCCTGCATTAAATGATAGACGAGAAGATATACCTCTTTTAGTTGATTTTTTCGCAAACAAAATAGCAGAAGAACAAGGAAATGCAAAAAAAGAGTTTTCTTCAAAAGCTATTAAATTACTGCAAGAGTACGATTGGACAGGAAATATTCGTGAATTGCGTAATGTGGTAGAACGTCTTATTATTTTAGGTGAAAAAGAAGTAAGCGAAAGTGATGTGAAACTTTTTGCTTCAAAATAACATACGCGTTATGAAAAAAAATATAAACATCAACGATTTTAAAGTTAGTCAAAACATCCATCTTAAAGATATTAGCACAAACTACGATTTAGATGCTGATAAAGATAAAATTGAAGATGCATTAGAAGATGTATGTAAAGATTTAGCAAAAATTCAAAACACCATGTATGCTCATGGTAAGTATGCTGTTTTAATTTGTATTCAAGGTATGGATACAGCAGGTAAAGACAGTATGATCCGAGAGGTTTTTAAAGAGCTTAATGCTCGTGGAGTGGTAGTTCATAGCTTTAAAGTACCAACCGAGTTAGAGTTAAAGCATGATTATTTATGGCGTCATTATATTGCACTTCCTGCGCGCGGAAAGTTTGGCGTTTTTAATAGAACACATTATGAAAATGTATTAGTGACAAGAGTGCATCCAGAATATATTTTGGGAGAAAACTTGCCTAATATACATACTGTTGAAGATGTAAACGATGCTTTTTGGCATGAACGTTTTCAGCAAATAAATAATTTTGAAAAGCACATTGCTGATAATGGTACAATTATCTTTAAGTTCTTTTTACACTTATCAAAAGATGAGCAACGCGATAGGCTTTTACGTCGTTTAGAAAAGGAAGAGAAAAACTGGAAATTTTCACCAGGAGATTTAAAAGAACGCAAATTATGGGATCAATATCAAGAATGTTACCAAGATGCTATAAATAGAACATCAAAACCACATGCGCCTTGGTATACAATTCCAGCTGATGATAAACCTACGGCTAGATATATAGTCGCAAAAATTTTACTAGATACACTAAAAACATACAAAGATATTGTAGAGCCAGAGCTAGATGATGCTATTAAAGAAAAACTACATATCTACAAAGAGCAATTAAAAAGTGAATGATATTGCAAATCCTGTTTCTATAAACAGGATTTTTTTATAATTTATTTTAGAATTTCGTACATCATAAATAGTATCTTTAAAACTTAAATTTTATTTAATGAAACGCTTTTTATTACTCCTACTTATTCTTTTTACAATAAACATATCAGCACAAACCGATGCTGAAGCTTTAAAAACTATTTATACAACATCATTAACAAATGGTAAAAGTTATGAGTGGCTTGATTATTTGTCAAACCAAATAGGTGGTCGTTTGTCAGGATCGCTAAATGCTGAAAAAGCAGTAGCTTATACTAAAGAAGAATTAGAAAAATTAGGATTAGATAAAGTATGGTTACAACCTGTTATGGTACCAAAATGGGTGCGTGGCGCTCCAGAATATGCTTACATAGAGACAGGTCCTGGTAAAACAACAACGGTAAATATATGTGCGTTAGGCGGCTCAATCGCGACACCTTATGGCGGATTAAAAGCAAATGTTGTTGAGGTTCAGGGAATAGAAGAACTTAAAAAGCTAGGAGAAGCTAATATTAAAGGCAAAATAGTGTTTTACAATAGACCAATGCAAGCCGATTTAATACAAACTTTTGAAGCTTATGGTGGTTGTGTAGATCAGCGTTATGCAGGTGCTATGGAAGCTGCAAAACTTGGAGCTGTTGGTGTTATTGTGCGCTCTATGAATTTACGTTTAGATGATTTTCCACATACAGGAAGTATGACTTACGGCGATTTGCCAAACTCTAAACGTATTCCATCTGCTGCAATTAGTACAAATGATGCCGAAACATTAAGTACCATGTTAGCATTAGATAAAAATGTGAAGTTTTTCTTTAGTCAATCATGTCGCCAATTAGCAGATGTACAATCATATAATGTTATAGGTGAAATTACAGGAAGTCAATACCCTAATGAGTATATTATTGTTGGAGGTCATCTTGATTCTTGGGATTTAGGAGATGGCTCACATGATGATGGTGCTGGCGTAGTGCAATCTATGGATGTATTAAGATTGCTAAAAGAAAGTGGTATTAAACCAAAACGAAGCATTAGAGTCGTGTTATTTATGAATGAAGAAAACGGACTTCGTGGAGCAACAAAATATGCTGAAGTAGCAAAGCAAAAAGGAGAAAATCATATTTTTTCTTTAGAAAGTGATGCTGGAGGATTTACTCCAAGAGGCTTTAGTTTTGATTGTAGTGATGCTGTTTTTTCAAAAATTGAAAGTTGGAAACCATTGTTTAAACCTTATTTAATTCACTATTTTGAACAAGGAGGAAGCGGAGCAGATGTAGGCCCATTAAAAACAGAAACCAATGTATTGGCTGGTTTGCGTCCAGATTCGCAACGCTATTTTGATCATCATCATGCAGCAAATGATACATTTGAACATGTAAACAAACGAGAACTAGAGCTAGGAGCAGCAACAATGACAGCGTTGGTGTATTTATTTGATACTTACGGAATCGCACCAATTTCTAATTCAAACCAAATCAAAGATTAAAAAATGAAAAACTTAATACCAGCAATGTTCTTGCTAGCATGTTTAGCTACTAATGCTCAAGAAGCGTTACCATACCATGAAATACCAGAAGCTTCCAATAGTTTTACAGCAGGAACAGTAGCTGCCAGACAAATTGATGGTTTTGGTTTTAGATTTTATTGGGCAACTGAAGGTTTAAAGGATAAAGATTTTTCTTATAAAATTGATGCAGAGTCACGCTCAACAGGAGAGACACTTACTCATATTTTTGATTTATCTCAAGTGATTTTAAGTGCTGCATTAAAACAAGAGCATAAAAAAGTAGATAACTCTAATAACGCTTATGCTGATATTAGAAAGCAAACGCTTTTAAATCTTAAAAAAGCAGCAGATATACTACGAGAAGCTGATGACTTATCAGATTACAATATTAACTTTGGTAAAGGAAAAGTTTTTCCTTACTGGAATGCTATTAATGGTCCAATATCTGATGCTATTTGGCATTGCGGACAAATAGCATCATTTAGGCGTGCATCTGGAAACCCTATAAGCTCTTCTTTTAATCACTTTACGGGAAAAGTAAAAACAAAGTAATAAATAAGTTTTTTAATTAGCGATTTGCTGTTTCATTTCGTCAGAAATGTACTTTATTTTTTCTCTAGTAATTGGTTTTATTACATAGTTTGAAACCTCTTGATATGTTTTTGCCTTTTCAATATCTGCAGGATCTATAGAGGAGCTTACAATGTATATTGTAATTTTTTTAGTGGTTTTTATTTTTATAAATTCATCTAAAAATTGCCAACCATCCATAATAGGCATATTTAAATCTAATAGAATAAGATCAGGAAGATCTGTGTTGGCTTTCATTAATGGAGCTAAATGATTTATAGCATCTTCGCCATTATGAAACACTGAAAAGTTATAGCAAAAATCTTCAAATTTCAACATTTTTTGTGCCGTAAACACAAAAATAGGATCATCATCTATGATGTATGTAATATTAACTTTTTTCATACCTTAAATGTAATGAAAAAATAGTGCCAATTCCTACTTTACTTTTTACAAAAACTTTGCCGCCAATGGCTTCTATTTGGTTTTTAGTAATAAATAAGCCTAATCCTCTTGAATCTTTGTGCTTGTGAAAGGTTTTGTACATGCCAAAAAGTTTTTTGCCATGCTTGTCTAAATCTATCCCAACACCATTGTCTTCTATGTCTAGAATTAAAATAGGATTGTTATCACTGTCTTTTGACGTGTCGGCTTTAAAAGTAATAATTGGGTCTGCGTTTTCTTTTCTATATTTTAAGCTGTTAGTTAAAAAGTTTAGTAAAATACTATCAAGATAAGCAGGTATTGTGTGTATAATTTGATTTGGGTTTACCAAATTATTGATTTTTGCATTATTTTCAATAATTGAAGCGTTTACGCTGTTTGCTGTTTTGTTTACTACATCATGAAGGTTTATAGGTGTTAGGTCTTCGTGAATTTTTGTGTTTATTATAGCAACTTGATTTAAGTTCTCTACAGTTTCACTTAAGTGATCTACGGCTGTGTTTATTAATGGAAAGTAGCTGTTATCTGTAGCTTCTGGCTCTTCAAACTTCATTAAATCTAATAGCATTTCTAAATTCCCTGAATGCGAACGAAGATTGTGAGAAACAATATGTGCAAAATTTAATAGTCTTGAATTTTGGTCTTTTGTAATATCTAATAGTGATTTTACTTTTCTCTCTGATTGTTTTCTGTGTGTGATGTCATTTATTTGAGCTACCAAATGTAAAGGAATGCCATCGTCATTACTCACAAGTGATACACTTAAAGATACCCAAATCACATCATTGTTTTTATGGATATATCTTTTTTCAATTTTAAAACTCGAAACTTCTTTTTGAAGTAATTGTTTTAATTCTTTTTGCCCTAATTCTAAATCGTCTTTGTGAGTTAAGTCTTTAAATGTTCGAGATGTAAACTCATCGTTAGTGTAGCCTAACATGTTCTTTAAGCTTTTATTGACTTTTAGCCATCTGCCATCAAGACTTACAATAGCCATACCAATAGCGGTACTTTCAAATGTTTTTCTAAACTGCTCTTCTTTTAAGGCTAGTTTTTGTAGTGTTTTGTTTTTTTCGGTTATGTCTTGAAATAGTCCTTGTACTTTTATACAGTTGTCATTTTCTACTACCGGAAAACCTATCGCTCTAACCCATTTTTCTCTTCCTTTGGCACTTACTATTTCTAGCTCTACATCAAAGGGTTTTTTTTCTGTGATACAGCAATTAAAACAATATGTTATTTTATCTCTAGAGAAACCTTCTTTATAATAACCTATGGCAGCGTCAATATTTACGCTATAGTCCTCACTTACATCATGAATCTGTTTGGTTAATTTGCTCCATGAAACCTCATTGTTTTCTAGGTTTACATGCCAAGTACCAATTTTTGCGGCTTTTTGTATAAAATTGAGAACTTGAGTAGAGTCATTTACATCAAAGTCTTGAATATTCATTTATTCTATTAATTTAGGGCAAATAATTTTTAAGGGAATACTACAAATCTATTTATAAATAACTAATTATGCAAGGTGTCAACTTAAGCAAAACAAGTTAATTATATATAAATTTTAATTGTTATAGGGTATTGGTAATTGAGTTTTTTTAACCAAAGAACTTTGTGTGTATATCAAGAAGTTTTCGCCGTGTTTACCGTAATTTAATGTCGCATTATGAGCTATATTGGCAATCAGGGCTAATGTTTGTTTTGAGTTTTGACTTACTTGAAGATTAGTACTAGCAATTGTTTCCTTTTCAGAATGTAATTGGTTAGATATATCACAGAGTGATATTTTTGTTATCTCATATGCTAAATCAGTAGTATTATCAATAAAAGCAGACAAAGTTTTATTAGCCAAAAATTTAGATGAAGTAAACAGGTCATTTTTAGTGTTTAAAATAACATCATTCAAGTTATACCATGTGTGTTTCAAAGGTGTATTATGATTGGTCTGTTTTGAGGTTTTTGTAGATGTTATAAAAATAAGCTTTTCAATTGTAGGTGTTTTTGAAATAGCTTCAAGGATGTTTTTTATTATTTCAGATGAAGGTTTAAGTAATAATTCAGTAGGAATATTATTGGTGTTTATAAATGGGTTTAAGTCGTTGTAAATAATAATATCACAATCAAAAATGAAACGTTTTACACTTTCAATATTAGTTATGTCAAGTTTGCAGTGTTGTAAGTAAAAGTCTTTTTTTACTGATGAATAGTCTTTTTGAGAAACACTATCAACAGACATTTTTACCTGAAAATTTTGATCTAAAAAATACTGAATGATGTAATTATTTACATCTCCTAATTGGCCAATGATACCGAGCTTTTTCATTTTTAAAATCTCTTTAAATTAAAAATGAAACGAAAACATTGGGAGAATAAGTAACGTTTATAAAGCGTAGTAAGTGATGCGCTTTTTTACTGTTTTTTAGCTTGAGAAAAGCTAATGTTGTTGAGGGAAAATTCATAAGTCTTTGTTTTTTGCTATTAATCAAAGTCCTTATTCGGTTTTCGATTATAAAATTAGGAATTCTTTATAACAAATACAAAATGTATTTATGTTTTGATATGAATTTTAGAAGGTCTATGCCGTTCATCGTCAATTTATTACGATGGTCTTTTTTTTTGTAACTCACATTCTGTTTTCTATAGTTTTGATTAAAACTATTTATATGAAAACAAAACTACTTATTGCCTTTTTCTTAATTTCAATTTATGGCTTTTCTCAAGCTCCTATCAACAATTTTAACAGTGCAAATGGATTAAGATTTGCTGTAGTGACATCAAGTGGTGCCGTAAATCAGAGCGCTTCTGGAGCTGGATTAACCTGGAATTTTAACGACCTTGCAACTGCAGGAACTGTAAATGAAGATACTTATGTAACTCCAACAACTTCAGAGCTTTCTTCTTACCCAGGAACAACAAGTGTTTTAACAATTACAGATGTGAGTAATGCTGCAAATACAAATAAAATTTTTCAAAAAATAGAAACTGGAGCAGTTTCTCTTACAGGAGTAGAAAGAGATGATTTGGTATTAAATTACACAAATAATGCTTTAGTAGGTTCATTTCCTATGAGTTATAATGCATCTAATTCAGATCCTGTTTCAGGGTCATTTACATACACAACATTTTCAGGTACTTTTACAGGAACGCTGCAAGTAAGTGTAGATGCCTATGGTACATTAAATATGAATGATATAGGAGAAGGTGCTTATAGCGGTAGTGTTACAAGATTAAAAATAGAACAGAGCTTAACGCTAGTTGTACCGTTTTTTGGAAGTGTTCCTGCAACACAAACTTCATATTATTATTATGATAATAACGATGATAATTTAGTATTTAGAACCAATAACTTTGTTGTTAATTTACTTAGTGTTAATGAGACTATAATGGAAGCCTATTTACCATTAAGTTTAAGTACTCACAAACCTTCTGTTGTTTCAGGTCAAGTAAGAATTATTCCTAGTATAGTTACTGATGTTTTACAAGTTAAATCACAAGAAGCCATTCAAGTTATTACGGTTACTGATTTAAATGGAAGAGTTGTTTTAATGTCTGAAAATAGTGCGACACTTTCAGTAAATCAATTAGCAACAGGAATATATGTAGCTTCAATTAAAACACAAAGCGGAGAACATGTTCAAAAATTCATAAAAAAATAATTTTCAAAACATTTATATAAACAAAAAAGCGTTTCTATAGAGGGGAACGCTTTTTTGCTTTCTCTTGGATTAAAATATTTTAATCTAAAACAATTTCAATTTGATTGTTTATGATATCGTCAAAAGTTTCTCTCTTTCTAATTAAGTGAGCTTTGCCTTTGTACCAAAGTACTTCAGCAGGGCGATAACGAGAGTTATAATTTGAAGCCATAGAGTAACAATAAGCACCAGCATTTTTAAAAGCAAGAATATCACCTTCATTTATTTCAGAAATACGTCTGTTATTAGCAAAAGTGTCTGTCTCGCATATGTAGCCAACAACGCTATAAAAACGCTCTCTGCCATTAGGGTTTGATATGTTTACTATATCATGTTGAGCGCCATAAAGCATAGGTCTTATTAAATGATTAAACCCACTATCTACTTGGGCAAAAACGGTTGATGTTGTTTGTTTTATAACATTTACATGTACAAGGAATTGTCCAGCTTCACTAACCAAGAATTTACCGGGCTCAAAAGCAAGAGTTAACTCTCGGCCATATTCTTTACAAAAATCATTAAATCGTTTGGTTAATTTTTTACCAAGCTCTTCAATGTTTGTTTCAATGTCTCCTTGTTTGTAAGGAACCTTAAATCCCGAACCAAAATCAATAAACTCTAATGTTTTAAAGTTTTTTGCAGTTTCAAAAAGAATCTCACTGGCATATAAAAACACATCAATATCAAGAATATCGCTACCAGTATGCATATGAATGCCGTTAATATGCATGTTTGTGTTTTCAACAATACGTAATATGTGTGGTATTTGGTGAATTGAAATACCAAACTTACTATCAATATGTCCCACAGATATATTGGTGTTTCCACCTGCCATAACATGCGGATTTATCCTAATGCAAACAGGCGTTTTAGGGTAAGCTGTACCAAACTGTTCTAAAATTGATAAGTTATCAATGTTAATTTGCACACCCAGTTTTGCCACGGTTTCAATCTCTTGCAAAGAAACGCCATTAGGTGTAAAAATTATCTGTTCTGGTTCAAAGCCTGCTTTTAGTCCTAATTGAACTTCTTGAATAGAAACTGTATCAATATTTGAACCTAATTTTTTCATGAACTTCAATACAGAAACATTAGATAAAGCCTTAACAGCATAATTAATACGTAAATTCTTAACACCTTTAAAAGCACTCGTCAATCTTTTATATTGATTGCTTATTGTTTCAGCATTGTATACATATAATGGGCTGCCAAATTCCTTGGCTATTTCTAGTAATTGATTGTTTTGCATGAAAATCTTTTTTGTCAAAGATATTTTATAATCACCTATTAAAAAGTAATGTTGCTAAATATTACAAAATTAAAACATCTTGTTAATTATTTAACAAATGCAGTGATATTTAAAATATTTTTAGTTGTCAAATATTAGGGTAAGTAAATGTGATTATTTACTTTTGTTGAACTAAAATTTTACTTTAAACAAGATGAATTTACACGAATATCAAGGAAAAGAATTATTAAGCAGTTTTGGCGTACGTATTCAACGTGGATTAGTTGCCCAAACAGCAGACGAAGCAGTTGAAAAAGCTAAACAATTAACTGAAGAAACAGGTACAGGATGGCACGTTATTAAAGCCCAAGTTCATGCAGGTGGACGTGGTAAAGGTGGCGGAGTTAAACTTGCTAAAAACCTAGACGAAGTTAAAGATATTGCTGGTCAAATTATAGGAATGGACCTTGTAACACCTCAAACTTCTGCTGAAGGTAAACGTGTACACCAAGTTTTAGTTGCTGAAGATGTTTATTATCCTGGCGATTCAGAACCTAATGAATTTTACATGTCTGTATTATTAAACAGAGGTAATGGTCGTAACATGATTATGTATTCAACAGAAGGTGGAATGGATATTGAAGAAGTTGCTGAAAAAACACCTCATTTAATTTTTACAGAAGAAATAGATCCTGCAACAGGAATTTTACCTTTTCAAGCACGTCGTGTAGCATTTAATTTAGGTTTAAGTGGTATAGCTTTTAAAGAAATGACAAAGTTTGTTACGGCATTATATACAGCATATGATAAATCTGATGCTTCTTTATTTGAAATCAACCCAGTTTTAAAAACTAGTGATGATAAAATAATGGCAGTAGATGCTAAAGTAACTTTAGATGATAACGCATTATACAGACATAAAGATTTAGCTGAATTACGTGACTTACGAGAAGAAAGCCCTATTGAAGTTGAAGCAGGTCAATTAGGATTAAACTATGTTGATCTTGATGGAAACGTTGGTTGTATGGTAAACGGAGCTGGATTAGCAATGGCTACTATGGATTTAATTAAGCAAGCAGGTGGTGAGCCAGCTAACTTTTTAGATGTTGGTGGTACTGCAGATGCTGCTCGTGTTGAGGCTGCTTTTAGAATTATTTTAAAAGACCCTAACGTAAAAGCTATTTTAATTAACATATTTGGTGGTATTGTACGTTGTGATCGTGTAGCACAAGGTGTTGTAGATGCTTACAAGAATATGGGAGATGCTATACAAGTTCCAATTATTGTACGTTTACAAGGTACAAATGCAGATATAGCTAAAGAATTAATTGATAACTCTGGACTTGATGTATTAAGTGCAACAGAGTTTCAAGAAGCTGCAGATAAAGTACAAGATGTATTGTCTTAATACATAAGATAATCTTAATATAATTAAAAAAAGAGCAACTTAAATAGTTGCTCTTTTTTTTATAAAGCACTCTGTTATAGTGTTTTTTGGTGTAATTATAATATTTAAACTATTTTAGAAGCACTAAACAACCAACTATTATGAAGAAGATTGCTTTTATATTATTATTTGCTACAACATCTGTTTTTTCTCAAGTTGATTCTTTACTGTTAGAGCTTAAAACTATTAAGGATGATACGAGTAAAGTAAAGTTGCTAAATGAAATAGGAAGAAAATCTTTCAACACAAATATAGCATTAGCTTTTAAACATCTTCAAGACGCTATTATTTTAAGTGAAAAGCTTAATTATAAATCAGGGTTAGCAGATTCTTATAAAAATCTTGGAACTGCTTATTTTTATACTAGAGCATACGATAGTACTAGAGTTTATTGGCAAAAATCACTACAAAGTATTCCTGCTTCAGATTCAAGAAAAAAAGGCGATGCATACAATAATATGGGTGTGCTTTTTCAAAGATTGGGAATTGTAGACTCTAGTTTGTATAACTATAAAAAATCGCTTGTTTATAGATTAAAACTTAAAGACTCTTCATTTGCGGCACGATCTTATAATAATATAGCAGCATTAAATAGGCAAAAAGGGAATTACCAAGAGGCGTTGGATTATTATTTTAAAGCATTACCTATTTACCGTAGCTACAGTTTAAAAAAGGAAACATCAGATGCGTTAAACGGTATTGGGTTACTTTATAAAGATTTAGAAAGTTTTGATAAAGCATTAGCTTACTTACAAGAAGCTTATGATTTACGAAAAGAAATAAAGAACCCAAGATTGATTGCTAGTTCAATTAATAATTTAGCAACACTTTATTATCAAATAGGTGATTATAAAAAATCAAAATTATATTATTTAGAGTATTTAGATTTTGCCAAAAAAATGAATGATAAACGTTCTTTAGCAGGTATTTATTCAAATTTAGGTAATATAAGTAAGAGTGAAGACCTCATTGATCAAGCAATGGTTTATTACTCAAAAGCAAATAAGTTGTTTTCTGATATTAAGGATACAGAAAATTCAGCCCTAACAGAAATCAATTTAGCAACATTATTATTTAATCAAAAAAAATATAGCGAAGCAAATCGTTTTTACAATCAAGCCTTAATCAATGCAAAATTATCTGGTTCATTACCATATCAGGTAGATGCATATAAAGGACTTACTGATAGTTATCATCAATTGAATGATTACAAAAAATCTTATCATAATTTTAAACTTTATGCAGCATCGCGAGATAGCTTATTTAAAAATGACTTAACAAAAAAAGTCGCTTTTTACCAAGAGCAATATGAAGCAGAGAAAAAAGCTAAAGAGATTCAAATTTTAAAAACAGATTCTATACAAAAAGATAAAGAAGTAGCGTTGTTTAAGCTTTATAGAAACTGGGCAATTGTATTCTCATTGTTATTAGTTGTTACAATTATCCTTTTATACAATCGTTATAAAATAAGAAGAAAATCATTTCAACTAAAAGAAGCTCTTTTAATAAAAGAAAAAAAAGCATCAGAACTTGAAGCGCAACTTCAGAAAAAAGAACTAGAGTTAAAGTCAGTAGAGTTAAGCTCATTAACAATGAGTTCGTTACAAAAAAATAAACTGTTAGAAGATTTAAGCGATAAAGTAAAAGCATTTGGCGATAATGAAGCCTCAAAGTCTAGTTTTATAAAAGAATTGAATAGTATTATAAAACAAGGTTTAAATTTTGATGATAATTGGGCTACTTTTCAAAAACACTTTAATAATGTTCATCCCAAATTTTTCAAAACATTAAACTTAAAATATCCTAATCTTACCAATAACGACCTAAAATCTTGCGCATATATTCGTATGAATTTATCAACAAAAGAAGTTGCTACACTAACAAACGTTACTCCTAAAAGTGTGAAAATGAGCAGATATCGATTAAAAAAGAAACTAAATCTTGGAAAAGAAGATGATCTAAAGAATTTCTTATACCAAATGTAGTAAGGTGTTTTTAGTTTTTAACCGGTTGTTTTATAGAGGTTTGTGTTTTTTGTAGCCCATTTGTAGACCCCAAAAATTTCTCAATAGTTTGATTTTAACATTGATTTGCACAACCTGCTAGTGGTATAAAAAAAGCTGCTAGTAGGTTAACTATTAATCAATAAATCAAACTTTTATGAAAACAAAATTATTCTTTTATGCCTTAATGTTGCCACTTTTTATTTATTCACAAGAATTTACAACTTATAGGGAAGATGTTTTTGACCCTGACGGAATAGAGGGAGATTACTTCGGAAATAAATTTGCAGTAAGCCCTGATGGAAACACCATTGTAGTAACCTCACCAAGATATGATGGCGTTACAGGAACCGATGCTAATATAGGAAAAGCTTCAGTTTATCAGTATAGTAATAATAGCTGGGAGAAAATAGGAAATGATATTGTTGGTCTTCAGGCTGGCGATTATTTTGGAGACGCTGTTGATATTAATGCTACAGGAGACATTATAGTAGTTGGAGCTCCTTCAGGAAGTCCTAACGGCAATACTTATTCTGGATATGTACGTGTTTTTCAAAATGTTTCTGGCACTTGGACACAATTAGGATCAGACTTTATTGGAGGATCTACTGGTGTGAGTTTAGGAAGGAGTATAAGCTTAAATGCAGACGGAACAAGACTAGCTGTAGGAATACCTGGAGCCAATACAGGAACTGGTGAAGTAAAAGTATACGAAAACAACTCTGGCAATTGGCTTCAATTAGGAAGCACTTTAGAAGGTCTTGTTACTGGAGAGAATTTTGGTAGCACATTAGATTTTAATAATGATGGAGATTATTTAGCTGTAGGTGCTCCTTATCATAACATTAACGGTACAACTAGCGGACAGAGTAGAGGGCAGATATCCGTTTATCAGTATTCGAGTGACTGGAACCGAGTTTTTAATGCTGAAGGCTCTCAAGCGAATGATAGACTTGGTAATACTTTAGCATTAAGCGGAAACAGAGGTATACTGGCAGCTGGAACTAGGCTAGGAACAGGTGTTCCTGGTTACGTAAAAACATATTATTCTAATGGAGTAAGTTACACATATTTTAGAGATATTTTTGGATTAACTAATGGTGATAGGTTTGGTAGTTCTTTATCTCTAAATAATGATGGGTTGTTTATGGCTATTGGTGCACGTTTTTTTAATTCTAGTTCGTCGCCAAGAGTTTACCTATACAAACGCGGGCAAATTGAAGGCGTTAATCATTGGGTTATTCAATCTGGTGAATACGATGATAGTGTTGATGCTAGTAGTGGCCAATCAGTTGCTTTAAATAGTGAAGGAAACGTATTATTTACAAGTTCTGATACTCAAAACCCTAATGGTATTACAGGTGTAATAAAAACCTATGCAGACCATTCTACATTAACAGTAGAGAACAATGTTTTACAAAATCAATTAGCAGTTTATCCAAACCCAGCAACTCATAGCTTATTTATAAAGAGCGTGTCTCATTCAAAAATTAATTCAGTACGTGTTTTTGATATCACAGGAAGGTTGTGTGTAGATAAACAAATAAATACTCTCAAAGAAGTACGTATTGATATGAATCATTTATCAAAAGGTAGTTATTTAGTTAAAGTGCAAGTTGAGAATGCTACAAAAACTTTTAAGGTGCTTAAAAATTAAGCAGTTTAATACTTAAAGTAGTTATTTAATTAAAAGAGCAACTGTTTAGTTGCTCTTTTTTTGTGGTGTAAGTTTTGGTTTTTTATCTGGTTTAGGACCTCGTAAATGTATTACAAGCCCATTTAAAAAATTTCTTAAAATTTGATCACCGCATTCCTTGTATTTAGGGTGATCTTCTTTTCTAAAAAAAGCACCTAATTCACTTTTAGAAATTCTGAAATCTACCAGTTCTAAAATCTTTACAATTTCGTCATCTCGCAACTGTAAAGCAACTCGTAGTTTCTTAAAAATATCATTGTTTGTCATAATTATAATTTAAAGCTATTATAATGAATAAATTACCATGTGCATTTCATCGAAAATGACATTTTTATGAAATGAAAGTCGATAAAATGTATTTTTGATTTAAGCAACTTAAAATCAGTGTTTTAAATATTGTTTTTAATTTAAAGTAAAAAAACAACGATGAAATACCATGTAATTTTCGACAAGTTACAATTTATAAGGGATTATCAAATATTCTATCTCTGTATCTTTATAAAAAGTAATTGCTAATCCTTTGTTTAGTATGATTAATAGAGTAGAAAAGTTAAGTTTATTGTCTGAAATGATTTCATTTGCAAAAAATGAAAGTGATTTAAAGCCTATTGAATATAATTTTTTATTGGCTATAACAAAACAATTAGAAATAAGCCGAGAAGACTTTGATTATCTCATTGAAAATCCAATAAATTATATTCATTTAAACTCTCATAGTGAACGTATTGTTCAGTTTCATAGGTTGGTTTTATTGATGAATATTGATAATGAAAAATCTCATAAGGAAATAACAAAGCTTTTTAATTATGGTTTGCGTATGGGTTTAAGCCATGAGTCAATAAACAAGGTGCTTTATTTAATGGATAGTTTTCCTAATAAAGTTGTGCCACCAGATGTTTTAATTGATATTTTTAAGGTACAATACAACTAATTAGCTTTTAGCACGTCTAGTTTTTCCTGATAGCTTTTTATTTTGTCTCTAAATTTTGCAGCTTCCATAAAATCTAGGTTTTTGGCAGCATTTTCCATATGCTTTCTGTTCTCGCGAATTTTCTTTTCTAACTCACTTTTAGATAAATATTCGCTTTCTGGTTCTGCGGCTTTAGCAGCTTCTAATTCATAACTGTAAGTACTAACAGAATTTTTAGATAAAGCACTGTCTAAACTTTTGTTGAGAGCTTTAGGAACTAGGTTATGTTTTGTGTTATAGTTTATTTGCTTTTCACGTCTATAGTTAGTTTCATCTATAGTTTTTTGCATGCTGTTTGTAATTTTATCAGCATACATAATGGCTTTACCATTTAGGTTTCTAGCAGCCCTACCAACAGTTTGAGTTAATGAGCGTGCTGAACGTAAAAAACCTTCTTTATCAGCATCTAAAATGGCTACCAACGAAACCTCGGGTAAATCTAAACCTTCTCGAAGTAAATTAACACCAACTAATACATCAAACAATCCTTTTCTTAAGTCTTGCATAATTTCTACACGCTCAAGTGTATCAACATCGCTATGTATATAACGACAACGAATTTGAATTCTATCAAGATACTTGGTAAGTTCTTCTGCCATACGTTTGGTAAGTGTTGTAACCAACGTACGCTCATCTTTTTCAACACGTTGCTGTATTTCTTCTATTAAATCATCAATTTGATTGAGACTTGGTCTCACTTCTATAATAGGATCTAATAAACCAGTAGGTCTGATAACTTGCTCAACATAAACGCCATCGGTTTTTTGCAATTCATAGTCGGCTGGAGTTGCACTTACATATATCACTTGATTTTGTAAGGCTTCAAATTCTTCAAACTTTAGCGGTCTATTATCCATAGCAGCAGGAAGTCTAAAACCATACTCTACTAGGTTTTCTTTTCGGCTTCTATCGCCGCCATACATAGCATGAACTTGAGAGATAGTCACATGACTTTCGTCAACAACCATTAGGTAATCATCAGGAAAATAATCTAATAAACAGAAAGGTCTTGAGCCTGGTTGCCTGCCGTCTAGATAGCGCGAATAGTTTTCAATACCAGAGCAATAGCCTAATTCTCTAATCATTTCTAGGTCAAACTCGGTACGCTCTTTAAGGCGTTTTGCTTCTAGATGTTTGCCTATTTCTTTAAAATAATCATGTTGTTTAACTAAATCGTCTTGAATGTCTTTTATGGCGTTTTGTAATATTTCAGGCGAAGTAACAAACATATTTGCTGGGTAAATATTCAAACGGTCATATTTCTCAATGACTTCATTGGTTTGTACATTAAAGGCTTCAATCTCTTCAATTTCATCACCAAAAAAGTGAATGCGAAAAGCATGATCGTCATAACTAGGGAAAATATCTACAGTATCACCTTTTATTCTAAAGTTTCCATGGTTGAAATCGGCTTCTGTTCTAGAATATAAACTTTGAACCAGTCTATGAAGAAGTTTTGTTCGTGATATTACTTGATCACGCTCAATAGAAATAACATTTTTTTGAAATTCTACAGGGTTACCAATACCATATAAGCAAGACACAGATGCAACCACCAGAACATCTCGTCGCCCTGAAAGTAGCGAAGATGTTGTGCTTAATCGCATTTTTTCTATCTCTTCGTTTATAGATAAATCTTTTTCAATATAAACGCCAGATACAGGAATGTAAGCTTCTGGTTGATAATAATCATAGTATGACACAAAGTATTCAACTGCATTATCAGGAAAAAACTGTTTAAATTCAGAATATAATTGTGCAGCAAGTGTTTTGTTATGAGCTAAAACAAGCGTAGGTCGCTGTACTTCTTGAACAACATTAGCAACTGTAAATGTTTTTCCAGAACCAGTAACACCTAAAAGTGTTTGGTATTGCTCGCTAGATTCAATACCATTAACTAGTTTTTTTATGGCTTGAGGCTGATCTCCTGTTGGACTAAATTCTGATTTTATCTTGAATTTCATACAACAAAATTACATAAAAATAAATGCGCTTCCTACTTAATTAAGATTAACGCTTTAGAGTAAAATGACCATTAAGCTGTTCACCTGTTTTTAGAGTAATAAGATACCAATAGTCATTTGTTTCCATAGGGTATCCATTGTAATTACCATCCCAACGCTTAAGTCTTGGAGAAACCTGTTTTAAAAGTTTGCCGTATCTATCAAAAATGTAAATTTCTTTAATCGTGTTTTTGTTGTCTGTTATTTGCCAAACATCATTTTGACCATCAAAATTTGGTGTGAAAAATAACGGAATACGAATGTCATTAGATTCCTTAATTTCAAAATTTAAAGATTTTATGATACAACCGTTACTATCTTGAACATAAAGCGTATGAGTTCCAGGTGAAAGATTGTAAAAAGATGCACTTGTTTGAAAGTTAGAATTATCAACTGCATACTCATAATTAATACTTGTATTAGACATGTTTACAATAAGGTTGTTGTCATTTATTGAAATATTAGAATCGTTTAAGCTAAAATCAACCGAAGTATAAATAGTTACCGTAAAACTACTTTCACTAGAGCAAGTATTTGGCGCAGTACCAACCTCGTTAAAAATGTAAATAGTTTGCGTAGAAGAAATTACTTCACCAGCATTAAGTTGTAAACCATTACCGTTTGCTTGTGTAAAGTAATTACCATTTGTAAGTGCAGGTAACGTATAGCTAGAGCAATCTGTATAATCAGCAAGCGTATCTACAGGCGGATTTCCAGAAATAGTTACCGTAAAACTACTTTCACTAGAACAAGTATTTGGCGCAGTACCAACTTCGTTAAAAATGTAAATAGTTTGCGTAGAAGAAATCACTTCACCAGCATTAAGTTGTAAACCATTACCGTTTGCTTGTGTAAAGTAATTACCATTTGTAAGTGCAGGTAACGTATAGCTAGAGCAATCTGTATAATCAGCAAGCGTATCTACAGGCGGATTTCCAGAAATAGTTACCGTAAAACTACTTTCACTAGAACAAGTATTTGGCGCAGTACCAACTTCGTTAAAAATGTAAATAGTTTGCGTAGAAGAAATCACTTCACCAGCATTAAGTTGTAAACCATTACCGTTTGCTTGTGTAAAGTAATTACCATTTGTAAGTGCAGGTAACGTATAACTAGAGCAATCTGTATAATCAGCAAGTGTATCTACAGGCGGATTTCCAGAAATGGTTACCGTAAAACTACTTTCACTAGAACAAGTATTTGGTGCAGTACCAACTTCGTTAAAAATATAAATAGTTTGCGTAGAAGAAATTACTTCACCAGCATTAAGTTGTAAACCATTACCATTTGCTTGTGTAAAGTAATTACCATTTGTAAGTGCAGGTAACGTATAACTAGAGCAATCTGTATAATCAGCAAGTGTATCTACAGGCGGATTTCCAGAAATGGTTACCGTAAAACTACTTTCACTAGAACAAGTATTTGGTGCAGTACCAACTTCGTTAAAAATATAAATAGTTTGCGTAGAAGAAATTACTTCACCAGCATTAAGTTGTAAACCATTACCATTTGCTTGTGTAAAGTAATTACCATTTGTAAGTGCAGGTAACGTATAGCTAGAACAATCAGAGTAATCAGCAAGCGTATCTACAGGCGGATTTCCAGAAATGGTTACCGTAAAACTACTTTCACTAGAACAAGTATTTGGCGCAGTACCAACCTCATTAAAAATGTAAATAGTTTGTGTAGAAGAAATTACTTCACCAGCATTAAGTTGTAAACCATTACCATTCGCCTGTGTAAAGTAATTACCATTTGTAAGTGCAGGTAACGTATAGCTAGAACAATCAGAGTAATCAGCAAGCGTATCTACAGGCGGATTTCCAGAAATGGTTACCGTAAAACTACTTTCACTAGAGCAAGTATTTGGTGCAGTACCAACCTCGTTAAAAATATAAATAGTTTGTGTAGAAGAAATTACTTCGCCAGCATTAAGTTGTAAACCATTACCATTTGCCTGTGTAAAGTAATTACCATTTGTAAGTGCAGGTAAGGTATAACTAGAACAATCTGTATAATCAGCAAGTGTATCAACTTGAGGATTATTTACATTAAGCTGTACGGCCATGCTTACCAAATCACATGTTGCAGATGTCATTTCACAATAGTATTGATTTCCATCAAAACTTGTAGGTGCATTATTTACTGTTAGTGTGCTAGTGTTGGCTCCAGAATAATTAGCGTTATTTGTAACGTTAACCCAGTTGCCTGAAGCATCAAGTGTAAGCCATTGATAAGTGTAAACACCAGTATTAATAGATACAGAAAATGTTGTAGAACCGTTTTCACATATCTCTTGAGAGTTAGGTTGAGTTACAGTAGGCGTGTTATCAGGAATAGGATTAGCAGTGTGTGAATCTAAATCAGAGCAATCTTCTTCAGAATTTATAGTCCAATCACTACCGTTAAAAGTGGTTTGACTAACAGCTGCATCAGGGTTTCTAATAATACTGTAACCTCTTTCTCCTGGAGCATTTACAATGTCAATTAGTACACCATTTTTTAAAAGTTTAAATTCATCGTTATCATTAATTCCAGTGGAAACAGTAAAATCAGCAGTTAGCGATGGGCAATCTGAACCACTACCTAATATGATAATAAAAGTGTCTAATGGTTGGATAGTACCTAAAACATTGTAGGTATGGCTTGGAGTAGTGTTTCCAATATCTCCATAACGTTCAATGACATAAATTCCGTCTAATACTATTGGTGAACTTGTTGGGTTGTAAAGCTCAATGACAGCATAACTTCCTGATAAGGCATCATAAATTTCAGAAATATAAGCGTCTGCAGTACTACATTGTGAATCTAGAAAGGTAAAGTCAGTTGCAGCATTTCCCGTACAACCTCCTGAACTTGTAATTGTAATTATTGATGAACTACTGATTCCTGCAGGAACATAAGCTTCTATAACATTATCATTTATAATAGAGAAAGAAGTAGAAATTCCATCGAAAAAAACAGAAGCAGCATCATTAAAGTTTGATCCATTTATTGTAACTAATGTGTTTTCTGGACCTTGAGTTGGTGAAAAGTTAGTTACTATAGGAGCTGGACAAATGTTTGATTTAGCAACACTTAAGTTTGTGTATAAAACTGAAAAAATAATTGCAGATAAGAAGGCGATTCGTTTCATTAAAAAAATAATTGGCTGGCAAAAATAGTAAATATTTTAGGGAGTTTGTGTTAAGCCTGTGTTACTTTCACTATCGTACTAAAGAGAAATGACCAAAATATTCCTTACCATTTTGAAAAACAGCGTGGTACCAGTAATCGTCACTAGCCATATTTTGACCATTGAAAACGCCATTCCATCCATTTTCAGAAGCATTTAACTCTTTAATTAGTTTGCCATAACGGTCAAATATTTTGATAGTTAATTGGTTTGAAGTGATTCCTATAGGTTTCCAGGTATCATTATCGCCATCACCATTTGGTGTGAAAAATTTAGGGAAACCAAGCACAGATACATCTTTTGAAATAAGACCACAACCGTTTTTATCTCTTACAAAAATGGTATATAAACCAGCAGATACGTTTGTGAATATATTGCTATCTTGAAAAGAGCTATTATCTAATGCGTATTCATAATCACCTTCTCCAGATGCATGTATGGTTATTGAATTGTTTGAAGAAGCTTCAATAATAGAAACATCATCAATGGTTGCAATGTTAGATGGTGTGACAGTTATAGTCCTGATTGCCGAACACCCATTGGCGTTGGTAACCGTTACAGTGTAGACACCTGTTTCGTTAATTGCAATTTGTGACGTATTGGTGTTCAGGTCAGTTCCGTCTTTCTCCCAGGTAAATGTGTAATTATTATTAGATCCGTTGGTGATTCCTGCGTCTAAATAGGTGAATGTAGGAAAATCATTTAAACAATATAAAATCGTTTCATCAGGTAATAAGTCAGGATTTTCATTAATATGTATAACAACTTCACTCACAGAGTAACAGGCATTGTTATTTGTGATTTTTACATACAGAGTTTCGCTGTAAGGATTACTGTTGGTGTATGAGTTGCTTAATGGATTTTGATTAACGTAGGCATCATTTTCGTTTGAATAAAAAACAATAGAAGCGCCATTAGGAACCAAAGGTTCAATGGTGTTTTGAACCTCATTTAAATTAAAACTGGTAATACCATCAGCAGTTTCGTCGTCACAAGTGTTATAATCAGGAATAACTACGGTGTTATTTGAAGTGTCTAAAGTTACTTCTGCAATAGCAAAACAACCATATCTATTTTCAATACGCGCATAAACTGTTTGCAAAATTTGCGTATTTTCATAAGCAGTAGGGTTCGTAATATTATCAGTATTTTGTATGGCGTTATTTCTATCTGTAAAGAAGCCTGTTATAGATCCGTCTTGAGATTGAATAGTGGTTCTTGATGCATCAAATAAATTATAAACTGTAAAGCCATTTTGATCTGCATCGCAATTTATTAATGTGGTATTATTTACTACTGGAGGTTGGCTATATTCAACAGTTATAGTTCCATAAGCGATACAGTTGTTTTGTAGTGTAACTTCAACATCATAAACACCTTCTTGTGCTACTGTGTAAGTTGCATTTGTTTCACCAACGATTTCTGCGTTATTTCTAAACCACCTGTAAGTGTTATTGCCAGGCATTTGTGCATCAACATCCAAGGTTTCATTCTCACAAAGTGGGTTTCCTGTAGCAATAAGTCTATCTGGACCTAAATCTGTTCCTAATCTAAAGCTTCCGGCTTCTAAAAATACAGCCGAGTCATAACGATAGTTTTGCTCGTCAGCAATAACAAGTTTTACATGATAAGCTTGATTAGGAATAATATTAGCCGTTGCTGTTAAAACTGCTGTTTGTCCGTTAAAATTTATAGGAGCATTAGCATTGTTCCAACCTCCAAAATAAGCTTCGTTTATTGGGTCACAACCATTAGGGATTCCTGAATGTACAGTTGTAACTTTAACAGGAGTTTGTGTATTTGGAACTAAAGCAATATTAGTATACTCTTGTTGGTTTACGGGGCGAATTAAAAATCCAAATAAGTCAGAGTATCTACAGGTGTTGCTGTCTCCTTCTTGATATTCTTCGGAAGCAAATAAGTAGCGAAAATTTATTTGATCAGCATTTGAAGTAAAATTAAACTCTAAAATTGTAGCGTTTAAGGTATTTGATTCATTTAATGCGTTTTCTAAATCATTGTCTCCTGTCCAATTAGGGGCGTCATCATCGCTTATATAAGTGTTTGGTCCAGGTACATTGGATAATCTGCCAGTACTTAAAACAATACCTCTTTGAAAAGGAAACCCAGTTCCTGTGGCATCAAAATAACCATAACTTTGGTCGGTGTCATTAAAGTTTCCACCTACGACACCTGTAACAGTAACATTTGTAATACAATCACTATCAATCAAAACATCCTCAATGAGTTGTTGCGGTGTATATGTTTGACTGTCTACTTGTACATTTTGAGACCATGTGTAAGCAGATAATAAAAATATAAGGATGTATATGCCTTTTTTCATTACTTTTTATTGGGGTGCAAATATAACCAATAATAGCGTTTTTCTCTTGGTTAAGAATGTTAAAGCCGTAATAAAAAAAGAGTTATCTTTTTAATGTAAAGTGACCTTTTACTTCAAATTCACTTTCATCTTTTTTTACTTTTGCTAAAAACCAATAATCACTTGTGGGCATAGGACTATTATTGTAAGTACCATCCCAGCCTATTGATGTATGACTTAATGTTTTAAGTAGTTTGCCATATCTATCAAAAATATAAACGATTGTCCCTTCTAGTTTTTCTATTCCTGTAATTTGCCAAACGTCATTTTGTCCGTCATTATTTGGGGTGAAAAATAAAGGCGCATCAACCACAACAATTTCTTTTATTGCAGAAGCACATCCGTTTAAATCATATACTTCAATAGTGTGTGGTCCTAACGTTACATTGTAAAAAGTATTAGATTCTTGAGGAGCGCCTCCGTCTAAAATGTATACATAATCTCCAATGCCGCTTATTGTGACAGTAATGTTGTTAGGGTCTGAAAAGTCTACAGTTTCAGTAAACTCAATGGTTGCTTGCTCTGATTCAATAACATTAAATGTAGTTGATGTTGAACAGCCATATTGTGTAGTGACAGTTACAGAATAGGTGCCTATTTGTGTGATGTCAATAGTTGGTGTTGTAGCGTTTGTAGACCATTGATAGGAGTCTGTGGCAAAGCCAGTATCGGCTGAAACGACTAAAGGTAAACTATTTAAACAAACTGTTTGGTCTGGAATATTTAATTCAGGTTTTCTGTGTACAAAAATGTCAAAAGATGTTATGCTAAAACAATTTGTTGTATTGTTTTCTATTCTTGCATATAGTGTTTGATTATCATAAGCCACATAATTTAAATCTTGAATAGCGTTTACATTATCTATAGCTTCTTCTTCTAGTTCAAAATAAGAAACGGTGTATTGATTTGCACTTTGATTGCCTAATATAATAGGTGTTTGATCTGATAAATCAAATAGGTGCATAGCATCAAAATCATCATCACAGGTTTCAAGGTTAGGAGCAGAATGTGCTACTGGAGTAGGGTTGATTATTAAGTTAAATGATGAAATTTGTACACAATTTGTTAATGTGTTTTCAGCCCTAACGTAAATTGTGTCATTATAAGAAGTATAAGTGTAATTAGTATCTAATGCATTTGATTCATTTTCTGCATTGGTTAGGTTTGCGTAAAATGTGGTTTCTATATTTTGCTGGTTTCCAATTAAAGTAGGTAAGGCATCAGACAGATTATATGTTAGGTTATCTGGCTCACAAACTTGAACTAAAGGTGCTAATATTTGAGGAGGTATATTAACATGTAAGTCGATAGGAACTGAAACATAGCATAAAGAGACCGTGTTGGTTATTTTTATATACACTGTTTGCGGGTTGCTAGTGTTATTATAGGCGTTTGAATTTTGAATTTCTATATGGTTCTCAACATCATTTAAATCGGCATGATAGCTAATTGCAATATCATCTTGTCTTATATTTAAAACTTCAGATTCAGAAACAGTTAAGTCAAAAGTTGTTATTTCGTCATAATCGTCATCACATAATACAATCTCTGGAGCTGAATTTACTATAGGAACTTGTATCACTTGTAGACCAAATTCTGCAATACCGAAGCAGTGAGTTCCATTGTCTATACGCGCATATATTTGTTGAGGGTTTTCTTCGTTAGCAAAGTCAAGAGGCAAGCTGTTTTGTGCGTTATTGGCTTCGTCTAGTGTTCTATGGTATGTGATAGTTAGGTTTTCTGGACTATTAAGAGATATTTGGTCTGTAACAATAGAAAGGTCAAATATTTCTTGGCCATCATTAGAAATATCGTCACAAACAGCTTGATCTAAAGGTGTGTTATAAATAGGGTTAGAGCCAACATCTATTATAAAAGAAGCTGTGTTATAACATGAAATATCACTGATGTTTTCAGTTCTTACATAAATGGTTTGTGGGTTTGATGTATTTGTGTAAGCAACTGTTTTGTCAATAATATTGGTTCTGTTTATGGCGTGGTTTTCTTCAGTAAAGTATAAAACACGTTTACCTGTTTGTCCGTCTAATATTTCTTCATCTTTATTGATAAATAAAAATTCAGCTGTTTGGTTTCCGTCAGATTCACAATTGCTATAATTGCTTATTTCTGGAAAATAGGGTTCGGTATTTACTATAATATCAAATACAGCTATAGCATAACAACTTGTAATATCACTTTCAATTCTAGAGTATATAGTTTGCGTATTTGCATTGTATACATCAGTGTTTTCAATTGCGTCAATGTTGTTGTTGGCATCATATAAAGAGGTGAAAAATAAGATGTTTAAGTCTGTAGTATCACTTACCATTTCAGAAATTTTATCATCAAGATTTACTATGTGAAAACCATCTTGATCCTCATCGCAAATTATAATATCACTAGGTTGTGAAACTGTTGGTGCTGGAATTACATTTATTTGTATTTCAGCAGTATCTCTACAGCCTGTAGAACCACTTCTTACACTTATATATAGTGTTTGTGGGTTTGATGTATTCGTATAAAACGGCGGTAAGGCATTTTCTAGATCATCAGCATTTTGTTGAGTTAAATAATAGCTTACTTGAGGATCAGCAATACCTTCACCAAAATAAGTATCAAAAGTGCTTAAGTCAATTGATGTAAATCCATCATCATCTATATCACAGTAATCAACAGGATTTAAAGGCTGTATGTAAACAGGTGGATTTATAATTAGATTTATACTGTTTAGGTGCGTACAATCATCATTTGATATGGTTATATATAATGTATGTGGTGATGAAGTAACTTGATATGGTATGTTTTGATCTATAGCATTGGTTTCGTTAAGTTGATCTTGCTCGTTTTCGTAAAACGTTACTGTTGTGTTTGGAAGCCCATTTATAATCGTATTTGCTATGTTTGTCAAATTAAAGTTACTAATGCCATCATTACTAGCATCATCACAATTGTAAAAATTTCTAATATTGGTTTCAGACTCTAATATATTAGAATAAAGAGTCACGTTAGATATAGCAGGGCAGTCATTATCATCACTTACAACTCTAACATAAACTACCTCAACATTTGGCGTGGTGTTTTCATAATTGGTAATATCTTGTATAGGGTTGTCTCCTGTTTGAGCATCTTGGTTTGTAGTATGAAATGTTACTGTTACGTTTGTTAAGCCTTGTAAAATATCATCTATAACAGAAGATAAATCAAAGGTTTCAAAGCCATCATCATCTTGCTCACAAGCATTAATTGATTGAGGATCTGTATTTATTTGAGGTGTTTCTAAAATAGTTATATTTACAGATGTTGTATCAGAACAACCTGTATCAGGGTTTGTTACTCTTATAAAAACTTCTTGATTAGAGTTTGTGTTGACAAAGATTGAATTGATTTGGTTGTCGCCAGAATCAGCATCAGTTTGAGAGTAGTGATACGTTACTAAAACATCAGGATTGTTATTAGAAACTTCATCATTGAGTTGTGTTAAATCTACTTGAGTACCTCCATTTACAGCATCAGGGTCACAAATTATTAGAGGTTCAGGCTCTACAATTTCAGGAGAAGGGTTTACAATTAAATCAAATTGTGAATACGTTAAACACCCATTATCATTATCTTCAATTCTAACAAAAAGTGTTTGCGGATTGCTTGAGTTTTGTATTAATGAAGATTGAGGGCTATTGTTTTCTATAGCATCATTTTCAGATAAGTGATAGCTTATGTTATAGTTACTTGGTGCTAATAATGCCAATATTTCAGGTGTTTTTAGGTCGAGATTAAAAACTCTTATATCATCATTTTCGGCAGTATCACAAAGTATAAAGTTAGTTATACCACTTAAGGTTTGCGCATCGTTTAGGTTTACTTGAATGGAATCTTCAATTTCGCAAAAATCATTATTTAACGGAATACGAATTAATACACTGTATTCTCCAGATTCAGTTACATTAAGAGAAGACGTTGTTTCTCCGTTAATTAGTCCATTGTTAAAATACCATTCATAACTAGCATTGTTATTATCAATATCGGCATTTAGTGTTGTGTTATCAGCGCATGTAGTTATATCTGATCCTAAATCAACTGAAGAGTTAAAGCTATTTCCTTCTATAAATACGGCAGAGTCATAACTTTCATCAGTTTGATCTGCTACAATAAGTTTAATGTGATATTCTACATTGGGTAATATGTTAGCAGTAGCTGTCATAACCGTTGTTCGGCCATTAAAGTTAGTGTCACCAATATTATAACCCTCAAAATAAGCTTCGTTTTGAGCAGGGCAAATTCCAACTATTTCTTCATGAATTGTATTGGTGTTAACAGATGTATTGGTGCCAGGAATTACAGCTATATTGGTATAGGGCTCTGTTGAGCCTGCTTCTTTAATTAGAAACGCAAATCCATCAGAGTAATCACATGGAAAACTTGCATAATACTCTTCTGAAGCCAATATGTAATTAAACTGTATTTGATTTGTAACAGAAGTAAAGTTGAACTCTATAGAGGTCGCATTAAGCGTGTTTGTGATTTCAAGAGCATTTTCTAAATCGCTATCAGTTCCCCAGTTTATATTGCCTTCGCTAAGAGCAATTGTGTTTTGTGTATTTCCAGCAGCTATCACAGAACCTGTTGATAGTACAATTCCGTTTTCAAAAGGAAAGTTTGATGAGCCTCTTTCAAAATAACCATAACTCCTTATCTGGTTTACGCTACCATTTATGCTAGATGTAATATCAGACACATCTACACATCCAACAGCTAGGTGTTCTTCAATTAACTGTGAAGGAGATAAATTGTCAACAATCTGAATTTGTTGGGCATAAAATACGTGACTAATTAACGCCATAATCACTACGTATATGTAGCGTAAGCTTTTGAAAGACGTACTCTTTGTTCTGTTTAGATTTGTCAACTTTAGTTAAATTTATGTTTAAACGCGCGACAAAATAACTAAAATACAGATTAAACGCAAAAAAACACGATTAAATGCATTTTGTTATTTATTTAAATAAACCCATCCAGTCATAGGTTTGTAGTTTGAATCGTTAAGATGTAATATGTAATAATAGGTTCCTACAGGTAAAATCTTTCCTTTGTTATTAAGACCTTTATTAGCTTTACCTTGCCATGGTAAGGTGTTATTACCCTCAAAGATTAATGTTCCGTATCTGTTATATATTAATAGTTTGTGATTCTCAAAAATATTATAGAGCCCTTGTATGTTAAACCAATCATTATAGCCATCATTGTTTGGGGTAAAAACTTCGGGGATGTATGGCGGACAATTTTTTACAATTAATTTACTCCTAAAGATATCAAAACAAATTGAATTTTCTATTTTAATGTATATATATTGTTGGTTTTGAGTGTTTTTGTAGTTTGTTGGTGTTAGAATTTCATTGTTATCATTATATAAATCTTCTAAAGTTGTATAGTAACTAACATTAAAGTTTGTGTCATAATTTATACTGTTTAATAAGTGTGTTAAATCAAAATGAGCACTATCAAAGCCTTCATCACAATTACTCAAGTCAGGTAAATCAATAACTTCAGGAAATGGAATTAATGAGACATCGTTTTGAGATGTGTTGTTCAGTTCATTAAGTTCTGTAACTATACCAACTCCAGTTCCATCATCATCTATAACAGCGGTTAATGTAAAGTCTAACGGAATATTTTCAGGAATAGTTATCTGTATGGTGTTGCTTTCTGAAGCTCCAACATTAAGCGTGTTTTGAGTATACGATTGCGCAATTAATTCGTTATTTGCATAGAAAGCAATTGGCGTATTGTTAGGCAATATATCTGTGCTATTAAAATTTGAAACAGTATAGTCAACTTCAACATCTCTGTTGTTACAAAAAACAGTTGTATCGTTTATAGAAATGGTTGCATCTGGTAACTGTATGTTTAATACAGTAATGATATTGTTTAAGATAATTAAATCTGCTTGAAAAATACCATTAGAATCAAAACCTCCTGTGGTTAGTTTGATTTCAACCGATGTATCTCCAATAGCAATATTATTTTGAACATTATAAACATCTAAATCACAATTATAAAACGTGTTAGAGTTAGTGAAACTATTTGTGCCGTTAAATGCATTATCAGATGGGTTTAAAGGAGGATTAGAAAGTAGGTTGTTATTAATTAATAACGATTCGCCATAATTTAAAAGAGAATCACCTTCCCAAGCTAGAAATCCTATTTTAGCACCAATATTATCTAAAACATTAATGTCTTCTAACAAGATTACTTTTTCCTGAATGTTTCTATTTATAATTTCTAATCCTTGAAAAATATTTATCTGATTTATGGGTAAGCTGCTATCTTCATAAATAACATACAAACTCCAACCTGCAAAATTTGTTCTATTATTACAATATCCAGAATTTGATGATAATGTGTCTGAAATATCTAATCCTGAAAATTCATAGATTCCGTTTCCTTGTGATATTACATAGTTAGAAACATTGGCAACACACGAAAAATAGGTTAGGGTACCATAATTAGGGTCTTCATAGTCAATAGTGTAGGTTTCTTCAGCGTTAATGGTTTGGTTGTTAAAATTAATTTCTAAATCACCAGCACCTGAACCAGCCCAATATAAATATGCAGCAACAATGGTATGACTACTGTTTATGGTTAATTGAGCTTCAGATTCAGGAAGGATTTCACAAAAATCTCTAACAATATTATTCTCTTCTGGGTTTAGAGTGTTACCTATGGCAGTATAATCATAGCGGCCATTGAATTGCTGAAAAAGATCTATGTCTTGGCACAATCCATTATTTATGCAAACAAAGAATAAAAAGGCAAAGATTATGTAGTTACGATACATTAATAATTAGAAACTATATTTCTAAATAAATGTACAAATTTTAATGTTTATCTTTTTAAAGTAAAGTGATTATTATAAGTTCTTCCATCTTGTAAAGTTACAGAAAACCAATAATCACTAACAGGTAAAACGTTACCATTGTAAGTTCCATCCCAACCAGGACCAAGAGGATCTAATTGTTTTAAAAGCTTACCATATCTGTCAAAAATCAGAATTTTAGAATTAGGCTGAAACATAGATGAAATACCTTGTACTTGCCAAGTATCGTTGGTGCCATCACCATTTGGTGTGAAAAATTTAGGAAACCCAATAACAGAAACACTGTTTTCTACAATACCACAATCATTTTTAACATCTTTTACACTTACGGTATAAATACCAGGGTAAACGTTAGTAAAGGTATTGCTTGTTTGGTAATTAGTGATAATTCCGTTTTGGTCAAAAAGAGCATATTCATAATCACCTTCACCAGAAACAAGTACTGTAATAGTATTGTTTTCAGAAGCATCGATAACCTCAATAGAGTCAAACGTAGCAATGTTTGATGGGTTTACAGTGATATTTCTAGATTTAGAACAACCTGTATTTATGTTGGTAGCCGTTACGGTGTAAGTTCCAACGGTGTTTACCATAATTTCATAAGTGTTTTCACCAGAAGACCAGTTATATAAATAGTTATTAGGATTATCGTTAACAATTCCAGCATCTATAGGTCTGCTTGATGGGAAATTATTAAGGCAATACAAAACAGTCTCGTCGTCTTCTAATTGAGGAAGCATATTGATTGTTAATAAAGCTTCACCTATACCAAAACAGGCATTAGCATTTTCTACTCTAAAATAAATAGTTTCATTATACGGTTGCGTGTTAGTATAAGGGGATGTTAACTCGTTTTGCTCAAGTAAAGCATCATTATAAGAGCTGTAATAAGTAACAGGAAATGTGATATTGTTTTGAGTTTGTATATCTGTGGTAAAATCATCTAGGTTAAAGGAGTTAATACCATCTTCAGAATTAAGTTCGTCACATACAGGGTTAGCAATATAGTCATTAACTTGTGTGGTGCTAACTTGTAGCGTTACATTAGCAATGCTAAAGCAGCCTGTATTGTCGTCTTTTACTCTGGCGTAAATAATTTGAGGGTTAGCATTATTAGTAAAAGCATCAGCATTTACAGCAGTAGTAGATATGTCTTGGGCATCTGTTAAACTTTCATGAAAAGTTGTAGATAAATTCGTGTTTCCACCTGTTATATCATCAATTATTTGGTTTAGATTGAAGGTCGTTATTTCGTCGTTAATGCCATCTTCATCACATTGTATTAGCGAAGTGTTTACAACAACAGGTAAAGGGTTTACAATAATGTTAAATGAATTTGTATCAAAACAGTCTTCATTTTCTTTGTTTTCTATTCTAGTAAAAATAGTTTCAGAAAAAGGAGTTTGATTATAGTAAGTAAGAGGTAAATCAGAAAAGCCATTTATAGCATCGTTTAATGACGAATGATAAGTTATATTGTAATCTGCGGCATTCTGACCATTTAAGATATCATCATTAAAGTTGGTCAGATTAATTTCAACCTGACCGTTTGTATTATCTCCATCAGTATCATCATCACAAACTGCTTGATCTTCCAGATCATTGGCAGTTGGCGTGTTTAAAACCCTAATGATAAAAGATTTTAAGTCATAGCAATTAGGATTTCCATCGTTATCAACTCTATACCAAATAGTTTGCGGGTTTGATGTGTTTTCATAAGAGCCTATAATTTCGTTGTCATTGTTATTAGCGTCAGCTTCAGATTCAAAATAATGAACGCTATAAATTGAAGCGTCTTGAGTGCCTAAAGCATCAATATTTAGACTTGTAAAATCAAAAGACCAAGTATCGTCGTTGTTATCATCACAAATAGAAATGTCGTCTATTAAGTTAGCAACTGGATAATCAAAATACTCAACGATAGCCTTACCTTCTAAAATTCCACATCCACCATCATTAAGGTTTATAGTAACCTCATAAATACCGTTTTGAGATACGACCAAATCATAATCATTTTCACTGATTATATTACCATTAAAAGTCCATTCATAGGTGGCGTCAGGGATATTGTCAGCTTCTAAAGTGTATGTGTCCCCTGTACATAAAGGTAAAAATGTAGTTTCGCTACCATTTCTAATAATATCTATGTCTTCAGCAAAAAAGGAAGCTATAAAAGGCGGTAAGCCTTGTGTTGAATTATTTGTGCCTAAATCTATAGCATTGCTTTGATAGTCACATCCAACTCCTAAAGTGTTAGGATTGTTTATAACACTTAAATAAGGAGCACCACGGCTATAAGTTAAAGACATAGATCTATAAATTTTGCCATCAGGACCTAATTGTAAAGCACTTCTATACATATCTTGCCTATCTATAGGTAATTCAGAAGCTTGTATATCTGTTGTTCCGAGATTAAACTGTGTTAATACAGAATGATGATTTCTTGGATCATGATCTCCAGTTCCAAAAAAATCGTTGGATGAGGTTACATATAAAAGGTTGCTGTTTGGCGAAAACTCAATACCGTAAGGTTTATTGTTTGTCCCTGAAATATTTAATCTCAAAGGGTTACTTACATGTCCTGTATCAGTATCAAAATCAAATATATGTAAACCATTGCTAGTGCTGGCACAAGCAAGTTTTTCTCCATTAGGAGACAGTTTTAAGTAACCACGTAAATCAGTAATGTTTAAAGTGCCAATTCTTGTAGATACAGGTGTAGTGTCTACACCGGTAGTTGAAATTTCAAAAGCATGAAATGTATTCATGGTGCTTACTCCATTTCCGTTTAAATTTGATAAGGCAATAACCCAAATAGAACCTGATTGACAATCTTTTAATACAGCTGATATTTTTTCAGAACATCTTTCAAGAAGCTCTGTTTCAGCTCCAACCATACCTCCAAGTCCACCGTTAAGTGTCATATCTACAGTGTAGTAGTTCAAACCATTTGTGGTTTGATTGGAGCCAACTGTAAATATGTAATAAATATTAGGGTCGTTAGGTTTTGGAACAACAATAGCAGATTGCGTGCTGGATTCATCTCCTTTTAAAAGAAAAGTACTCATTTCTAGATGATTCCTGTTGTAAACTCTTTGACCATCTGTATAAAAAAGGAGGTTCCCACTAGCATCAGATATAGATGAGCAACCCTCTACAGTATTTAACTGACCATCATTTAAAACCGTAATACTCCCATCTGTACCAAAGTTGATTCCTGCATTTTCACCAAAATACCAGTTAGCAGCTTCTTGTTGAGCATAGGTGTAAGTACATACAGTTAACAGTATGTATAATAATCTTTTTTTCATTTTTTTGATAGCAATAGCTATCAAAGATATCACAAATCTCGCTTTTTTAATAATCTAAACGATAAAAAGATAAATATAGCTGTCCAACCTAACACAATGGCTATTTCTTGCCAATGTACAGCATAGTCGTAAGTTAAGTCTACTTTATCAGGGTATTTAGTCATTATAATACGCTGTATAGGTTGATCTATCAACTTGTACATAGACTCTAAAGGCATAAAACCTTTAACTTTAAAAGCTGTTTCAGAATTACCAAAAATCTCATATGAACCCCAAAAAACTAGCCACTCTACGATATATAAAATAAATAGAAAAGCAAGCGCAAAAGCTGAACGCTTTACAAGCATACCAAAAAACAAACACAAGCTAAAGAACCCAACCAGTTTTATGAAATACGCTAAAATAAATTCGGTTTCTCTAAAAATAATGGCAGCTTCTGTGTAACTAGAATAGTATAAGCCAATAAAAAATGAAGCAACGCTTATCAGGATTGTTGCTAAAAGTGAAAAGAATACAATGGTGTAAAATTTTGAAAGAATAAATTCTTTCTTGCTTAAACCATCAATTAAGTTTTGCTTTAGTGTTTTATTACTGTATTCATTGCCTATCATACTTACAACAACAATAGCAAAGAAAAATTTGAAATAAGAAGCAAAAAAAGTTGTTATATGCCAGATTATAGGGAAGTTGAAAATACCTAATTCGCCTAGTTCTAGTGTGAAAAATCCGAAAAAATTTATTTTTATTGAAGACAGGATTAATACTGTAAATGGTAAAATAAACGATACAAAAATGAGTATTTTACTGGTTCTGTTAAGTAAAAGTTTTTGTAATTCTAAATTTATAAGTCGTAACATGTGATTGGTTTTTTGATTGGAATTAAACGTTGTCTGTTAGTTTTAAGAACTGCTCTTCAAGGCTTTCTTTTCGTTTAACAAGGTGTGATAGTGTAATGCCGTTTTCAAACATAAGTTTATTTACAGCCTTTGCATCCATAGGCTGATCCAAGAACGCAGTAACCAAATCATCTTCTACTTTAATTTTTCCAAACATTTTTTTGTCGTCAAGAAACTTTAATAGTTGTTCTTGTTTTTCTGCTTTAAGCTCTAAAAATCCATGACTACTTATCATTTCGTCCACACGACCAGAATATAGTTTTTCACCCTTTCTTAAAACAACTACATGGCTACATACTTTTTCAACTTCATCTAGTAGGTGAGAGGCTAACAAAATTGTAGTGCCATCGCTGGCAATTTTCTTTATAAGTTCACGTATTTGATGAATTCCCTGCGGATCTAATCCGTTAGTAGGTTCGTCTAATATTAATATTTCTGGGTCGTTTAAAAGCGCAGAAGCAATAGCTAAACGTTGTTTCATTCCCAGAGAATAGGTTTTAAATTTATGGTCTTTTCTATCTAATAAATCTACCACTTGAAGCTTTTCTTCTATCTTACTATATGGAACGCCTTTTATCTTGCAAACAAGTTTTAGGTTTTGGTAGGCTGTCATATATGGATAAAAATTAGGACGTTCTATAATAGCTCCTACTTTTTTTAAGGCGTTATGGGTTGATACATTACCATCAAACCAGTGAAAGTTTCCTTCGGTTTTATTTACCACGTTAAGTACAATACCTAGAGTGGTAGATTTTCCGCTACCGTTAGGGCCTAAAATACCATATACATTGCCTTTGTTTATGGTAAATGATAAGTCTTTTACAGCTGTGAGATAGCCAAATTTTTTTGTAAGATTTTTGATTGTTAATACGGTCTCCAAAATGTGTGGTTTTTGTTTACTGATATAAAAAGTCAGTAATGTTGGTTATTAATGTGACGATTAAATTAGTGAATTGTTACAAAATAAAAAATGCATCCTATTATTGTGGGATGCATTTTTAAGTTTTTTATAAAAAAGAAAAAATTGATTAATTCCAATTTTCATCAAAATCTAAATTATCATAATCTTCTATATCAAGATCGTCATCAAACTCATTAAAGTCATCATTAAAATCATCAGATTCAAAAGCTTTTTCTGGCGCTTGATCAGGAATTTGTCCGTGTACAAACATAAGGTTTGGGTAATCAGTACCTTCAACTTCTTCAACAATTTCAGCAAGTTCTACATAAAATGTCCACATGCTTAAAAAATCATAAACATAAATAAGCTTTGTTTGTGCTTCATGAACCACATCATTAATAGTGGTTTCGTTCATTAGCCTTACAGAGTTTACGCCTTCACTCATGTCAAATAGTGAAATTTCTTCTCCTTGTTCCCAAGTATCATTACTCATGTAAAATGAAGCCATTTCCATACCGTCAAATCCAAAGGATTGCGTAATGATGTTGTGTAAATCTTCAAGGGTATCAGTTTCACGAATTTCTAAATCGCGAAAAACATCATCTTCTGTATCGTTGTCAAGAATAACTCTAAATCTGTAAACCATAATTTTTTAAAATAAGCGTGCAAAGTTACGAAGTTTGTAGTTTGTTTTTAGCGTTAAATGCTTCTAAAATTAAGTAATATTGAATTCCGAACAAAATACTAGCTAAAACAAGGTGCAAACTTTGCGAACCAAAAGGAAAATTAAAATTAGCCATGGCAATTCCTGAGAGTACTTCTATGATGAGAATGCCCATAACCCAGTTTAATTTTTTATGGTTGAGTTTGTATTTTTTTAATAAATAATATAGATAACCATTTACCAGTAGGACTACAATAGAGAATGATCTATGTACGTAAAAAGAAAGGGTTGGATTGTTTAGCCATAAGTCTGTATTTTCATCTCCTAGCAGTTTACTTTGCTCGTCAATAAATTGTCTTACTTGCGTACCTAGCACAATTTGAATAAGTGTTAGTATAGAAGCAACTACCAGTACGTTTTTAAATACGTTGTGCTGCTTAAAAGCCTTTTTGTTAGGGCTTGTTTTGTAAATAACATATAAAATGGCAGCAACTATTACCAGTGCCATAACCATATGAACTGTTATTTTAAAAGGAGCTAAATGAGAGTCTACTACGGTTTTTCCTAACCATGCTTGAAATCCCATACCAAAAACTATTGCAAACGATAGTAGTGTAATGGTTTTGTTTTCTTTCCAGAACTTTACTGATGCAAAAGCCATTAATAATGTTGCGAAACCTGCTAGAGCACCAAATAGTCGGTTTATATATTCTACCCAAGTATGTGTTGGGTTAAAAACAGCATAATCATGTTTTGTATAGGTTTCCCAATGTGATTTTATAAATGTATCTGCAGTTGTAAAATCTGATTTGGCTACTTGTAATGTTTCGTTTACAATAATAACTTGCCCTTTTTTGTAGGTTTTATTAGCATGCCATTCTAACTGTTCGTGTTCTGTAGGCGGAATATAGTAACCAAAACATTTAGGCCAGTCTGGGCAACCCATGCCGCTACCTGTCATTCTTACCACAGCACCAGCAATAATAACCAAATATGTTAAAACAAGCGTTACTTTGGCAATGGTGTGAAAATGCTTTTTCATATGTTTTTTAGTTTTGTATGGTCAAGCCTAATCGTTTACCTTCTTTAAGCATAAGTTGATAGGCGGCTTCATGTTCGTTAGGGATATCACCTTCTAGAATAGCTTCTTTAATCGTTTCTTTTATGATACCTATTTCTTTTGAAGGCTTTAAATTGAAAGTATTCATAATTTCTTCACCAGAAATTGGTGGTTGAAAATTACGCACATGATCACGCGCTTCAACTTCAACTATTTTTTCACGAACTATCTTAAAGTTGTTGTGATATTTTTTGAACTTTTTCGGGTTTTTTGTAGTAATGTCAGCTTCACAAAGTGTCATTAAATCATCCACATAATCACCTGCGTCAAAAACTAATCTACGAACAGCAGAATCTGTAACTTCATCATTTGCTAGTACAATAGGTCTTGAGCTCATAAATACCATTTTCTGTACAAATTTCATTTTGTCATTAAGTGGCATTTTAAGGCGCTTAAAAAGATGATAGACCATTTTTGAACCTTCAAATTCATGACCATGAAAGGTCCAGCCTGTTCTTTTGTAAAAACGTTTGGTTGGTGCTTTGCCAATATCATGAAGCAAAGCGGCCCAGCGTAACCATAGGTTGTCTGTGTTTTCAGAAATGTTATCAACGACTTCAAGCGTGTGATAAAAATTGTCTTTATGACGTTGGCCTTCTATCTCGTCAATGCCTTTTAAGGCAGTAAGCTCAGGTAAAATACGATTAAGTAGTCCTGTTTTTTCAAGTAATAAAAACCCAGTAGAAGGTTTTTTGCTTTCTAGAATTTTGTTTAGCTCTACAACAATGCGTTCGTTGGTAATTATTTTTATGCGTTCGCTATTTCTTGAAATAGCGTTAAGAGATTCTTCTTCAATTTTAAATCCTAATTGTGTTGCAAAACGAATAGCACGCATCATTCGTAAAGGGTCGTCGCTATAAGTAATATCAGGATCTAAAGGTGTTTTTATTAATTTGTTTTCTAAATCTTGAATACCTCCAAACGGATCTAATAGTTCTCCAAAGTTGGCTTCAGATAAATTAAGAGCTAATGCATTTATGGTAAAATCTCTTCGGTTTTGATCATCTTGAAGTGAGCCGTTTTCAACAATAGGGTTGCGGCTATTTTCTTGATAACTTTCTTTTCTGGCGCCTACAAATTCAACTTCAATATCATCATAGCGAAGCATTGCTGTTCCATAAGTTTTAAAAACTTGAACTTTAGGTTTGTTAGGTAAATTTTTTGCGACTTGTTTTGCTAAAGCGATACCGCTACCAATGGCAACAATATCAATGTCTTTTGCTGAGCCTCTTTTTAAAATAAAATCGCGAACAAATCCGCCTATAACGTAACTGTCTATGTTAAGTTCTTTGGCTGATTGAGAAACAGTCTTGAATATAGGGTGTTGCAGTGCTTTTTTATAATTCATGAGCTTCTAATGCCAAGTTTCGAGTAGGACTAATTATTGAGAGTTATTTTCTTATTGTTTGCACACTGCCATCGTCGTGTAATTTTATGATTGAGGATGGTTTTGTGGCTGTTTTTTTGTCTGGCAAATTTACAACATAGTCTACACCTTTTAAAATGTCAGAAGATATTTCTTTAAATGAATTTGGCGTTGGTTCACCGCTAATATTTGCAGATGTAGAAACAATAGCGCCATTAAATTTATTAAGAAGTTGTAGACAAAAATCATGATTAGGGATTCTAATTGCTAATGTATTGTCGTCAGCAATTAAGTTTGGAGCTAAATGTTGCGGATTGTTGTAAATTATTGTCGTAGGTTTCTCGTTATTATTAAAGTAGCTATAAGCAACTTCAGGAACGTTTTTTATATACGTTTTTAGCATAACATCATTTGCAACCAGGCAAATAAGCGCTTTGCTTTCAGCACGTTGTTTTAGTTTGTAAATTTTTTCAACAGCATGACTATTTGAAGCATCGCAGCCAATACCCCAAACAGTATCTGTAGGATATAGTATAAGTCCTCCTTTTTTTAAGGTTTCAAAGGCTTTATTTATTATATCTTGCATGGTGATAATATCAAAAAAATATTACAGCAAAAATAAGAAAAGTTGTAATATTGCTTAAATAATTAATGTTTTTCAACAAATACGTTTAAAATGACGTGTTTAAAAGATTTGTACAAGTATGGTTATTGTTAGATTGCGTGGTGGATTAGGAAATCAAATGTTTCAGTATGCTTTAGGAAAAAGAATTTCAGAGCAATTAAATACGCCATTAAAGTTAGACTTAACAACCATTTTAAGAGTAAAAAAGAAAGAAGGGTTTACTTATAGACCTTATCAACTTCATATATTTAATGTAGAAGAAAGTTACCTAATAAACCCAAAAACAATTCGTTTTTTTAATAAACTCCATCTGCATTTTATAGTTGAAATAATTAAAGGAATAAAGTTATTAGGTAAGAAAAAAGTAAAGGAAAGAACCTTTACGGTTGATGATAACCTGATAAATTCGCCATTAAACAATGCGTTATATAGTGGTTACTGGCAAAGCGAAAAATATTTTAGAGATGCTGAAGCCTCATTACGACTTGATTTCTCTTTTAAAGAACCTTTGTCACCACAAGCAACAAATATTCTTGAAAAAATACAACAAACCAATAGTGTTTGTGTACATATGAGGCGTGGCGATTATGTACAGAATAATTATTTTGTACCTATGAGTTCTGATTATTTTGAGAAAGCTTCTTCATATATTAACGACCATATAAAGGATCCTCATTTTTTTATATTTTCAGATGAACCTCAATGGTGTATTGATAATATAAAAATGGATGCTAACTTTACAGTTGTAGATTTTGAAACAGAAAAAATTAAATACAAAGAAGATTTGCAGTTAATGGCTTCTTGCCAACATTTCATTATGTCTGCAAGTAGTTTTTCTTGGTGGGCTGTTTGGTTAAGCGGTGTTAAAAACAAAATAACAATAGCACCAAAACAATGGTTTGCTGATCAAAGTATTGATGTAAGCGATTTGGTTGGAAACGATTGGATAAGACTGTAATTAAGATACTATAAAATAAGTAATAAAACACATGAACATTAAAATTTCTGATAAGTTTTTAGCTTTTAAAGATGATATTGAAAATTGTATTAACAATTTTTCAGCTTCAGGAACTTTACTGTCTGGTGGAGATAGAAATTCTCTTAAAACCTTTAAGGTTAAGGATAAGGTTTTAAACATAAAATCGTTTAAAATACCAAACCTTGTTAATCAAGTAGTCTATAAATTTTTTAGAAAAAGTAAAGCACAACGCTCTTTTGAATATGCTAGTAAATTAATGGCATTAAATGTAGGCACGCCACAACCAATAGCTTATTATGAGAAAACAACCTCTTTTCTTTTTAAAAATAGTTACTACGTTAGCGAGCATTTAGATTATGATATTACTTACAGAGAGTTGATGTTAAATTTAGATTACCCTAATAACGAAAAGATTTTACGAGCATTTACAAGGTTTACATACAACCTACATAAAAAGGGTATTAATTTTTTAGATCACTCACCAGGAAATACCCTAATTCAGATAAACAATGGTGATTATAAATTTTATTTGGTTGATTTAAACCGAATGGAGTTTAAGCATATGTCTTTTAATACACGCATCAGGAATTTTGAGCGCTTAAGTGTTCATGAATCTGTGGTGAGAATAATGAGTGATGAGTATGCTAAATGTTCTGGAGAAGATTTTCAAAAAATCTTTAATTTGATGTGGTCTTCTACTCAAAAATTTCAAGATAAATTTTACAGGAAAATTCGCTTAAAAAAGAAACTGCTTTTTTGGCGTAAAAAATAATTACTTCCTGTTTTTACGTAACAACCATAATTTTACGTAGCGCATAAAAACTACGTAACCTTGAAGATATCC
The DNA here is from genome assembly GCF_048381695.1 of Corallibacter sp. Taxonomy (NCBI): domain Bacteria; kingdom Pseudomonadati; phylum Bacteroidota; class Flavobacteriia; order Flavobacteriales; family Flavobacteriaceae; genus Corallibacter; species Corallibacter sp. The sequence continues at coordinate 125,814 of NZ_JBLXHI010000006.1, read as the reverse complement.
TATGGTTAAACCCACAACGCCATCTCTAAAGCCACTTTGTACAATGTAGTGTTTAAAAAAACCCCAAAAAGGCTTTATAACAAAATGGTAAGGCGTTAAAGTTCCTGTTTTTTTGTCGTAATCTTTTGCTTGCCATGTAGCATACTTGTTTAGCTTTTCAATGTATGCGTCAAGTGTTGTATATGTGTTATGATAAAGCTTGTTTTTTAATTTACTTACAGGACCATTTGCTATTATTTCCTCATGCACAAATTTATCTTCGTATTTACAGGAATCTCTTTTAAAAAAGCGAATAACTTTATCATTTCTCCAGCCACTAAAATGTACGCGTTTACCCATAAAATGATTCATTCTACCTATCCAATAAGCAACAAGATCTGTTTTAGGATTTTTCAATAAATCAATAATTTCGGCTTGTAGTTCAGGAGTTACACGTTCGTCAGCATCAACAAGTAAAACCCAATCATATTTAGCTTGAGGAATTGCCCAATTTTTTTGGTCTGCAGCATATTTAAACTCTCGTTGTAACACTGTGACACCAAGACTTTTTGCTTTTTCATAAGTGCCATCGTTAGTAAAACTATCTACAACAATAATTTCATTGGCAAACCTTACTGAATCTATTACAGCTTCAATATTGTGTATTTCGTTACCAACAGGAATTATGGCAGTTAGTTTTTGCATTTAGTATATGTGCTTTAAAAAAGATACGAGTTGTTTTTCAAAGAAATCAGGGTTAAATTCTTGATAAAGTGACATGGCTTGAGGTTTCATTTCTTTTTCAGTTTTATTAGCATATAGATCAGGTTTATAGTCTTTTAAATGTACTGAAACATTTTTAGAGTCATCTTCAAAAATACTCCAAGTATCTTTGTCTATCCATGGTGAAAATATGGTAAACGTTTTAATATTCAAAGCCTTTGCCATATTTACTGCGCCACCTTCGTTGCCAATTAGCGCGTTACAGTGTGTTGTTATAGCCAAGAAATCACGTAAGCTTTTACCGTATACATTAAAGTATATATGATTTTGCGTGTTGGTTTTACATAAATCAAAAATAGCTTTGGCTTCAGGTTCTTGTTTTGGAATGTAGTTAAATAAAATTTGGCCTTGAGTTTGTGAAACAATAAGATCTATCACCTTTGCCATATGATGAAACGGGTAAGTTTTATTTTCTCCACTACCTAAAACACTAATCATAAAAAGGGGTTTTTTAAAATCTATGTTATAAGATCTCAAAAATGCTTTACTAGTTTCTTTTTCTTGTTGAGTGATATAAATTTTAGGCTTTATGTTTTCTATATCAATGCCTAGAGGTTCTAATAATTGTAGCCTGTTTACAATAGCTAAACCAGCAGGATTGCTAGTGCTAGTTAAACGTTTTATATTGTGAGTATAAACAAAAGTTGTATAAGATTTGTGGTACGAAATTTTTGTTTTTGCTCCAGAAAATAAAGTTATGATGTTGCTAGAGAGTTTGGAATACACATCAATAACAACATCATACTTATTCTTTTTTATGCTTTTTGCTAGTTTAAAAAGTTTTCGTTTGCTTTTTTCAACTTCAGGTGAGAAATGAATGAAATTAGTTAAGAAAGGGTTGTTTTCAACAACAGGAAAGGTATGCGAATTTATTAAATAATCTAATTGCGCATTAGGGTATTTTTCACGTAATGCTTCAAACAGAATACTGCTTGTAAGCACATCACCAATCATTTTTTGTTGAATAACTAAAATCTTCATTTATACAGCAACATCATATTCTCTTAAAGCATCATTAAGAGATGTTTTTTTGTTTGTACTTTCTTTTCGTTTACCAATAATTAAAGCACAAGGAACATTATAAGTTCCTGAAGGAAACTCTTTAGCGTAACTTCCTGGAATTACAACAGATCGCGCAGGAACAATGCCTTTCATTTCAACAGGTTCATCTCCTGTTACATCAATAATTTTTGTAGAGGCTGTTAGTACTACGTTTGCACCAAGAACAGCTTCGGTTTCTACTTTTACACCTTCAACAACAATACATCTTGACCCTATAAACGCATTGTCTTCAATAATTACAGGAGCTGCTTGTAAAGGTTCTAAAACACCACCAATACCAACACCACCAGATAGGTGCACATTTTTGCCTATTTGCGCACAGCTTCCTACTGTTGCCCAAGTATCAACCATAGTGCCTTCATCTACATAAGCACCAATATTTACATAACTAGGCATCATAATAACACCGCTAGAAATATAGGCACCATGACGTGCTACAGCATGAGGTACTACACGAATACCTTTGTCTTTATAACCTGTTTTTAAAGGAATTTTATCATGATATTCAAAAATACCGACTTCAAAAGTTTCCATTTTTTGAATTGGGAAATATAAAACGACAGCTTTTTTAACCCATTCGTTAACCTGCCAGCCGTTTTCAGTAGGTTCAGCAACGCGTAAAGTTCCAGCGTCAAGTAAATCTATAACGCTTCTTATGCTATCAATGGTTACTTTGTCTTTAAGTAGCTCTCTGTTTTCCCAAGCTTCTTCTATTATGTGTTGTAGTTGTTTCATTGTAAAAAAATGGTTTTCGCAAAGATAACCCTATAAAATTGTATAGCTAAAAAACATTAAAAAAAATGTGACCTATCAAATAAAAGAGTGTCTTAATAATAAGTTGCACTTTAATTATAATGGGAAATAATTAGTTTCGCAATGTGCTCTCCGCTTTTTAGTGGAGAGTTTTTTTATTATGTTACCTTTGCAAATGTATGGGAAGATTACTCGCTATAGATTTTGGGAAAGTAAGAACAGGTATTGCTGTAACAGATGAGTTACAACTAATAGCTTCAGGGCTTACTACGGTTCAAACAAAAGACTTATTAACCTTTCTTAAAGACTACACAAATAAAGAAACTGTAGAGCTGTTTTTGGTGGGAGAACCAAAACAAATGAATAATGAACCATCAGAAAGCGAAGCTTTAATCTCAAACTTTCTTAAAAAACTAGAAAAAGCTATTCCTGCCATTCCTATAAAACGTGTCGATGAGCGCTTTACTTCAAAAATGGCTTTTCAAACAATGATAGATAGTGGTTTGTCAAAAAAGCAACGTAAAAATAAAGCACTTGTTGATGAAATTAGTGCGACTTTAATTCTTCAAAACTACTTACATTATAAATAGTCAGATTATTGCGTTTTAAGTATGTTTTAACGTAATAAATTGATTGTTTTTATGTGAATACTAAAGAAGTGTTGTATTTTTGCAGTCAATTCTTTAAAAACAAAAAATGATATTACCAATAGTAGCTTATGGCGATCCCGTATTAAAAGTTAAAGCAAAGGATATTGCTAAAGATTACCCAAAACTAGATGAGCTTATAGCCAATATGAACGAGACTATGTACAATGCTTATGGTGTTGGACTCGCTGCACCTCAAATAGGTTTGCCTATACGTTTATTTATTGTTGATACATCACCTTTTGCTGAAGACGAAGGTATGCCGGAAGAAGCACGTGAGTTTTTAAAAGATTTTAAGCGTGTGTTTATCAATGCTAAAATAGTAAAAGAAGAAGGTGACGAATGGGCTTTTAACGAAGGGTGTTTGAGTATACCAGATGTAAGAGAAGATGTTTTTAGACAACCTAAAATTACCATTGAATACTATGATGAAAACTTTGAAAAGCACACCGAAGTTTTTGATGGATTAGCCGCAAGAGTTATTCAACATGAATATGATCATATAGAAGGAGTTTTATTTACAGACAAACTGTCTAGTTTAAAAAAACGTCTTATAAAAGGTAAGCTAAATAATATTTCTAAAGGAAAGATAAACATTGATTATAGAATGCGTTTTCCTAATCAAAAAAAGAAACGATAATATTTGAATAACAGTTGCAAAAATATATATTTGCCCACCTTAAAAATAGTATATGAGTTTAGATAAAGTATTAGCAATAGCGGGAAAACCAGGATTATATAAAATGGTAGCACAAACCAGAACAGGTTTTGTTGCTGAGTCGTTAATAGATAAAAGAAAATTATCTGTAGGTATTCATCACAATGTGAGTATTTTAAGCGAAATAGCAATTTATACACTTACTGAAGAAGTGCCGTTACGTGATGTATTTACTAAAATAAAAGAAAAAGAAAACGCCAATGCAACGTCTATAAGTCATAAAGACAGTAAAGATAAATTAGAAGAATACTTTTTTGAAGTGCTTCCTGATTATGATGAAGACAGAGTATATGCAAGTGACATAAAAAAAGTTGTACAATGGTATAACTTACTTCATAAACATGATATGTTAGATTTTGATGTTGAAGAATCAACAACAGATGAAGAAGAATAAAATACTTTTTAGATAAAAAAAATCCAGCAATAAAGCTGGATTTTTTTATTTAAAGCAAATACTTAACTTCATAATAATTGTACTTTTACTATATAAACAACACGCTAATTTTTAAAAAATAACTTAAAACATCTATATGAATTCAAGAGCCAATCAACTAAAAGCATTTGACCGTCTACTTACTATTATGGATGAACTTAGGGAACAATGTCCATGGGATAAAAAACAAACCATGGAAACCTTAAGACATCTTACCATAGAAGAAACTTATGAGCTTGGCGATGCCATATTAGATAATGATCTACAAGAAATAAAAAAGGAATTAGGCGACGTACTACTGCATATCGTATTTTATTCTAAAATAGGTAGTGAAACTAATGATTTTGATATAGCCGATGTTTGCCATAGTATCTGTGATAAGTTAGTACACAGACATCCGCATATTTATGGTGATGTTAAAGTTACTGATGAAGCAGATGTAAAACGTAATTGGGAGCAAATAAAACTAAAAGAAGGAAAAGGGAAAACAAGTGTTTTAGAAGGCGTGCCAAAGAGTTTGCCTGCATTGGTAAAGGCTAATAGAATTCAAGATAAGGTAGCAGGAGTTGGTTTTGATTGGGAGCAACCGCATCAAGTTTGGGAAAAAGTAGAAGAGGAGTTGGCAGAATTTAAGCATGAAGTTGATCAAGGTAATACCGATGCTATGGAAAATGAATTTGGAGACGTTTTATTTTCAATGGTAAACTATGCCAGGTTTTTAAAAATAAACCCAGAGAATGCATTAGAGAGAACAAACAAAAAATTCACAAAAAGGTTCCAATATTTAGAGTCAAAAGCAAGAAGTTTAAACAAATCTTTAAAAGACATGACCCTAGAAGAAATGGACGTTTTTTGGGAAGAAGCAAAAAAACTTTAATTTTTTTTAATCTAAAAAGATCCAAACGTAAACTTAACGCGTATATATAAAACAATGACACAAATTCATAAGTAGATTAATAGCATAATCAAAAATTACCTTACGTGTCATTGATACATTTAGTTATTTTTTGTTGGGAAAAAATAACTGTTTAGTTAGTTTAGTTAGGAACCGAAATCCTGTTTGAAGATTATTAATCAATAAGCAGGATTTGGTTATTTAATAAGGAATGTTTTTTAATAGAGTTCTTTTATTTTACTCAATTTGGTTTTCCATAATTTCAGCGATTCTTTATGCTGATTTATGTTATTGTGTACTTCTTTAACTAGTGGATTACTCTCATCAACATTGGTGAAAAACTGAAGGTTATTTTCAAGTTGATTTATTTCAGACTTTATCTCATTTATTTTTTTACGAATAAAAGTACGTTCATTATCTAAATGTCTTGAGTCTTGAGCATTGTTTAGTATTTCTAGTTTTGTGTCAAACTTAATAAGCTCTGCTTCATTTTTGTTTAGATTCAATTTGCTAAACAGCTCGTCTAATACGCTATTTAATTTTCCTTCTATATAGCGTTTGTTAGGTGGAACATTTCCAAGGTTTTTCCATGTATCAATATGCGATTTTATAAGTGTAATATCAGCATCTTTATCACCAGAAAGTTCTATGGATTTTATAGTGTCTAATAACTCACTTTTTTTAGCATAAGCTTCATTTCCTTCAGCGTTTGCTGCATTTTTAGCAGCGTGTAAGCGGTCAAAATAATGGTTACATGCTGCTTTGAATTGCAGCCATATTTTATCACTGTTTTTTCTAGGAACATGACCTATTTTTTTCCAATCACTTTGAATTTTTTTCATCAAAGGTGTTGCTGTTTCAAAATCGTCACTGTCTTTATTATCTTCAGCAATTTTTATTAAATCTAGCTTTTTTTGTAGGTTGTCGTATTGATCTTTCTTTAGGTCTTTATAAAAGGCGTTTTTCTTTCTATTAAAAGTTCTTACAACATCTTTAAATTTTGCCCATGTGGCCTCATTTACTTTGATAGGAACTTTACCGGCGTTAAAGAATTCGTTTCTTAAAGCTTCAACATCTTTTATGGCTGCTTGCCACTCTTTGTGTGAGTTTGCGCCTTTTTCAGCAATGACATTAATTTTGTCAATTATTGCGTGTTTTACTTTAAGGTTATCTTCATAAACTTTGTCAAGTTCAGCAAAATATAATTGGCGCTTGTCATGTATGGTTTTTGTAGCCGCTTTAAATCGGTTCCAGATTTCTTCACGATGTTCTTTTCCAACTGGACCAAGCTCTTCTTTCCACATTTTATGTAAAACTTGAAGCTCTCTAAAAGCACGATTTAAGTTGTCGTCTTTGGCAAGTTCTTCAGCGCGGTCTATTATTTTTAGTTTTTGCTCCAGATTGTGTTTAAAATCTAAATCGCGTAAGTCTCTATTTAAATGTAAAAAGTCATAAAAAATCTCAACATGATGATGATAGCTGTTCCAGGCATTATTGTACTTATCTCTAGGGATTGGTCCAGCATTTTTCCAGCGGTCTTGTAGCTCTTTAAAATGTTTGTAGGTTGTGTTAATGTTTTCTTCTACATTAATCAATCCTTTTATTTCTTCAATAATCTCAAGACGTTCAGAAAGGTTGTTTTTTAGACTAGATTGTATGTTGTTGTAATGAGCATTAAGCTTACTTCTATAGTCTTTGTATGTGTCTTTAAAGCGTTTTTGTAACGGGCTTGAGAAGTAAAAATCAATTTCGTTGCCTCCTTCATTTAAAAATTCTTCTTTTTTCTCATCAAGAAAGGCATTGAATTTTGATTTGAATTCTGTGCGTATGTTTTCAACATGAGTTTTTATAGCTTGAACCTTTTCGTTTTTTACAAGCTTATCAAGTTCTTCAACAAGGTCTTCCATAGACATTTTTTCATACTCTTTTTCTTCAATAGTATGACGGTCTTTAGAACCTTCATCTTCTGCATCTTCAGCGTTAGATTCGTCTATTTCATTTATAACAGCATCATCATCTTGAGGTGCTTCAGGTTGTGGCGTTTGTGCTGTATCATTTACAGTTTCTTGCTCTTTGTTTCCATCTGCTTCTTGCAGGTTATCTTGCTCTGACATCTTAAAAAAGTTTAAGGTTCTTAAATTCGCTTTAGCGTTAAAGATACTAACAAGTTAAATATTTACAAAGGGTTCCTAGTTTTTTAATAGATTTTAAAAATACGGGTTTAAGAATTCCAGATTTTCCAAGATTTTTCGGCTTGTAGTTTTAGCATTTCGTAACCGTTTATTGTTGTGGCCTTTTGCTGTTTTCCTTTTTTTAGAAATAAGGTTTCTTCAGGGTTGTAAATTAAATCAAAAAGGATGTGTTTTTCTGTGATTGCCTTATAAGGTATGTTAGGACAATGATTTATGTCTGGAAAGGTTCCTAATGGTGTACAGTTTATTATTATTTCATGTGTACTTAAAATATCTTCAGTAAGGCTATTGTAGGTTAGAGGTGCTTTCTTTTTAGAGGCTTCTCGAGATACAAATGTGTAAGGAATATCAAGTCTTTTTAAGCTAAAAGCAACAGCTTTACTGGCGCCACCTGTGCCTAATATTAAAGCACGTTTGTGATGCGATTTTAAAAATGGTTTTAATGATTTTTTAAACCCATAAAAATCGGTGTTATAGCCTTTTAATTTTCCTTTTTTAGTGATTTTTATAGTGTTTACAGCGCCTATTTTTTCAGCTTTTTTATCTATTTTATCCAAAAATGGAATAACGGCTTCTTTATAAGGAATGGTAACATTAAGCCCTTTTAAATTAGCGTTGTTTTTTAATATAGAAGGAAATTCTGCAATCGATTTTATATCAAAATTTTTATAAAAGGTGTCTTTAATGTTTTCGTCTTCAAATTTTATTTTAAAATAGCTTTCAGAAAAGGAATACGATATGTTTTTTCCTAATAATCCAAAATCAGTCATGAACTTTTCGTGTTTTTTGTCCGTAAATTTCTAATGCTAAAACAATAATTATTCCTAAAAGAATATAACCAACAGCATAGTAAGTTTCGGTATGTAAATCTGGAATGAAACGTTGGTAATTTTCAATAATTTTTTTTCCAGAAGAGTCTAGAATTATTGTTCCAGAATTAGATAATTTATAAATAGTTTTTTTCCACGGCCAAACAACACCAAGTGAGCCAATAATAAACCCAATAATTGAAGCCGTTGTTATGTTTTTGTAATGTTTTAAAATGTAATTTAATAAATGAGAAAAGGTTACTAATCCGGCAATAGAACCTAATGTAAATACGGCCAGAACTTTTAGCATTCTTATGCGTTCAGGATCTTTTGTGAAGCTGAAATCCCAACTTAAAATATTGGCAAATGTATCATACAAAGCATTTACGGAGTCTACGAGTAGTAGTACGTAATTTCCTAATAAAATAAGTATGAAAGACCCTGAAAAACCAGGTAATGTCATCCCCGAAACACTTATTATACCACAGAAGAAAACAAACCAAAGGTTATCATTTTCTTTTGCTGGGTCTAAAAAACTTATGCTTAATCCTATAACAATACCAATAATTAAAGATAAGCCTGTTTTGTAATTCCAGCTTTTAAAATCTTTGCTTATGTAATAAATAGAGCCTATAATCATTCCAAAAAACACACTCCAAACATAGAGCTCGTAATGAATAATTAAATAATCTAATATTTTTGAAACGCTGAAATAACTTATAAGCATCCCAAAAAATAACAGGCTTAAAAATCTTCCATTAATATATCTGAAAAAGCTTTTAAATCTTCCGTTTATAAGTAGCTTAAAGGCTTTACCATTTACTTTTTGAAGCGAGTAGATAAATTCTTCATAAAAGCCAGCAACAAATGCTACAACACCACCAGATACACCAGGAACTTTATTGGCAGCTCCCATTCCTAATCCTTTTAATACTAAAAAGATTTTGTCTGTTAGTGTTCTAGTACTTTGCATTATCGGTTTCTTTTACCTAGGCGTTCTAATATAAAAATAGTTAAAAATCCGGTAATCATTAATATTATAGCTGGTACTAATTGATCTTGAGCAGCGTATTTATTTAATTCAGAATAGTGAATAGGTGATATGCTTTTTTCTAAAATAGTTTTATAGGTTTCAAAATCATTACTTTGTATTTGTTGTACAGATAGTGTTGCAAATTCTGAAACTTTAGAAAACGGAACTATTTCTCCTGTTTCTTCAACCATAACTGATATGGTTTTTTTCCAAGGCCAAACTTTGTTTAGTGACCCAATAATAAACCCTGTAAGTAACGCTAATGTCAGGTTGTGATACTTTTTAAATAACCATTTTAAAATATGGCTAAAGCTTAACAAACCTACAAGAGCACCTAAAGCAAATATGAATATTTTTTTTAAATCAAAGTCATGAAAGGCATTGCTCAACGTTTTATATGCTCCAAGAATAAGCAAGATGAACGATCCTGAAATACCAGGTAAAATCATGGCGCAAATAGCAACAGCTCCAGCAAAAAATAAAAAATAAGGGCTGTTATTTACAGGAGAAGCAGGAATGGTTGTAATGTAATAAGCTAAAACGGCTCCAGAAATAATACCTAAAAAAGTGGTTAAATTCCATTTTTGTATTTGTTTTCCAACAAAATAAATGCTGGCTACAATTAGTCCAAAAAAGAATGACCAGATTAAAACAGGATGATATTCTATTAAGTATTTAGCTAGTCGCATAAACGACACAAAACTTATAACTATACCTATTAAAAGCGCAGTGATAAAATTACCATTTGCTGCTTTCCAAAAAGCACCAAAACCTTCTTGTTTTAAGGTTTTAAAAAGAGATAAGTTTATATTACTTATAGTCGCAATGAGCTCTTCATAAATACCAGATATAAAAGCAATAGTACCACCAGAAACTCCAGGAACGGCATCGGCAGCACCCATAGCTAAACCTTTTAGTGTGATGATTGTATAGTCTAAAAAGCGTCGTTGCATAGTTTGATTTTTAAGAAAATCAAAGGTATGTATTTTTAGTTAGACGATTAGACTTATTAATCTGTTTTTAATAAGGATTTAACTTGTTGTTTGTTATAAACTTTTGGGAAAAGTTCTTTTAGAATAAAAGCATATTCAGGGTTAAAATGTAGGCCGTTTTTTAAATGAAATGAGCCTTTCTCTGTTTCGTTTAGCGTATAGTATAATCCAGCCAATCGGTATTCTATTTCTGCATTTTCAGGATAAAATTCAGAAGCTTGTAAAAAATTATATACTGCGGCTTCGGTTTCACCTAACTGTAATAAAATATCACCTCTGGTTAGCCAAGTGTCAATCTCATAGTTGCCAAGTTCTAATGCTTTTTTAAAGCCTCGTTCAGCTTCTTCTAGAAAGTTTAAACGTTGGTTTATTTTAGCGTATAATTTCCAGTAAGTTACATTTTCTGCATCTATATTAATTGCTTTATTAATGTAGTAAAGTGATTTTTGAAAATTACGTTGTTTGGTGTAGAATTTTGTTATGGCGATCCAACCTTTATCTAATAAAGGGTCTTCGTGTACTGTTTTGTAGTAATATTGAACGGCTAATTCTTGATTTCCTAATTTCTCATAACATGAGCCAATACGTAAAAGAGCAAAAGATGTTGGGTCATCAAGTTTTAGAGTGATAGAATAATTTTCAATCGCTTCTTGATATTTTTTTAGCTTTTCTAATACTTTTCCCTTTTCTATATAAGCACCAATAAACGTGTCATCAGAAATAATTGCAAAATCAAAAGCTGCTAGTGCTTTTTTATAATCTTGTAAGTCGTAATATTGTTTTCCTAATTGGTGCCAAGCAACTTCACAATATGGGTTGTTGTTAAGGTATGCATTTAGGTATTCTATGGCTTCTTCGGTTTGTTCTAGAAAATCAAAGCAATACATCATGTTGTAAAGTGCTGAATAGTCTTCTAAATCAGTTTCTAAACACTTCATGAAATATGATTTAGCATCTTCAAACTTATCTAGAAACAAGTATTCCATACCAATTAGAGAATAAATATCAGACACATCTTCAGTAAGTTCTAATGATTTTTTTAAGACGTTTATAGCCTTTTCATGGTCATCTTTTTTAGATAGAATATTAGCCTTTTGAATGTATATTTCTTCGTTTTGAGGTTCTAAATCATGTAAGCTGTTAAGTATTTTATCAGCTTGATTTAATTTGTTTTCAAACACAAGAACTTCTACCTGAAACAATTTTAAATTAGTTGATGTAGGATGTTGTTCTAATCCTAATTTAATGGCTTTTTTAGCTAAAGCTACTTTGCCTTGTGTAAGGTAGTGATGAATTATGTTCTCAAATTCTTCAGAGTCAAAAAACAAAACATTATTTGTTTTTAGCATTGACTCAAATTTAGTAAGTGGTAAGTTGTTGTTGTCGTTAGGACTAAACTCCATAAGCACATTTGTATGGTTTACGTACTAAATTTAGTGTTCTAAATGAGTTAAAAACAGCGATTACGGCAAATGTTTTTAACAAAGTAATCAACAGGTTTGATGTGTTAGGGTGTTGTTTGTTGATTTTCAGTGGTTTTTGGTTTAAAAATAGCTTAAAGCGTGTCTAATATATCGGTAATGATTTTGCAGCCTTCTATAAGTTCTTCGTTTGAAATGGTTAGCGGTGGCGTTATTCGTATGGCTTTAGGTTCAAAAAGAAGCCAAAAAAGAATCAATCCGTTGTCTTGAGCTTTTAATACCACGTTGTTGGTTATATCAGCTGAAGGAGTTAAGGCAGCAAGCATTAATCCTTTTCCTCGTATTTCTGTAATCAATGGATGTATAAGGTGTTTTCGTACTAAAGCTTCTTTCTCAATAGCTTGTTGCATTAAATCACTTTCAACAACTTCTTTTAGTGTAGCATAAGCCGCAGCAGCAATAACAGGATGTCCGCCAAAGGTTGTTATATGACCAAACTTTGGATTGTCTTGTAGTAAGTCCATAAGTTTTGTAGATGCTGTAAATGCACCAATAGGCATGCCGCCTCCAAGTCCTTTACCTGAAACTAAAATATCTGGTATGCAGTTGTAGTTTTCAAAACCAAAAAGCTTGCCTGTTCTTCCTACGCCTGGTTGAATTTCATCTAAAATTAATAGCGCACCAACTTGGTCACAGCGTTTTCTAACATTTTCAAGGTAGTTGTTTTTTGGTTCTATAAAACCTGCTCCACCTTGTATGGTTTCTAAAATAACACAAGCTGTTTTTGTAGTGATGTTTGTTAAATCACTATTATCATTGAAAGTAATAAAAGAGACATCAGGCAAAAGAGGTCTAAAAGCTTGTTTTCGTTCTTCAAAGCCCATAATACTCATAGAGCCCATAGTATTGCCATGATAGGCATGCTTTGCGGCAATGATTTGAGAGCGACCTGTAGCTCTTTTTGCAAGCTTTAAAGCGCCTTCAATAGCTTCTGTGCCAGAGTTTGTTAAGTAGGTTTTATTTAATGATTCTGGTAGGTGTTTAGCTAATAACTTGGCTAGGTTTACAGCAGGCTCTTGTATGTATTCACCATATACCATGACATGTAAATAGCGGTCTAGTTGCTCTTTTATAGCCGAAACAACTTTAGGGTGTTTATGGCCTAATGTGCATGCAGACACACCAGCAACAAAATCTAAATAAGCTTTGTTTTTACTGTCGTAAATATAAGATCCGTTTGCGTGAGAGACTTCCATAGCAAGAGGATTTTCTGATGTTTGCGCTTGGTATGTGAAAAAATCTGATGTCATTGTAATTAATTGTCTCCTTGTTTTTTAGGAGCTTGTTTTGGGGGATTTACTAATACACCAGAATTTTTTAAAGAATCTTCTTGAATGCGTTGTTCTTGAATCTCTTTAGGGAGGTTTCTAGAAACTTTATAAGCTTTCTTTTTCTTTTCTTTTAAGTCCTGTTGCTGTTTTTTGTCTTCCTTTTCTTCTTCATCTTTTTCAGCTTGATCAATACGCTCTATCATAGCCTTGTCAAAGAATTCTTCTTGAGGAACATAGTCGTCTAGCCCTTTTATGGTAGGAAGGTTTAGAGGTGGGTCATCACTAAATAAGTCTTCTATACTTTTAGGTCGTTCTTCTTCTCGCCAAACAAAGCCACGTAGCTTTCTAGCGTTTTTAGGAAGTTCAGATTCTGGATATGTTTTTGCTTCGGCTTCTTTATATCTGTTATATTGATCTATTTCTCCTTCTTCAAAAAATATAGTAATACTTCCTGATTTTGCTTTGTCTATACCAAATAGTTCTTGCTCATCATTACGAGCATAAAAAATAGATTCGGCATTTTTGATGATATCAACCTGGTTTAAATTATTTTGGTCATCAAACAAGCCTGTAAGACTTTGACCTTTTACTTGATTGTAGCCATCTTCACTAATGGTATCTCTACTAACTATAAATGCATTTTCAAAAACAAAAAGGGAATCAATTTTTTCTGTTTCAGGATTAGATTTTATATGAATGGTGTCTCCAGTCATTTGGTTTTGTAAATTCCATAATACCGGTGTTCTTTTTTGAGCAAAAGGGTCATTGGATGATAATCGAGCTAGATTAATCATTTGTGTTAAACCGTTTAAGTGATCTACATGCACAGAATCTGCTTTGCCGCTCATGTCAGATTTATACATTTTTACATTTCTAAAAGCTCTTGTGATACGGTGTTCAGGTTTTCCTGTAACCATAAGTGTATCAGCATGCATATAGATGGAGTCTTTTTCTTGTACGGTAATTGCGAGGGCGCGCTTAGTAATAAAAACAGAATCTCGTTCTTTATAAACTTCAGCATAATGTCCTTTTATGACACTATTATTAGCTGTGTCTGTTACTTTAATATTGTTTGTGGCCGAAGCAAAACTTCGGTTATTGTCAAAGTACATACTATCTCCCTCAAAGATGCGGTTGTCATAATCTATGCGTGTTTTCTTGATGCCATAACCTATTTTGTTTTCGGTATCATAGAAGCCTCGCTCGCAGTAGGTTGTGCTCTCGTCTGTGGTGATTGTAGAAGGGCCATATAAATATGCATAACCGCTTTCTGAATAAAAATCTAATTGGTTGGTGTTTATTCTATAATCTGGGTGCACAAGTACAACATCATTTACGAATTGGTATTTTTTAGCATCCATGTAGTAACGTCCTATGGTACTTGTTATCGTTCCAGAAGAATCTCTAACTACACGGCCACCACTTTTGTAGAAAGATTGTTGCTTGACACGGTCAAAGTAGAGCGTGTCAGTGGTTAAAGTTGAGTTGGGTTCTGTTAAAACAACATCACCACTTGTAAATGCTAATTGCGTTTTTCCGCTATATTCAGCATACTTTGCGGTCATGTTTATGGTATCTCCTTGTTTCATACTTACATTGCCGTATGCTTCAATAAAGTCTTCGTTTGTGTAGAGTAGGGCTTGATCGCACCACATGTCTACGCCTTCATGCACCACGTGAATTTGACCAGAATCATCTCTTGTCATGGTTTTTATTCCTGGGTTTTTAGCATCATTAAATTCTAAAAATCCTGAATATTTTACCTCAATGCGTTTTTGTTCTTGTGCATTAGTCATGGTTGTGAACCATATCAAACAAAGAATACTGTATATGCGTAACTGTTTCAATAGATGTTGATTTTCAGCAAAAATAATGATTATAATAATCTTTGATTGTGGATTATGATTTTTTTAATAGAAAAGCTTATGCGATTGTTGTTAAGGAGCTGTTTAAGTTTTAGAGAAATACAATTGATTTTCTAGGAGTTTCATGCAAATTTTTGTTGGATATAAATCAAATAATGTATTATATGATTTTGTTTTAAAGTTTATTTAAGTGAACAAGATTAGGGTTGTGAGATGTTGTATTTAGGGCTTATATAGACAAACCCTGTCATGAAAATATTATGACAGGGTTTGTGTTATATTGTAATTATGTGATCCCAATCGTTGTTGGGATGCTATAATAGTAGAACTACCTAAAAATAGTTTGTTTTCTATCAGGGCCAACAGATACTATAGTGATAGGAGTTTCAAGTTCTTTTTCTAAAAATGCGATATAATCATTTAATTCTTTAGGCATTTTTGAAGCATCAGACATTTCTGTAAGATCTTCTGACCAGCCTTTAAAATCAGTGTAAATTGGTTCTACATTTTCAGGCTCGATGTTGTATGGTAAATGTGTGATAGTTTCACCTTTGTATTTGTAGGCTGTACATACTTTTAGGGTTTTGAAACCAGAAAGTACATCAGCTTTCATCATCATTAATTGTGTAACACCATTTACTTGGCAAGCATATTTTAAAGCTACTAAATCTAACCAACCACAACGACGTGGACGTCCTGTTGTTGCTCCAAATTCGTGACCAACTTTTGCCATAGTAGCACCATCTTCGTCAAATAATTCTGTTGGGAATGGCCCAGAACCAACACGTGTTGTGTATGCTTTGAAAATACCAAAAACATCACCAATTCTGTTTGGAGCAATACCTAAACCTGTGCATGCTCCGGCTGCTGTTGTATTGCTTGATGTTACAAATGGGTATGTACCGAAGTCTATATCTAATAATGAGCCCTGAGCGCCTTCAGCCAAAATGGTTTTTTTGTCTTTTTGAGCTTGAAAGATATATTCTTCAGAGTCTATAAGTTTTAATGATTTTAAGACTTTAACAGCTTCAAAGAATTCTTTCTCTAACTCGGCTAAATCATACTGTACATCTACATCATAGAACGCAATCATGGATTCATGTTTGTCTGCAAGAGCGCGGTATTTTTCTTTCCAGTCAGCTAATTCTAAATCACCTACACGAATACCGTTTCTTCCGGTTTTATCCATGTAAGTTGGTCCGATACCTTTTAGAGTTGAACCAATTTTTGCTTTTCCTTTTGAAGCCTCACTAGCAGCGTCTAGTAAGCGGTGTGTAGGTAGTATGATGTGCGCTTTTCTAGAGATAAAAAGGTTTTTTTTGTAATCAACGCCTTGTGCTTCTAGGTTGTCTAGTTCTTTTTTGAAAATGACAGGATCTATAACAACACCATTTCCTACTAAATTGACTGCATCGTCATGAAAAATTCCTGAAGGAATGGTATGTAAAACGTGTTTTTTACCATTAAATACTAGTGTGTGACCAGCGTTAGGCCCACCTTGAAATCTAGCAATAATGTTGTATTTGGAGGTAAGAACATCAACAATTTTTCCTTTGCCTTCGTCTCCCCATTGTAATCCTAGTAGTAAATCTACTGCCATTATAAAATATGTTATTTAGTTGTTTTTTTGTTGCCGTAAAAGTAAAGTGAGTGGTTTGTGATTTCAATATCAAAAACTTCTTCAATTGTTTTTTTGATAGATTGTATACGAGGGTCGCAAAATTCTATCACTTCACCAGTATCAGTTAGAATTACATGGTCGTGTTGTTTGTCAAAGTAAGATTTCTCATAATGAGCTTGATTTTGACCAAACTGATGTTTCCTAACTAATCCGCACTCTAAAAGTAGTTCTATAGTATTGTAAAGTGTGGCTCTACTAACGCGATACTTTTTGTTTTTCATGTTGAGGTATAATGATTCTATATCAAAATGCTCCTCACTATCATAAATTTCTTGAAGAATAGCGTAGCGTTCTGGTGTTTTTCTATGTCCTTTTTCCTCTAAGTAGGCTGTAAAGACATTTTTAACAATTTCCTGGTTTTTTATATCTGTTTTTACACTCATAATTTCAATGCAAATTTACACTTATTTTTAAACTCTGTATACTTTATCTATACCATTAATTTTTTTTAGGTTATCCATAAGCTTTTTTAACATGGTATTGTTTTGTACAACTACGTTAATTTTACCAGAGAAAACACCATCATCACTTTCAAAACTGATGCTTTTCATGTTGACATGCATGTTTGATGAAATGACTTGTGTAATGTTGTTTACGAGTCCTAAATTATCTATACCAGAGAGTTTTATTTGTGTTGCAAATTCTTGTTGTGAAGAATCAATCCATTTTGCAGTCATGATTCTGTATGCATAGTTTGATTGTAAACTTACAGCGTTAGGGCAGTTTTTTTTATGCACTTTTAGCCCATCGTTTATGGTAAGGAAACCGAATACAGGATCTCCTGGAATTGGATTGCAGCAATTTGCAAATTTGTAATCTAATTTTTCTTCTTCTTTACCAAAAACTAATTGATCATATTTTGATGTTATTTCATCTTTTTCTAGTTCTTCTTTTGGAATGGAAGGTTTTCTAGAGATTTTGTTTTTTAAGTAGCTCATAAAGGCATTGCTTCTGGATGAGGCAAAGTCTTTAAGCATGGCATTGTCTATTGTGCCGACACCAACACGATAAAATAAGTCTAAACTGGTTTTTAGTTTAAAATGATTAACGAGTTGGTTTATAGATTTTTCATCTAAATTTATTTTGAGCTGTTTTAGTTTACGGCGTAAAATTTCTTTTCCGTCTTCAGCAATTTCTTTTTTATCTTCTTTAAGAGCTGATTTAATTTTGCTTCTAGCACGTGCTGTTGTGGCATAATCTAGCCAGTTAGGGTTAGGTTTTGCGCTTTCAGAGGTTAACACATCAACACGGTCACCGCTTTTTAGGGTATGGCTTAAAGGGACTAGTTTGCCGTTTACTTTAGCGCCACGAGTTTTCATACCAATTTCAGTATGAATACTAAAAGCAAAATCAAGAGGTGTTGCGCCTTTAGGTAATGATTTTAAATCGCCTTTTGGGGTGAAAACAAAAATTTCTTTAGAGTAAAGATTTAGTTTGAACTGCTCTACAAAGTCTACAGCATTAGTTTCAGGGCTTTCTAAAGCTTCTTGAAGTCTTGATATCCATGAGTCTAAACTGTCGTCATTGTCATTACCTTCTTTATATTTGTAGTGTGCTGCATAGCCTTTTTCTGCAATTTCATTCATGCGTTCACTACGAATTTGTACTTCTACCCAGCGTCCTTTAGGGCCTACAACGGTAATATGAAGAGCTTCGTAACCTGTTGATTTTGGTGAGGATATCCAATCACGAAGTCTTGTAGGGTTTGGTCTAAAATGATCTGTAACGATAGAGTAAATTTTCCAAGCTAGGAACTTTTCATTATCAAGATCACTGTTGTAAATAATTCTTACCGCAAACTTGTCATATACTTCATCAAAGGTAACGCCTTGATTAAGCATTTTTCTGCGTATAGAAAATATAGATTTTGGACGCCCTTTGATTTCGTAATTAAGCCTTTCTTTATCTAGAGACGTTCTGATAACATCACTAAACTCTTTTATATAAGCATCTTGTTCTTCTTTACTTTCTTTAATTTTTGTTAGAATGTCATTGTATACTTCAGGTTCTGTATATTTTAGGCCTAAATCTTCTAGTTCGGTTTTTATATTATATAAACCTATTCTATGAGCTAATGGAGCATAAATGTATAGGGTTTCAGATGCGATTTTCACTTGTTTGTCAGCACGCATAGAATCCATAGTTTGCATGTTGTGCAACCTGTCAGCAATTTTTATGATAATAACTCTTACATCATCATTGAGTGTAAGCAGCATTTTTCTAAAATTTTCTGCTTGTAGAGAAACATCGGTAGATTTGTTTAGAGAGGAAATTTTTGTAAGTCCATCAACAATACGAGCTACAGTTTCACCAAAAAGTTGTTCAATGTCAGAAATAGCGTAGTTTTCGTTGTCTTCAACAACATCGTGTAGTAATGCAGCGGCAATAGATGTTGCGTCAAGTCCAATTTCTTGAGCTACAATTTTAGCCACAGCAATAGGATGGAAGATGTAAGCTTCTCCAGATTTTCTTCGTTGTTCGCTGTGTGCATCTAAAGCGACTTCAAAGGCTTTTCTTATTAGTTTTTTGTCGTCATCAGAAAGGGTTCTATAACTTACTCTAAGGAGCTCTTTGTAGGCTTTGGCAATGGCAGCGTTCTCTTTTTCTATATCAATTTCTGTCATATAACTAAAATAAGATAAAGAAACTTAATGAGCAATAGTTTGTTTTGGTTTTTATAGGACTTTTATAGCAAATACTTTCCATTTTTATCAGGAAAAACACTTATTAGGCTCTCATAAATGTCAGGATGCGATTTTATTTTGTAAGTATTTGAATTTTTAGTTTCTATTAAAAACTCAACTGTGTTTTCATCGTAATATATAATGCCATAGCTTTTAAAAAACGTTATGTCTTCATATTTTATTGGGATAAAGCCAATTTTAGCCTGTATAATAATTCCTTCGTTTATAAAGTCAATAGTGGCTGTGTCATAGGTTCTGTAATAAGCTAAAGAACCAGAGATGACAAATGCAAGTAGTAGTAGAAAAATAAAAATTGCATTTTCGCTGAAATTTAATCTATAAAAGCTAGCTGATACCAAGTAGTAGATTAAAACTAAAAACAACACGATACTTAAAATATTACCTAACTTATTTATGAAGTGTTTTTCTTTGAATTGTATTTGAACCGTTTTTTTCAAATGGTTTACTTCTTTAAGTTTTGAACTCGCTTTAATAATGAAGGATGTGAGTAGTGCATAAAAACATAAGCAGGATGTGGTGTAAGGTTGCTTAAGCTGTTTTTAGATAGTTTTTTTAAGGCAGAAATTAGCGGTTGAGCTTTGTAAGTGTACTTTGCATAATCATCAGCTTGGTATTCAAATTTTCTTGAGAACCAGTTCATAATTAAACCTGTGATTTCAGAAATCGGTGCATACAGCATTCCAAAAGCTATTAAACCAATGTGAAAGCTCGGTGTTTTTACACCAATGGCTTGTGATAGTATAGGGTTTGAAATAAAAATTGAAAGGATGTACAGTGTAATACCTGTTAAGATAACCGAGGCAACAAGGTTGAAAATAATGTGTTTCTTTTTGTAATGTCCAACTTCATGCGCTAATACAGCCACAATTTCATCATCATCTAAATCATTGATTAAGGTATCATAAAGTGTAACACGTTTTTCGCTGCCAAACCCAGAGAAATAAGCATTGGCTTTTGTACTACGTTTAGAACCATCAATTACAAATATTTTATCTAGTTTAAAGCCAACGGTATTTGCGTAAGCTGATATTTTATCACGTAATGTACCAGGTTCAAGAGGTGTTTGTTTGTTGAATATAGGTACTATTAATTTAGAGTAAAACATATTCATAAACACTGTAAAAGCAGTTACTAAAGCCCAAGTATAAAGCCAGAAGTTTGTTTTTGTAGCTTGATAAAACCAGATGATTAAGGCTAAAATGCCGCCACCAACTATAGCCATCATTACCCAGCTTTTTATCTTATCTAAGAAGAATGTTTGTTTGGTAGTTTTATTAAATCCAAAACGTTCTTCTATAACAAAGGTTTTATAATAAGAAAATGGCGTTGTGATGATGTCACTGCCTATCATAATAATGCCAAAGAAAACTAACGCTATAACTATCGTGTTGTCACTAAATTCTCTTGCTATATTGTCAATGTATTCAAAACCGTCAAACACTAAAAAAACCAATGTAAGCAGAAGCGAAAAGGAGCTTGTAATAACACCAAACTTATAATTTGTTGTTTTGTAAGCTTGTGATTTTTTATAATCAGCTTCGTCATAAACATCTTTTAAGGTTTCAGGAATTGTATCATTAAAATGCTTTGCGTTGAGGGTATCTAAAACCTTGTCAACAATAAAGTTGATAATAATAATAGCTATGATGATGTAGAAAAGCGTAGTAGCTGTCATTTAAAATTGCGTTGTCGTTTTGTTTCAAAAATAAGTATTCCTGCAGCAACAGAGACATTCATAGAGTCTATTTCGCCTTGCATAGGGATAATGATATTTTGGGTAGAAGCAGTAAGCCATTCATCACTTAAGCCTGTAGCTTCAGTGCCAACAACAATGGCTGTAGGCTTTGTGTAGTCTTGTGTGTGGTAGTTTACAGAAGCCTGTAATGCTGCACAGTAAATATGTATGCTGTTAGCTTTTAGGTAGGTTATAATTTGCGTTGTGGTTCCTGTGGCAATAGGTTTTGTAAACACACAACCCACGCTAGAACGAATAATATTGGGGTTGTACAAATCGGTTTTAGGATTAGCGATTATAACAGCGTCAACATTAGCAGCATCGGCAGTGCGTAAAATAGCACCTATATTGCCTGGTTTTTCAGGGGCTTCAGCGACTAAAATTAGTGGGTTTTTAGAGCTTAACTGAATATCGTTCAGGTTGTGTTGTTTTGACTTTGCAACAGCAAGAACGCCTTCGGTAGTGTCTCGATGTGCTAGTTTTTGATAGACCTCTTTAGATATTTCTATGATATTGTATGATGTACCTATTAGACTTTTCAATTCTGATTCAGAAATTAACTCAGAATAAAATAAAACCGTTTCAATAGTATAGTCTCCTTTTATAGCTAATGATAACTCGCGCTTACCTTCAATTAAAAAGTTTCCCGTTTTTTTACGAGCTCGAGATTTTTCCTTGAGTTGGAATAGGTCTTTTATAAAAGCGTTTTGAACGCTAGTAATTTGCTTTGTCATAATGAATAGCAAAAGTAAGGTTTTTGCTTAAACTATAATTTAAAAAAAAGCGAGTCTATCAGACCCGCTTTTTATATTATTGATTTTTGTATTTATTTGAATAACGTTGCCAAAGTTCGGTTTGGTGAGTTTCTAAACTTATATCGCGTCCTTGAATAAAAGCTTTTATTAACTGGTTGGTTCGCATATCAAGAGCATCACCTTCACTAATGAATAGTGTAGCATCTTTACCTACTTCTAGTGAACCACAAATCTCATCAACGCCTAATATTTTTGCTGTATTAGAGGTGATAAGTTTTAGAGCTTCTTCTTTATCAAGTCCGTAAGCTGCGCAAGTTCCAGCATAAAAAGGCAAGTTTCTTGAGTTCATACGTTCCATATCACCGTTTGCTTGTAGAGCAACCAGAATACCTTTGTCTACTAATAGTTTTGCAGCTTTAAAAGGTAGGTCATAGTCTTCATCATCAGTATTAGGTCGACTATGTACGCGGTTCAATATAACAGCAATGTTATGCTGTTTTAGTAAATCGGTTACTTTGTAAGCTTCGTATCCGCCAATTATAACTGTGTTTTTTACACCTGTATCTTTGGCAAACATAATAGCGTCTGTTATGCTTTTCTCATCATCAGCATGAATATATAGCGTTTTACTTCCTGTAAAAATAGGTTTCAAAGCATTAAAAGGAAGGTGTTTTGTGTTATTATCTCCGTTATTATAAGCTTTGCTTTGGGTAATGTAAGATGTTAGTGCTTCAACTTGTTTTCCGTAATTATCATTAGGCTTTAATGTTGCTGGTTCTCCAAGCCACCAGCGGCCTTTTGAATAAGGATTTGGCCAGTTTAAATGAATGCCATCATCTGTTTTTATTGAAGCGTCTTCCCAGTTCCAAGCATCAAACTGCACAACTGATGATGTGCCAGAAATACGACCGCCTTGCGGTGTGATTTGCCCCACTAAAACGCCATTAGGACGCATACTTTCTATGATTTTAGATTCGGTGTTGTAAGCAATCAAACTACGGATGTGAGGATTCATTTGCCCTACTTCTCGGTTGTCTTGAGTGGCTCTTACGGCATCAATTTCTACCAAACCTAATGTTGAGTTAGGAATGATAAAACCTGGATATATATGCTTGCCTTTAGCATTGATAATGGTTCCTTTTCTTGCAATTTTTGCCATAGCACTACCAACAAATGTAAGCTTACCGTTTTCAAACATGATTAATGAGTTTTCAATAACATCACCAGTTCCGAGGTGCGCGGTAGCGCCTTCAATAGTTATAGCTTGCACTTGTTTTGATGCAGGTGTTTGTTGTGCTGTTATTGTTGATACACACAACAATAAAACGAATACAGTAAATAGTTTTAAAATTTTCATAGTGTTTTAGTTTTGGTGATCAACAGTGTCACAGTGTAATATGTGCTTTTCTTTGTTTTTAATTGGTTGTGTTTTTAAGCCTTTATTTTTTGCTTGAAGCATCATAGTAATAAGCTCGTTCTTTTCTTTCTTCATATCAGCACGCATGGCTTTATCTTTTTCTATATCAAAATAGACAGCGCCTTCAATAATGGTTTTTTCGGCTTTAGCGTATATTGATAATGGATTGTCAGACCATAGAACAACATCGGCATCTTTACCTATTTTAATACTTCCAACACGGTTATCAATATGTAAAAGTTTTGCAGGGTTTAGTGTTACAAATTTCCAAGCATCTTCTTCAGTCATGCCTCCGTATTTAACAGTTTTTGCAGCTTCTTGATTTAAACGTCTAGACATTTCGGCATCGTCACTATTTATAGCAACAGTAACACCTTGATTGTGCATGATTGCTGCATTGTAAGGGATTGCATCGTTAACTTCAAATTTGTATGCCCACCAATCACTAAATGTTGAGCCGCCAACGCCATGAGCTTTCATTTTATCTGCTAGTTTGTAGCCTTCTAAAATGTGTGTAAAGGTGTTGATGTTAAAATTGAATTTCTCTGCTACTTTCATAAGCATATTTATTTCGCTTTGCACATAGGAGTGACAAGAAATAAATCGTTCTTTATTTAGAATTTCAGCGAGTGTTTCTAATTCTAAATCTTTACGATATGGTTTCCCGCTTTTTTTAAGAGCGTCATATTCTTGTGCTCTGGTAAAATAATCGATATATACTTGTTCTACACCCATTCTTGTTTGTGGGAATCGGGTTCTTGCATTATCGCCCCAATTAGATTGTTTAACATTTTCACCCAAAGCAAATTTTATAAATTTTGGCGTGTTGTTGTAAATAAGTTGGTTGGCAGATTCTCCCCATTTTAGTTTGATAATAGCCGAACGACCACCAATAGGATTTGCTGATCCATGTAGAATTTGGATTGATGTAACGCCACCTGCTAAATTGCGATAAATATCAATGTCTTCAGGGTTTACAACATCTTCAATAGTAACTTCGGCTGAAGAGTTTTGACCAGCTTCATTTACGGCATCAGTAGCAATATGCGAATGCTCATCTATAATACCAGCAGTTAGGTGTTTTCCTGTGGCATCAATTACTTGTGCATTGCCGGCAGATAAGTTAGTACCTATTTTAGCAATTTTTCCATCTTTGATTAAAACGTCTGTTTGCTTAAGAATGCCTTCGTTTTCGTTTGTCCAAACAGTAGCGTTTTTAAATAAAATAGCTTCTTGTTGAGGTAGTGTTTTAGAGCCAAAAGCTTCGTTAGGATACGTTACAGGAAATAGTTTAACAGCATCGTCATTCTTTTTATTGTTTTTATCATCATTGTCATTTTTTGTTTTATCAGCTTTTTCAATTTTTGTGGCATAAAATGATGTTTCATTTCCGTTTGGTAAAATAGCTTTACCATTTAGGTTTTTTGAAGCTGTTACTCTTGATGATAACCTAATGTAGTCTTGTTTTGTAGTATCAATACTAGAGAATGTAATGTTTACCCAATCATCATTGTACGTTATTTTAGAACCTAAATTGTTGTTGTCTGTTTTTATGCTAGATTTAAGCTTGTTTAACTCTCCAGAAATTGAAAGTTCGTAATCGGTGCCAGCTATAGACAGTTTGTAGTCGCCACGAATATCTGTAGTATTCATAGGTGCAATTTCATGTTTTTTTCCTTTTACCCAGTTTTCATAAAGCGTTGTTTCTTTTTCAAAAACATCACCCGAAGTAATTAAAAAGTTTGCGTATGCGCCATTTTTAAGGGTTCCTAAAGTGTTTTCTTTACCTAGTATTTTTGCAGGAACAGTTGTTAGAGCCTCAAGAGCTTTGGTTTTGTCTAGACCATATTCAATTGCCTTTTGAATGTTAGGCATGAAATCTTTAGGAGCTTTAAGTCCGTGTAGTGTTAATGTAAATGGCACGTTTTTTTCTGCTAAAAATTTTGGGTTTGCAGGTTTTTGGTTCCATTCACGTAAGTCTGATAAACTTGCAGCTTGAGCTAAAAGCGGATCTTCAACATCATAAGCATCAGGGAAATCTAATGGGATAATAAATGTAGCATTGGTAGCCTTGATAGCATCTATGCGCTCGTATTCATCGCCACCACCTACAATAACATATTGTGTGTTAAATTCATCACCTAGTTTATCTAATCGGAGCGCATTCATTTTATTCCCAGCATGAATAACTTGTACTAGGGATTTGTTTTTGTTAAATGCCTCTAAAGAGCGATCGGTTGTTTTAGCAAGGCCTTTTGCATACCAATCAGCATCATAATTTACTTGTCTTAAAAGTGCCATTGTACCCATTAATGATGTAGGATAGGCTTGCCTTGAAGCCACACTTTTTCTTAATGATAAATATTGTATTGAATTGTTATCTAATATTCTGTCAGCATCACTTCCTTGAGGAATTAAGGCAATTAAGCTTCCTGTTCCTTGAATAATACCATCAGGAATGTGAGTGTTAACAACACCAAAGCCGGCTTTTCGTAAATCTTCAGCAGTTTTATCATTAAAGTTGAAATGATCAATAGCCTTTTGTTCGGGTCTTATGTGATCATTCCAGTAGTAGCCTTCACGGTTAGAGTCGTATTGAGGAGCTCTTGAACTAGCAGCTGAATTAGGCTTGCTGACACCAAAATCGGTATAGATATCAATAAATGAAGGATATATTGTTTTACCTTCAATATTAATTATCACTGTGTTTTTTGGAATTGAAACAGATGAGCCAGAAGCCACTACTTTGCCATCTTTTATAAGAAGTGTTCCTTTTTCAATAATTTGTGTTGGCGAAGTGTAAATTTTAGCATTTGTAAATGCTGTATAGTTTGAATTGGTTGTTTTTACACCATCGTTTTTAGGGAAATAGTCTTGTGCCGATAAAGAGAAAGTACACAAAACCATCACGATAACTAGATACTTTTTTATCATTTGGTATGGGTTAGAAAATTTGAAGTCTAAATATAGTTAATATGTATTGTTCAAGAATTTGATTTTATCTTTTTAACATTTACAAGTCGTGGTTTTCAAAGTAATTCACTACAAGTGCTACCACATAACTATAGCTTTTCATGCCGTCTTTTTGATTATTGGCTTGAAGGTATGAATTGTAGGTTTTTTTAAATAAAGGTTCAGTTGGATTTTTGTAGCTATCCCAAAACAATTGTACTTCTTTGTAGTTTTTTAGAATACCAATGTTGATGTTTTCTACTAAACAAATATATAATTCAGGATCTCTTAAATAAATTTCATTAAGGCAATGGCGTAGAGCAAACGTGTAACCAGAATATTTAAAGTAAGTATCAGGATGATTCATAGCTGCCAAGCTCCCAATAAAGTTAGCTTCATTTTCAGCAGCATAACCAAGCTGGTGAGCAACTTCATGAGAAGCTGTTGTGGGAAATTTGTAAGACGGAATTAAACCATCTACTTGCGCTTCGTTTGTTAATGGGTTTAAATAGCCGCTAAAACCCATGTAGGTTAGCGGTAAGCTAAATAGAGATTTTTTAATACTAATGGGTTTGTATTCTAAATGTGGATACGTTTCTTTTAAAACATCATATCCTTTAGGGACAAGATTTAAAATGTCTCTTTTAGAATAGGGAAATACCACTTTTAAAGTGTCATTTTTTGCAATGTCAAATTGTAATGAATTAGATTTTTCTATTAGTTTTTTTGAGACATTAACTAATTGTTCTGTGGTGTAATCTGCATCTAGATGTAAATTAGTATGAAGAGGTTTTCTATAATAATTTAATGCCCAAAACGCATGAAATGCAAAATAGACAACAGAAATGGTAGAAAATACATCAATAAACCACTGCTTTGTATTTTTCCTCAAGCGTTGCTTGTTAATAATAAACCATCTAAAAATGTAAATGATGGCAATCGCATAAAAAATATCGCCAAAAGAAAATGGAAGCCAGCCAAAAACGTATCGTAATGCTTTAGAAATAATAGGGTAAATACCGTTGCTGTAATAGGTTTCTATAAAATCTGGGAATCTAGAAAGTACTTTTACAACAACGTATAGCGGAATTATAGCAAACGCTAAATAAGGTTTTGGGTGTTTCAGCATCTTTCAAAAATAAGGAAATGTTTGTAATACTCTATGAGTTATAACTACCTTTGTGAAAGTAAAAAAATAGACACAATGAATTCAGAAATAAGAGAATTAGAACCAAAACAACTTTGGAATAAGTTTGCCGATTTAAATGCTGTGCCAAGAGCTTCTAAAAAAGAAGAACAGATTATTGCTTTTATGAAAGACTTTGGTAAAAATCTAGGACTAGAAACTATAGAAGATGAAGTAGGAAATGTTATCATTAAGAAACCAGCAACCGCAGGTATGGAAGACCGAACAACTGTGGTTATGCAATCACATTTAGATATGGTACATCAAAAAAATGCGGATACCAATTTTGATTTTGCTACACAAGGTATTGCAATGTATGTAGATGGAGATTGGGTTCGTGCAAAAGGTACTACACTTGGAGCAGATAATGGTTTAGGTGTTGCGACAATTATGGCTATTTTAGAAAGCACAGACATAGCACATCCTGCAATAGAAGCTTTATTTACCATTGATGAAGAAACAGGTATGACAGGTGCTATGGGACTTAAAGGAGGTTTGCTAGAAGGCGGTATTCTTTTAAATCTTGATACCGAAGAAGATGACGAAATAGGTGTTGGTTGTGCTGGTGGAGTAGATGTTACAGCAAGACGTAGCTATAAAGAGGAAGAGACTCCAGAGTTTAAAACAGGATTTACTGTAACAGTAAAAGGTTTACAAGGCGGACATTCAGGAATGCAAATTCATGAAGGATTAGGAAATGCAAATAAAATAATGAACCGTTTATTGTTTGATGGTTTTGAGAATTTTGGATTACGTATTTCTGAAATAGACGGAGGAAGTCTTCGTAATGCAATACCTAGAGAAAGTAAAGCCATTGTAGCTATAGATAGTATACATGAAGATGCTTTTATTATGGAGATGGCTCAAATGGCTCAGGTTATTAAAACCGAGTTAAAGACTATGGAGCCAGATTTAGAAATAGAGGTTTCAAAATCTGAAACACCAAAAATGATTATGGATTTAGGTGTTCAAGAAGGGCTTACACGTGCACTTTATGCTGCTCTAAATGGTGTTTATAGAATGAGTGCAGATATTCCTGATTTGGTAGAAACATCAAATAACATAGCACGAGTTATTGTAAAAGACGGTGAGATAAAAATAGGATGTTTAACACGTTCTTCAGTAGAAAGTTCTAAATGGGATTTGGCTAATACATTACGCGCAACGTTTGAATTAACTGGTTGTGAAGTAGAGTTTTCAGGTGACTATCCGGGTTGGGCTCCAAATATGGACTCGCCAATACTTAAAGTACTCGATGCCTTATATGAAGAAATGAATGGAGAAAAAGCGCATGTAGCTGCTTGTCACGCTGGTTTAGAGTGTGGTATTTTAGGGCAAAATTATCCAGATATGGATATGATAAGTTTTGGGCCAACTATAAAAGGAGCGCACTCTCCAGATGAACGAGCAAGTATAAGTTCAGCACAAAAATATTGGAAGTTTGTTCTTGAGATTTTAAAACAAATTCCTAAAAAATAACCCCAAAAAAAAGCAGCTTTAAAAGCTGCTTTTTTTTATCTATATAAGGTGTTGTTATTTATCTATGCCAACAAGCTCTATATCAAAAACAAGGTTAGTGTTTGGTGGAATAGGTCCTCTACCGCTATCACCATAACCTAAATAAGACGGAATAAAAGCTTTTACTTTATCACCTATGTTCATATTTAACATAGATTCTCTAAAGCCAGGTACTAACTGTGCAGTTTCGTTATAAGGCATTGAAAAAGGTTTGTACATTCCAGCTTTATCTTGCTGCTCATTATATTGGTTATTAGCTTGAGCCACGTCTTTTTTTGTGGTGTAAAACAAGCGACCATCTACAAAGTAACCAGCGCAATCAATTAGTGCTTTTTGTTGAGATGTAGGTTTTTCATCAGTGCCTTTTTCAGTAAAAATCATTACTAAACCAGTTTCAGTACGTTTTACAGTTCCTAAATCACCATATTTTTTTATAAAAGAATCTGCGGCTACAGCAGCACTTTCTTTAATTTTCTTTTCAGCTTCTTCTTTGATAGCTGCTATTTTATCACCTAAATTTGGGTATTCATCAGAAAAAACTTTTGCAGCATCAAATGCTTTAGCATCAGCACCTTTTCTTATGATGTTTACCTCTGTCATAACAACATCTTCTAAAGGCTTATTTAAGGTTTGTCTATCTTTAGATACTGCTACATTTGAAATGCTATCTTGTACATCAAGCCCTAAAACTAATTCTCCAAAAACACCATGACAACTTACTCTTGGGTTTTCGCAAGGCTTTAAATTTCCATTTGCATCAAAAGCATCTAAACTTGGGTAAGGAACTTCAGTGATAAAAAATTGACTTCCGTTAGTGTCTAAACCACCAGAGTTAGCCATTGATAATATACCTGGTTTATCGTGTCTTAAGTTAACGTCAAACTCACTTGTGAATTTGTATCCAGGTCCGCCCATTCCGTTTCCATCAGGATCTCCTCCTTGTATCATGAACTTATCCATAACTCTATGGAAAGTAAGTCCGTTGAAATATTTTTTGTTTTTAAATTTTTCATCAGTCATAGGATGTGTTCCTTCAGCAAGAGCGACAAAATTTGCTACAGTAGCAGGTACTTCTTTATAAAATAATTTAGCTACCATTGTGCCTTTGTTTGTTACAAATTCAGCATATAACCCATCTTCTAATTCTGGGTATTTTTGCTGACTACATGACGTAAAACTTATAAGTAACGAAAGTGCTAAAAGCTTGATACTATTTTTTAAGATTTTCATTTTTATGTGTTTATTGTTTGATTGTTAATTTGATTCACTTGTTTTTATTGAGTTTACTGTAACCTCACACATGAGTGGTGCATTGGTGCCTATTTTGTTTTCATCGCCATAATACCCATAAGCCTTTTGTGATGGAAATAAAAATGTAACGGTTTCTCCCGCTTTCATAAGTTTTAGACCTTCGCGAAGTCCAGAAAAAAGCTCTTGTTTATCCATAACATAATTTTGAGTTTTTATCTCATCTTTAGAATAAACAAGTTGACCGCTTAAAGTTTTTACATTATAGGTGTAATTTATAATGTCTCCAAAACTAGGTGTTTTTGTAGTGTCGGCAATTTTTGTGTTATAATAATACCAAAAGCCATTTTGCGATGCTATATAGTTGTTTTGAGGATTGTTTTTAATAATTTCTTCAATGCGTTTATATTCGCTTTCGTTTAGCTTTATGTTTCTAGCAACCGACTTGTCAATAAAAGATCCTGATTTAGCAGATATAGGTCGCCTAGCTTCAGGAGACTTGCAAGCTAAAACTATAGTCAAAAAGGCGCATATAACTATAATGTTACGCATGATTTAGGGTGTTTTTATAGTCAGGTAATATACTAATAAATTTATCAACAGTAGCTTTCATATTTAAATCGCTTTTTCCG
Source organism: Corallibacter sp. (assembly GCF_048381695.1). Taxonomy (NCBI): domain Bacteria; kingdom Pseudomonadati; phylum Bacteroidota; class Flavobacteriia; order Flavobacteriales; family Flavobacteriaceae; genus Corallibacter; species Corallibacter sp. Next base: position 95,072 of record NZ_JBLXHI010000006.1, on the reverse strand, counting down.
CCAGCAGCATTAGTATGTCCGCCACCTTGAAAATGAGCTCTTGAAAATTCATTTACAGAGAAATCTCCTTTAGAGCGTAATGATATTTTAATTATATCATTCTGTTTGTCTTCAATAAAAATGGCAGCAAAAATGATACCATCTAGAGATAGGGCATAATTTACAAAACCTTCAGTGTCACCTTTTTTAAAATTAAAGGTGTTTAGCTCTTCTTGAGTAAGTGTTATGTAAGCTGTTTTATAATCGCTAAGTACTTTTAGGTTGCTTAAGGCACGTCCTAAAAGTTGTAACCTGTCATAACTGTTGGTGTCATATATGGCGTTATGAATTTCAGAGTTTTCAGCACCTTTATCTATAAGGTTTGCAATAATTCTATGCGTGTTACTTGTGGTAGATGAAAACCTAAAAGAACCCGTATCTGTCATTATTCCTGTATAAAGACAAGTGGCAATGTCTGCATCAATTAGTGTGTTGTCGCCAAGCATATCAATGAAATTGTAAACCATTTCGCATGTTGAGCTCATGGTAACATCAGAGTAAGTGTACAATGCATAATCATCAGGTTGTTGATGATGATCAATCATTATTTTAGTACCGTGACTAGTTGCTAAAGATGTTTCCATATCTCCAGTTCTATTTAGAGCATTAAAGTCTAACGTAAACAGTATTTCGGCTTCATGAATTAGTTTGTCGCACATTTCTGTTTGGGTATCATACTTTAAAATAGTACTTTCTTGAGGCATCCATTTTAAAAAATCAGGATACGCATTTGGAGCAATTATTGTTGCTTGATGATTAAATTTTAAGAGATATAGATATAGTCCTAATGTAGATCCAATGGCATCTCCATCAGGGTTTTTGTGAGGCACAATAACAATTTTTTTTGGAGATTTTAAAAGCTGTTTTATGCTGTTGATGTCTTCATTTGTCATAGAAAGCGAAGATACAATTTTTTAAAAATGTATCGCCTTGTTTTTATAAAGAAATATAGTACTTTTGCAGCAAATTAAAATAAACAAATGGCAACAAATAGAACATTTACAATGCTTAAGCCAGATGCAGTTGAAAAAGGGCATATTGGCGCAATTTTAGAGAAAATTACTGCTTCAGGTTTTAGAATTGTAGCAATGAAATTAACTCAAATGACAAAAAAAGACGCAGAAACATTTTATGCTATTCATAATGAGCGTCCATTTTTTGGAGAATTAGTAGAATATATGACTCGTGGTCCTATAGTTGCTGCTATTCTAGAAAAAGACAATGCTGTTGAAGATTTTAGAACTTTAATAGGTGCTACAAATCCAGCAGAAGCAGCAGAAGGAACTATACGTAAATTGTATGCAGCTTCAATAGGAGAAAACGCAGTACATGGTAGTGATAGTGATGAAAATGCAGCAATAGAAGGTGCATTCCATTTTTCTGGAAGAGAAATGTTCTAGAGACCTAAAAAATAAATATTGAAAAAAGCCTAAAATGTTAATGTTTTAGGCTTTTTTCGTTTATATGTGGTAAATTCGCATAATCCAAAAAAAATATTATGAAAAAATCTACAGTTTTATCTTTTATTGCGTTGGTGTTGTGTGTTTTTGTAAATGCTCAAGACAAACAAAAAGCATTAAGAGATTTTGAGAAACAAACTAATGCAACCGTTTCTCTAAACAATGCTTCTGATATTGAATTTATTAGATTTCCAGCTGATAAACCAATGGAGATTGCAGGCGCTTCATTGGAAGCAAAAGTTCAAACATTTCTTGAAAACCATAAAGAAATATTTGGTTTAAGTACAGTTCGTGAAGCTTTTAAAGTCTTACCAGTTAAGACAGATAAACATGGGCTAAATCATGTGGTTTTAAAACAACAACATCAAGGTGTGACAGTGTTTTCAGGACAATTGCGTTTTCACTTTAATAAATCAAATGCGCTTACAGCTATAAACGGTAATGTTATTGCTGTTGATAAAAAAATAAAAACAGAGCCAACATTAACTAGTAGTCAGGCAAAAGCTATATCCTTACAAACTGTCGCAGAGCAAGGCATTAACTATTCTGGATATTCTACATTCGTGTTTAATACAGATATGTTTATTTTTCAAAAAGGATTAATTCAAAATACCTTTGGCTCTCAATATTTAGTATATGAAGTTGAGGTGAGAAATGACAAAGATGTTCGTGAATTCTTATATATAAACGCTCATACAGGAGAACTTGTAGAGCAGTTTACAGGAATGGCTCATGCTATAGATCGTGTGGTACATGAATCTAGTATAGGAAACATCGTGTGGGAAGAAGGTGATGTTTTTCCTGGTACTTTATCAGTTTGGCAACAAAATGAAGTGGTTGCGTCAGAGCATGTTTATAACTTTTTTAATAATGCATTTGGTTATGTTTCTTTTGATGGTGCCGATGGTCAAATGGTAACATTAAACAATAGTACTAACTTTTCATGCCCTAATGCACGATGGAATGGTAGTTTTGCTGAATATTGTGATGGCACAGCTGCAGATGACGTTATTGCTCATGAATGGGGACATGCTTACACGCAATATACAAGCGGATTAATTTATGCATATCAATCTGGAGCAATAAACGAATCTTACTCAGATATATGGGGAGAAACCATTGATATACTAAATAACTTTAATGACTTTGAAGAAGACTTAGGTATTCGTACCGATGCTTGTGGGAGTACTGATAGATGGATAATAGCAGAGGATGCCACATCAATAAATGGAGGAAGTGGTTTGAGAGATATGTGGAATCCTACTTGTTATGGAAATCCAGGGAAAGTATCTGACGAAACACAATATTCTTGTGGTGATTTTGATAGTGGTGGAGTGCATATTAACTCAGGAATACCAAATCATGCCTATGCATTATTGGTAGATGGAGGAACATATAATGGGCAAACAGTAACCGGAATAGGTTTTACTAAAGCAGCACATATATTTTGGAGAGCTCAAAGTGAGTACTTAACTCCAACAAGTGACTTTTTAAACCTGGCAGATGCGCTAGAAGCTTCATGTACTGATTTAATAGGTGTAAATTTAGAAGGACTAACAACAAGTGAAACAGCAGCAGGTTTATCAGGTGAAATAATAACAGCATCAGATTACAACCAACTAGTAAATGCTTTATTGGCTGTAGAAATGAGAATGGATCCAGCATCATGTGATTATGAACCTATTTTAGCAGCAACAACTGATCCTTGTGATGCAGCAACAGATAATGCTATATTTTTTGAAGATTGGGAAAGTGGTATCGGAACATGGACTGTAGAACAGTTACCGGAAAATGTATTGACTTGGGAATCTAGAGAATGGGAAGTGGTAACAGGTTTGCCAGATAATAGAGCAGGACAAGCTATGTTTGGAGTAGATCCTGTTAATGGAAATTGTAGTACGTCTTTTCAAAATGGTATTATTCGTTTGCAAAGTCCTGTAATTACAATTCCTGACTACACTGATGGTGATTTTCAGATGAGCTTTATGCACTACATAGCAACAGAATCTAACTGGGATGGCGCAAATATTAAGTATAGTTTAAATGGCGGCTTATGGACGTTATTGCCATTAAGCGCATTTACTCAAAATGGTTATAATGGTTTTATAAATCCGCAAAATCAAGGTAATGATAATCCTATGGCAGGTGAAGCAGCATTTACAGGAGCTGATGAAGGTTCATTGTCTGGAAGTTGGGGACGTAGTTTTATTAACTTATCTTCTATTGGTGTTGTAGAAAACGCAACCATTCAATTTAGATTTGAAGTTGGTACAGATGGTTGTAATGGTGTGACTGGCTGGTTTGTTGATGACCTAGCAATCTATAACTGTAACTATCCGTTATCTGTAGCCGAGCATAATGTTTTAGATAATAGTATTAAAGTGTATCCGAATCCTTCTAATGGAATGTTTACATTAAATAATGTAGGAAACATAACTTTAATTCAAGCTAGTGTTTATGATATTAATGGTCGTATTATTAAAACAGTCAAATTAAATAATAATAGCAAATCTCAACAATTAGACTTGACTGGTGTTGCTTCTGGTATGTATTTTATGAAAGTAAAATCTAGTAATGCTGAAAAGGTTATCAAGTTAATTAAAGAATAAACTTTGTAATTATAAATAAAAAAGCCTGTAGAAATACAGGCTTTTTTTATGATTTATAGTTGTGTAATGGTTTATCTTAAAATAAGTGTTTTAACAAGTTCTTTTCCTAGATTCTCGTTAAGCATGCTTATTATTTTTTCTTTGCCGTAGCTTAATTCTTCACGTAAAACACTTGAGCTTAATTGTACATATAAAGTATCTCCTTTTAGGGAAATTGCCGTTGTATAATTATTTACTCCATTTCCCATCATATCTTTCCAGGCATCAGCAACATTAATTCGGTTTAAACCGCGTTCAAGTTTGTTGGTTTCAACAAATTCTTTTAAAGCATCAGATATAGATATGTGTTCGTTGTTACGTTTGGCCATGTTTTATTTAAAAAAAGATTAAAGGTAATTTAATTAGTGATTTTTATTGGTTCAAAACGTTTATATACAAATACAGCTTTGTTTTTATTTACCACTTTTAATTGCGATTCTGTAGCTAATAAAATGGTTTCTTTCCAGGTATCAAAAGGTGTTTTGTAATATAAGTTTAAGCTGTCGTTTTCTATTTTTATTTCAAAGTTTTCAATAATATTTGATGTCTCAAATGTATTATTGAGTGTTGGTTTTAGTTTTTTTCTAATACCATTTATGCTGTCAGTTATTTCTAGGTAATCTATGGTATTGTTGTAAGCATACTCTTTTACAGTGCCATCAGGTAGAGTGACTTTTTCAATTTCCCAGTAACCAGATATATTAGGTATGTAGTTTTTTACATGCTTACTGCAACTTGTAATAAAGGTAATGCATATAGCTATAATGATAAGCTGTTTCATAAATTATATATTTCATAAGATTGATGCACTTGTTTTATAGCTTTTTCAGTTCTGTCAGCATGTGTATCGCTAATAAACAATTGACCAAAGTTTTCATCATCTACAAGCTTGATTATTTTAGATACACGTTGTTCATCAAGTTTATCAAAAATATCATCCAGAAGAAGAATAGGACTAACACCACTTTGCGTTTTAATAAAATCAAACTGCGCTAATTTTAAAGCAATTAAAAAAGATTTTTGTTGTCCTTGACTTCCAAATTTCTTGATAGGATGCGATTCTATTGTAAACTCTAAATCGTCTTTGTGTGTTCCTGCGCTTGTGTATTGTAAAGCTTTGTCTTTGTTAATACAGTTTTTTAAAAGTACCTCTAAAGTATTTTCTAGTAAATCACTTTTGTATAGCAAATTAACAGTTTCATCTCCGCTACTTATAGCTTTATATCTGGCTTTAAATATAGGAACAAATACTTCTAGAAAAGCTTGGCGTTTTTCAAAAATACGATGCCCAAAGGTGTGTAGTTGGCTATCATAAACCTCAAGCGTGTCTTTATTAAACGTATTATTTAGTGCAAAATATTTAAGTAATGAATTTCTTTGAGTAACTATCTTGTTATAATTTATAACATCTTCAAGATAGGCTTTGTCACTTTGAGAAATAACACTATCAATAAATTTTCTACGTGTTGAGCTGCCTTCAATAATTAAATCTCTATCAGCAGGAGAAATAATGACAAGAGGCAAAAAACCTATATGATCACTAAATTTTTCATAGGCTTTACCATTTCGTTTTATTACTTTTTTTTGTCCCTTTTTTAAGCTAACAACAATTTTTTCAGAATTATCAAGCTTATCGTATTCGCCATTTACAACAAAAAATTGTTCACCATGCTTAATATTTTGAGACGCAATAGGGTTAAAATAACTTTTACCAAACGATAAATGATAAATAGCATCTAGAACATTGGTCTTGCCAACGCCATTATTTCCTACAAAACAATTTATTTTATCATTAAAAGTAAATGACTGACTTTCAAAATTTTTATAATTAAGTAATGAAAGTGATTTTAATATCATAAAAAATTAACTTAGGGTCGTTTTAGTGTATTCTTGAAAAGATGTGCAAATTATTGAAAAATAACAAATAAATACACTTTTATTTATGAAGAAAAATCATATTTTTGCGGCGCATTAATTTAGAAATATATGGCAACTTATAAGAAAAGAGGATATAAACCAAAGACGAAAGAAGAAGTAGTACAGGTTGAAGAAGAACAATCAACAACAGCTGAAGTTTTTAATACATTAGATGAAACAGCATCTAAAACCGAAGATTGGGTTATTAAAAACCAAAAGTACATTTTCGTTATAATTGGTGTTGTAGCCGCTGTGGTTTTAGGCTATTTAGGTTACAATGAGTTTGTAGCAAAGCCAAAACAAACCGAAGCTATGAATGATATGTACCAAGCTAAAAAATATTACAACGAAGCAGTAAATGCTACTTCAAAAGATTCTTTATATACATTAGCTCTAAACGGAGGTGAAGGTAAATTAGGAATGCTTGATATTGTTTCTGAATATAGCGGAAGCCAAGCAGCTAACCTAGCAAACTATTATGCAGGTATGGCTTACTTAAACCTTAAAGACTATAAAAATGCCGTTACTTATTTAAGTGATTTTTCTAGTGATGATGAAATTTTAGCTCCTATGGCAAAAGGTGCAATTGGTGATGCTTTTGTGCAATTAAACCAAAAAGAAGATGCTTTAAGTTACTATGAAGAAGCAGCTAAAATGCGTACGAATGAGTTTACAACACCAATGTATGTATTTAAAGCAGGTGTTATAGCTTTAGAGTTAGGAAAAGCAGACAAAGCATTAACTTACTTTAAAGACATAAAAGATAACTATGCAAACTCTAATGAGGCAGCAAATATTGATGTCTTCATAGGAAAAGCACAAGTGTTGGCAAATAAATAATTTACCGATTAATTCGGAAAAAACATGGCAACAGCAAATAATAATTTATCAGATTACGATAAAGCTACAATCCCAAGCGCGAAAGATTTTCGGTTTGGGATTGTTGTTTCTGAATGGAATGATACCATTACAGAAGGACTTTTTAATGGCGCTTACCAAACGCTATTAGACCACGATGTAGCAGCCGAAAACATAATAAGATGGAATGTTCCTGGAAGTTATGAGCTTATTTATGGTAGTAAAAAAATGCAGCAACAAGGTGTAGATGCTGTTATTGCTATAGGTAGTGTGATACAAGGAGAAACAAAACATTTTGATTTTGTTTGTGAAGCTGTTTCTCAAGGTATTAAAGACTTAAACATACTACACGACATACCAGTTATATTTTGTGTTCTAACAGACAATAATCTGCAACAAGCCATAGACCGTTCAGGTGGTAAACATGGTAATAAAGGAACCGAAGCTGCCATAGCTGCCATAAAAATGGTGCATTTAGGTAAGTAATGTCGCCTTTATATAATAGCGAAAGCTAATTTAACCTCTGTTTTTTAGTAAGGCACAGTTCTTGCTTCTGTACATTTGCACAAAAGATTTGTATTTTAAAACATTGCTTGTTAACAATTTTTGGCATTCTAAACCCAATATTTCTTGGTATTTTAAGTACATTTGAAGTATAATAAAGGAAGTAAGAAGCGTGATTTTTAAACAACGTAAAAACAAGCAGTTTAATTACAAACCAAGACATTCTCAAGATAAAGAAGCCGATTCTAAACCTAATTTTGAATTGAATTGGGTTGAAGAGTCTCGAAAGCGTAAGCAAAAAACTGGCAAACTTTTATCTCTTCCTTATCTTATAGTGTTCTTAATTATGGTCATTGTTCTTTGGTGCATATTAAGTAATTATGAAACAAACCTTGGTGGTTAGTACAATAAAAAATCATTTTAATTTAGTTTCATAAGCATTTAAAAGAACTTGTTTGCAGCAAGTATGATTATTGAAGTAGAACAAAAGAATAATACGTAACAGTATGGGAATTTTTAAAACACGACAAAATAAAAAGTATAGCTATACACCAAGACACTACAAAGGTGAAGGAAGTCCTTACGAAATAAAACATAAATTTGACGATTTTAGAACCACTGTAGGTACAACAAAAGGTCTTAAAGGAAAGCTAAACAATGCTCTTGAAGATTATAAAAACAATACAGATGAAAAGGCTAATAAACGTGTTTTAATTATTATAGGTGTCTTAATATTGCTATTCCTTATTTTTATCGAGTTTGATTTATCCATTTTTTTCCCTAAAAACTAATGACAGATATCATTCAGTTATTACCAGATCATGTAGCTAATCAAATCGCTGCAGGAGAAGTTGTACAAAGACCAGCCTCTGTAGTAAAAGAGCTTTTAGAAAACGCTATAGATGCACAAGCAACAAGCATAAAATTACTTATAAAAGAAGCAGGAAAAACACTAGTTCAAGTTATTGATAACGGTAGCGGAATGAGTGCTACAGATGCGCGTTTAAGTTTTGAGCGCCATGCAACATCAAAAATTCGTTCAGCTGATGACTTATTTCAATTGCATACCAAAGGTTTTCGTGGAGAAGCATTAGCTAGTATAGCAGCCATTGCTCATGTAGAGTTAAAAACCAAACAAGAAGATGACGAAGTAGGTACAAACCTGATAATAGAAGGTAGCGAGATTGTATCACAAGAGATTGTAGTAACTCCAAAAGGAACCTCAATTGCGGTAAAAAACCTTTTCTTTAATATTCCTGCAAGACGAAATTTTTTAAAATCTAATCAAGTTGAATTACGTCATATCATAGATGAATTTCACCGTGTAACATTGGCTCATCCTGGGATTCATTTTATGATGTATCATAATGGAAATGAATTGTTTAATCTGCCAGAAAGTAATTACAGGCAACGCATTGTAAATATATTTGGAAATAAAACCAACGAAAAATTAGTTCCAGTAAATGAAGATACCGAAGTACTTAAAATTTCTGGATTTGTTGGAAAACCTGAATATGCCAAGAAAACACGAGGCGAACAATTCTTTTTTGTAAATGATAGATTTATAAAAAATGCCTATTTAAACCACGCTATAAATTCGGCTTTTGACGGACTTTTAAAAGACGGAACTCATGCTAGTTATTTTCTGAATCTTACTGTAGATCCGCAAACAATTGATATCAATATTCATCCTACAAAAACTGAAATAAAGTTTGATGATGAGCATACGCTTTATGCAATTTTAAGAGCATCTGTAAAGCATAGTTTGGGGCAATTTAATATTGCACCTGTTTTAGATTTTGATCGCGATGCACAATTAGATACACCTTATAATTACAAAGATAAAGGTGTAAGTACACCACAAATAGAAGTTGATAGAGATTTTAATCCTTTTCAAGAACAAAATAATTTTAAAGAGCAGCGATCAAGCAAACAGACTACAGCATTCAAAAAACAAACACCATCAAGTTGGGATAGCTTGTATGTAGGCTTGGAATCTAAAGGAACACAAAGTCAGCAAGAGTTTACGAGTGTTCAGTTTGAAACAGAAGAAAAAACAGCCTCTATTTTTAATGATGATAAGGCTGTGGAAAACTCTAAAAGCACTTATCAGCTTCATAATAAATATATTGTAAGTACCATAAAGTCTGGTATGTTGGTTTTAGATCAGCACCGCTCTCATCAACGTGTTTTATACGAAGATTTTTTACAACACATTACTGTTAAAGAAAGTGTAAGTCAGCAGTTATTATTTCCTATTGAATTACATTTTTCTACACAAGAGATTGATATCATAAATCAAGTAAAAGAAGATTTAGAACATACCGGTTTTGTGTTTTCAAACGTTACTAAAGAAAGTGTTGAAATATCAGGAGTGCCTGTAAGTGTTCCTGCTAGTGAGGTGTCAGTGGTATTAGAGCAACTTATTAGTGATGTAGAAAACGAAGTGCCAGATAGTCATTTTAGTTCAGCTGATTTATTAGCAAAATCTATGGCAAAAAGCTTGGCTGTAAAAACCGGGCAAACACTAACAGTTCCAGAGCAAGAACATTTAGTAAATAGTTTGTTTGGATGTAAGGAACCTAATATGTCACCGTTTAATAAAACAACATTTATTACATTATCGGTTGACGAATTAGATAAAAAATTTGTTTAAAAGTATAGCCTTATGATGAATAGAATAACAGATACTGTAAAGCATTTAATAATTATCAATGTACTTATGTTTATTGGTACAATGACCGTTGGAGGTGGTACGTTGTTTTATGATTGGTTTGCGGTACATTTTCCTAAAAATCCAGCTTTTCAGCCTTGGCAGATAATAACACATATGTTTATGCATGGAGGTTTTATGCATATTTTATTTAACATGTTTGCTTTGTGGATGTTTGGTACAGCTGTAGAACAACGCTTTGGAGCTAAAAAGTTTTTGTTTTTTTATGTTTCATCAGGATTAGGCGCCGTACTATTAATGATAGGGTATTATTATTTCAAATTCTATTCAGGCATGTCTTTGCTTAACGAAGCAGGTTTTGACCAGACACAGGTTTACGAAACGCTAAAATCTGGTTATAATGTTTATGATACACGTTGGTTGAATCACATGACTCAAGAACAGTTAGGTAATTTTGTTGGTGTTTTCAATAGTACAATGGTAGGAGCATCTGGTGCTATTATGGGTGTTTTAGTTGCATTTGGTATGTTGTACCCAGAAGCCAAATTAATGCTGATTTTTTTACCAGTTCCTATTAAGGCAAAGTATTTTATTCCTGGAATAATTGCTTTAGATTTAATATCAGCATTAACAGGACAATCATTTTTTAGTCCAAGCAACACAGCTTATGTAGCCCACATTGGTGGCGCATTAACTGGTTTTTTAATTATGTGGTATTGGAAAAAAACACAGTTTAATAAAAATCGTTGGAATTAATATATGACTTCCTTAAATCAAGATATACAAGATAAATTACAGCGACTTAATGTTTTTGAGAAAATCATTGGTGTTAATGTTGTTGTGTTTCTTTTAGGCTTAATTTTAAGAGCCGTTCTTAATCAAGGTTCTAGTTTAGCTTGGTTAGAATTACCAAGTGATTTTTTTGATTTTTTATTACAACCTTGGTCTATAATTACATATGCTTTTGCACATTATGATTTTTGGCACATCGTTTTTAACATGCTTTGGCTATACTTTATCGGTCGTATGTTTACAAATCTATTTAGTGTTAAAATAGCACTTAATGTCTATTTTTTAGGAGCCATAGCTGGTGGATTATTATTCATGGTTGGCTATAATGTTTTTCCTGATTTTTTTGTGGGTAAAAGCAGGTTAGTTGGTGCATCTGCAGCTGTTAGGGCTTTACTTATATTTTTATGCGCTTACATGCCAACTACTGAAGTGCGAGTTTTTACTTTTAATTTAAAACTTTGGTATCTTGGTGCTGCTATTGTAGTGCTTGATGTTCTAGGCTTATTTGGTTTAAATGCAGGCGGTAACCTAGCGCATCTAGGAGGTGCTTTATTGGGTTATTTCTATGCAACACAATTACATAAAGGACAAGATATAGGATCTGGTTTTGAGCGTTTCATGGATACCATTGCTAGTATGTTTAAGAAAACAAAAACGTCACCACTTAAAACAGTACATAAAAACAAGTCAGGTAAGGTTGCTGGTTATACTAAAGAAGAATTTAGTGAGTTTAATAAGCAAAAGAAAATAGATATTATTTTAGATAAAATAAGTAAAAGCGGTTACGATAGTTTAACCAAAGAAGAAAAAGAATTCTTGTTTAGAGCAGGAAAATAAGTGTAGCAGCAACTATGAAAGGACTAAAGTTTATTGATAAATTAATTTACCTTGTTAATGCTTTAGTGGCTACCATGCTCTTATTATCTTATATATTGCCTTTTTTTCCACCTAAAACATTTGCCGTTTTATCAGTGTTAAGTTTGGGAGTGCCTTTTCTTATCTTGGTAAACGTTTTGTTTTTTTTATACTGGCTTGTAAAACTAAAAAAGCAACTCATGCTATCACTTGTGGTTTTAGTTATTGGGTATTTTAGTTTTGGCTCGCTTTATAAATTTTCTACATCTGAAGACAATACCAAAGACCAATCAACATTATTGTCTGTTATGAATTATAACGTGCGTTTATTTAATGTATATGATTGGATACCTGAAAATGGCATAGAGACTAAAATGGTTAACTTAATTAAGAAAAGTTCACCAGATGTATTAAGTATGCAGGAGTATCATCCTCATAAAAATATTGATTTATCGTTTTTTAAGTACAAATACGAAAAACTCTCTGGGAATAAAACCAAATACGGACAAGCTATTTTTTCGCAATATCCTATTATAAATTCTGGCTCAATAGAGTTTCCTAATACATCTAATAATGCTGTTTTTGTAGATATTGTAAAAAAGCAAGATACAATAAGAGTATACAATGTGCATTTACAATCTTTAAAAATTGATGCTGATGTAAATAAACTTAAAGAAGAAGATTCTGAACGCTTATTGAAAAGGGTAGGACAAACATTTAAAATGCAACAATTTCAAACCGAATTATTTTTGCTTCATAAAAAACAATGTCATTACAAAATGATTATTTGTGGCGATTTCAACAACACGGCATTTTCTTATGTTTATAAAGAGATAAAAGGAGATTTAAAAGATACTTTTAAACATGCTGGTAATGGTTTTGGAAGAACTCATAATTTTAAGTTTTTCCCTATTAGGATTGATTTTATCCTAGCTGATAAAACTTTTGAAGTAACAGATTTTAAAACTTTTGATGATGATTATTCAGATCATTATCCCATTTTGGCTAATTTAAAATTGCATTAAAAAACAATCTGTAGTATCTGCAACTATATGGGAAACTAAACCTAACCCCAAAAGTCTCGTTTTTTTAGGAAAAAGTAAAAATATATAGCATCCAATAGCAACATAACTATGTAGTGGATGAAAATTGATACTACATCTATTAGGAGCAAAAATAGGTGAGGCTAGAAGGTGATCTAAATCAATAATGAAAGCACTCATCATGATTAAGTAAGCTTTTAGCCAATTGTTTTTAAACCAAACTAAAGCAATGAATAGCGGTAAAAGAAAATGAATTCCGTAATGAACAATAGCTTGAATCATTACCAAGGAAATGATTGAGATTCTAAATAATTGACCGCATTTGGTCCTTCATTAAATAGCAAATCAAGAATGTTTAGGTTGTTTATAAAGCCATGTTTATCATCAAAAACTTGCGTGTAATTTTCAAAAATAGGTGGCGTTTCTTTTTTTGCATTTACCAAGTATCTAAAATCTGTCATATCTGCTACATCTTTATGGTAAACGTCTGTTTCAGATATATGTAAATCTAATTGTAAACAGTCACAAACTGTATGAAAGCACTTTAAATTAAAGTCTAATAAGTTGGTTACTTCCTCTTGAAACAACGGTTCAAACTCATCTTCGTAAAACTCAAAAAAAGGTGATGTTCTGTAAGCAGATTCTAATGATTTCCAATGCTGTATTTGCCATTTTTCTTCATTGTAAACTTGTACATCACGATATTTTTGACGTGTTTTTTGAGTATGAACAACAGGAATATTTAAAAGCAACTTTCCGTTAGCACCATAAATATAGGTGCGGTTTCTGTAGGTTTGCTTTTGAAAGTTATCATCCATTTCAAAAATGATATTTTCAGCATTTACAATGGCTACAAAGTGCGCAATTGTAGGAAAATAAGTTGGATGAATAAGAATGTTCATTGATACACTGGTTTATTATAACTTAAGCAGCGTTTTCTTTTTTCTTTTTGCGCCATGTATTAAACCCGAACCAACCAGCTAATAATACTAAAAACGGAATGAAATAAGAAACAGGTTCGCCACTTCCGTGTACGGTAGTAAATAGACGTTCCCAACGAATTTTTTCTTTTATACCTTTTCCGTTTGCATTATAACTCATCCAGATAAATACTGGTTTTCCTACAACATGGTCAAATGGTACAAATCCCCAAGAACGAGCATCAAGAGAGTTATGACGATTGTCTCCCATCATCCAATAATAATCTTTTTTAAATGTGTAAGATGTTGCGAGTTCGCCATTAATGTAAATTTGATTACCCTTAACCTGTAAGGTGTTATTTTCATATTCTACTATAGCACGTTTATAAAGCGGTAGTGCATCTAAATCAAGGTTTACTGTTGCTCCTGCTTTTGGGATATAAAGTGGTCCAAAAAAGTCATTGTTCCAGTTGTAATTAGGATCATGAGGAAATACACTAGGTTCACGCTCACCATCTTCACGTTTTAAAGGTTCAATACTTTTTACATTAGGATGTGCTTTAAACTTTTCAAGAGTTTCTTTGGTTATAGCTGGGAAATAGCAAACAGAATAATCTTGATTATATCTAGGGAAATCTGTTATGCCATAACGTTCAGATAACAAGTAGTTGTTAAAAGGACCGTTTTTTGTTTCTACTCTATATGAAAACTGAAGTTTTGCTCTATCAGGTAATTCATTTTGTTTTCCGTTGATGTATACATATCCGTTACGAACCTCTAGAGAATCTCCTGGTAAACCTACACAACGTTTTACATAGTTGGTTTCTTTATCTATAGGTTTATGGTAAGCTCTGTCAGCTGGCTTATACATATTGTAAAGTGTGTCAACAGGCCAGTTAAAAACAACAATATCATTGCGTTTTATGTCTTGAAACCCAGGAATTCTTAAATAAGGCAGTGTAAGTTTGTTCATCCAAGAATCACTTTTGTTGCCTTTTACATCATCATATAAATAAGATTTTTTATTTAAAACAGGAATGGTATCATGTACCATAGGCGCGGCTACGGTTGTCATTGGTATTCTTGCTCCGTAATGAAACTTACTAACAAAAAGAAAATCACCTACAAGTAAAGATTTTTCTAATGATGAAGTAGGAATGGTATACGGCTGAATAAAATAAGTGTGTACAATGGTTGCTGCGACAATAGCAAATAAAATAGAACTAACCCAATCTCCAAAACCTGTTCTTGGTTGTAGGCTACGATCTTTAATGTGTTCTACATCAGTAGCATAATTTAGGTAATAATTGTAAAAGCCTAATGAAAAAATAGCTAAAGCGGTATCAGTACTTGAGTTTTTACCAAAACTTCTAGCGGTTTCAACCCAAACAACAGGAAACATAATTAGGTTTACAATAGGAAGAAACAAAAGAATTGTCCAGTACCAAGGCCTATTTATAATCTTCATTAAAATTACCGCATTGTAAATAGGAGCAAAGGCTTCCCAAGCTTGTCTTCCTGCTTTTGTGTATAGTTTCCACGTTCCTAATCCATGAATAACTTGAATTACTAGGAAGAAAATTAACCATTGCGTAAGTGTCATAATCTTTATTTTTTCTAATTACAAGATGTAATTATTTGTTTTTAATTTTATAGTTGGTGTTAAAACGTTAAGTATTGTTACTAATAGTAATGGGTTTAACCAATATTTAACACGTCTTTCATAGAGAATACTCCCGTTTTTCCTAAAATCCATTCGGCAGCTATAACAGCACCTAAAGCAAACCCTTCTCGGTTATGAGCTGTATGCGTAATAGAAATAGTATCTGTATGACTACCATAATCTATACGATGAGTTCCTGGTACATTTTCAATACGTTTTGCTGTTATGGGTATTGTTTTGTTTGTCTCTTCATTACCTAATTTCCAGTTGGTATATTCAGGATGTTCTTTAATGATACCTTCGGCAAGAGATATAGCAGTTCCGCTAGGTGCATCAAGTTTTTGTGTATGATGTATCTCTTCCATAGACACTTCATATTGCTTTAATTGTCCCATCATTTTGGCTAGGTAATTATTCAATTCGAAAAAAATATTTACTCCTAAACTAAAATTTGAAGCATAAATAAAAGCCCCTTTTTCTTCTTCACAAATAGCAATAGCCTTATTGTAGTTGTCTAGCCAACCTGTAGTTCCAGAAATAACAGGAACTTGGTGCTTAAAGCAGTTTACAATATTAAAAAAAGCAGCATTAGGTACGCTAAAGTCTATAGCAACATCTGCTTTTGTAATATCATAGCCATCTTCGTCAGATGTTTTAATAACAATTTCATGACCACGATCTATGGCAATTTTTTCAATGGTTTTTCCCATTTTTCCGTAGCCTAATAATGCAATTTTCATAGCTAAAATTTGAAATTAAGTGTTAGCCCTAAATCACCGGTATTGTCAAATTCATTAATCTTATAATGAGGTTTTAGTGTTAACCTATCATCAACATTATACTGTAATAAATGTGCGCTTACATTGGCATCAATAATATTTAAAGCATACAAACCTATGGTAACAAGTAGTGATATTTCTTTGTTTCTTCGTAGGGTATTTTGCGCCTCAATTAAACCAGCGTTTGTAACTGTTGGGAATTCATCATCTGAAAAACCAGCAAGACGTCTTTTGTAAGCATCGCGATAGCGACTGTATTCTTTATGATTGTCTAAATAGAAATACATACTTATACCTAAACCAGCATAAACAATAGGGATTTTCCAGTATTTTTTATTGTAAGCTTGTCCTAAACCAGGCAAAACGGCAGAATAAAATGCCGCTCGAGCAGGAGATAAAGGATCTATAGGTTCTCTAATAGGATCTCCAGCTTGTACTACTAACTCTTCTGTAGGTGTAATAGTTGATTTCTTGCCTTTATTTTTATCATCTTGAGCAAAAGAATTAAAACAGAGGAAAATAGAAAAAAATAGTGTTGCAATAAATCTAATTGTCACGTTTTACAAGTTTAATGATACGATTAAAATCTTCTTCAGAATGAAAAGGAATGGTAATGTTTCCTTTACCATTTTTTGAAACTTTAACGTTTATTTTATGACCAAAGTATTCAGAAAAATCTTTAACTCCTTTTTTTATGTACTTTGGAAGTTCTTGTTTCTCTGCCGGAGTTTTTACTTTTTTATCAGTTTGATATGATCTTACTAAAGCTTCAGTATCTCTAACAGATAGTTTATTGGTGATTATTTTTTCGTAGATATCTAATTGCGTGTTTTGGTCTTCTATATTTATTATAGCACGTCCATGTCCCATTGATATAAAACCATCTCGCATACCTGTTTGAATAATAGGATCTAACTTAAGTAAGCGTAAATAATTAGCAATTGTAGAACGTTTTTTTCCTACACGTTCACTCATTTGTTCTTGAGTGAGGTTAATCTCATCAATTAAACGTTGGTATGATAAAGCAATTTCAATAGGGTCTAAATCTTGACGTTGTATGTTTTCAACAAGAGCCATTTCTAACGATTCTTGATCGTTAGCAATACGAATGTAGGCAGGAATAGTTTCTAATCCTATAAGTTTTGATGCTCTAAAACGACGTTCTCCAGATACTAATTGAAATTTATTAAAGTCTAGTTTTCTTACAGTTATTGGTTGAATAACACCTAATTCTTTAATAGAAGAAGCTAATTCACGAAGCATTTCTTCGTTGAAGTTTGTTCTAGGTTGAAAAGGGTTTATTTCAATAGCATCTATTTCAAGCTCTACAATATTACCAATAACCTTGTCTGCGTTTTTATCTTGAACCGATGAAATATCGTTTGATGGATCTTTTAAAAGCGCTGATAGTCCTCTTCCTAAAGCCTGTTTCTTGGTTGCCTTCGCCATAAATTAGGAGTTTTTATTAATAAGTTCTTTTGCTAAACTTAAGTAGTTGCTAGCACCTTTACTACCAGCATCGTAATTAATAATGCTTTCTCCGTAGCTAGGAGCTTCACTTAAACGTACATTTCGCTGTATAATGGTTTGAAATACCATATCGTTAAAATGTTTTTGTACTTCTTCTACAACCTGATTTGATAACCTTAAGCGAGAATCATACATGGTTAGCAATAAACCTTCAATATCTAATGTTTTGTTATGTATTTTCTGAACACTTTTTACAGTGTTTAATAATTTGCCTAGTCCTTCTAATGCAAAATATTCGCATTGTATTGGGATAATAACAGAGTCTGATGCTGTTAATGCATTAAGCGTTAATAATCCTAAAGATGGAGCGCAATCAATTAAAATAAAATCGTATTCGTCTTTGACTTCTTGTAATGCTTTTTGTAGCATATACTCACGCGCATCTTTATCTACCAATTCAATTTCAATGGCTACTAAATCTATATGAGCAGGTACTACATCTAGATTTGGAGAATCTGTTTTAATAATAGCGTCTTTTACAGAATTGGTGTGTTCTAAAAGTTGATATGTCCCAATTTCTACAGTTTCAACATCTATTCCTAATCCAGATGTTGCATTTGCTTGTGGGTCGGCATCTATTAATAGTACTTTTTTCTCAAGAACTCCCAAAGAAGCTGCTAAATTTACAGATGTAGTTGTTTTTCCTACACCACCTTTTTGATTAGCAATTGCTATAATTTTACCCATTAATTGATTTGGTTTTAGTTCCGTAAAAATACAATTATTTATTAGGAAATGAAATGGAATTTGTTAACACTTAGTGAATATTAATGTCTTCTGGATATAGCGGTTTTTGTTATTGAAAAAACAGAGCGTTAATCAATTAAAATTTCTAGAATTTTAATAGCAGCATCACTTATTTTAGTTCCAGGACCAAATACCGCAACAGCACCAGCATCAAATAAGTACTGGTAGTCTTGTTTTGGTATTACACCACCAACTATTACCATAATGTCTTCACGGCCATAGGTTTTTAAAGCTTCAATGACTTGTGGTACAAGGGTTTTGTGCCCAGCAGCTAAACTTGATACACCCAAAATATGTACATCGTTTTCTACAGCTTGTTTTGCAGCTTCTTGTGGTGTTTGAAAAAGTGGTCCAATATCTACATCAAAACCAACATCGGCATAACCAGTAGCAACAACTTTTGCTCCACGATCATGACCATCTTGTCCCATTTTTGCAATCATAATACGAGGTCTACGACCGTCTTGTTCTGCAAATTTATCAGCAAGGTCTTTAGCTTTTTTAAAGGATTCGTCGTCTTTTATTTCTTTACTATACACACCAGAAAATGATTTTATTTGTGCTTTATAACGTCCAAATGCAGCTTCTAGAGCATTGCTTATTTCTCCTAGAGTAGCACGCTCTCTTGCTGCTTCTACTGCTAAAGCTAGTAAATTTTCTTTTCCGGTTTTAGCAGCTTCTGTTAAATTTGTTAAAGTAGCCTCAACTTTACTTGTATTTCTAGAAGCCTTTATGCTGTTTATACGGTCTATTTGAGAGTTTCTAACCGTTTGATTGTCTACTTCAAGTGTTGTTATTGGGTCTTCTTGATCAAGTCTGTATTTATTAACACCAACAATAATGTCTTGACCAGAATCTATTCGAGCTTGCTTACGAGCAGCGGCTTCTTCAATACGTATTTTAGGAATTCCAGATTCTATGGCTTTAGTCATACCACCAAGGTCTTCAACTTCTTGTATAAGAGTCCAAGCTTTTTCAGCAATATCGTGCGTTAATTTTTCTACATAATAGCTTCCTGCCCAAGGATCAACGGTTTTTGTAATATGGGTTTCTTCTTGTAAAAATATTTGCGTGTTACGCGCAATTCTAGCAGAAAAATCTGTTGGTAATGCAATGGCTTCATCAAGTGCATTCGTATGTAAACTTTGTGTGCCACCAAAAGCCGCAGCTGCAGCTTCAATTGTTGTTCTAGCAACATTGTTAAAAGGATCTTGCTCTGTTAAACTCCAACCACTAGTTTGACAATGTGTACGTAGAGCTAAAGATTTAGAATTTTTTGGGTTAAATTGTTTTACCAATTTTGCCCAAAGCATTCTTGCAGCACGCATTTTAGCAATCTCCATAAAGTGATTCATTCCAATTGCCCAGAAGAAAGATAGTCTTGGAGCAAAGGTGTCAATATCCATTCCTGCAGCTAGTCCTTTTCTGATATATTCTAAACCATCAGCAAGTGTATAAGCAAGTTCAATATCACATGTGGCACCAGCTTCTTGCATGTGGTATCCAGATATACTTATACTATTGAATTTTGGCATATTTTGACTTGTGTATTCAAAAATATCTGAAATGATTTTCATAGAAGGCGTTGGTGGATAGATGTAAGTATTACGCACCATAAACTCTTTTAGAATATCATTTTGAATGGTTCCTGCTAACTGTTCAGGTTTTACACCTTGTTCTTCTGCAGCAACAATATAAAATGCCATAATAGGTAAAACAGCTCCATTCATAGTCATGGATACCGACATTTTATCTAAAGGTATTTGGTCAAAGAGTACTTTCATGTCTTCAACACTATCTATGGCAACACCAGCTTTACCAACATCGCCGACAACGCGCTCGTGGTCGCTATCGTAGCCACGATGCGTTGCTAAATCAAAAGCTACAGATAAGCCTTTTTGTCCTGCAGCAAGGTTACGTCTGTAAAATGCGTTACTTTCTTCGGCAGTACTAAACCCAGCATATTGGCGTATTGTCCAAGGTCTGCGAACATACATGGTGCTGTATGGACCACGTAAATTGGGTGCTATTCCTGCTACAAAATTTAGGTGTTCTAAATCTTTGATATCTGCTTTTGAGTAGTCAGATTTTACAGGAATGTTTTCAGCTGTGTCAAATTCTGAAATATCAGTATTTGGCTTTAGCGAATTAGACTTTATGTTTATATGTTGGAGATTTTTTCTGCTCATTCTTTTAATGATTGTGACCTTCGTGACCTTTTTGGTCAGTTGCGTTTTTTTGAATTGGTGCATTTTTTAAGGCTTTGTTTGGTAAGCCTGTATTAGATGTTTCCTCTTTTTTTCCTAGTTGAGAAGGATCTAAATCTTTTAAGTTTTTGTAATAAAAATCTAAAGCGACGTAAAGCCCTAAATTTCTATCTGTTTTAGTGTTTCTTATGTGAGGTAATAATGCTGGATAAAACAACGTAGCGTCCATGCTATTTGTGCTAACTAATGCATGAAATGTGGTTTTTAAATCTTTATATTGAAAGTTTTCAGAAAGACAAGAAATAATCTCTGAATTATAGTTTATTGAATTGTCTTTTAGTAAATCAGTGTTGTTTTTTAAAGCATCAAAAATTTCAAGTGTGTGAGGTGTTGCAATTTCTTCAAATTTAACTCTGTTTGCAGCAGCTAATTTAAAGAAACGATTGTATGCAGCAGGTACATTTGTACTTTGTTTAAAATAAAACTGTGTAATATCATCTTCAAAGCTATAAAGGGCTTCGTTTAATAATTTTGCTTGATCAGGGTTTCCACAATTAATTACGGTTTCTTTATCGGCAAATTTATAATCTATTACTGTTTTAGATTTGTTTTCACAATTTAATAGTAATAATGTAATTGCTATAACTGAAAGTTTTAAAGATGTTTTCATGAATTTTTTTATTTATTCTGTTTGTAATCTGTTTTGTTCAAGGGTTTCTGCCAACCTTTTTTCTATGATAGGCTCTATAAGAGTTTTTCTTGTATTGGTTTTTACAAAAGGATACAATTCTAGTTCATTTTGCATTTTGTCTTCAGGATTAGGGTGCTTATTGGTTCCTAATAAAACAATGTCTCCAGAATTAAACTGCTCTTGTTCTTTTTCGGCACTTTCTTTTATTTTACGTTGAATTGTGCCTTCTTTTAACTGATGAAGAAATCCGCCGTTTTCTTCTATATCTTTAAATAATGCAAGAGATTTTTCAGCAAGTTGATTGGTTAAACTCTCAATGTAGTAAGCGCCGTCAGAAGGGTTGTTTACTTTATTGAAATAACTTTCATGTTTTAAAACCAATAATTGATTTCTAGATATTCGACTTCCAAACTCATTATTTTTATGGTAAATGGCATCGTAAGCCAAATTACAAACGGTATTTGCGCCTCCAAGAATGGCACTCATACATTCTGTTGTGCTACGAAGCATGTTGGTGTTGTAGTCGTAAAGTGTTTTATTGCGCTTTGTTGGTGTTGAGAATATATGACAATTTACATTGGCTTCGTATTCAGAAGCTAGTGTTTGCCACAATAATCTTAAGGCGCGAAGTTTTGCTATCTCAAAAAAGTAATTGGTACCAATGGTTGTATTGAAAACAATTTTAAGGTTGTTTAATGGTTGTTCTTTTAAATAATTAAGATATTCATTTGCATGAGCTAATGCATAAGCTAGCTGTTGTACAGTTGTGGCTCCGGCGTTTTGGTATAAAGATAAATCTACGCTTAATGTATTTGTGTCTTTAAAAATAAGTTCAAGCTGTTTATGATCTTCATTTAAATTTGAAAACCAATTGCCTGATTTTGCCAAATTGCCAATGATATCACAATGTATAAACGTATTGTCTTTATTGGTAGATTTTGTAAGAGTTTCTGTAAAGCTAGAGTCTAAAAACTGTAAATGAAAATGTAATGGTGTTTGCGTATTGTCAATGTCATTTAGTAAGTGATCTATAGCAATGTCTTTATTAGGAATAACAAAAAGTATACTTTCAGCACCTCTATTTAAGGCTTGTAAGGCTTGCGCGTTTGATTTTTTAGCGTCAGTAACAAAAATGGTTTCACAAATAGTCCATTTAGATGCTTGAGCTTTTGAATTTTCAGGTAATGTTTCAAATTCATCAGCATGATAAAATGGTTTTACATCAATTCCTTCGTTTGTTTTCCAAATTAAGGTTTCGTTATAGTCAGCACCTTTTAGATCTACCTGTATTTTTTGTTTCCATTCCTTTGAGGTAATCTCTGGAAAGTCATTAAATAGCTTATCACTCATCATTTCTTGTTTTAACAATGCTGTCTTCATATTCTATAATATAAATATCTTCATTGTCTTTTTTCATATAATATTTTTCTCGAGCTAGTTTTTCTATGCCATCTTCTGTGCTCAATGCTTTTATAGCTTTTTTGTCTTTTATTATTTCTTTTTGATAGTATTCTTTTTCGGCTTCAAGTTCATCTATATCAGAATTTAATTCATGATGAATAAGCCAAGAGTTAGAATCTAAAAAAATCATCCAAACAGCAAACACAACAAGAATTAACAAAAAAACATTCTTGAAGGGTTTAAGGTATTTGTTGTTTTTTAGAGCCATGTTTTTATACTAAACGTTCGTTAATAATAGTTTTTACAATATCAACAGCTACGGTATTATATTTATTGTTTGGTATTATAATATCGGCATATTCTTTCATAGGTTCTATGAATTGCTGATGCATTGGTTTTAGAGTGTTTTGATAGCGAGATAAAACTTCGTCTAAATCTCTACCACGTTCTGAAATATCACGTTTTAACCTTCGTATTAATCGTTCGTCACTATCAGCATGAACAAATATTTTTATGTCAAAAAGGTCTCTAATTTCAGGGTGAGATAAAATTAAAATACCCTCTACAATCATAACTTTTCTTGGGTGTGTTAATATTGTGTCTCCAGTTCTGTTATGTTTTACAAAAGAATATACTGGTTGCTGAATTGTTTCTCCTTTTTTTAAAGCTTTTAAGTGAGTTTCAATAAGTTCAAAATCAATAGATCTTGGATGGTCAAAATTTATTTTTACACGTTCATCAAAACTTAAATGAGATGTGTCTTTATAATAAGAGTCTTGAGAAATTACACCAACTTCTCCTTCTGGTAGTTGATCTAAAATTTGATTAACAACGGTTGTTTTACCGCATCCTGTGCCACCAGCAATTCCAATAATCAGCATGAATTCTTTTTTTTAATAATTAAAAGGCAAATTTAGTTATTTACTATCGAAAATTATCGTTGAATTTTTGAAACTTTTTCAGTGGTAACAATATTAGAAATGTTATTTCCCCAAGCATTATTAATATAATTCATAACATCAGCAATTTCACTATCAGATAGCCCTAACGGTACCATGGCGCTATTGTAGGTAATACCGTTTACGGTAATTTTTCCTGTTAGTCCGTATTTTATAGCGTGTATACTTTTTTCTTGGTTATTTTTTAAAAAATCAGATTTAGCTAAAGGAGGAAATGCTTTAGGAACACCTTTGCCGTTAGGCATATGGCATGATACACAAAAATCAGAGTAAACTGTTTTTCCTCGTTGAATACTAGATTTTAGTTTTGGATCTTGAGTGTTGTTTATTGCTAAATCCTGCTTACTGTTAGTATTTTTACAAGATGTAACGAGTATTAATACGATAATGATTAATGATATGTTTTTTAACATTTTAGTTTAAAAGTTTTACTATTCCTAAATTTTCAATACCTACATAAATGTAACCATCAGGAGCTTGAACTATTGAACGCACACGTCCTAGATTTTCTAAAATTTTTTCCTCTTTAATAACGGTGTTATTTTGAATGATACACCTACTTACGTATTGATACTTTAGAGAGCCAACAAGCAGGTTTCCTTTCCATTTTTTATAATTTTCGCTAGAGATAAAAGCCATACCGCTAGGGGCTATTGATGGATCCCAATAATGAAGAGGTTGTTCCATGCCTTCTTTTTTTGTGATGTCAGTAAATTTTGTTCCACTGTAATTTATACCATAACTTATTACTGGCCAGCCGTAGTTTTTGCCTGCTCTTATAATGTTTATTTCGTCGCCACCTCTTGGACCATGTTCATGAGACCAAATAGCACCAGTTTTAGGATGAATAGTCATGCCTTGAGGGTTTCTATGACCATAACTGTAAATTGCTTTTTTAGCATTAGAGATATTTATAAAAGGGTTGTCTTCAGGTATAGAGCCATCATCATGCAGTCTGTAAATTTTACCACCATCTCTAGTAATATCTTGTGGGTTTGTGTCTCTGTCTCCACGTTCGCCTATTGAGAAATATAAATAGCCGTTATTGTCAAAAACAACCCTAGAGCCAAAATGTTGCCCTTTTGTAGTGTTTGGTTCAGCTTTATATAGCAGTTCTTTATTTACTAAAGTGTTATTTTTAATTTTTGCTCGCATTAATGCAGTGTTGCCTCCTTTTGTAGTGCCTTTGGGCGATGCGTAAGTAAAATATATCCAACCGTTATTTTTAAAATCAGGGTGTAAAGCTATATCAAGTAAACCACCTTGACCTCTTACATATATTTCTGGTAACCCCAAAATTTCAGTTTTAGCACCATTTTTATAATGAATGAGTTTGCCTTCTTTTTCAGTAATTAAAATAGTGTTGTCTGGTAAAAAAGTAAAACCCCAAGGTATTGTTAAGTCAGGAACTATAAGTTCGTAATTATTTTTTGTTGTGTCTTTTTTCTCTTGAGCACAAGCTAGAAGACTGATAAATACGATGGTAAATAACAAAGTGTAGTGTCGTTTCATAAAAAAAACAGATTGGATATAAATTTAAAAATAATTATTCTTTTAATTTAAAGAAAAGCTATATATTTGCAGTCCTAAATTGATAACCAATTTTTCGGGGTGTAGCGTAGCCCGGTTATCGCGCCGCGTTTGGGACGCGGAGGTCGCAGGTTCGAATCCTGCCACCCCGACAAAAAAGCCAAGCTTTAATAGTTTGGCTTTTTTTATTTCTTCTTTTTGTTAATATTCTCTTAACTAAAACAGATTCTTTCTACATCTTATTGGTGTTCAGTTTATAAATGATAGTTTTGTACTGATTTTTAAAACAAGAAAACAAAATTTATGAGTCAAGTAAAAGAAAATGATACGGTAAGAGTACATTACACAGGTAAATTAAGTAACGGTCAAGTTTTTGATAGTTCTTTAGAAAGAGAGCCTTTAGAAGCAACTTTAGGTCAAGGTATGTTAATTCCTGGTTTTGAAAAAGCGATCATTGACATGAAAGTAAACGATAAAAAAACTGTAAATATTCCTATGGCTGAAGCTTATGGAGATGTTCAAAAAGAATTATTCCATAAAGTTGATAAAGCTCAATTACCACAAGAAATTACTCCAGAATTGGGTATGGGATTGGTATCAAAAAGTGAAGACGGAAGAGAGCATCAGTTTAGAATTGCTGAAGTAAATGACGATCATATTATTGTTGACGGAAACCACCCATTAGCTGGTCAAGATTTAACATTCGAACTTGAATTGGTTGAGATAAAATAATTATAATCATTTTTATGATATAAGAAAAGCTTGGTTTGTTCCAAGCTTTTTTTGTTTATAGTGTTAAAGTATTTTTAAAAGATATTGTAAATCGAAAAAATTATGGTAAGTTAATGTTAGTCATTTCAAGTATAACAATTCAAAAGAGAATTCTTAAATAAGAAACGGCAAAACAATTTATTAACACAAAAAATCTTAAATAATTATGGGAAAAGAAAGTAGCACACTTTTAGGAATATTAGCAGGAACAGCAATTGGAGCAACTTTAGGAATATTATTTGCACCAGATAAGGGCTCAAAAACTAGACAGCGCATTGCAGACGAAGCGCAGTCAGCTAAAGAGCGAATGCATGAAAGTGCTGTGCAAATGAGAGAAAAGGTTGCAGATACTGTATCTAGCAAAAAAGAAACTCTAGATGAGCAAGTTGAGGCCATTGTGTCTGATATGAGTCATAAAACCGAAGATGTTATAACAACTTTAGAAAAGAAACTAGCAGATTTAAAAGCTAAAAATAAGAAATATCAAAAATCTTAAATATGAATATTTTTGAATCTGTAAATGAAACAACCGGCAAGATGTCGGATGCAGGAGAAACCTATGTAAAAAAAACACAAGAGTACTATAAGTTAAAGGTTTTTCAGCAGTTAACAGTTTCAATTAGTCTTGTTGCTAAAGGGTTAATTATTGGCGGCTTATTATTTATAGGCTTGTTTTTTTTAGCTCTTGCAGCAGCAGTGGCTATAGGTGAGTGGCTTGATAATGTAGCTTTAGGTTATGTTATAGTAGCTGGTTTGTTTTTAATCATTACAGCTATTATTTACTATAAGAGACACTTTATAAACAACAAAATTATCAAAGCATTAGCAACCAAATTTTTTGACTAACTTATTATGAAAAACTATCAATCTTTTGAAGATATAGAAAAAGATTTAACGCGCTTAAAACTAGAACGCAATATTGCTTTAGAAGAAATGAAACTACTTAAAAGCGAGTTTAAAGATGATTTAAAACCAGCCAACTGGGTTAGTACCATTTTTAATGTGGCTGGTAAATATGGGTTTTATGTATTATTAAAACGTTTTTTTAAATAAATGGCGTAAGTTATTTACTTACGTAGACTGTTTTTTTATTCGTAAATTCTAAAATACCTTCTCGCGATAATTCTCTACCATATCCAGAATTTTTAGTGCCTCCAAAAGGTAACCTAGGATCAGATTTTACCAATTCATTTACAAAAAAAGCGCCGTCTTCAATAGCGCTTATTCTATCAATAGCGTCATTGGTGTTTTTGCTAAAAATCATAGTTCCTAACCCTAATTTAGAATTAGCAGCAAGCTCATAGGCGTCTTCAACATCTTTAGCTTTTATTATAGCAGCTACAGGACCAAAGGTTTCTTCGTCAAATACCGGCATTCCAGGAGTAACGTTTGTTAGAATTGTTGGTTCAAAATAGGCGTCTTTTTTTATGTTTCCTATTATAACTTTAGCGCCTTTTTCTATAGAGTCATTTATTTGTTTTTGTAAATCATCAGCTAGGTCAGGTCTTGCTAGAACGGTTATTTGAGTTTCAGAATTTAGTGGCTCTCCGTGTTTTAAACTTGACACTTTTTTTTGAAATTTTTCTAAAAAAACATCATAAATACCTGCTTCTACAATAAAGCGTTTTGCAGCAATACAACTTTGTCCAGTGTTTTGCATTCTTGCATTAACAATGGTATCTAAATGCTTTTCTAGATCAGCATCATTTAATACAATACATGCATTGTTGCCTCCTAATTCTAAAACACATTTTTTTAAATTTCTTCCAGCGATTTCAGCAATTTTTCTTCCTGCTTTTTCACTACCAGTAAGAGAAACTGCTTTTATTCGGGAGTCTGCAATTATGGATTCTATTTGGTTGTGATTTACAAGAAGTGTTTGAAAACATCCTTCTGGAAAACCAGCGTCTTCAAATAGCTTTTGTAGTATTAAGGCACATCCAGAAACATTGGCAGCATGTTTTAGTAATACTGTATTTCCGGCCATAAGTGTAGGAACCGCAAAGCGCATTACTTGCCAAAAAGGGTAGTTCCATGGCATTACTCCTAATATAACACCTAAAGGATCATAGCTAATAAAGCTTTCTTCTGCTTCGGTATCAATTATTTCGTCTGATAAAAGCTCTTCAGAATTAGTTTCGTAAAAATCACATAAAAACACACATTTCTCTATTTCAGCAATACTTTGACTAATGGGTTTACCCATTTCGTTTGTCATAAGTTCAGCATACATCTGTTTGTTTTGGAGAAGTGTATCAGAAAGTTCGGCAAGAAGTTCGGTACGGTCGTCTATATCTAATAGTTTCCAATCTTGCTGTGTCTCATGAGCTTTACTTACTGTGTCTTCAACAGTTTTATCAGTAAACAATTCATATGTTTTAATGAGTTCACCATTAAAAGGATTTATAGATTTTATAGTGTTACTTTTCATGTCGTTTTTTATGATTTTTGAGTCCTTATAATTTTAAATATGCTTCTTCTCGTTAATGTCTTTACTATTGGGTTCTAATAACTTTTCAACATCTGAAGGGTTCTCAATTTTATAATATTTTTCACCTAGAATTATAATAGGATTCTTTAGTACTTCAGGGTGAGCATTTAGTACTTTAATCCAATCTGTTTCATCAAGCGATATATGCTTGTCGTAATGTTTTTTAAATTCAGGATGGTTTTTATCTGTTAAATCTTCTAAAGACATATTTAAGCCATCAGCAAGTTCTTTCCATTGCGTGCCAGTCACTTTGGTTTTTGTGACATCAATTGAGAGTAAGCTTTTGAAAGATCCGTTTAGATATCCCAAAGTTTGTTTGCCTATAGTAGATTCTGAATTATAAAAAATTTTATTGGTTTTGCTATTTTTTGAAATCACAGTCATTGTTTTTTGTGTTGTGGTTTTTACTAAAATACGTATAATACCTAGGAAGTATAGTTAAAACTATTTTAAATTATTGAACATAGAAAATGTAAATAGCATCATAACAACTGTTAATAACTAATCTGTAAGTTTTTAGTTAAAAAACCTACTTTTGTTATGATTAATAACGCAAAAGATAATTATGTCAGATACAATTGAAAAAGTAAAATGCTTAATAATAGGTTCTGGACCTGCAGGATATACTGCAGCTATTTATGCAGCTAGAGCCAATATGAATCCTGTTTTATATCAAGGATCTCAACCAGGAGGACAATTAACAACGACTAATGAAGTAGAAAACTTTCCTGGATACCCAGAAGGAATAACAGGGCCAGAAATGATGATACAGTTACAAAAACAAGCAGAGCGTTTCAATACCGATGTTAGAGATGGCTGGATTACCAAAGTAGATTTTTCTGGTGATGTACATAAGGTTTGGGTAAATGATACAAAAGAAATTCATTGTGATACAGTCATTATTTCAACAGGAGCATCAGCTAAATATCTAGGATTAGAGTCTGAACAAAAATATTTAAAGCTTGGTGGTGGCGTTTCAGCTTGTGCCGTTTGTGACGGATTTTTCTATAGAAATCAAGAAGTAGTTATAGTTGGAGCAGGAGATTCTGCTTGTGAGGAAGCTCATTACTTATCAAAACTTTGTAAAAAAGTAACTATGTTGGTAAGACGCGATGAGTTTAGAGCCTCAAAAATCATGGCAGCTCGTGTACAAAATACTGAAAATATAGAAATACTTTATAATACTGAAACTGATGAGGTTTTAGGAGATGGTCAAGTTGTAACTGGTGTTAGAGTATTTAATAACCAAACAAATGAAAAGCACGAAATACCAGCTACTGGGTTTTTCGTTGCTATTGGACATAAACCTAATACTGACGTTTTTAAAGACTATTTAGATCTTGATACAACAGGATATATAATAAATGCAGTACCAGGAACAAGTAAAACCAATGTAGAAGGTGTTTTTGTAAGTGGTGATGCAGCAGATCATGTTTATAGGCAAGCAATCACAGCAGCAGGAACAGGATGTATGGCAGCACTTGATGCAGAACGCTATTTAGCAGCAAAAGATGCAAGTTTTGAAGTAAGTACTTCTACATACAATTAATAAAATATTTCTTTTTAAAGGTAAAAACCCGAAGCATTTAGCTTCGGGTTTTTTATTGGTTGGTTATTATAGATTAAGTTATTGTTTGGTAATTGAACCAGAAACACCATCAGATTTATCAACACGTTCAGGGTTTCCGTAATAAGTTACGTCACCACCGCTTGAAGCTTTTGCTATGAGTTCTTTACTTGTGTTTACAACAATTTCTGCACCGCTACTTGCTTTTACTCTAGATGTTATTGATTTTAACTCGCTGGCTTCAATATCACTACCACTTGAAGCTTGAGCTATCAAGTGATCTACAGTTCCAGACAATTCTAGATCGCTACCACTTGATGATTTACAGTCTATGGTTTTTGCTTTTACATCTAGTATTAAGTCGCTACCGCTGGTAGAAGCAAGATCTAAATCGTTAGCAATAATTGTATTGGTTGAAAAAACATCACTACCGCTACTAGCTTTTATTGCCGAAATGTTTTTGAAATTTACAAATACTTTTCTTGCTGATGCCTGACCAATATTTTCGCTAGCATAAATTTTTAAGACGTCATTTTCTACTTCAGTAATAATGATTTCTTGAAGGTTTTCATCGGCTTCAACAGAAACACTTTCATCATTGCTTTGTGTTAGATAGACATCTAATCCGCGACTAGCTTTAATTTTGTTAAAGCTTTTGTTTACAGAACGATTGCTGGTAGTAACATTACCGTTACCATGAACGCTATTTATATCAAATTGGCATGATAATACCATAAGTGATAAGGCAATTGATATAATAATTTTGGTGATGGTTGTCATGATTGATTGTTTTTTGATTGATGGTTTAAATATCTTAACTTAAATTATTTTTTTAAAGTTTGATTTTCTGAATTGTTATATAGCATTGATGAGTTGTTGTTAAT
Organism: Corallibacter sp.; assembly: GCF_048381695.1. Lineage (NCBI taxonomy): Bacteria > Pseudomonadati > Bacteroidota > Flavobacteriia > Flavobacteriales > Flavobacteriaceae > Corallibacter > Corallibacter sp. The sequence continues at coordinate 64,142 of NZ_JBLXHI010000006.1, read as the reverse complement.
TGTTATCTGTGGTTATTTCAATACCATTATCGTCAATGTTAACATTTACGTCATCGTCTTTTGCGTTTATTCCGTTGTTGTTAATTTCAAGGCTAGAATCTTTTGATTGTATTTCTAGACCTTCATCGTTTATTTTGATATGCGATTCTTTATTGCCTACGTTTACACGAACTTTAAAATCATCATCTTCATCAGCTGGGCAATTTTCACAAAGTAAACTACCGTCTAATACCTTTAGATAGTGAGATTCCATACCATTATCTAAAATATCATTATAATAACTAGAGTTTCTGTGGAAACTATAGGTGTTTTCATCAGCATATAAAGTTGACCCAATAGGTAGGTATAACGTTATTTCTACTTGTTGATCTCTAAACTTATTGTTGAATGCAGTCATTAAATAACTTTCTAACTGTAATTCATTACCAACTAGCGCGTAATTGTACGTAATGTTTTCGGCTCTATTTCTAGCAATTTGATAACTTCTGCCTTCAGCATTTTTCTCTATATGAATAGATGCAAGTGAGTCTTTTGTAGAACGAACAATTAATCTAATGTCTGATGTTAAAATTACTTTTTCATTCTTGTCATCATGAACAATTCTGTAGCCATTATTTCTGTAGTATCTACCATGAGACTTAAAATAGTTTTCATTATCAACCATTTTTATATGCAAGGTGTCTTTTGCTGTAATGTAAAGTTCTTCTTTATGTGTTACACTGGCATCATAGGCATGCTCACTAGCTTGTCTTACGCCAACTATAATAAGTCCAATAATTGCCATTATCCATAAACCTAACAAAGAGAATTTAGCTACATTACCTATAGATTTAAGGTTGTTTACCAATATTTTTAATCCTAAATAGAATACAAAGAAAAAAGGAACGCCAACAGCAAATAATAGTAGAAGTGAAATAAACCAAACAGGTGTGTCAGCTGCGTTGGCGGCATCAACAAAGTCAAAACCAGGAATATGTACAATATCTGTAATGCCTACTGTAAATAACCCTATAATAAGACTTATAAGTGTACCTGCACCTACCATGATTAAGATAATGCCTATAAACTTGGCAAAAACTTTCAAGAAAAACATTATGATGTCTCCTATGGTGTCAAAAAAACCTTTAGAAGTAGATTTTATTCTTTCTCCTTGTTTAGGTAAATCTATGTTTTTTACAGTATCAGATACTGTTTGTGATACATTTTCAAACCCGTCTTTAATTTTTTTTTCAATGTTACTTATATTCACTGGTTCTCCAGTCATAGTAAGCTTATCAGCAGTTGTAAGTGCTTCTGGTACTAATATCCAGAATAAAACATAGATAAAAATAAATGTTCCTCCAGAGCCTATAGCAAGCAATAACCATAGTAAACGTACCCAAATAGCATCAATGCCTAAATAGTGAGCTAAACCAGAAGCAACACCACCTATGTAAGAGTTGTCTGTGTCTCTAAAAAGTTTTTTTGATGCAGAGCGCTGACTTTTGTAAGTGGTTTTTGGTTCATCTTCAAAGATTTCATCATCAACAAGGTAGTCTTCAGGTTGTCCCATTATGGCAATAACTTCGTCAACTTGTTTTGTTGAAATAACTTGCTTTTCATTTTGAACACGTTCGTTAAAAAGTTCAGCAATTCTAGCTTCAATGTCTGATATAATTTCAGATCGACCTTGAGAGTCTGTAAATGAACGTTTTATAGCCTCAAGATAGCGTTGTAATTTTAAGTATGCATCTTCATCTATATGAAAAAATATACCTGCTAAATTTATGTTGACTGTTTTATTCATTTTTTTGTGTTTTTTTGTCTGGTTACTATGTTAACTGCATTTTGTAATTCACTCCAAGTGGTGTTAAGTTCATTAAGAAACAGTTTTCCTGTTTCTGTTAAGCCGTAATATTTTCTTGGCGGTCCTGAAGTAGATTCTTCCCATCTATAATTGAGAAGTCCGGCGTTTTTAAGTCGTGTTAGTAGTGGGTAAATGGTTCCTTCTACCACAAGCATTTTTGCATCTTTTAAGGTTTCTAAAATTTCTGCAACATATGCATCATCATCTTTTAAGATGGATAATATGCAGTATTCTAAAACACCTTTTCGCATTTGTGCTTTTGTGTTTTCTATCTTCATGTTCTAATTCGATTTAATTGTGAAACTGTTCATTTTTTGATTGATTATTTGATGAAATTGATTGTAAACGGATATTTATATAGTGAGCCTTCCTTGGCTGTTAAACTTGCTTTAACTATTAATACTAACTCTAAAATGAAGCCAATGACAGTTAAAAAACCTAAACCACCAGAAACATAAAGCAAAGGTGAAGGTTTGTTTAAACTTATGCTTACACTATTAAAAGCATCTACATCTATAAAGTCAAACCCATTAAAAAAGCTTAATAAGAATAATGGAACGGTTATCATTCCTAAAACCAAAGCGTATAGCAGTATACTTATTTGAAAATTAATAATTTGTTTTCCATGTGTATCAATAAATTCAGATTTATCTTTATTGGCAACCCATAAAATAATTGGTCCAATAAAATTTCCTAACGGAATAATAAACCTAGAAAAGCTAGATAAATGAATAAATGTGGCTATATTTTTTTGGTGATTATCTATCATTTTTTAAAAGTATATAATAGTTTCTTATGCAAATATATGTTTAAAAAAAGGTATTATGCAATGCAAAGTACCTAAAATTAACATAATATTAACATATTGAAAATAGAATATTTTATCTATTTTTAAGGAAATAATACAGGCTAAATGAAACTTACACCAAGAAAGATTAACTTGTTTAATCTCTATAAATTACCAGCAGTTTACTTTACTGGAATACGAGTAAAAACTATTACAGAGCAACGCTGTGTTGTTACAGTAAAACATCGTTGGATTAATCAAAATCCATTTAAATCTCTTTTTTGGGCCGTACAAGGAATGGCTGCTGAATTGACTACTGGAGCTTTAGTTTTAGGTAAAATTAAGTCAAGTGGTAAAAATATATCAATGCTTGTAGCTAATAATAAAGCTACGTTTACAAAAAAAGCAACCGGACGTATTACGTTTACGTGCAATGATGGAGACTTAATAAACGAAGCTATTGATAAAGCAATAAAAACAGGAGAAGGTCAGACCTTCTGGATGAAATCAATTGGTGTAAATCAAGATAATGTTGAAGTCTCAACATTTTATTTTGAATGGAGTATAAAAGTGAAGTGATTTGTAACAAAAACAATAAAAAAGAAACCTATATACATCAATCAATAAATATATAATTATGACAGCACATGAAATAGATTACAGAATTTACGGAGAAGAAATGCAGTTTGTAGAAATTGAATTAGACCCTCAAGAAGGTGTAATTGCAGAGTCTGGAAGCTTTATGATGATGGATGATGGTATAAAGATGGAAACTATTTTTGGAGATGGTTCTTCAAAGAACAAAGGATTTTTAGGTTCTATTTTAGGAGCTGGAAAGCGAATTCTTACAGGAGAAAGTTTATTTATGACAGCTTTTTACAATGAGCTTTCAGGAAAAAGAAACGTAAGTTTTGCATCACCATATCCAGGAAAAATAGTGCCAATAGATTTAACAGAATTTCGTGGTAAGTTTATTTGTCAAAAAGATGCCTTTTTATGCGCTGCAAAGGGTGTAAGTGTAGGCATTGAGTTTAGTAAACGTTTAGGTCGTGGGTTGTTTGGTGGCGAAGGTTTCATTATGCAAAAGCTAGAAGGAGACGGCATGGCATTTGTACATGCAGGCGGAACTATGGCTAAAAAAGAATTGCAAGCAGGAGAAACTTTACGAGTAGATACAGGTTGTATTGTAGGTTTTACCCAAGATGTAGATTATGATATAGAATTTGTAGGAGGTATTAAAAATTCCATTTTTGGAGGAGAAGGATTATTCTTTGCAAAGCTTCAAGGTCCTGGAACTGTTTATATACAATCACTACCATTTAGTAGACTAGCAGGTCGTGTTTTGGCATCGGCACCACGATCTGGAGGAAAAGATAAAGGAGAAGGAAGTATTTTAGGCGGGCTAGGAGATTTACTAGATGGAGATAACAGATTTTAAACACTAATTTTTTCTTGTTAAAGTTTTGTTTAAATAAAAATCTAATCCTTTTTTTTAGTATTTTTAAGCAAACAATAAAACAAAGCTTATATTAAAAAACTACCTAACTATAACCTTAAAATTAATATGGCAAGAGCAATGTTTGAGTACACTAAAACTGTACTTAATAAAGTAAGTTTCGATGCTACGTTGTTTTGCAAAGAAGTACAAAAAGCCCTTCAAAGATTATTACCCTACGAAATAGAAGAGCTCAAGATTTATATTCAATCACTTGTGCAGCAAAACCCAGAATTAAATCAATGTCTAATCTATTTAAAACCATAAAAAAAAGCGACTCTAAAGGAGTCGCTTTTTTAGTTTTTTACTTTAATGTAAAAAGTTTTAGAAGTATCTTTGCAAAAATATTTTTCTTCTGAAAAGAATAATTGCAATAACGTTTTTATTAGCGCTCTCGCTACGTCCTATTTATTATCTGGGGCAAATGGCTTATTATGAGCTAAATATAGACTACATCATAAAAACGTATTGTATAAATACTGATAAGCCAGAACTAAAGTGTAATGGTAAATGTCATTTAGCAAAGCAACTTAATTTAGAAACTCAAAACTCTGAAGATGAAAACGAGCTTAATAGTATAGCTGTTTTTGAAGGTTTCTTACCTGTTTTTAATCAGATACAAACATATACATTACCTAAAAAACCCAAGCTAACAATATCAAAACATATTGTTGATGGGTATTTTAATAATTATTTCTTCTTAAAAGGCGAAAGCCAATATAAACCACCGCAGCATTTAATTTAATATCTAGTTTTTTTTACAAGGCTTTTTGGTGCTTGCCATAGAGCGTACCCTAATATTAAATTAAAATAACATAAAAATGAAAATTTTAAAATTAGCATTTATGTTAATGCTAGCAATAACTATATTATCATGTTCATCAGATGATGACTCATTATCAACAAATTTAGTAGGTCAAAAAGGCGATGTCGTAATCAAGTTTGATAACGGAGTAGGTGACCAAGACTTTATTTTTGGTGTAAACTATAACAAATCAAACGGCGAGTCTTATAAATTAGAAAGTTTAAAATACTTAATAAGTAATGTCAAATTAAAAGATGCTAACGGAATTGAGTATGTATACCCTTATGAAGAAAACATCTTTATTGTAGATGAGGCTGATGCAAATAATGCAGGTGAAATCTATATTACATTAAACAATGTTGATGCTGCAAATTACACCGAGTTAACTTTTGGTGTAGGAATAGATCAGGAACGTTATGCATTAGGAGCTGAAGGACAAGGAGACTTTTTAGAAGTCGCTCAAGAAGAAGGTATGCTTTGGTCTTGGGCAACAGGCTACCGTTTTACAAGGTTTGATGGTACGTATTCATCAGCAGTAACTACAGATGGTGCATTAAATGTGCACATGGGAAGTGTTGGTACAGATTTAGATAACTACAGAGAAGTAACACTGCCGTTTCCAAATACTGTAAGAGTTCGTCCAGGAGTTGAACCTCAAATTCATGTACAAGCAGACATCTCTAAAGTTTTTGATGGAGAAACTTCAGTAAATTTTGAAGAAGGTTACAGTCAGGTGCATACAGATCCTCAAACTACTCCGGTAATAGCTAATAACATTAGTAAAATGTTTGTTGTACACCACGTACACAATGAGTAATATTTTCAAGAAAAACAGGAATACGCTATGAGTATTCCTGTTTTTTTAATCTTAAATATATAGCAGATGAAAATAATACACATTATGCCGGTATTGGTATTGTTGTTTTTTTCTTGTGATAAAGATGAAACAAGCATACCACAAGCAGCATACGAACCTATTCCAGTAAGTATTGAAAAACCTGATAATTTTCCAGAAATAGCTTATAATTTAGAAGCTAATCCGCCTACAGAAGCTGGTGTTGCTTTAGGGAAAAAGTTGTTTTATGACGGAAGACTATCTGCAAACAACTCTATTCCTTGTGCATTTTGTCATGAGCAAGCTTTTGCTTTTACACATCACGGGCACACATTAAGCCATGGTGTAAATGGAGGTATTGGGTTTAGAAACTCTCAACCAATGCAAAATTTGGCATTTCAAAATGAATTTATGTGGGATGGAGCTGCTTCGCATCTGGATTTACAGCCTATTATTCCATTAACAAGTGATCTAGAAATGGGAGAAACATTAAGCAATGTAGTTAGTAAATTACAAGCTGATGTTCAATACAAACAAGATTTTATAAGAGCATTTGAAGACGGTAAAATAAATAGCTCAAATATGCTTAAAGCGTTATCGCAATTTATGATAACTATGATTTCTTCAAATTCTAAATATGATAAATATATTAGGGCAGAAGATCAGGTTACATTTACTGCATTAGAGTTAGACGGTTATAATACGTTTCAAGATAAATGTATAAGCTGTCATGCAACAGCCTTATTTACAAATCAGGAATATAGAAATAATGGATTGCCAGTAAACCCACAACTCAACGATCAAGGTAGGTATGTGGTTTTTGAAAACCCAGACGATTTATACAAATTTAAAGTACCTAGCTTAAGAAATGTAGAAAAGTCTTTTCCTTACATGCATGATGGGCGTTTTGTATCACTAGAAGCAGTGCTTGATTTTTATGATTCAGGTATGGTAGATAATGGCAATGTAGATCCAATTTTATTGAGAAACGATGGTACCTATGGTATCTCGCTTTCTAATTATGAAAAAGAAAGTTTAATAGCTTTCTTAAAAACACTAACAGATAACGAATTTTTAAACGATGAACGTTTTTCAGAATATTAAATACAAACTTGTATTCGGCATACTATTTTTGATATGCAATTTTACAATACAAGCACATTCAGGACAACCACCGCACAAGCATTATGAATTTCAATTTGCATGTGATTTATGTGGTTGTTCTACAAGCAGTGGTAGTTTTGGTTTTGGTACATTAAGTAATGCTAATTTTTTTGGCGTGAGGTATATATACCAAAACTTTGAATCAAGAAATGGTATTTATGCCAATTCACCAATTATTAAAGAGCAATTTAACACGTATCAAGCTTGGGCTCAAATACCTGTTTACAAATCTTTTTATGTAAGTACAACAATACCTTATCAAGATTTGCGAAGAGTATATACTGATAGAGAAGAGCACATAAATGGTTTGGGTGATATGAATGTAATTGCGTGGTACAAACTTCAGTTTAATAAAAAACGTGAAACCGATTCTAAAGATGTAGACTACAATAACCTTGCTCAAGAGAAGTCACCGCATTCATTTCAGTTTGGATTAGGGTTAAAATTGCCAACAGGTGAGTTTGAACAGAGACTAACAAACAGAATTAATCCAGGGTTTCAATTAGGAACAGGAAGTTTTGATGGTATTGCTGCTCTTGGTTATAATTTAGGGCTAGATAGATTTGGCATAAACACACTAGCTACCTATTACTTTAAAGGAGAAAATAAGAACGATTACCAGTTTGGTAATCAATTTAGTTATGCGTTAAATGCATATTATGCATTTCCGTTTACATCTTTTAATGTTATGCCTTTTGCAGGAGTGTCAGGTGATGTTTATGATTCAATAAAACAGTATAACGAAACGCTAGCAGATACTGATGGTTATATTGTAAACTCAAGTTTAGGGGTAGAAGTTGCTACAAAACGATTTATTTTAGGGGCAAATTATACCTTACCATTATCACAAGAATTATTTGGTAATAATGTAGAGTCTAAACAACGTTTTTCTATTTATCTTAATTACGCATTATAGCATAATAATTTAAAGAAGAGAAGCTCCCGCTAATTGTTTTAATTAGTGGGAGTTTTTGTTTGGTAACGGACTAATTATTTTTACATTTTGAAAAGCAATAGCGCCACGAATAATGCTAGAAATTACATCATAAAGAGCGTTTATAATTTGCATTTTCAATTCGCTTTTATGATAAATAATACTTACTTCTCTGGCTGGGCTTGGTTCTTCAAAATAGTGTAAGTTTCCTTTAGCTTTTTCACTTAAATCTAATGTGTGTAAATAGGGTAAAAGCGTCATGCCTAAACCTTCGTCTGATAGCTTAATCAGCGTTTCTATGCTACCACTTTCTAATTGAAATTGTTCATCTATTTGATTTTTAAAAGCTTTACATAAATTTATAATGCCTTCTCTAAAACAATGCCCATCTTCAAGCAAAAGCATGTCATCTATATCTAGATTAGAAATGTTTATTTTTTGTTTACTATGTAATTTATGATGCTCTGGAATATAACCAACAAAGGGTTCGTAGTATAGCACACGTTCTTTTATTGTATCATGTTCTAAAGGCGTAGCAGCTATTGCAGCATCAAGATGCCCGTCATTAATTCTTGCAATAATTTCTTCAGTGGTAAGCTCTTCTATTTTTAATTTAATTTTCGGATACTTTTTTATAAAAGTTTTCAGAAACATAGGTAATAGCGTAGGCATAATAGTAGGAATAATACCTAGCTTAAATTCGCCACCTATAAATCCTTTTTGTTGGTCAACAATATCCTGAATTCTATAGGATTCATTTACAATGTTTTTAGCTTGAGTTACTATTTTTTTACCAACTTCGGTTAGTTCTATGGGTTTTTTGCTTCTATCAAAAATCAAGATATCTAATTCGTCTTCTAGTTTTTGAATCTGCATACTTAACGTTGGTTGGGTAACAAAACATTTTTCTGCTGCTTTGGTAAAGTTTTTGTTTTCGGCTACAGCCAAAACATAGTACAATTGTGTTATTGTCATGGTATCAATTTAGATTATAAAAATATAAAAACTATCAATAAAATTTATGCGTAGAAGTGTTAATAATAAAATAAATTTGTACTAAACAAAATAACAAACAAATTATGGCACTAAATAGTATAGGATTAAATACAGAAAAGACAAAAGAGTTAGCAAACGATTTAAATACGTTATTAGCTAATTTTCAGATATATTATCAAAATTTACGCGGCATTCATTGGAATATAAAAGGAAAGCGTTTTTTTGATTTACATGTAAAGTTTGAAGAACTTTATACTGATGCCAATGTTAAGGTTGATGAAATAGCTGAACGTATTTTAACATTAGGAGTTACTCCGTTACATACTTTTGAAGATTATACCAATGCAGCAAAAGTGCCTGTAGGAAAAAATATTTCTCAAGATGAAAAAGCAGTAAACCTAATAGTACAATCTTTAACAGAGTTATTAAAAATAGAGCGTGCAATATTAGATAAATCTGATGATGCCAATGATGAAGGTACAAACTCTATGATGAGTGATTTTATTACTGAACAAGAAAAAACTGTTTGGATGATGAAAGCTTGGTTGGGCGAAACAGTCTAGAAAAACAGTGGTTAATAGCGATAAAAGCGACTCAATTGAGTCGCTTTTTTTTATGGATTTTTATAACCTGATAATCATATCAATGTTTTCATTAGTAACCTTAAAGGTTGCGTCACTAAAAGTAGGAGGTCCAAAAAGCATTGGGTTATTAGACATGCCATATGATTCTTTAGGCATTCCATTACTTTCAAAGTCCATGCGGTTATTATCATTTTCATCATGCAAAACCATAACAGCATATTCACCAGGAACAACATCTTTAAAAGTTACTTTAACTTTACCGTCTTTTATCTCGGCTTTTGAATTTTGAATACCTTTTGTTTTCATAAAGGTATCTGCTGTATGAAGACCAATCAGCATATGACCGTTATTATTAAGGGTGTTGTTTATTTTAACCGTAATGGTATAAGTTGCTAATGTGTCATTTTTTTGTGCGTTGCAAATAAAACTTGATAACGCAAATGCTAATGTAATGGCTAGTGTTTTCATAAATGTAAGATTGTTTTTTGATTAATACAGGGCAAATATCTATGCAAAGCAAGTAGCAAGGAAATAAAAAGAACCAAACTGTAAAATTTACAGGATGAACTGTTTAATTTTTATAATTAGCTTAAAATGAGAGGACATAAAAATTAAAATTAGCACAGTTAAGGTTTTGAGAATTCGAAAAAAAAGATCTAATCAATAAGGCTTTATTGGTATCTAAAAATACTATAATTGCAATTTTATTATCTTTCAATGTTTAAGAAAGTTATTAAACAGTTTTTATTCGGCATATAATCATATCCAAACTCATTAAACTATGTTTTATACCATTGATATTTTAGGAACTATTGCATTTGCAATTTCTGGAGTGTTGGTTGCTTTTAGTAAACGTATGGATCCTTTTGGGATTCTTATTATTGCTTTTGTAACGGCTGTTGGTGGCGGTACTTTAAGAGATATTTTAATAGGTGAAACTCCAGTAACCTGGATGAAAAACATGACTTACGTATATGTCATACTTGCATCTACAATATTTGCGGTTCTTTTTAGAAGAAAATTAGATTATTTAAGAACGTCATTACTCTTATTTGATACAATAGGAATAGGATTATATACCATTGTAGGAGTTGAAAAAGGCTTAAATGCAGAGTTGCATCCAATAATTTGTATTGCTTTAGGAACTATGTCAGCTTGTTTTGGTGGTGTAATTCGTGATATATTATGTAATGAAATTCCTGTGATTTTTAGAAAGGAAATTTATGCAACAGCCTGTATTATTGGTGGTTTGTCATACTTTATTTTACGTAAATTCCCACTAGATTATAATGTGGTGTTTATAATTTCAGGTATTGTTGTTATTGTAATACGCTTACTAGCAGTAAGATTTAAAATAAGCTTGCCTAGTTTGTATGACGATGATGAAACCTTTAACTAACAGGTTATTCAATAATTTCAACTTTTTGTATATACACGTTTCTTAACGGCCAGTCACCATCATCGGTTTTTTGTTTGGCAATTTCATCAACAACATCCATTCCTTTAATTACGGTACCAAAAATAGTGTAATCACCATCTAGATGATGTGCGCCACCTTGTTGTTGTACAATAAAAAATTCATAAGGTGATGCTAGTTTGTATGGGTTTTCTATGTCACTACTTGGCATACTTACAGCACCTCTGTCATGTTTGTAACCACGCTTGGTATCTTTAGGTAGTAAATATCGTCCTATTTTACCTCGTTTGCGTTTTACTTTAGGATCATCAGTATTCCCTGCTTGTATAATAAAATTGTCTATAACTCTGTAAAATTGTGTGTTATCAAAATATCCGCACTTTGTTAAGTAAATAAAATTGGCTCTATGAAATTTTGTTTTATCATAAAGCAAAATGTCTATGTCACCAAATTTGGTCGTAATTCTAACTTTATTCTCTTTGTGTGTTTTTTCGTATTCTAAAAAGAATTCCATCGCCAAACTATCAGTAAGAAAAGGAAACTCGGGTTTTTTCTCCGCTGTTGTATCTGCTTTTACGTTTTTATTTTTTGTTACTTTAGATGATTTTATTTGATTTTCTTTTGGTTTAGATTGTTTATCTTGACAACTTAAAGCAAAAAAGCTACAGATTATTATTAAAGCTATTTTTTGTATCATAAATGTATTTTACGGATATAATTATTTCTTATATAAATGAATTTCGACGATTTTTTAAAATATACTTCAAAAGTAAAAAATATACCACTGCCAGCCGAAGCATCCCAGTTTAAAATGTCTCCACCATTTAGGCTTAAGCTTCAAGAGATGCAAAAAGATAAAATGAAACATGCCAAAACAGCTGGTGTTATGGCTTTGTTTTATCCAGATTTGCAACATCAAACAAAGCTGGTACTTATTCTTCGTAAAACCTACAAAGGTGTTCATTCGGCTCAAATAGGGTTTCCTGGTGGTAAGTTAGAGCTTCTAGACGAATCTATAGAACACACAGCATTAAGAGAAACTTATGAAGAAGTAGGAGTGCCTATAGAAGATATAAAAGTGCTTAAAAAATTAACTCAAGTTTATATACCACCAAGTAACTTTTATGTGCATCCGTTTTTAGGTATCACTCATAAAACACCTAAATTTATAAAACAAGACGAAGAAGTAGAAGATATTGTAGAGGTTACCCTTTCAGATTTTTTAAATGACGACAATGTGATAACAGAATCTGTATCAACCTCCTATAATAAAAAAGTAGAGGTTCCTGCCTTTAATCTCAACAACCATATTGTTTGGGGAGCTACCGCTATGATGTTGAGTGAAGTAAAAGACTTGTTAAAACAACTTTGGTAAAGATTCAGATTTATTACATTTGTAGCTTAACTAATTTACGTAAATGCATATATGGGATTGTTTAAGCAAAATCCTTTTGGACACTCACTCTTTATAAAAAAATGGGTTATTAGAGTTATCGGAACTTTAACCCACAGACGCTTTAGAGGCTTTAATGAATTACAGATTGAGGGTTCTGATATTATAAGAAATCTACCTGATACCAATGTGTTGTTTATCTCAAATCATCAAACATATTTTGCAGATGTAGTTGCTATGTTTCATGTGTTTAATGCTAGTTTAAGCAACAGAGAAGATAATATTAAAAATGTTGGTTACCTATGGAACCCTAAGTTGAATATATATTATGTTGCTGCAAAAGAGACAATGAAATCAGGCTTGTTACCCAAAATTCTTGCTTATGCGGGATCTATTAGTATAGAACGAACATGGCGAGCAGCGGGACAAGATGTGAATAGACAGGTAAAAATGAGCGATATATCCAATATAAAAAAGGCACTAAAGGATGGTTGGGTTATCACGTTTCCACAAGGAACTACAACGCCTTTTAAACCAATAAGAAAAGGAACAGCTCATATTATTAAGCATTATCAACCTATTGTAGTACCTATAGTTATAGATGGTTTTAGACGTTCTTTTGATAAAAAAGGACTTCGTGTTAAGAAGAAAAACATTCTTCAATCTATGGAAATTAAAAAGCCTTTAGATATTGATTACGAAAATGAATCTATTGCTGACATTGTAGAGAAAATAGAATATGCCATAGAGCAACATCCTTCATTTTTAAAAGTGATTCCTCAAGAAGAACTAGAAGCTCAAGAAAAACTTAACGAGCAACGAAGATGGTAGCATCAAGGGTATATAGAATTTTATACTTCTAATTTTTTAAGCTCTCGGTAGTTTTTATTCAGGCGTTTCAGTAATATACCGTAAACCAACCAATAGAATAATAGTAAGACACCAACAGCTATTCCCAAGAAAACAACAACGGTAATTATAAACATGGCATAAAATTTAAATGCTTCACCATTGGCAGATGCTTGTTCTATTTTATTGATTAATTGTTGATCCTGATCAAACTCAATAAATAAAACAACTAGCGTTGAAATTATTAAAAATATAAGGTTAAAAGCAACATATTGCTTTACAATTCTTCGTGTCTTAAGAATGTTTTCCATCAACACTTTGGCGTTATCTATAACCGAAATAGTTCTGTAATTTTTAAAGAATAAGAAAAAGAAATATCCTAAAACAATATATCCTATTATAGAAAGCGGAATTAAAATATAATCAGCATCAAGCTCATTAAAGTGCTTCATACTGCTAGAATCTTTTAGGGATAATGATATCACAGTCCAAAAAATAAACTCTAGTAAGCTGATAATAAAAATCCACTTCACAATGGAAGATGATTTTTTAAGAATCATTTTATATATATCATTATATGACAACTTTGGATATGCTTCTTCAGAGCGTTTCCAATCTTTCTTTAATAAATCTAATTCATCCATAGCATTACGGATTTAAAATGGTTTTTAATTTGGTTTTCACGCGATTCATCTTCACTCGTGCATTCACCTCGCTTATACCTAATGTGTCACTTATTTCTTTATAATTCTTGTCTTCCAAATACAGGAAAACGAGCGCTTTTTCAATGTCGTTTAGTTGATGCACAGCTTGATACATAAGTTTCAATTGCTCTTCTTCAGTGTCATCATAAGCTTCTGCTTTTATTTTAAACTGAATAGCATCAAACTCTTGAGTTGTAATACGGCGTTTTGATTTTCTGTACAGCGTTATTGCAGTGTTAAGCCCAACACGGTACATCCAAGTACTAAATTTAGCATCGCCTCTAAATTTAGGATAGGCTTTCCACAGCTGGATGGTAATTTCCTGAAACAAATCATTGTGTGCTTGTTGGTTATTGGTGTATAACCTGCAAACTTTATGCACAATATTTTGATGTTTCTCTAGCTGTTCAACAAAACTATGTTCTAACTCTTTGCTCAAATTGGTGGTTTAGTTATTATATAAGTAGCTTGTTTTAAATAAATGTTACATATTCTTATAAATAATATGTAAAAATAGGGTTTAATAGGTGTATGTCGTATCTTTGTTAGACACATTTTTTTATACTGTTTTATGAATATCCCTGCGTCTCAAAATCCACGTGTTGTTATAATTGGTGGAGGTTTTGCTGGTATTAGCATGGTAAAACAACTAGCTAATAAACCTGTTCAAGTAGTTTTAATAGATAAACATAATTATCACACATTTCAACCACTATTATATCAAGTATCTTCTTCTGGTTTAGAACCTGACTCTATTGCTTATCCGCTCCGAAAAATTATAAAAAAGCAAAAGAATACCTTTTTTAGATTAGCAGAGGTCAACAATATAAACCATGAGGCTCGTGTTGTACAAACGTCTATAGGTGAGATTGCTTACGATTATTTAGTAATTGCCACGGGAACAAAAACTAACTTTTTTGGTAATAAAGCTATTGAGAGTAATAGTATGCCAATGAAAACGGTGCCGCAGGCTTTAAATATTCGTAGCTTAATATTACAAAACTTTGAAAAAGCTGCAATAACAAATGATAAAGAGGCTAGAGAAGCGCTCTTAAATTTTGTGATAGTTGGTGGTGGGCCAACAGGAGTTGAGTTGGCAGGAGCTATAGCAGAACTTAAAAACAATATCTTACCAAGAGATTATCATGATTTGAATGCTTCAGATATGCAAATTCACTTGCTAGAAGGTAGCGCAAGAGTTTTGCCTCCTATGAGTAAGCAAGCCTCTGAAAAATCAGAGAAATTTTTAAAAGCGCTTGGCGTAAAAGTACACTGTAATACGTTTGTTAAAGACTATGACGGATTAAAAGTTACTACAAACACCGATTTAAAATTAGAGTCTGAAACGGTAATTTGGGCGGCTGGTGTAACAGGAAGCCCTGTTAGCGGCCTGCAAGAAGGTACTGTTGTAGAGCGAGCAAACAGATATCTTGTAAATCAGTACAACCAAGTACAAGGGTATGATACCATCTTTGCTTTGGGAGATATTGCGCTTATGAAAACTGAAGCATATCCTAAAGGGCATCCGCAAGTGGCACAGCCAGCTATTCAACAAGGAAAATTATTGGGTAAAAATATTTTAAAGCAGATAGAAGGGAAGCCCATGAAAAAATTTGAATATCATGACAAGGGTTCTATGGCAACTATAGGTAGAAATAAAGCTGTTGTAGATTTAAAGGCTTATAAGTTTGGAGGGTTCTTTGCTTGGTTTGTTTGGATGTTTGTGCACCTTATGTCGCTCGTTGGTTTTAGAAATCGTGTTATCGTGTTCTTTAATTGGACGTATAATTACATCAATTTTGATAAGGCAGCACGTTTAATTATCAGGCCTTTTCATAAATCTAAATAAATAACTTTCAGGACTTTTTAGACTGTTTTAGTAAACCTAATACAATACAAAGTTGTGCAAAAGCATAAGTAAACATGATACTTACGTTTGATAATGGTAATGGTTTGTAAAACTTGTTTAAAGCCAGCAAGCTATCAGAAATCATAAATAAAATAGCGCCCAAAAATACCAATGTAAAACTTGTTTTTATAACAAATCCTAATCGTAAAAAAGCGGCTGTAGCCATACTCAAAATTACAGCCATATAAATAATAACAGGGATAAGCATATCTCCCAATCCAGGTTTTAAAAAGTAGAATAACACACAGGCATATAGCAATAAGGCTAAAACAAAACTAATTGGTTTTGCTTGTGGGTTTCGTTGTTTGGTAAATACCAGTACATAAAAAACATGGGCAATTAAAAAAGCTATTAAACCGCTCATAAAAAAATGAGGTGATATTTGTACAAACATCAAGAGGATATCTCCAAGAAGCGAAAAAACCAGCGCTAGTACGGTTAGTCTTTTTATCGGTTTGTTTATAGCCGCACTTTCTTTACAAAAAAAGATAATAAGTGATATTAGTAAAGCCGGTTTAGCAAAATAATGTAGCATTTCTAAAGCGGCATAACTGCTTGTAATAATCTCTAAAATCAGTAGTAATACAAATATTAAGGTAAATCGCTTTTCGGTTTTGGTTAGCATAGGTTGGTTATTTTATTTTTATTGTACCATTTTCATAAAGGCTTATAGCTTCATCCATAACAGCATTAATTATTTTCATTGGTAAATCTTTATCGGGTTGTATAGGAAGTATTTTCATTTTAGCCCGATCACCAGATTCTAAATGTAAATTCAGTAAACGCTTGCCTTCAACCATAAGGTAATATGGGTTCTTGGTTTTTTTGTCTGTCCAAATGTAACAAAAAGCTTTTCCTTTATAGCAAAAACAAGGCATGCCATATTTTGTGGTTTCTGTAATATGGGTGTTGTAATTAAGAAGCGTATCACGCATAGCAAGCAAGCAGCTTTTATAGGGTTCTTCTTTACTAAAGTAAAAATTTGTGTTTGCCATATTTACTAGTTATAAATATTTATGAGACCCATCACAGGTAGGCATTTTTTTAGAAAGCCCACAAACACAATCATGAAACCCTTTTCCATTTAAAATTCTATCACGATATTTTTCTATTCTTGATATTCTGGTTTTTGGTTGTTTAGCACCAGAAAAGTATAAAATATAACCGCGTTGCCTTCCAGGTGTTAATGCGTTAAAAGCGTTTTGTAACGCTGGATTTTTTATAAATTCTTGTGTTAATTCTTCAGGAATTGGCTCTTGCTCTTTTTTTGTAGGGATTTTTAAACCAGCCTTTTCTACTTCAATAGCTTCAAAAATATAAGCTTTAATGGTAGCTGTTTTTTCTATAACGTCTTTAGTACTGTAAAACTTTAAATAGCGAACAGATTGAGAGTTTTCACCGGGTTTAATTAAAATATTTTCGGTGTCTTTTAGCAAGGCACCTTTAAAAAAACTTAAAGTACAACAATCTTTAAGGTGGCTTATTATTAGTATATTTCTGTTGTTTAAGGTATAGCACGGTTGTTTCCATTTAAACATTTCGTTTAGGTCACATGCTAGCGCTAGGTCTCGTAAAATAGTAAGTGCTTTTTGCCAGTCGGTGTTGTTTTCTATAAAAGCGTCTACTTTTGGATTCATTTTATTTTAATAAAAATCAATTCTCTAATGTAATGATTTGATTTTAAATTTAAAATATGCTCCCAGTATAGCATTCTTATTTGCTTACTTATTGTTAACTTTTTTTTTCTGCGGATTTCCCATTAGGAGTTTCATCGTGTAGCCAAATAGTAAGCTAGCTATGGTCCAAACAGGTATTCCTATTAGCGTTTTTAATAATGTTATTTCTTCGCCTTGGCTTAACGGAAATACAATTGTCATAAAAACAAACATAAAAAAGCCCCAGCTAAACCCTATTTTTATCCATCCTTTTCCGGCAAAAGGGTTTGGTTTGCTTTCTAAATCTAAATTTTTAAAGCGTTCAGGCTGCTTGTCTAACCAACTGCTTTTTAATGGTTTTTTAAACCAGCCCCAAATAGGGTAGGTTATTGCCAGAATAAGATAAGAGAATATGTTTATTAAGCACGGAATAATGTTTTCACAGTTTGGGCAATATAAACCAAACCAGTTTTTAAAAGCTGTTTTATTGGTTGTAGACCATGTTTTGGCATCATGAATGGTATTGCAATGCGAACATGGAATATAAGAGCTTTCTAGTTTTGACTTGTTTGAGGTTTTATCTACAAGCGTTATTTTAGGAATTCGTTGCCCTAAAATAAGTTCGTTTATAACAAGTCCCGGATTAATAATCCAATGTAAATACATCCAGTTTTTCCAAGTATATACGGTATACTTTTTATCAAATTCCATAGCGGTAATTATGAATGGTTAGGTATTGTTTGATAAGCAATGTACAAAATACTTCATTGTGATATTGAGGTATCGATAATTAAAGTAGTACTTAATGTAAAGGTATTTTATTGATGCTAAATTCTAAATCATTGATAGCGCCTTTTACCTCATTGATTCTTGAGTTTGTGTAGTAAAGTTCGTTGTTGTATATGCTAAAAGTGTCTGCCCATTTTACTTTAGTTCCTTCAGCAAATACATTTATGTTACCATCCGTAAGGTTTAATGTCAATATTTTGTCATTTTCTAAATCAGCAAAAAACAAACGCCCTGCATCATCAATAATCATTCCGTCAGGAGCAGCAGTTTTTTTAATGAGTTTAACTTCTAGCTCTATGTTTTCTTCATTATTGGGTTTCAGATGTTTTGTAGCAATGGCATACAAATTATATCCGGTTAATGCATGATAGTACAACATATCATTTTTTGTGTCTAATGCAATACCATCAGAGTGCACTGTGTTTTTCCAAACGCCATTACTAAATGTCAACTCATTAGTTTCTGCAAGTGTTGAGGTATGATTATCTAATACTCTAAATGAGTCGCCTGATGCAATATCTATCACAACCAAACCAGCATGCCCTGAATCTGTAGCATATATTTTACCTCGTTTTTTATCTACTCTTAAATCGTTAATGTAAGAGTCTTTATGAAAAGCGTTTTCTGATAAAACATAGGTGTTTTTTAGTTGCTTTGTTGGTAAATCAAAAGCAAAAATCCTAGGGTTGTCTATAACACCTTTAAACAAAGGGTTCCTTGTATCTAAAACATACAGTGTGTTTTCATGAGCAACTACAGATTGTACTGCGATAAAAACACTGTCTGTCACAGCTGCATTTAACGACCAACTATTCCAAGATTTATCTGGAAAAGGTACAGACTCCCCATTGTCAAAAACTTCAACAACGGCATGCGTTACATGATCTCGCCATCTAGGAAAATTAGCAAAAATCCTTCCTGTATCACTTACTGTTACGCCAGTAACTTGCTGACCTTTAAAACTTGCAACGGTTTCTATTTCTACGTCTTTTGATGCGCAGTTGCTCAATAATATAATTGTAAATAATAATAAGGCGTTTTTCATTTTCTTAAACGGTTTTAGGGCTTTGTTTTGTAAGCGTATTAACTTTTACACAAAGATAAACAATAGAAGAATATTAAAACTTTGCGCGTACAGAAAGTGCTTTTTTGCTTCCTTGAAAATTAATTTGCTGCTGACTAGGACTATTAATTTGTTGTCTGTAACCTACCTCCAATGAGAAATCAGGCTTTAACTTGTAACCAACTCCTAAATTAAAATGGTTCCTTTCTATGTATTGTTGATTAGAAAAAATATTGCTTTCATATTCTCGCTCCAAACCTGATCGTAAATGCAAACTTTCACGTGTGTACCATTTTAGCATAAGCGAAGAGCGTATCAACTCAGACGAAAAGGTCTTATTATACATACCACCCACTTGTGCATCTAGTTTTGAAGAAATTGGGTAGCTTAATGTAAATCCTTTGTAAGCTTCTCCATTCATACCTTCAGGAAAACTAAAAGCATCTACATACAGCTTTTTTTCTTTGGTAGTTTCTTTATTGGTTTCTTTTTCTGAATCTTGACTAAAGCCACTAGCACAAACAAGAAACATAAAGCACTTGAAGTAAATTCTAATCATTCTTTAAACTTTTTACAACATTTTTGTACATAAATGAGTGGTAATAAAAAACGGTAAATGGTTGTTGCCCAACAATAAAGATAGCAAATAAGAGATGGCTTTTTGTTAAATAAAATTAAACCTAAACACATTTAACAAGGTTTTATCAACTTACCTAAAAGTAATCTAAACTATAACCACCTCTTTTTTATAAAAAGCTAAAACAAACTTTTAAATCATTACAAAAACAATGTGCAATGATGCGTTAGTTTAAAAACTCTGATATTTCAACAACCTTATAATTAGGGTTTTTTAGCAACAAATCACGCAATACACCTATGTGTAACTGTCCCATAATTAGTAATACTTTATCAGACTTAAGAGCCAATTGTGTGTTTAGTATATTCGAGTATATTTTAAGGTTTCTGTTGTAAAACAGGGTGATATATTCTGCGCCTATGTATTACAGTTTCCAAAAGCAAAATTTCATGTATAAGTATTGAGTGTTTCTAACTCAATGAATCATACATATCATAGTCGCTTATTTTCTTATTTTAAGCCTTAAATCATCAACCATAAAACACCCTAAATTAAGTATAAAAAACAGCCATATCTCCGCCATATCTAATTCAGGTTTACTTAAGGTCTAATTAAGGTCTCCTTAAGGTCAACCCGTGAAAATTCCTACAAAATAGTACTCGCCCTATCACCCCAAATTATACAGCACTCAAAATCAACCAAAAATCAATACCTAAAAAAATCACTTTTTTAAAACTATTTCAATGCCTAAATACCTAATTTAATTTTGTAAATTTGCCTGCGTTTAACAGCGCAACATGACAACAACAACAAAATACATCTTTGTAACAGGAGGCGTTACATCCTCATTAGGAAAAGGTATAATCGCTGCCTCTCTAGCAAAACTACTTCAAGCACAAGGCTACAGAACCACCATTCAAAAACTTGACCCATACATCAATGTAGATCCGGGTACACTAAACCCTTACGAGCATGGTGAATGCTATGTAACAGATGATGGTGCAGAAACTGACCTTGATCTTGGTCACTACGAACGTTTTTTAAACGTGCCTACAAGCCAGTCAAACAACGTAACCACAGGACGTATCTATCAAAGCGTTATAGAAAAAGAACGCCGTGGAGAATTCCTTGGTAAAACCGTTCAGGTAATTCCTCATATTACTGACGAAATTAAAGAACGCATCCAAATTCTGGGTAAGTCTGGCGACTATGATATCGTTATTACAGAGATAGGAGGTACAGTAGGAGATATAGAATCTTTACCTTATATAGAGGCTGTTCGTCAGCTTAAATGGGAACTAGGAGAAAACAATGCCATTGTTATTCACCTTACCCTAGTACCATATTTATCAGCCGCTGGTGAACTTAAAACAAAACCAACACAACATAGTGTAAAAACACTTATGGAAAGCGGTGTACAAGCCGATGTCCTTGTATGTCGTACAGAACACGATTTACCAAGCGATTTACGTACCAAGCTAGCACTATTCTGTAACGTTCGTGAAGAAGCCGTAATACAATCTATAGATGCATCAACTATTTATGATGTACCTAATTTAATGTTAGAGCAAGGTTTAGACAAAGTAGTCCTTAAAAAACTAGCACTTAAAAGTGATGCTCCAGACCTAACACAATGGAATCAGTTCTTAAAGCGTCATAAAAACCCAAATACCGAAGTGACTATCGGACTTATTGGTAAGTATGTAGAGCTTCAAGATTCTTATAAGTCTATCCTAGAGGCTTTTATTCATGCAGGAGCAGAAAATGAAGTAAAAGTACATGTAGAGTCTATTCACTCCGAATATATCAATGAAGATAATGTAAAAGCTAAATTAGCACATCTTGATGGTGTCCTTGTTGCTCCAGGTTTTGGAGAGCGTGGTATAGAAGGAAAAATAGATGTTGTTAAGTATGTGAGAGAAAATAACATGCCATTTTTTGGTATCTGTTTAGGTATGCAAATGGCAGTCATAGAATTCTCTAGAAATGTACTTAACCTTAAAGATGCAAACTCTACAGAGATGAATCCTAATACAGAAAACCCTGTTATTAGTCTTATGGAAGCACAAAAAGATATCACTGACAAAGGTGGAACCATGCGTTTAGGAGCTTGGGCATGCGACCTAAAAAGAGATTCTATTGTAGAAAAAGTATATAAAGCAAACACAATACAAGAGCGTCACAGGCACCGCTATGAGTTTAATAACGCTTACAAAAATGATATCGAAGCCGCTGGTATGGTAGCTACAGGAACAAACCCTGATACAGGGCTTGTAGAAGTTGTAGAAATCCCTACACATCCTTGGTTTGTTGGTGTGCAGTATCACCCAGAGTACAAAAGTACCGTGGCAAATCCGCACCCATTATTTGTAGCATTTGTAAAGGCAGCCTTAAAGCATAAAAAAAAGAAATAAGTGTCAGTATGGCATAAAATAAAAAATGGATAGCTTTTTGAGTATGAAAATCACGTTTGTGTTTTTTAAATAAACATATTAACAAAAAGCAACCAACCATAATACATATTTATAAATGGAAGAAAAGAAATTTGACCTGAATTCTATCATAGGATTTGTACTTATATTCGGAATATTACTATACATGATGTATATTAATAAACCAACTCCCGAAGAACTTGAGGCGCAAGAAAAAGCAAAACAAGAACAGGTTGAAGCAAGTAAAAAAGCTAAAGAAGACAAAAATACATACGTTACGTCTTCTGATGACTTCTCGGCATCATCAAACGCAGACTCATTAAAGCGTGTTGAACTACAAAACAAATTAGGAGCTTTTGCCTACGGTGCTAGTTTGCCTTCAGCAACGCCTAAAGAAACATTGGTAGAAAATGATGTGCTTGCTCTTAAATTTAGTAATAAAGGTGGATATCTTTCTGAAGTAAAACTGAAACAATTTGTAGATTTTGATTCAGTGCCTATCTATTTAGTAAAAGACGGAAACACGGCTTTTAATATCAATTTTGGTACTACAGATAGTCGTATACTTAACACACAAGACTTATACTTTCAGCCTACTGTAACAAAAAGCGGTGAGAATACGGTTGTGTCTATGAAGCTTAAAGTTTCAGAACAAAAGTTTTTAGAATATCGTTATGAGCTTAAACCAAGCGATTATATGGTAAACTTTACCATTCGCTCACAAGGTTTAAATAATGTAGTAAATAGTTCTCAAGATGTTAATTTAGATTGGAAACTAAAAACATACCGTCACGATAAAAGTATCTCTTATGAAAACAGATACACGCGTTTAACATACCAATTAGACGGAAGTAAAATAGATAAGTTAAGTCCGACTAGTGAAGATGATGAAACCGAAAATGATGTAAACTGGATTTCTTACAGACAGCATTTCTTTAGTAGCATTCTTACTACAAAAACACCATTTGAAGAAGTACATTTAGCATCTACAAATTTGGTAGAAGATGAAACTATTGATACTGTTTTTACAAAAGCTTACGCAACAAAATTACCAATAGCTTTACAAGCTGGTGAGTTTAATCAAGATTTAGGCTTGTATTTTGGTCCTACAGACCATAAGGTTTTAAAAACTTACGATATTGGCCTTGAAGATAGTATACCTCTAGGTTGGGGAATCTTTGGGTGGATAAACCGTTATGTGTTTATACCGTTATTTGCCATGTTAAGTAGCTTCTTACCTTATGGTATGGCTATTATCATCATGACAATTTTAATAAAAATGCTATTGTCATTTGTGCAGTATAAACAATTCCTGTCTCAAGCAAAGATGAAAATACTTAAGCCAGAGCTTGATGAGATTAGAGAAAAGTACAAGGATAATAAAATGAAAGCGCAACAGGAAACAATGGCTTTACAAAGCAAAGCAGGAGCAAGCCCGTTAAGCGGATGTTTGCCTGCCTTAATACAGTTGCCAGTGTTTTATGCATTATTTCAATTTTTCCCTTCAGCTTTTGATTTAAGACAGAAAAGTTTCCTTTGGGCAGACGATTTGTCATCTTATGATATTGTAGCAAAATTACCATTTCATATACCATTCTATGGAGATCACGTTAGTTTATTCCCAATATTAGCTTCTATCGCTATATTCTTTTATATGAGAATGACTACAGGGCAACAAATGGCATCTCAACCACAACAAGAAGGTATGCCAGATATGAGTAAAATTATGAAGTACATGATTTACTTCTCTCCAATTATGATGCTATTTTTCTTTAATAACTACGCATCTGGATTAAGTTTATATTACTTTATATCAAACCTTATTAGTATTGGTATCATGTTAGTTATCAAAAATTACATTCTTGATGAAGACAAGATTCACGCGCAAATTCAAGTGAATAAAAAGAAACCAAAGAAGGAAAGTCGTTTTCAAAAGAAAATGAAAGAAATGATGGAACAAGCTGAAGAACAAAAAAGAGCACAGCAACGAAGAAAATAATTTTTTTAAAAGCTGCCTTTTGGCAGCTTTTTTGTTACATAACATTTTAAAAAAAGAAACGTTTATACGTTAATTAGAAATAAAAATAGATGAGAATAACAATTTTAAGTATCATAACATTTCTATTAGTAGGCATTGGTCATGCTCAAACTGTAAACCAACTTGATGCTAATGGTGAGCGTCATGGTATATGGAAAAAAAACTATGAAGGCACAAACATTCTTCGATACGAAGGAGAGTTTTTTCATGGCAAAGAAATAGGGGAGTTTAAATTCTATAAAAAATATCAAAATAAAGCGATTCTATCAGCAACCAAACTATTTAATAAAGACAACCAAATAGCTGAAGTTACTTTTTTAGCATCAAACGGAAAAGTGATAAGCCAAGGTAAAATGAACGGTAAAAAGCATATTGGTAAATGGGTGTATTATCATAACAACTCTAGCCAAATAATGACATTAGAGCACTATAACGATAACGGATTGCTTGATGGAGAAAGTGTGGTTTATTATGCTGACGGACAAATTGCCGAAAAGCGTCATTACAATAAAGGGCTTTTAGAAGGAGAAGCCAAGTGGTATTCTGAAAACGGAACATTAATAAAGTCTTATATATACGTCAATAACGAACTTCATGGTGAAGCCAAATTTTATGATGAAACAGGAAAGCTAATTTTAAAAGGGCGTTATAAACGTGATAAAAAAGATGGTATATGGACACATTATAAAGATGGCAAGGTAAGCGAAGAGAAAGATTATACTATAAGAAGCAAAAACCCATATAAAAAGAAGTAAAAAAGTACCTCTTTAAAAATATAAAAGCTCCTTATAAAACTTATAAGGAGCTTTATTATTTAGGTATTTCTTCAAGTTGAGTAAGCTATTAATCAATCTAGTATAAGAATGGATATTACCTAAACAAAAGTCTGGCAATTTATATAATTAAGCTTAAAAATTAAAATCTTTTAAGCATTAATTTCATCAACTAGCATTAAATAGCTGATTGTTAAGTGTGTAAAACTTTAAAAAAACAATACGATACAACATTGATACAAAATGCTGTATCTTTGCAAATGTAAAATATGAAAAATAAACGCGTAATAATAGGACTTTCAGGAGGTGTAGACTCAAGTGTAGCAGCATACTTGCTAAAGCAGCAAGGTTATGAGGTTATTGGTCTATTTATGAAAAACTGGCACGACGATTCAGTAACAATATCAAACGAATGTCCATGGCTAGACGATAGCAATGATGCTATGCTAGTAGCTGATAAACTTGGCATTCCTTTTCAAACGGTCGATTTAAGTGAGCAATACAAAGAACGTATTGTAGATTATATGTTTAATGAGTACGAGCGAGGTAGAACACCAAACCCTGATGTACTTTGTAACAGAGAAATTAAGTTTGATGTGTTTATGAAAATAGCATTAGAGCTTGGAGCTGATTATGTAGCCACTGGGCATTATTGCCGTAAAGGAACCATTCAAAAAAATGGTAAAGACGTTTATCAATTGTTGGCAGGCATTGATGGTAACAAAGATCAATCATATTTTTTATGTCAACTTTCTCAAGAACAGTTGTCTAAATCGTTATTTCCTATAGGAGAATTAACAAAACCTCAAGTAAGAGAAATTGCAGCTGAATTAGATTTAATTACAGCAGAAAAGAAAGATTCTCAAGGACTTTGTTTTATAGGAAAAGTACGTTTACCAGAGTTTTTACAACAGCAACTTAAACCTAAAGAAGGTGTTATTGTAGAAATACCAGAAAGCAATACTATTTATAACAAAAGTCAACCAGAGTTTAGCTCAAACGAAGAGCGTTTACAATATCTTTCCCAAAAGGCAACTTATGCTGTTACAGACGGAAAAATAGTAGGGAAACATCAAGGAGCTCATTACTTTACAAAAGGACAACGTAAAGGATTGGCTGTTGGCGGAACTACAGAACCGTTGTTTGTTATTGATACAGATGTAAATGAGAATGTCATTTATACTGGGCAAGGTAAACAACATCCTGGGTTGTATAAAAGTGTTCTTTTTATATCAAACGACGAACTGCATTGGGTACGCGAAGATTTAAAGCTACAAGTAGACGAAACAATGCAAGTAAAAGCACGAATTCGTTATAGACAACCCTTGCAAAACGCAATCCTTCATAAAGTAGATAGTGGTTTGTATGTTGAGTTTGAGACACCTCAATCAGCAATAACCGAAGGGCAGTTTGCAGCCTGGTATCTTGATGATGAGTTGGTTGGCTCCGGTGTTATTTCTTAATTAAAAATTTCAAAAATATTTAATACAAAATACCTTGTTGAAGCTTTGAGATATTCTTAAATTTCAGCATAAAATAATACATTTATGGCAAATAGAATCACGGAATTATTCAAAATACAATACCCAATAATTCAAGCAGGTATGATTTGGAATAGTGGCTGGCGATTAGCATCAGCTGCTAGTAATTCAGGAATATTAGGACTTATTGGAGCTGGAAGTATGTATCCTGATGTATTGCGTGAGCATATTCAAAAATGTAAAAAAGCTACAAATAAACCTTTTGGAGTAAACGTGCCAATGCTATATCCTAACATCAAAGAGATTATGGATATTATTATAGAAGAAGAAGTGAAAATTGTTTTTACTTCGGCAGGAAATCCAAAAACTTGGACTAGCTGGTTGCAAGAGCGAGGTGTTACTGTTGTTCATGTTGTAAGCAGTGTTAAGTTTGCATTAAAAGCCCAAGAGGCAGGAGTTGATGCTGTAGTTGCTGAAGGTTTTGAGGCTGGTGGTCATAATGGTCGTGACGAAACTACAACAATAACGTTAATACCAATGGTAAAAGAACAGCTAGAAATTCCATTAATTGCAGCTGGAGGTATTGCTACAGGGCAAGCTATGTTAGCCGCAATGGTTTTAGGAGCAGATGGCGTGCAAGTAGGAAGTAGATTTGTAGCTAGTGAAGAAAGTTCTGCGCATCAAGCTTTTAAAGAAACCGTTGTTAATGCAAAAGAAGGCGATACCCAACTTACATTAAAGGAATTAGCACCTGTGAGATTAATAAAAAATAAATTCTTTAATGAAGTGCAAGAGCTTTATAAAAACGCTCCAACAGTAGAGCAGTTAAAAGAGCTTCTTGGGCGTGCTAGAGCTAAAAAAGGAATGTTTGAAGGTAATTTAGACGACGGAGAGTTAGAAATAGGGCAAATTTCAGGCTTAATTCACGATATAAAACCAGTATCTGTTATAGTTGATGATATGATAAAAGAGTTTGAGTTGGCAAAAAAAAGCGTAGCAAACTTCTAACATATTTTTAACTACCATACATCATATTTATTTTCAATTTAGCTCTTTTAAGCAAAACCTAAACCCTACTTTTGCAAAATGGTTTTAAGCGACTACACAAAAGAATTTAAGTACAACTGGAAATTAGCTGCTCCTGTTATGTTGGGTATGCTAGGTCATACCTTTGTAGCATTTATAGATAATGTCATGGTTGGGCAGTTAGGTACAGCCGAATTAGCCGCTGTATCATTAGGTAATAGCTTTATGTTTATAGCAATGTCTCTAGGAATAGGTTTTTCTACAGCTATTACACCGCTTATTGCAGAAGCCGATGCTGCTCATGATTTTAAAGGAGGAAAATCAGCTTTTAAGCATGGGTTGTTTTTGTGTATGGTTTTAGGAATTTCATTATTTCTTTTGGTATTTTTTGCCAAGCCACTTATGTATTTAATGAAACAACCTGTAGAGGTTGTTGAGTTGGCTATTCCATATTTAGACTTGGTAGCTTTCTCATTAATTCCACTTATTATTTTTCAGGCATTAAAACAGTTTAGTGACGGATTATCTATGACTAGATATCCTATGTATGCTACCATTATCGCCAATGTTGTAAATGTGGCTTTTAACTATGTGCTAATTTTTGGGAAATTAGGATTTCCAGAAATGGGTATTGTAGGAGCTGCTTACGGAACACTTTTTTCTAGAATTATAATGGTATTGTTTATATGGTGGATTTTAAAAAGAAATAGTAAATCAAAAGACTATGTAACAGATGTTAAGATTTTTGTGTTAGATAAAAGCATGCTTAAAAAGCTTATCAATCTGGGTATGCCAAGTGCCATGCAAATGTTTTTTGAAGTAGCCATTTTTACAGCCGCAATTTGGTTAAGCGGATTACTGGGTAAAAATCCTCAAGCAGCAAATCAAATAGCATTAAACTTGTCATCTATGACTTTTATGGTTGCAACAGGATTAAGCGTAGCAGCAATGATTCGTGTGGGTAATCAAAAAGGACTAAAAAATTATTTAGAATTACGAAGAATAGCTTTTTCTATATTCTTATTAGGGACCATATTAGCTGTTATATTTGGCCTGTTTTTCTTTCTATTTCATGGACAGTTACCAAAACTGTATGTAGATTATAACGATTTAAAAAATTTAGCTGATAATACAGAAGTAGTTGGTATTGCATCAACATTATTAATTGCTGCTGCATTTTTTCAAATTAGCGACAGTATACAAGTTGTAATGCTAGGAGCTTTAAGAGGATTGCAAGATGTGAAAATACCAACACTTATAACGTTTATTTCTTATTGGGTTATAGGGTTTCCTATCAGCTTTTATTTAGGTAAAGAACACGTTTATGGTAGCTTTGGTATTTGGCTTGGATTATTAGCAGGATTAACAACTGCAGCTATTTTATTGTATATTAGATTCAATTTTTTAACCAACAAATTAATAAAAACTAAACATGGAGTTTCCTAAATTTTTACTTGGTGATAATACAGACTTTCCTGATGCCATATTTGTAATTCATACTGAATTTCCTAGGTTTATAATCAACCTTGAAAATGATGATGTAGAATGGTTAGAAGATTTTGATCAACATGATCAAAAAGAACTAGAATTAGAAGCCGAAAACTTAATTCAGCAGGCAAATGATTTTTATGACAGAGAAATAGAACGCTACGAAGAGTAATACACAATGATTGACAAGCTAATAGCATACGACGAAAAACTGTTTTTATTTCTTAATAACTTAGGTTCATCAACCTGGGATCCTTTTTGGATGTTTTATACAACTAAATTTTATTGGATTCCATTTTATGGATTGTTGTTATTTCTGTTTTTTAAAAAGTATCAGCGAAATGCTTTTTTGTTAACGGTTGTTCTTGTTATTGCTATGGTTGCTTTTACAGATCAAGTAACCAATATTTTCAAAGACTCCTTTATGAGATTTAGACCGTGCTATAATCCTGATTTTATAGATGTAATGCGTAGAGTAAAACCAGAGTGTGGTGGACTTTATGGATACTTTTCAGGACACGCAAGTAACTCTATGGCTGTAGCTGTTTTTACAGGACTTACTCTAA
Organism: Corallibacter sp.; assembly: GCF_048381695.1. Classification (NCBI taxonomy): domain Bacteria; kingdom Pseudomonadati; phylum Bacteroidota; class Flavobacteriia; order Flavobacteriales; family Flavobacteriaceae; genus Corallibacter; species Corallibacter sp. Next base: position 34,536 of record NZ_JBLXHI010000006.1, on the reverse strand, counting down.
AGTATAAATACAAAAACCTTATATTTTTACTGTTATTTTGGGCTGCTTTAATGGGTTATAGTCGTATTTATATAGGAGTTCACTATCCATTAGATGTATTATGTGGTATGACCTTTGGAGCACTGTCAGGTTTTGGCTTTTATAAACTGCAAAACTATCTACACAACCGCTATAAGTTACTTTAATCTAATTTTTTTAAGTTTTTTCGATGTTTTATACCATAAAATAAATGGTATGCCTATTTTTAATGTGTAGAAACACAGATAGTTTAATTAAAAACACATGAAAATATTAGTAACTGGAGCTGTTGGTTTTATTGGGTCTCATACAGCAGAGCGCTTAACGCATTTAGGGCATAATGTTGTAGGAGTTGATAATTTTTCTCCTTATTACAGTGAGAACCTTAAAAAGCTTAACGAAGATGTGCTAAAAAAAGCTGGTGTTTCTGTGTTGAAGCTAGATTTAAGAACGGATGATTTGTCTGCGTTACTACCTAATGATATTGATTATATTTTTCATTTTGCAGCACAACCAGGTATTTCTTCTACATCTACATTTGAAGACTATTTTACCAACAATATTATAGCTACAAAAAACTTGGTTGATTATGCGCTGTCATTATCAAATTTTAAACTTTTTGTAAACATTGGTACATCATCTATTTATGGACTTGAAGCAACGTTCCCTGAAGACAAAGCTCCAAAACCAGCATCACATTATGGTGTTACAAAACTAGCTGCTGAACAATTAGTGCTTCAAAAAAGTAGAGAAAAACTTATGGCAGCATGTTCATTGCGTTTATACTCTGTTATTGGTCCTAGAGAGCGTCCAGAAAAAATGTACACCAAACTTATTGATTTAGGTTTGAAAGGAAAACCATTCCCATTGTTTGAAGGTAGCGCTTCTCATTTACGCAGTTTTACATATGTGGGTGATATTGTTGATGGTGTTGTGAGTGTTATAGGTAAGGAAACTGTTTTGGATGGCGAAATTATAAATTTAGGTACCGAGGTTGAACATACAACTCAAGAAGGTATCAAGGCTGTTGAAGACGTTTTAGGAAAACCAATCGCTATAGATATAAAGCCTAAACGTCCTGGAGATCAATGGCGAACCAAAGCTAATATTGATAAAGCAAAAAAATTACTTAATTATAATCCGCAAACAACACTTTTAGAAGCTGTTAAAAAACAAGTAGATTGGTACAAAGAGCATTTCTGTTAGGAGAGTGACAATAAATAATCAGCAGCAGCAAAAGGCGTTGTTTCTCCAGCTTCAATTAAAACCATTTGCTTTTTTAAAGCCTCTTTGATTTTTGCTTGTTTAAAAAAATCTGATTTTAAGCGTTCTTCTATTGTTTGAAGTAACCAAAATTTATTTTGCTCTTGTCTTTTGTTTTCAAAGTAGCCATTGGTGCTTGTCGTATTTACATACTCTAAAATAAGTTCCCATATAGCATCAATTCCTTCATTTTCTAAAGCACTACAAAGTGTAACCTTGGGTTGCCAGTTAGAATCCTTATTAGGATACAGATGAAGCGCTCTATTAAATTCTACTTTAGCAAGTTTAGCTTGTTTTAAATTATCTCCATCAGCTTTGTTTATAGCAATAGTATCAGCCATTTCAATGATACCACGTTTAATTCCTTGTAATTCATCTCCAGCGCCAGCCAGTTTTAATAACAAGAAAAAATCTACCATGCTGTGTACAGCCGTTTCGCTTTGTCCAACACCAACAGTTTCAATAATAATAGTATCAAAACCAGCAGCTTCACAAAGTATAATGGTTTCACGGGTTTTTCTGGCTACACCTCCAAGAGAGTCTCCAGACGCTGATGGTCTTATAAAAGCATTTGTGTTTTTTACCAGCGTTTCCATACGTGTTTTATCTCCTAGTATACTTCCTTTGGTTAAAGAACTACTAGGGTCTACCGCAAGTACAGCTACTTTTTTGTTTAACTGTGTTAAGTGATTTCCAAAGGCTTCAATAAATGTACTTTTGCCAACACCAGGAACACCGGTAATTCCAATACGTATAGACTTATTAGCATATGGTAAACACCCTTTTATAATGGCATTAGCTTTTTCAAAATGAGTACTGCTAGTGCTTTCTATAAGTGTTATAGCACGACTTAAAGCAGTAACATCGCCTTTTAAAATTCCCGATATTAAATCTTCTGCGCTAGGTTGAGACCTGCGTTTGTTTCGTATGTTTTTTATAGAAGAAATGTTGGTCATTTCTGGATCAGAAACACCTTTTTGCTCGCTTAATGCTGATGTATGTTTGTTTTTTTTACTCAAATTGCTCTAAAGGAACGGCTATTTTTGTGTTGTCCCAAGCCATAGTTAATGATAGGTTGTCTAAAGCATTATCAAACCCAATAGTAAATTGTTCTACAGTGGTGTCAATTTTTTCTACAGGAACCGTAACATCAATAACATCAAATTCAGGCTCGCGCATTGGTTTCATTTCTAAATCAACGCCCCAAGAATATTGTTTAGAGTTAAACATAACATGCCAAGAAGAATCATTAGGCACACTCCATAATGTATATTTTCCAGCAGGCAATGAGTCATTACCAACTTTTAAGGCTTTATTGGTTCTAAAAGTTGTAGCTTCATTGGCGCCAGTACGCCAAACTTGTTTGTAAGGTACCAATCCGCCAAAAATTTCACGACCACGTTTTGATGGACGGTTGTAAAATACATCAAGCTTTAAATCATTCTTAACAAAAGAAACAGTGTCTTTAGGACTCAAAGGTTTGCTCAATAAACTGCCATCAACAAAATAAGCATATAAAAATACGCCAACAGCAACAAGAGCTAATATGCCTAAAACCCATTTCAAAAATCTATTCATAGTCTATCTGTTTTTATAGTATAAAGATACTTCAAAAGTCATAGTATGTAAAAAGGAAACACTAAATTCTTTTATTATTTTTAATAACTTAAAAAACTTTTTAAAATTTTGCAACACTTCTTTTTTTATGTCGTCTTTAAAGAGAACTAACCAAATAAAACCAAAAGTAAAGCGTGTTTCAAACAGATATCATTGAAAAATGCAAGCAAAATAACCGCAAGGCACAAATGCAGTTGTACAACCAGTACTGCAATGGTATGTATATAGTCGCCAAACGATTTATTGCAAACGATGCTGAAGCTGAAGACGTTGTTCAAGAAGCGTTTATTAAAGCGTTTTCAAAACTTGAACAATATCAAGCAGAGGTCACTTTTGGAGCCTGGTTAAAACGTATTGTTATCAATACCAGTATTGACACTTTAAAGGCGAATAAAAAACGACTTATAGAGTTGGATGAAGCGCATCTTAAAATTGTTGATAATGAATATGATGACAAATGGTTGGTAGGTGATACTGTAACTATAAATGATATAAAGCAAACCATAGATAATTTACCTGAAAAGTATAAATATGTTGTGATGCTTTATTTGTTAGAAGGTTATGATCATCAAGAAATTTCAGACATTTTAAATATCTCTGAAGTAGCTTCTAGAACGCAACTTTACAGAGGTAAAAAAATAGTACAAGAACAGTTAACAAAAAAGCAACATGGCACAAGATATTAGAGATTTAATAAAAAATCATCAAAATCAATCAAACGAACAGATGTCAAAAGGGCATGAAGCACGTTTTTTAAATAAATTAGATCGTGCTTTACCAGAAAAAAGATCTTCAAAATCTTTGCCATGGATGCGTATTGCTGCTAGTGTTGTAATTTTACTAGGAATGAGTTTTGGAGCCTTTAAATACTTTGAGTCTTCACAAACTGTTACTAAACCAACAATTACCAATGTAGAAACTACAAAATCTTTAGGTGATGTTTCTCCTGATTTAAAAAAGGTTGAAGACTATTACATGGCAACTATCAATTATGAGTTGTCTAAAGTAAAACCAACACCAGAAAACAAGGAGCTTATTGATGGTTATATTAAAAAATTAGAAGAGCTTAATAAAGAATATAAGCGACTATCAAAAGAAATTACAGAAAAAGGGCCTAATGAGTTAACTGTAAATGCACTAATTACAAATTTAAAATTACGTTTAAACTTACTGTATCGCTTAAAAGAGCAATTAAACACCCTACAAGAGACAGAAACAAATGTCCTTTAATAACACAAAAACTATGAAACGATTACATATACTATGTTTAACATTGTTGATATCTGTATCAACATTTGCGCAGAGCAAGCTTGAAAAAGCCTCACAATCTGTTAAAGCAAATAAAGATGTTACTATTAACTTAAACACAAATTACACCAATATTATAATAGATACTTGGGGTAAAGATGTGATAGAAATTGAGGCTTATATGGAGAGTGATGAACTTTCTAAAGACGCATTAAAACCATATTTTGATAATTGGCATGTAGCCATAGAAGGATCTGGTGATTATGTATCTATAAATTCTGATGCATCAAATCATGCTTGGGCTCAAGTGCCAGGTTTTTTTAACGATGAGTCAGCAGAAGCTTTAAGAATTCTAGAATTAGAATTGGCAAATATTCCAATTGTAGAAGGTTTAATAGAGTCAATAAACTTCTCTGATATGCCAAAAATGCCCAAATTACCAAAGCTGCCTAAATTACCAAAAGGTATGACAGATACTAATTTTGATTATGAAAAATATCAAAAAGAAGGAGAAGTTTATTTAGAAAAATGGAGCAAAGAGTATGAAAGTAAATACGGTGATGAATATGCAAAAAAGATGGAAGCTTGGGCAAAAGAATGGGAGTCAAGCGATGAAATGAAAGATTTTGAGAAGAGAATGGAAGCCTGGGGCGAAAAATTCGGTAAAGAATTTGGAGAAAAGTTTGGTAAAGATATGGAGGCTTGGGGCGAGCAGTTTGGAAAACAAATGGAAGCTTGGGGCGAAGCCTATGGAAGACGTATGGAGTTACAAGCAAAACGCCTTGAGGCAAGAGCTAATGCAGAAGCGCACCGCCAAAACCGTATGCATGAAAGAGAAAAACATTTAGAAGAAAGACAAAAGTATATTGAAGAAAGAGCGCATTATCGTTCTGAAAGAGATGCTTACAGACAACCACATTTAAAAGTTAAGAAAACAATCATTATAAAAATGCCTAAAAAGGCTAATTTAAAAATGAATGTACGTCACGGAGAATTAAAAGTAACGTCTGTTATTTATAATACAAAAGCAGACCTATCTTACACAACATTAATAGCAGATAGCATAGATGGAAGCCAGACTTCCATCAATGCTTCTTATTCACCAGTAACCATCACTAATTGGAATATGGGAGAACTAAAACTTAATTTTGTAGATAAAGCAGCTATTACAAATGTAGACAGATTGGTATTAAGCTCTAATTCATCAAACATTAAAATAAATACGTTGCAAAAAAATGCAATCATTGATGGGAGTTTCGGAGACTTAATAATAAAAAATATAGCAGATACTTTTAGTAACCTTAATGTTGTTCTAGAAAATAGTGAGGCTGTAGTTTATCTTCCAAAAACAGATTATAATTTACAATACAAAGGCAAGCAGTCTAGGCTAAAGCATCCTAAAAATAACTCAAATCAAAATACATCATCATTTTCTACAGGAAACCTTACCAGTGATAAAACTATTGTGATTAATGCTAAATTTAGCGATGTTATCATGCAATAGTTTGTTACTTTTGAGTTCAATTATTTAATAATGAACTCACAAAAATTCACTTCTTTTCTAAATACTATTAGTTCAAAACCACTTTTGGTTCTAGACGCTAGTATTCCTTTACAGGCTTATGTGCCAATTAAACTTTCTCAAGATAATTTAGATTTACAAGAATTTGATGTATCCTCTTCAAGTGCTTGGCAAGACTACATAACCATTTATCTACAAAAGCATCATGCTAAAGTTGCTTATGGAGGTTATGCAGAAGTAAGAAATATTTATAAACGCAGTAAGCACTTTAATAATTTAGATGTTGATACAGAGCGAAATATACATTTAGGTGTCGATTTGTGGTTAGATGCAGGTTCAGAAATATTTACGCCACTTGATGCCGAAGTGCATAGCTTTAAAAACAATGAAAATTTTGGAGATTATGGTCCTACCATTATTTTAAAGCACACAATAGAGACTGTAGAGTTTTATACACTTTATGGACATTTAAGTTTAGAGTCTCTGGTTAATTTACAAATAGGTCAATGCTTTAAAGCTGGAGATAAAATAGCAACATTGGGTGATGCTTCTGTAAATGGAGATTATGCACCACATTTACATTTTCAAATTATTAGAGACATTCAGGATTTTTATGGGGATTACCCAGGCGTTTGTAGTAAAAAAGATTTAGACAAATTTTTACAAAATTGCCTAGATCCTAATTTATTACTAAAGCTTTAGCTTTATTTCTGAATAAGTACTTTATAGGTTTCTTGATCGCCATTTTTAGACGTAACAGTCATAAAATATAAAGCATTTGAAAAACTAGATACATCAATTTTTGAGGTGTTATTTACAATAGATAAATGACTGTTTTCGTATACTTTTTTTCCATCAATAGAATGAAAGATTACAGATTTTATATGGCTTAAAGTTGAAGACTTCAAAAATAATTCTTGTTTTGCAGGGTTTGGAAAAACACTTAAATCTTGAAAAACAATAGCACTGTTACTATGTAATGTATTAAACTGAACAGCACTTGCTGCAGGGTTATTTTGAGCATATAAATTTTGAGCAGCAATATTGATATAGTTTTCTATAAAAATGGTGTCAAAAACAGGATCGCCATTCTCTACAAATTTAATTTCTCCAGATGAAGGGTTCGGATTAGCAATAACATCAAAAAGCACTAATTGAAATGGCCCAGAACCGTTAAGTAACACAGAAAAAGCTCCTGCTTCGTCTCTTCCTAAAAAGTAAGCATCACCACCAGTTCCTGAACCCATAGGTGTAATAAACCATTCACTTGCAGGAAGGTTTGAATTTCCGGTTACAAAATTACCAATGGTTAAGCCTGTAGGAACATAAAAACCTGCGCCCATATCATCTGTACTGTGATTTGTAACAGAAGCGCTGGGTGTTGCTAATAAAGCCATTTGGTAATTTCCAGTAGCGCTATTTATGCCTACAAAAGATAAGCTAAACTCATAAGTGATTTGAGCTTTTAAAGAATTAGTTGCTAATACTATGGTTATTAAAGTAAATAATGTTCTCATGATGCTTGATTTTTTAATTTGGCAACTGCTCGTTAATTGGATAATAGTTTGATGATGGATTACTAGGGTGGTTGGTTATTATTTCTTTTAAAATCCCTTTGTCATTGTCAGGCCCTAAATAGCGTACTTGTCCATCCATATTTATGTCACCTTGGTGGTAAGCTTCAAAAGGGTAATAATTACTATTTGTGGTATTACTAGGAGCATTAAGTATCGTAGTTTTTATTACTGCAGAATCATTGCTAGGCCCTAAGTAACGAATTTCATTATTATTGTTAATATCTCCAGCCCATAATCCTGAAAATCCGCTAGGTGTGCCATAAGTTGTTTGTGAGTTTGTGCCATAAGTAGCGGTGCTTCCATTAGAAAAATCAACAACCGTTGGAGTGTTAGATAAAGCTAGAGTAGTGGCAGTCATAACACCTAAATGATTCCGATGATTAACGACAACATAATAACTGTTTGCTGCTTGTAAAAAGTTTAAAGCCGATGTTCCATCAGCATCTACAATGTCACCATCGCGCTGTATTAAAGCCGATTGGCTATCAATAACTATTGTGTTATCAGTTGCATCTCGAAGCTCTACCCAAACCCAATCTACAATAGCGTTTGTTCCAGTTGTAGTGAATACTCCAGATGAACAAGTTTTCATATCTGAATAAGGGCTTGTCGTTGGTATAAGTCCTGATATACGTAAATCATCACGCATTAGTGCTTCTTCACCGGTATTAGGGTATAAAGAAGCTCCTTGTAAATAAGCTTTAGGTAAAAGTATTATAGGGTCTAAAGATGTAACGGTTATAGTTTGGTCGCAACTTAATGAGGTATTACCAGAAGCATCAGTAGCTGTCCAAGTTATTGTTGTTTCACCTATTGGATAAGGATCTGTAATTGGTAGTAAATCAGAGCGTTCTCCTGAATATGAGATGTCTGTAGCACAATTGTCAGAAGCCGAAGGTTCTACAATAGTAATATTTGCATGTGTTTCACTGCTAGAAATAGTTTCAGAAATAGCTTCTGGGCAAGTTATTATTGGTGCTTCAGTGTCATCAACTACAGTCCATTCAAAATTGACAGATTTAGATAAACTTCCAGGTTTAGAAACGGTGACAGTTACTTGGTAAACGCCATCACTGTTTGGTCCGCCTGTTACAGCGCTTTCATCAATAGTTCCAAATATTAATCCATTTGTAGGTTCCATATGCACGCCAAGAGGTTGGCCACTCATTTCGTATAAGAGATTATCAGAAGGGTTTCCTCCAGAAGCAACAACAGCGAAATCAGCAAACTCTAACTCACAGTTTGATTGGTCAGCAATAGGATATACAAGTATTTCTGGATATTGAATTCCCATGATTTCAATTGCATTAATAAGCGGGTCTTGAAGTTCAGCAATAAATTCAATTTCTAAAAGACCATCAGTAATGGTTACATTGTTTTGAATCATTCCCGCAGATCGGTATCCAAATTCACCAGATGGGTCTAAATGGTTTATGCGCCTTTCGTTTTCAAGGTTAACACTAAAAATACGTTCTCCAGGCTCTGAAGTTCCATTATATAGGTTGTTAAAATAAAGATTAACAATATAATTTCCGTTAGGCAATGCAATAGAAAAAATCATAGGAAACGATTCGTCACTATTACTACGTTCATAACGCATAACCTCGTAATACGAGTCTGAATCTATATAGTCAGGTATTGAAACATCTCTATCTTCATAATACATTCCTGTAACAGAAAAAGAAGACCCAGAAGTTACAGCATAAGAAATACCTGTAGTAGTTGTGTTTTCCTCCCAGTCTGGACCATCGTCAGAAGCAGTAACCATTGGACCACCGGCGTTAATACGTATTATTGGACCATAAATATCAGTCAATTCTCCTGTGATATCTATGTTGGCTGTTGGTGAGTTAATACCAGAATGTGTAACATTCATTGTGGCATTTTTAACACCAACAATATTATCTGAACTAAAGTCTATAGGGATTTCAATTGATGAACCAGGGCCAATTACTATAGGAAAAATAGCATCACTAGAAAATAAACTAGCATCCGTGCCTCCAAAGGTAATTCCTGTTATGGTGATTGGATCGTCAATAGGTCCGCCATCATTTTTTAAAGTTACATATTTGGTACGTTGCGTATTAGAAACAGGTGTTAATTCAAAATCTAGCGGATTAGGAGAAACAGAAACCTGACCATTTAAATTTTCATAAACTTCAATAAAATCCCAAGTGGCTGTAAAAGGATTTGAAGTAGCACCTGCTCGTGATGTAGACATCAATGTTATGGCAAGTCCTTTATTGTCATTAGGATCTAAAAAGCTAGTGGGTAAAGCAATAGGAGTTCCTAATAGTATTAAGTTGTTTCCATCGTCAATAGAGTAAAAAGGTTGTGCCTCGTTAGTATCAGGATCTATAGAGAAATATAAATCAACAGAGCTTGCATTTAAAATACCAGGGATGTCATAAATTAAATTTTGAGTTACAATACCATTTTCTTCAAGAAGAACTTGTAAACCACTTATATTATCGCTGTTTGATGTGCCATTCATAATGGCCATTTTCATATAGTTATCTTGATCTCCAGTACCAAAGCTAATTCCATATGATTGAAAATCTATAGGGTCTTGTTGCGATCCGTTTGATCCAAAGAATGGCGATTCTACTTTGCTGTGTATCGTAAATGGGTTAGGGGAGTTTGTATCTACATTAATCCCAAATTGAAAACCGTTACGTTGATCGTTATTATTTTGAAATGCATCACCGCCATTTACATTTTCAACGGTTGCCTTTCCTGCAGCACCACCAAATGATAAGGACGCATCTGTAAATTGTGTTAGGTAGTCAGTAGTTCCTGCAGGGTTTACCATTAAACCTGTAAAACCTAAACCATAAAGTCCTGTTCCAGGGTCGTTATTCCAAAAAGGATAATCTATAGGTAAATTAGTTGTTGTGCCATTATCTGGATCTAAAGCAAAAGCATCGTTAACATCTAAAATGCCATCGTTGTCATCATCATCATCATTTAAGTCAGATACGTTGTCGCCATCGTTATCATTGGGTTTGCTACTTTGCGAGCATATATTCGTACCGTTATCTATTTCGTCTTGATTTGTGTAACCGTCGCCATCATAATCTGCTTGAGGGTCATACTCTGGATCTCCAGGTAAAAAACAACTTAAATCTGTAGGTTCAAAAATGGTTATGCTATTTGAGCCATAGGTAGCAGCCCAAACAGTACCAGGAAAAACATCATTGTCTCCTTGTGCAGTAACGTCAAGTGGTAAACTACCAAATCCATTAAAGGTAACTTCATGTTCTAAAACAGTATCGCCTTCAGGATTTAAAACATATCTATTTATACCACCGTTAAAAGAGGCTGTAAGGATATTGCCTTGCATAGCGCCATCAAAATTTGTCGCTGTATATTCTGTAATACCATTGGTTGAGGCGTTTACATTGTCTAAAATATTTACACGAGTACTGGTTGTAGGTTCATCAACAAGATATTCGCCTAGTCTAGGCTGGTCTGGAAAATCTGCTATGGTAAAAGATGATTGAAAATACCCAGAGACATTTGGTAGTAAAGTCTCTAAATCATAAGTGTTTGTAGCAGTCCAAACACCTCCAGAATTGTTATAAGTAATAACATCGGCTCTTGATGGAAATGCTAATATCGGGTTAGGATGACCACCATAATAAGTACCATTAGCATCATTTGTAGAGCCAATAAAATGCAAAGGATCTCTCACAATAGTACTACCACTTTCGTTAATTTCATTCTTGATATAGTGGTTTAGTGGGTCATAAGTAATGGTGCTTTCATCACCTAAATAGATGTCTGTAGCACTGTCATATATTTTAGGAAATCCGCCCCAAAGAGAATTTGGACCATTGTCAGAGGTGTAAATACGTCCGTTTTCTGTAATAATGATGTCATATGGATTTCTATATCCAGGTGAAAAAATTTGAATAGGCGCTCCAGGTTCTGCAAAGGCTTGATTAAGACTGTTATTTCCTCCAAAAGGATCGCCAACGTCAATGGTTGCATTGTACATTGGGTGTCCAGAAGGGTAAGGAAAGTCTTCGCTAGTATTATCAATATCTAATCGTGTTGGATCATTTAGGGTAGGTAAGTCGTAAACATATTGTGTGTTTGTTCTAGGATCTGTATACACAGGCATAGATTCTAACTGCGTTAGATTGACTATTAAAATGGCTCCAGATAAAAAATATTCTGGTGTACCAGCAAAGTTATTACTAGGAGCGCCTTTATTGGTTTGTCCTCCTTGAGCTATTAACATATAGGTGCTTCCGTCTTTTTCAAAAAGATCCATGCCATTTATAGCATGATTTTCTTCACAGCGAGGCAATCCTCTTATTAAATCTATTTTAGTCCATGCGCTGCCATCCCATTCTAATTTTGAAAGCATGCTGGAGTTTGTGTCAAGATTTGTGTCATTACCGCCGCCACCGCCGCCAAGAAGATAATCTGAAGAGCTAACGTAAATAATAGGGTTTTCAGAAGTTCCGGCAGTAGCTAAGCCAGTGATGAGTCGTTGTTGACTAGGATTAGGGTTTCCACCATCGGTATGATTAGGAATGCCAAAACGTATGTTGGTAATTTCTTCGCTACTTATTACAGTATAAGTGCCATTGCCAGCTGTAGCGGCATCACGCTCAATCTCGTAAGCCCATATAATGCCGTTTTGTTGAGCAACATAGAGTCTTTCATCAGGTCCAAATTCTAAAGAAGTTGGGTTTAATACATTTTCATTTGCAAGTCCTGATGATCCAAAACTAATAGATTGTGCTATGGTGTTGTGAAAGGTAAATAGTGTCGCAGTAAAACTTAATACCAAGAAGCCTTTGGAAAAAGGTTTTTTTAAAAAAGAGAACCCCATGATTATATTTTTTTCGTTTTAGGTGCTATTAATCGAAAAAATGCTTTAGGGAGTATTTTGATGTGAATTTAGTTAATAAAAAACGTATTAGAATAACTTTTCGTTAAAACGAAAAATATATCGGTTGTAGTTATTTATAGTAAGAAAAAAAGGTCATGAAATATCATGACCTTTTTTAATGTGTTACTTTGTAGTGATTTAGGTTTATTCTTCAATAATAACCCAATCTCCTTTTGCTATAAGCGGTTCTGCTTGTTTGTACTTAACAGTTTTGTTTTCACCGTTCATAACATTTTTAATAGTTACTTTATCGTTACGACCTATTTTTGGTTTGTCTCGTACTATGGTTTCAACAACCTCTTGTTGTGGTTGTGTGTTTCCTGCAGCTCTACTTTGAGCGGCACGTTCATCCATATTAGGAATTTCTTCTTTTTGTGTTTGAAGGTTTTCCTTTTTTTGAGTTTGTTTTGCTTCGCTGATTGTATTGGTGTCTTCGGATGGTAACTCACCTTTAAATAAGAATGAAATAACATCTTTATTTACCTGATCAATCATAGCTTTAAAAAGCTCAAAAGCTTCAAACTTATAAATAAGTAGTGGATCTTTTTGTTCGTGAACGGCTAATTGTACAGATTGTTTTAACTCATCCATTTTTCGTAAATGTGTTTTCCAAGAGTCATCAATGATTGCTAATGTGATGTTCTTTTCAAAATCTGTAATAAGTTGTTTTCCGTTAGTTTCATAAGCTTTTTCTAAATCGGTAACAACTTGTAATGTTTTCTTACCATCTGTAAAAGGAACAACAATACGTCTAAATTTATCGCGCTGTGTCTCGTAAACATTTTTAATTACAGGGAATGCAATTTCGGCATTACGCTCCATTTTTGTTCGGTAATGCTCAAAAGCAGCTTTATATATTTTACCAGCGATATCTTGTACTGATAGTTTATTAAATTCTACTTCGGTAATTGGCGAGCTCATTGAGAAATAACGAATAAGTTCAAATTCGAAATTCTTATAATCATTAGCAGCTTTGTTTGTTTCAGCAATACCTTCAGAGGTGTCATAAATCATGTTGGCTAAATCAACACGTAAACGTTCTCCAAATAAGGCATGATGACGACGTTTGTATACAACCTCACGTTGTGAGTTCATAACATCATCATATTCTAATAATCGCTTACGAACACCAAAGTTATTTTCTTCAACTTTTTTCTGTGCACGTTCTATAGATTTTGAAATCATAGAATGTTGAATAACTTCACCTTCTTTTAATCCCATTCTATCCATCATTTTGGCAATTCGTTCACTACCAAATAAACGCATTAAGTTGTCTTCTAGAGATACGTAAAATTGTGAACTACCAACATCTCCTTGACGACCAGCACGACCACGAAGCTGTCTGTCTACACGGCGTGAGTCATGGCGTTCTGTACCTATAATAGCTAAACCTCCTGCTTTTTTTACAGCATCGGTTAGTTTAATATCGGTACCACGACCAGCCATATTGGTAGCGATAGTTACTTGGCCTGCATTACCAGCTTCTGCAACAATCTCGGCTTCTTTTTTATGTTGTTTGGCGTTTAAGACATTGTGAGGTATTTTTCTGATAGAAAGCATTTTTCCTAATAATTCAGAAATTTCTACAGATGTTGTACCAATAAGTACAGGGCGTCCTGCTTGTGATAGTTTGGTAACTTCATCAATAACAGCGTTGTACTTTTCACGTTTTGTCTTGTAAACTAAATCTTCTCTGTCGTCTCTAGCAATAGGCTTGTTAGTCGGAATTTCTACAACATCTAGTTCATAGATTTCCCAGAATTCTCCTGCTTCAGTAACCGCTGTACCTGTCATACCAGATAGTTTGCGGTACATTCTAAAGTAATTTTGAAGTGTAACCGTTGCAAAAGTTTGTGTCGCAGCTTCAATTTTTACGTTTTCTTTAGCCTCTATAGCTTGGTGTAAACCATCACTATAACGACGACCATCCATAATACGACCTGTTTGCTCATCTACAATCATAACCTTATTATCCATAACAACATACTGAACATCTTTTTCAAAAAGGGCGTATGCTTTTAATAATTGGTTAAGGGTATGAATACGTTCTGATTTGATACCAAAATCTCTGAATAAATCTTCTTTTAGGTTGGCTTCGTCTTCAGATGATAAGCCTTGACTTTCTATTTTTGCTATTTCAGTGCCAATTTCTGGCATTACAAAAAAGTTAGGGTCATCTTTTCCTGATAGGTAATCAATACCTTTATCAGAAAGTTCTATTTGATTGTTTTTTTCTTCTATAACATAGTACAACTCTGCGTCTACCTTTGGCATTTCGCGATTGTTGTCTTGCATGTAGAAGTTTTCAGTTTTTTGTAAAAGTTGCTTGATACCTTCTTCACTTAAAAACTTGATTAAAGCTTTGTTTTTAGGCATACCACGGTAAACACGCAATAATTTAAAACCACCTTCTTTGGTATCGCCTTCAGCAATTAGTTTTTTTGCTTCGGCTAATACACCAGTTAAATATTTTCGTTGGGTTGCTACAATAGAATCAACCTTTGGTTTTAGTTCGTTAAACTCATGACGATCACCTTGCGGTATTGGGCCAGAAATGATTAAAGGCGTTCTAGCATCATCAACTAATACAGAGTCAACCTCATCTACAATAGCGTAATGATGTGGGCGCTGTACTAAATCGTTAGGCGCGTGAGCCATATTGTCACGTAAGTAGTCAAAACCAAATTCGTTATTGGTTCCGTAAGTAATGTCTGCTTTATAAGCATTACGTCTTGCTTCAGAATTTGGTTGGTGATAATCGATACAGTCTACACTTAAACCATGAAATTCAAATATAGGAGCCATCCAAGCGCTATCACGTTTTGCTAAATAATCGTTTACTGTTACAAGATGTACACCTTTACCAGCTAAAGCGTTTAAGTAAACAGGTAAGGTTGCTACAAGTGTTTTACCTTCACCTGTTTGCATTTCTGCAATTTTTCCTTGGTGCATGGCAATACCACCAATAAGCTGAACGTCATAATGGATCATATCCCAAGTAATAGGTTTTCCAGCGGCGTCCCATGAGTTTGCCCATACAGCTTGATCGCCTTCTAAACTTACATAGTCTTTATCTCCAGATATTAAACGGTCAAATTCATTGGCCGTAACGGGGATAGAGGTGTTGTGAACAAAACGTTTTGCAGTTTCTTTTACAACAGCAAAAGCTTCTGGTAGTATGTCGTTTAGTACACCTTCTGTAACGTTATAAATATCGTCTTTTATACGATCTATTTCTTGGTAAATATCTTCACGTTTATCTATATCGTCGGTGGCATCAGCGTCTTTAAGTAAAGCGTCTATTTTTTCATTATGAGGCTTCCTGGCTTCTGCAATTTGTGCTTTAAAAGCTGCTGTTTTAGCTCTTAATTCATCGTGAGATAATGCTTCAAGAGCACTTTCAAAAGATTTTATTTTATTTACGATAGGCATAATGGCCTTAACGTCTTGTTTCGACTTATCGCCGACAAATACTTTTAGTACAGAATCTAAAAAACTCATGTGTGTTTATATTATTGTTGCACTGTTAAAATATAATAACAATGCGTATGTTATTTATAATCAAGACTTAAAAATGTCTTGATGTTTTTTGTATGTGACTAATGACGTGTTTTTTAAGCATAAAAAAAGCCTCTATACGAGACTTTTAAAATGTTAATGATATTAATATTCATCCTCATTCCAGAGGTAATCTTCGTCTGTTGGATAATCAGGCCAGATTTCTTGGATGGATTCATATTGATCACCTTCATCTTCAATAGATTGTAAGTTTTCTACGACTTCAAGTGGTGCTCCCGTTCTTATCGAGTAATCAATAAGTTCGTCCTTTGTTGCTGGCCAAGGTGCATCACTTAAATAAGATGCTAATTCTAATGTCCAATACATTTGTAATTCGTTTTATTTTTTGCAAAAATAAATTTTTAGTTTAAATAAGCAAGAAAAAAAACAATTAATTACTCATTATTAAAAAGAACGTTTGTTTTTTTACTAATTGTTGTAAAAAATTCAAGTGATAGTTAGATGTATTAATGAATTTATGTTTTTTCAGGAATCCATTTAACTTCATTTGCTTGCAAGTCTAAAGACAACTTCCGTGCCAAGACAAATAGATAGTCAGAAAGACGGTTTAGGTACCTTAATGTGTTAGGATCTATAGGTTCTAAATCATTAAGAGCAGAGGCTAAACGCTCGGCACGCCTACAAACACAGCGGGCTATGTGACAGAATGACACGGTTTGGTGACCGCCAGGTAAAACAAAGTGTGTCATTTGTGGTAAGGCGTCATTCATTGCATCCATTTCTTGTTCTAAAAGGGTGATGTTTTCTTCCGAAATTTTAGGTATGTTCAAACGCTCTTTACCGTTTTTCATGATAGCTTTTTCCGGATCTGTAGCCAGTATGGCTCCAACAGTAAACAGTCTGTCTTGAATGTGAATGAGTACATTTTTATATGTTTCCTGTATATCTTGATCTCTTATGAGCCCTATGTGAGAGTTCAATTCATCAACGGTACCATAACTTTCTATACGAATATGATGTTTAGGAACACGTGTGCCACCAAATAATGCTGTGGTACCTTTGTCGCCTGTTTTTGTGTAAATTTTCATTAAGTAATTCTAGGTGTTTAGAGATTAAATAAAGCGTTTTTTTAGAGTTCTTTAGTAGAGGAGAAGCATCTGTAAAAAGCGCGTTTTACACTAACAAAGTTACTGGTTATTTACTAAAAAGCTAAAAATTATGAGTTAAAAAATTGAAGGAATTATGGCTAGTGCTTGTTAGAGTCTAACAGTAAAGTGTTCTTTTGCTTGTTCTTTTCTAAAAAACACAAAGCCCCAAAAATACGTGTCTATGGTTACAGTAACTTTAGGATGGTTTTTAATGGTTTCCCAAGCAGCTGTCATGCCTTTTGACCAATAAATGTCATCAAAAATAAAAAGCGTGTTATTGTGGGCTTTAGGTAATAAGGTTTCAAAATAAGCCATTGTTGCCTCTTGGGTGTGATTGCCATCAAAAAATACAATATCAAAAGATGGTTGCGTTAGAGTTTCTAATACGTCTGAAAAATTACCTGTTTTAAAACAGATATTTTCATTGTTGATTTGACTTTTAGTAAAAGATGAAAGGTTTGGGCAGCCTTCAATGGTAGTGATTTTTGAATATCTATGCCCTAAATGCATCGCTTGTGTAGCGAGACCTAATGAGGTGCCTAGCTCTAAAACAGCAGGGCTTTTAAAATACTTTGATAACCTAAAGAGTAATTGTGTACGTTTTAAGGAGCTTCCTGATGTTTTTGCGATTTCAGAAACCAGTCGTTGCTTTGAAGCTGTTTTTTTTGAGCCTGGACCTAAATCGGTTATGCTAATTTTAGTGTTGTTTTTTAGCAATGCTTTACGGTAGGTTTTTAAGACCTCATATTCAGGGTGCTTTGTTTTGTCATAAAAGCATTGAGTAACTAAATGATACACAAAAGGCGAGTGCACACCATGTTGATTGGTGGATTTAAATAAGAATTTAATGTATGCTAATAAGGAATACCACATGTTTTATGTACGAATTATGAAACACCAACGCATGAATTATTCATTAGGAATCTTCCATTTTTGCAGCCAATTCAAACCAGCGCATTTCTTTTGTCTCTATCTCATCAATAATGGTTTGTAGCTCTTGAGATAGGGCATTTATTTGCTCTTGAGTTAAATCAGGGTTATTAAATTTTTTTTCTAAAGCTTTTTTATCGTAATCAAGTGTGTTTAACTTGCTTTCTATGTTTTTATATTCTTTTTGCTCATTATAAGAAAGCTTATTGTTGCTGTCTTTTTTCCATGCCTTTTTTTCCTTCTTTTCTTCGGGTAATTTTGATGTGCTTTCTTGGCTGTCTTCATAAGCTCTAAAGTCACTGTAGTTACCAGGGAAATCTTCAATGACACCATGACCTCTAAAAACAAATAAGTGATCTACAATTTTATCCATAAAATAACGGTCGTGAGATACAACCATAAGGCATCCCGGAAAATCTAGTAAAAAACTCTCAAGAACATTTAGAGTTACAATATCTAAATCGTTAGTAGGTTCATCTAGAATTAAAAAATTAGGATTTTGGATAAGCACTGTACATAGGTATAGGCGTTTGCGCTCGCCACCACTTAACTTCTCTACAAAATCATATTGTTTTTTTCGGTCAAATAAAAAGCGCTCTAAAAGCTGCTGCGCACTTATTTGTCGTCCTTTTTTTAAAGGGATATAATCGCCAAATTCTTTTATAACATCAATAACCTTTTGGTCTGGTTTAGGGGTGATTCCTGCTTGCGTATAGTAGCCAAACTTTACAGTTTCACCAACCACAATTTTACCGGAATCAGGCGAAATACTTTGAGTTAATATATTTAAAAACGTAGATTTTCCGGTGCCGTTTTTACCAATAATACCAATACGCTCACCTTTCTGAAAGTTGTAGTCAAAGCTGTTTAAAATAGTTTTGTCTTTGTAAGATTTTGAAACTTTGTGCAGTTCTAAAATCTTACTACCTAAACGTTCCATATTAAGTTCTAACTGTACCTCGTGGTCTTTACGACGTTGATGAGCTTTGTGCTTTATTTCATGAAAATCATCAATACGAGACTTAGACTTTGTAGTACGTGCTTTAGGTTGACGCCTCATCCAATCAAGCTCCTTTTTAAAGAGCTGTTTGGCTTTACCTGTTTCTATGGCTTCTTGTTCTATACGAGCATCGCGTTTTTCTAGATAGTAGGAGTAATTTCCTTTGTAGGTGTAAAGTTGCCCTTGATCTAACTCTATAATTTCATTGCATACACGTTCTAAAAAATAACGATCGTGAGTTACCATAAAAAGGGTAATTTGCTCTTTAGCAAAAAAATCTTCTAGCCATTCAATCATTTCAAGGTCAAGATGGTTGGTAGGCTCATCAAGTATAAGTAAATCAGGTTTTTTTAGTAAAGCAATGGCAAGTGCTAGACGTTTTTTTTGCCCACCAGAAAGCGTGCTTACTTTTTGGTCTAGATTATCAAGTTTTAGTTGAAATAATATTTGCTTGTATTGTGTTTCAAAATCCCATGCTTGGTGACTATCCATTTGCTCAAAAGCCTTTTGGTATGCTTCTGTGTCTTCAGGGTTTTGTAACGCATGTTCATAGTTTTTGATAACGTTTAATATAGGATTCTCTGTGTCAAATATAGAGGCTTCAATAGTTAAATTGTTATCTAGAATAGGCTCTTGTGGTAAAAAAGCAACAGTTATATCTTTTCTGTAAATAATTTGCCCAGTATCAGGTTGGTCTAAACCTGCAAGCATATTTAAAATAGATGTTTTTCCGGTGCCATTTTTAGCTACAAAAGCTATTTTTTGATCTTTATGAATACTGAAAGAAATCTCACTAAACAAAGAGACTTCTCCATAAGATTTGGCTATATTTTCAACGTTAAGGTAATTCAAAAAGCTGTTTTTTTGCAAATAAACGTATAAAAACCAAAAATACCCACTTTAGTTTTGATATTCCTATCTAAAAGTTATATTTGTGAATAAACTTTTAAGCTTCATAATGAAGAATTTACTTGTCCTTTGTTTACTTGCCATTCCCGTTGTTTTTAGCTCATGTATTCCGCATCGAGATATTGTGTATTTACAAAATAAAGAAGCGGCTACAGATAGTATTCCTGTAATTACAGAAAAACAAACACCATATCGGATACAAATAAATGACATTCTGAATATACGTGTTAGAGGATTAGATCAAAGTAATCTTACAATTTTTAACCCAGTAGGCGATGAAGCTTTAGGAGCTGATAGAGATCAACGAGCATATTTTGATGGCTTTACAGTAGATTTACACGGAGAAATTCGTATTCCTGTACTCGGGAAAATAGGCGTATTAGGATATACAACAGAGGAGATTGAAAAAATGATTGAAGATAAATTGCTGAAAGAGCAATTTAAAGAAACAGCAAATATATTCGTTACGGTAAAGCTAACAGGTTTACGCTACACAGCTAGTGGAGAGATTGGTAGTCCTGGTTCTAAAACCTTATATCAAGAACGTGTTAATGTCTTTCAGGCCATTGCCAATTCTGGTGAAATACCTGTTACAGGAAATAAAAAGAACGTAAAAATTATTAGGCAGTATCCGCAAGGTCAAAAAATACATAGTATAGACCTAACAGATATTAAGGTTATGGAGTCACCATACTACTACATTCAGCCTAATGATATTATTTATGTAGAGCCTTTAAAGCAAAAAACCTGGGGAACAGGAACCACTGGTGTACAAACCATGGGTACTATTATAACAGCCATATCTTTGGTAACCACAACAGTATTATTAATCAACCGTATTTAGTCCATGTCAAATCAGGAGCATTACGATATAGAATCTCATGAATCTAGTAGCATAACATTTGATTTTAGAGGTTACCTCTTTAAAGTACTGAATCTCTGGAAATTTGTTGTTGCTTGTATTGGTATAGCATTAGTTATTGCATATCTTATCAATGTTAGAAAGCAAAATGTTTACAGATTAGAATCGCTGGTTTCTGTAGAAAATGACCAGAACCCTTTTTTTACAGCTAATACAAGTATTTCGTTTAACTGGGGCGGCGTTTCCGGTAAAATGGGAAAAACAATAACAACCCTACAAACCAGAACGCACAATGAAAAGGTGGTAGATTCATTGCAGTCATACATGAACTATTTTGTTGAAGGAAAATACCGTAAGGTGGATATCTACAAAAAAGCACCTTTTGTGTTTAATTTAGACTTGCAAAAACCACAAATTTTAGGACACTACATAGGAATACGTTTTTTAGATGCTAACACATTTGAAGTGTTTGCCCAATTTGAGCAACCTCAAGCTACAGTTCAGCGTTATGATACCAAAACGAAATCACGTGTTGATTTACCTCAAGGAGATTTTACCAAGCAGTATAAAATAGGACAAAAGATAAACTTACCTTTTTTAAATGGTAGCTTAACATGGCGTAATAAATCAAAAACTGCCCAGACAGGAAAAGAGTTTTTTATCCTTTTTAGTAACTATGATAGCGTTGTTCATGGCTATAAACAAACAATTGGCGTTGCTCCTTTCAACGCCTCGTCTTCGGTAATTAAACTGGTGTTAACTGGTAGTAATAAGGCAAAAATTGTTGATTATTTAAATACAACTGCGGTTATTTTAAGTAAAAATGAATTAGAACGTAAAAACCTATATGCAACAAATACTATTAAATTTATTGATAGTAGCCTAGCTGCTGTTGATATAGATTTACAAGATGTTAATAAGGAAATGAACGACTTTAGAAAAAAGAATAAAGTCTTTGATGTAAGTGCTGAAATGGCCGAAGCTTCTAGCAAATTACAAGCTTTTGAAGCTCAAAAAGAAGCTGAAAACACCAAGCTTAACTATTTGCAATCACTAGAACAATACCTTAAAACTAAAACAAATTATATCAATATTGCGGCGCCTACTTCAGTTGGAATTGATGAAACTAACATTTTAAATAGTGTAAGCAAAATAACTAATCTAGCTATTGAAAGACAAAATCTAGAATACACAACACGTGAAGGATCTGATTTGTTCTTGGATTTAGATAGACAAATTGATGCAGAAAAAAATGTCTTACTTGAAACCATTGACGCCACCAAAACAACCATAAGACTACAACTTAATACCATCAATAGAAATATAGCAGCTTTAGAGGCCAAATTAAGTAATCTCCCTGAAGACCAACAACAATATTTAAGAATACAACGTAAACTTACTATTAGCCAAGAAGCCTACAATGTGTATATGGCAAAGCGCAGCGAAGCGGCTATTGTAAAAGCGGCGAATATATCAGATATATCTATTGTTGATGAGGCTAAAGATATAGGAGGTGGATTAATTGGGCCTAATAAGTCTCTCAATTATATGATGGCTTTAATGATGGGCTTTTTTATTCCTATGTTTATCATATTTGTTGTTTTTCTTTTAGATAATACCATTCATGGTTCTGATGAGATTGAACGCTTATCAAACATTCCTATTTTAGGCCTTATTGGTAAGTATCGTTACCATAATAATTTGGTGGTTTTTGAGAAACCTAAATCGGCCGTAGCAGAATCATTCAGAGCCATTCGTTCTAGCTTACAGTTTATATTAAATAAAGACGAATCTGAACAAGGTAAAGCAATCATGATTACCTCATCAGTAAGTGGTGAGGGTAAAACGTTTTGCTCTATAAATATAGCCACCGTGTATGCGCTATCTGGAAAGAAAACCATCCTTTTAGGCTTAGATTTAAGAAAACCTAAAATATTTGATGACTTTCACATGACAAATGATCATGGAATTGTCAACTATTTAATTGGAGAAAAAACCTTTGACGAAGTAAATAATCACACGCATATAGATAATTTAGATGTTATTCCGTCTGGACCAATTCCGCCTAATCCATCAGAGCTCTTAATGAGTAATCGTATGAAAGTGTTAATGACACATTTACGTCAAAACTATGATATTATTATTCTTGATACACCGCCTTTAGGCTTGGTAACAGATGCATTAGAGCTAGTTAAGTATGCAGACACATCGATCTTTATGGTGCGCTTAGATTATACCAAAAAAGGGATGTTACAGCTCATTAATGCCAAACATCACGGCGGTGAGATTAAAAACATCAACTTTGTACTTAACTTTTACAAGCATAAAACAAATCATAATTACGGCTATGGCTACGGCTACGGCTATGGTTATGGGTATGGCGTGTATGGTAATGCATACCATGCTGACGCTAAAAAATCGGTTTTTCAGCGTATAAAAAGCTTTATTAAAAAAACATAATACATGATTATGAGTTCACATCGTATTGCAATTATTGGGTTAGGATATGTCGGTTTACCATTGGCGGTAGAGTTTGCAAAGCAGTATCCTGTAGTAGGTTTTGATATTAATGACAACCGTATTGCCGAATTAAAAGCAGGTAAAGACCGAACTCTAGAAGTAACAGATGCTGATTTAAATGCTGTTTTAGTAAATACAGCCAACCAACCTAATGGGTTGTATGTAAGTAGCGATGTAAATGATATGGCGCAATCTACCGTGTATATTATAACAGTACCTACACCTACAGACGACTTAAATAAACCGGTATTCACTCCACTTATTAAAGCTAGTGAAACTGTTGGTAGTATATTAAAACCACAAGATATTGTTATTTATGAGTCTACCGTATATCCAGGTGTTACTGAAGATATTTGTGTGCCTATTTTAGAGCGTGTTTCTGGTTTAAGCTTTAATAAAGATTTCTATGCAGGCTACTCTCCAGAACGTATTAATCCAGGTGATAAAACGCATACGGTAACTAAAATACTTAAAGTGACCTCTGGCTCTACGCCAGAAATTGCCGAGGTTGTTGATGATTTATATAAGTCTGTTATTACAGCCGGAACACATATGGCGCCATCAATAAAAGTAGCTGAAGCTGCCAAAGTTATTGAGAACTCACAGCGTGATATCAACATTGCGTTTGTTAATGAGTTATCAAAAATTTTTAGGTTATTAGATATTGATACAGAGGCCGTGCTTAAAGCAGCTGGAACCAAGTGGAATTTTATCAACTTTAGACCTGGTTTGGTTGGCGGGCATTGTATAGGTGTAGATCCGTATTATTTAGCCCAAAAAGCCATTGAATCTGGGTATAACCCTGAAATTATTTTAGCGGGCCGTAAAATGAATGATAGTATGGGAGCTTATGTGGCAACCGAGACTGTAAAGCTCATGATAAAAAAGGGAGCTACAATCAAAGGGTCTAATGTCTTGGTATTGGGCATTACATTTAAGGAGAACTGTCCAGATATCAGAAATTCACGCGTTATAGATATCATTAAAGAGTTTCAAACGTATGATGTTCAGGTAGATGTTTATGATCCTTGGGCTTCTGTAGACGAAGTGAAGCATGAATATGGTCTTGACTTAATAACAACAACTAATGCCTTAAAAGTACACTATGATGCTATTGTTCTTGCAGTATCTCATAAGGAGTTTTTACAAATAGATATTCAGGCGTTAAAAGCTACGAATGCTGTTATTTTTGATGTTAAATCGTTGCTGCCAGCAAATCAAGTGGATGCTAGGTTGTAATTTATAATTTTTACACGTCTATATTTTAACTACAGGTTATAGATAGGTGTTGGTTTTCTAAATATATTATGTTGTACTATAACACTTTTTGTTCTTGAGAAAAGATAGTCTTGTTCAGGGGTGTAATGTGTTTCTTCTTTAAACGTCTTTTTTAAATTTATCATAGTGGATTTATTTCTTTTTTTTCCTTTTGAAAGGTTAACAAAGCCATGTGAAATGGCCATGTTCATTTTGTAGGAATTTTCACGGGTTGACCTTAAGGAGACCTTAAGTAAACCTGAATTAGATATGAAGTAGATATGGGTGATTTTAGGGTTGTCCTTGGTGTTTGTTTATCTGTTCATTTTTGAGGAACCAAAAACGAATCAAAAAGTGTTTTTACTGTCGGTAGGTATTTTGCTTTATAGCAAACCTCATCCAAAAATTTACATTGCATGGCTCCTGTGTTTCATAGCTTTTTTACGGCTTTACTTTGTCTATTTTGAAATGTTAAGAACTAGTAGGTCGTTTTTGTTCTTGCTATGCAGGAATTGGGTTATGTGTTTTTGTAGTTACTCGGTGTTGGTTGCCGTTTTAACTAATACTTATGGTATTCTATTAGGTTTGTTATAATTAATAGTATTTTTAGCTTGTAAAATCATATTTATAAATACTATGTACAATAATGCTTTTCATAATCAAGAGATCTCTAGTTTGAAATTCCTAATTACCGGAGGTGCAGGGTTCATTGGGTCTAATCTTGTGGCGTATTTACTAAAGCATAATGCAAAACAGGTACGCGTACTTGATAATTTTTCGAACGGTTATAGGGAAAATCTTACCGAGTTTATGGAGCTTCCTAATTTTGAACTTATAGAGGGCGATATACGAGATTTGGATACTTGTAAAGCGGCTATGCAGGGTATGGATTATGTAAGTCATCAAGCGGCTTTGGGTTCGGTGCCACGTTCTATAAATGATCCGGCAACAACTAATGCGGTGAATATTTCTGGATTTCTTAATATGATGATTGCGCTAAAGGAAAGTGCTACGGTAAAGCGCATGGTATATGCAGCGTCTAGCTCTACGTATGGTGATAGTAAGCAGCTTCCTAAAGTTGAAGACACGATTGGGAAACCCTTGTCTCCGTATGCGGTAACAAAGTATGTAAACGAGTTGTATGCGGATGTTTTTGGAAAGACTTATGATACCGATACTGTTGGGTTACGATACTTTAATGTATTTGGTCCTAAACAAAGTCCTAATGGGGCTTATGCTGCTGTGATACCTTTGTTTATGCAAGCTTTGAAAGATAATAAGGCACCGAAAATAAATGGCGATGGCGAGCAAACACGTGATTTTACATTTGTTGCCAATGCGGTGCAAGCAAATGTACGCGGCTTTTTTGCGCCAGAAACTGCCAAAAACCAAGTGTTTAATGTGGCTTGTGGTGAGCGTATTTCGGTAAATGATCTTTGGGAATCTTTACAACAAGCAGCCAACGCTGATTTACAAGCTATTTACGGACCGCCAAGACAGGGTGATGTACGTGATTCGCTTGCTGATATTTCAAAGGCTGAAACGCTTTTAGGCTATAAGCCTGAATATGGTGTTAGAGAAGGGTTGAGGTTTACTTGGGATTGGTTTTTGAGTGTTTAGTATTGAGTATAACAAATAATCCTCATTTCACTACGCACGCCTCACATGTTGTCATTCCGCACTTGATGCGGAATCCACAACAGTCAACATACAACCCACAACCGATTCTTAATTATCCATTATCAATTATCAATTTTCCATTCTCACTACGGCCACTCCCTACTCAAATCCCACACGCTGTCATTCCGCACTTGATGCGGAATCCACAACCAACAACCAACAACCAACATCTCACTACTCTATTACCTTTACATTAAATACATATTCTACATAAAAGGTTTTCAATGGTTTTATTATATTAGCCCTTATCAAAAAAAAGCACAAAAGTGTGATGGTGATTAGAATCAATGTATGGCTTTAGAAACCCGAGTATATAAAAAAGAACGGACAATAAAAATGGGCGCGCTTTTAAAAGCAAGTCTTTCGGATATGTACCGTTCGCGATTTTTAGCCCGTCAATTGGCCGAGCGTGATATCAAGGCGCAATACCGTCAGTCTTATTTAGGTATTTTATGGGCGTTTGTGACGCCACTGGCAACAGCTGCCGTTTGGATATTTTTAAATAATAGTGGCACGGTACGTTTGTCTGATACCGGTGTGCCTTATCCGGTGTATGCGTTTTCAGGAACGCTTATATGGTCTATAATTGTAGCTTCTATAAATTCACCTATGACTAGTACCAATGCTGCCAAAGGTATTTTAACCAAAATAAACTTTCCAAAAGAGGCTTTATTGCTTTCAGGTATTTATAAACTGTTGTTTGATAGTTCTATAAAAATACTCTTGTTGGTAGTTTTTGTTTTTGTTTTTGGTGTGGGGTTTCATTATAGCTTGTTGTTACTGCCTTTTGCGGTGTTAGCTGCAGTGCTTTTTGGTAGTACGTTAGGATTGTTTTTAACGCCTTTAGGGTTGTTGTATAAGGATATAAGTAAAATCATTTCGTTTGGGATGCAGTTTTTAATGTACGTAACGCCTGTGGTGTATGCTATTCCTAAAACGGGTATTATGAAAACACTTATGACGTATAACCCAATTACACCTATTGTACTAACAACACGTGATTTGGTTGTTGGGTTTCAGCCAGAGTTTTTAAACTATTTTATAGGAGTACTTGCCCTATGCGTACCTTTATTATTTTTAGGTTTAGTCATATACCGTATTGCCATTCCTATTATTGTAGAACGGTTGAGTGCGTAGTTTGGCGTGAGGAGTGAGACGTGAAAAGTGAGGAGTGAAACGGTTAAACGATTCACGATTCACGACTATGCGATTTTCGATTCACGATAAAATATTAAAGAAAATAAAGATATGAATCATAAGGATTTAGATGTGTGGAAGAAAAGCATGGACCTAGTGGTTGAGGTTTATGACTGGACGACATTGTTTCCTGATGAAGAAAAATATGGTTTGATTTCGCAAATGCGTAGAGCTGCTGTTTCTATTCCTTCCAATATTGCTGAAGGGAGTGCTAGAAAAGGAGATAAGGAGTTGTTGCAATTTATAAATATTGCTTTAGGTTCTGTTGCTGAATTGGAAACACAGTATTTAATTGTATTACGTTTGAAGTTTTCAGAGCCTAATACTATTTTAAATGATTTGTTGATTGATGTGAAACAACTATTGTTGGGATATAGGAATTATGTGAGGAGGAAGACGTGAGAAGTGAGTAGTGAGAAGTGAGTAGTGAAAAGTGAGTGGTGAGTAGTGAAACGACTATCCGATTCACGATTCACGACTATCCGATTTTCGATTCACGACTATCCGATTCATGATTTTAAATTAAATAACTAATGAGTAACATACAGCATAATAACGAGGTTCTTGTTAAGGTTGAGGGTTTAAGCAAAAAGTTTTGCAAAGACCTAAAAACCAGCTTGTGGTATGGCGTGAAAGATTTGGTAAGTGGTGTGCGAGGTTCTAATGTTGCACGTGAATTACGACCTAAAGAGTTTTGGGCTGTAAAGGATATTAATTTTGAACTACGCCGTGGTGAGTGTTTAGGTCTTATTGGGCATAATGGTGCCGGAAAAAGTACCTTGCTTAAAATACTTAACGGACTTATAAATCCTGATGCTGGTACGGTAACTATAAAAGGGCGAGTAGGTGCGCTTATAGAGTTGGGAGCTGGCTTTAACCCAATACTTACGGGGCGTGAAAATATCTATAACAATGGTGCTATTTTAGGCTTTAGCCGAAAAGAGATTGACACCAAGTTACAAGATATTATAGCCTTTTCTGAACTGGAGGAGTTTATTGATATGCCCGTACAGCATTATAGTAGTGGGATGAAAGTACGTTTGGGGTTTGCTGTAGCAGCCCAAATGGAACCCGATGTACTCATTATAGATGAGGTGTTGGCGGTGGGAGATTTAGGTTTTGCATTAAAGTGTTTTAATACTATAGATAAAATACTACCTAGAACAGCAATTATATTTGTATCGCATAGTATGCCAATGGTGTCTAGAATATGTAATCAAATAATACTTATGGATAAAGGAAATTGTAAGTATAAAGGAAAAAATATTGGAGAGGCTATAGATATTTACTATCAAAGATTTAATAGTAATAAATCCCAAGTAATGTTCAGTGATAATAGTATTGAATTAAAAAAAATTCGTGTAGAGAATAAAATTACTAACAACGAATTTAATCTGGTCAAATGGGGTGAAAATTTAGAACTTACCTTTGAATGGGAATTTTTGAAAGAAATAAAAGAGCCGGAATTTTCAATTATGATTTTAGACAAAGAACAAAGACCAATTGCTGTTTTCGATTGGAAAAATAAATTAAGCGATATATGCAGAAACGGTAATACCTTAAAATTTAAATTAGTGCATAAAAAAATACAGCTTTCAAAAGGTTTTTATTCTATTGACGTATTGGTTAGTCAAGGCAAAACAAGGTCGCCACATTTGAGGATTAATGGAGTTTTAATATTTCAAGTTTTACATGAAGAAGAGATATGGCCACCATTTTTGTTGAATGCAACATACTATAATATAAATGATTAAAATTAAAAGTTTTGTTAGCAGTCTATCACTAAATTCTTTATTTGCTTTAGTAAAAGCTTTTAAAATAAAAAAAGACTTGTTTAAATGGCGTGAAGGTATTGAATATGAAAAAATATCAATAGGTCAAAACTGTAATGCGGCATGGTATTTAAAAGAAACGAACAATAAAAAGGCATCTTATCCTTATGATTGGATTTTTTTCTTCTTCAGATATAGTATTACATAGTATTGAAGATAATTTTCTTACGTTTTTAGATAAAGAACAAATAATCAATTTGAATAAAAATAAGGCAGGACATAATTATTATCATTCAAGCTTATTTAATCATAAAAACCCTATAGCTACAGCAGAAAATTATCAGTATTATGTTAGGTGTGTTAAAAGATTTAGAAAGGTATTAACGAATAATGAACCAATACTATTTGTTTGTTTTGTAATTCATGAGCCTGAAAAACGTATAGCTTGGTCTAAAGGCTTTGATAAGCAATATATTTTGCCAATAAAACAAAACAAAAAAACATTTGAAGACTTAATTTATAAAGTAAAGCAGTATAATGAAAAATCAAAATTTTTATTTATAAACCAATATACAGAAGGTAAATTAAATTTAGAATATGAAGTTTCTTCTGATATTTTTTGGCTAAATTTTACATCAAAAGGAAAAAATACAGGTTTAAAATACTTAAACTTTATAGATGATAATATAATCAAAACAATTTTTAAAGGACTAAAAGGCTAATATGAAAAAGACCTTGAAAAAGATATTTAAAAAAAATCAAAGTTTTGCAAAAACTGAAGAAACGATGAAGTTTCAACACATACATCATGTAAATACATCCTACTTAAATAATTTTTTTAAAGATTACGCGCCTGTTTTTGTATTAAACACAGGACGTTCAGGGTCTGCATTTATTCAAACTATATTTAATCATTTTGATAAAGTAGATGCTTATCATGAAGCATCACCAAACTTGTTTCTTCTTTCTAATTATGCCTTTTCAAATCAAGAAAATGACGAAGTTTTAACCAAAATATTTGAAGCAGCAAGGTTAGAGTTAATTTTAAACAGCTCAGTAAATCATAAGATTTATTTAGAGTCTAATCAATGTCTAGTGTTTTACATTAATCAAATAACAAAAATTTTTCCAAATGCTAAATTTGTACACTTAACAAGACATCCTGGTGATTTTGTTAGAAGTGCTATTATGAAAGGTTGGCACAAAAATGACTCTGTATGGGAATTGGGAAGAATAAAAAGTAAGCAAACCGATTTATGGAGTAATTACAGTCATATTGAAAAACTGGGATGGGTTTGGTATGAAACGCATTATTTTATAGAGATGTTTAAAGCTAATAATCCTGATGGTTTTATAACTTTAAGATTAGAGGATTTAACATCAAACAGTGATACATTTAATGTCTTTTTAAAATTTGTCGGTGTTGAGAATCATCTGAATAACCAGCAAATAAATGATATATTAAATCATAAAATAAATAAAGTTACTGTATCACAAAATGAGCCTAAAAATATGCATAAATTAAGCAGTTATCCAAAATATTTAGAATGGAGCGATAATGATAAAAAAGCTTTAATATCAATAGTCAAAAATTTGTCTACACAATACAATTATAGTTTGTAAATGAAGATATCTGTTTACATAACATCTTACAATCAAAAAGACTTTTTAAGAGAGGCGATAGACAGTGTTTTAAATCAAACGCTTAAACCTTTTGAGATTATTATTGTAGACGATGCCTCAACTGACGGCTCACAAGATTTAATTAAAAGTTATGCTAGCAAATATGTAAACATAAGGTATGTCTTTCATGATAAAAACAAAGGAGTTTCTCAAGTGAGGATAACAGCGCTAAACGAAATAAAAGGAGACTACGTTACTTACTTGGATGGTGATGACTTGTATTTGCCTCATAAATTAGAAGTTGAATCAGACTTGATAGCCAAAAGTAAATGCGATTTAGCTTTTTCAAATAATATGTATGTCAAAGAAGACGATCCTAAAGATATAAAATGGATTTGGGCAGCAAATAATATTAGTGTTGACTCTAATGTAGATTTATTTTATAAAACTATTTCAAGAGATTTTCCAAGGGACAGTTTATTTAGAATGGAGTTAATTAATTATGAAAAACTAAAACAAGTAGGATTTCATGATCCTAACTTAAAGATTTATGAGGATTATGATTTAAGAATTAGATTAGCAAAAGAATTGAGTTTTACTTGCTCTATAGAACCAACTTCTAAAATTAGAATTAGTAAAAATGGATTATCTAAATTGCCCTTAAAAAATCATCTTATATCATTAAATTATATATTAAATAAATATAAAAATGATATCGATCAATTAGATAAAGTCAAGAAAGAAAAACTATTAATTAAAATAGAAAATTTTAAAAAGGGCTCCACACAAAACCTTAAAGGCAATCGGTTAAAAACACGTATAAAAAACAAACTCATAAATATTATTAAGCGTTTGTAAATGAACGAATCACAACTCATATTCATAATATCGCAACCAAGAGCAGGCTCTACGTATTTGCAAAACTTGTTGTCTAACAACAGTAAGGTAAATACGTGTAGTGAACCTTGGCTTATGTTACATTTGTCTAGTTTAATTAAGCCCGAGTTATCACAAGCTACCTATGATAGTGCTTTAGCTAATAAAGCTTTTGAAGAGTATTTAAAAACACATGAAGCGTTAAACTTTCAAGAAAAGAAAAAGCAATTTTTATTGAGTTTATATCAGCCTATGCAAGATGGCTATACGTATGTTATTGATAAAACACCAAGATATTGGGAGTTGCTAAATGAACTTATAGCGTTATTCCCAAAAAGTAGATTTATTATATTAAAACGAAACCCGTTTCATGTCATAACATCTATTATCAAAACATGGCAGGTTGATTCCCTAAAAGCATTACGTTATTACCATCGCGATATTTTATTAGCCCCAAAAGTGCTGCAAGATTTTTGTAACACACACCAAACAAACCCGCAAGTTTACACGTTACGTTATGAAGATTTAATATCAGATACAAAACATGAAGTAGAAAAACTTTACAGTTGGTTAGAGGTTCCGTTTACTTTTGAAGTGCTGGATAGTTCTAAAAATAATAAGTATAAAGGTAAATATGGAGACCCTTATCAAAATACTGATGCAAAAAATATAGATGCTTTAAGACAGCAAGCTAAAGAGAAACCACTTGACCCTTTATTTATGGCGTTTCTGTCAGGTTATGCAAAATATGTAGGTGAAAACTTTTTGAAAGATTATGGTAACTATAAATGTAATGTGCCTTTTAAAGAAACCGATGCATTTAATACGTATTTAGATTTCGATCGTTTTGAAATAACACAAAAATTTATGAAAACATCAAGAGCTTATAAAATTGGAACAATCATCTTAAAGCCTATAAAAACTTTAAAACATTTCTTATCTTAATATGACAATATAAGTATGTTTGTCATAGTATAATGTAATCTATATGAGTCAAGCCCATTATCCAAAAATATCAATAGTAACACCATCGTATAACCAAGGCGATTTTATTGAAGAAACCATAACATCGGTCTTGGCACAACAATATCCTAACCTAGAGTATATCGTTATAGATGGTGGTAGTAACGACAATACACTAGCTATTTTAAAAAAATATGATAAACAAATTACCTATTGGGTAAGTGAGCCAGATCAAGGTCAAAGCGATGCGATAAACAAAGGATTTGCAAAAGCAACAGGCACCATTTTGGGGTGGCTAAACAGTGATGATTATTTGTTGCCAAAAGCCTTGTTTCATATTGCAAATGCCAATTGGCAGCCTGATATAGGTGCGGTAGTGGGTATAGGGCATAAGGTGGCTTTAAATAAAAGCATTGTTTATACACCTCAATATTACGAAAACATAACAACGGACAAACTCTTTATGTGGACAAAAGGTAAAAATTTTATGCAGCCTAGTTGTTTTTTTTCTAAAAACGCTTGGGATACTTGCGGTCCTTTAAATACCGAGCTTAACTATTGCATGGATGTAGCGCTGTGGATTGCAATTTCAAAGCAGTTTAAGTTTTTACGAATACCACAGCAAATAGCCCACGCTTATATACATGAGCAAGCAAAAACAACCGCCGATGTTGAGCAAATGCTTATGGAAACATACCTTATGATTGCATCTATGGGCGGCATAAAAACATCTAGAGACTTGTTGTTTGACTTTTATAACAAAGAACAAAAACGTTTGTTAAGCACCAATACCTTAAAAAACACGCATAGTATTAAAACACTAGTGAAAGCTATTTTAAAAAAAATACGCTAATACAGTATGGAAAAACGGGTCTTGATACCAGCACTAAAACCAGAAAACGTATTTTTTGATGGTATTGAAAAAGCAAGTACATGGCAGTTTCATTATGGTAATTTAAACACCTCTGTAAAAGGATATGCAGTGGTTTTAATACACTGGCCAGAACACCTGTTTAATTGGCAAGAGCCTACAAAAGAGCAACTAAATCTACTAGAACAGCGACTTAAAATATGGCAAAACAATACACGTATAGTGTATATAATGCATAATGAAAAGCGGCATTATGGGATGACCACCAATTTTGAAACGCTATATAAATTAGTTTATAATTATTGCCATGCTATTGTACACTTAGGTGCTTTTAGTTGTGAGACATACAAACTAAAGTACCCTCAAAAAACACAGGTGGTTATACCGCATCCACTATATCAAGTACCCTTTAAAAACTATGATAAAACCTATGCACGCCAGAAATTGGGCATAAAATCAAACCAGCATGTGGTTATTATACCAGGCGCAGTCAGGTCGCTTAAAGAACGTGATTTAGTACTAAAGGCTTTCAATAAATTAAAAATTAAAAACAAGCTATTACTAGCGCCACATATGTACTATAAAAAAGTATCGTGTGAGTTCCCTGGGAGATACAGAATTAGAAAATATATCGATATAAAACGTCTGCTAGAGTACATACATAATAATGAATATAACAAAAAATATCGCTTTTCGTATGGTTTTGTGCCACCAGAACAGTTGTCATTGCTAATGGCTGCTGCTGATGTAGTATTCATACCTCGAATAAACTCCCTAAACTCCGGTATAGTCTTTTTAGGCATGACCTTTAATAAAGTCGTTGTAGGACCAGAAATAGGGAACATATCTGAAGTGTTACACCGGTTTAACTTACCTATGTACAACCCTAATAATATAAGTAGTGTAACAAAAGCCTTAAACAAAGCATTCCAAATGTATAAAAACACCTATACATACCCAGAAGAAACATTACAAAACTACCACCCCAAAAACGTAGCTGCAAAATGGGATACATTTTTACAGGCTCTATGTAATAATCCACAACAGACAACCCACACCCAATAACATACAACCAATAACCGTCAACCACCAACCAACAACCGATCTCCATAATCCTCAATTCCCCATTATCAATTACCTATTTTCCATTCTCACTACGCACCACTCCCTACTCAAATCCCACACGCTGTCATTCCGCACTTGATGCGGAATCCACAACCAACAACAGTCAACCCACAACCAACAACAGACAACCCAC
>NZ_JBLXHI010000005.1:0-194247 GCF_048381695.1 Corallibacter sp. | reverse complement strand
TTAAGTTGTTGAAATATGAGTAGCGTTGTTCTTTCCAAATTTCAAGTTGTTATGACTAAAGATAGAAAAATTTATGGTATTGACATTAGTAAATCTGTGTTTGATATTTACAATCAAGACACAGGACATTATCAATTACAGAATGATGAAAAGGGTTTTAAAAAACTATTAAAAAGTCTATCAAAAGATGCTTTGGTAGTCATGGAAGCTACGGGATATTATCATTACAGATTAGCTCAGTTTTTACATAAAAACGGGGTATTAGTATCTGTTGTAAATCCCTTGTAGGTAAAACGTTTTATTCAAATGAAACTAGCCAAAGTAAAGACCGATAAGAGTGATGCTAAATCTATTTGTGAGTATGGTATCTTTAATGATGTTCCATTGTACAATGCTCTAACAGATGTACAGGCAGAATGCTTACAGCTCTTTAGGTTATTGGATAGTTACGTAAAAAAGAGTACCGCTACAAAAAATAAGCTTCATGGCGAAGACGCTCTAGGAATTCCATCAAAAACGGTTTATCGTTCCTTAAAACGAGACTTAAACCATTTAAAGAAAGAGATTTTAATATTAGAGAAACGCTTATTAGAATTGGTAAAACAAGACCAGCAAGAACAACTAACTTTATTGCAAACCATACCAGGAATAGGTTTAAAAACAGCTTTGTTTTTAATCGTTGTTACGGATGGATTTAAAAAGTTTGAAACTGCATCACAGCTTTGTAGTTATGTTGGAATTACACCAACGATTCGAGAATCTGGAAGCAGTGTAAGAGGGCGGAGTAGAATAAGCAAAGTAGGCAATAAGAAATTAAGAAATCTTGTGTTTTTAGCAGCCTTTTCGGCCTATAAATATAACCGAGCCTGCAAAGCCTTGTTTGATAGAATTGTAGCTAAAGGAAAGAGTGCCAAACTAGCATTAATAGCAGTAGCGAATAAGTTGCTAAAACAGGCCTTTGCTATTGCAAAAAGCGGATTGCCTTATGATGAAAACTATGTTTCAAAATTAGTTTAAAGTTATTTGTTTTTTAACTCAGTTCTTTGTTGTAGCAGGTTTTTTTTCAGTTATGCAACTAAATTCAGTCCGCAATTTGGGCATTCAGTTATTTTGTCAGAAACCACATTTCCGCAAGCTGGACATTTGTCAGTTACTAAAATCGTTTTCGTTTGATAATCATTTTGCAGTTCAGCTATTATATTTGGGTCTTCGATTTCCTTAAATTTTAAGCTACGACTTTTTCCAACTTTTTCTTTGGTCAATATTTCGCTCATAAATTTTAAGTAAAAAAGATACCATTTTGTTAATTCTACCCAAAAAAACTGTGTTTCTTTTGTGTTTTTGAATATTTGTGTTGCTTAAAAGCAAATGAAACAAAAACCGTAAAAAAAGTTATTTACCAATACAGAAGTTAGCAAAAATATTACCCAACAAGTCATCATTAGTAATCTCTCCTGTAATCTCACCAAAGTGGTACAACGCTTGGCGTATATCAATAGCCATTAAATCACCAGACAATCCAGTCTCTAAACCATACTTCACTTTTTGTATTTCTTCAAAGGCTTTTAAGAGCGCATCATAATGACGTGTATTAGTAACAATAGTCTCATTATTACGTAAAGCACCTGTATTAATCAACTCCAAAAGTAAATCGGTTAATTGCTCTACGCCAAAACCTGTTTTTGCCGAAAGTAAAATTACGCCTTCAATATGTTGCTCTAGTTCTGCCAATTGGTTATCAGTAAGTTTATCAACCTTATTAGCAATAATAAGCAGTGGTTTTTGAGGGTATTTATTCTTAATTTTTTCTATTTCAATCTGAATAGTCTTTAAGTTTGAAATCCCCTTTTCACTATCAAAAAGATATACCGTTACTTGAGATTGTTCTATTTTCTCAAAGGTTTTTTTAATACCAATACTCTCCACAACATCACTCGTTTCTCTTATACCTGCAGTATCTATAAACCTAAACCCTATACCTCCTATAGAAATCTCATCCTCAATAGTATCTCTTGTTGTACCTGCAATATCTGAAACTATAGCGCGTTCCTCATTCAAAAGTGCATTTAACAATGTAGATTTACCAACATTAGGCTCTCCTACAATAGCTACAGGAATACCATTCTTAATAACATTACCCACGGCAAAAGAATCTATGAGTCGTTTCAACACAAAAGTAATTCTAACAACCAGCTCCTTAAACTGGGTTCTATCGGCAAACTCTACATCCTCTTCAGCAAAATCCAGCTCCAATTCAATCAACGAAGCAAAGTTTAAAAGCTCCGCTCGTAGTTTGGCTATTTCAGATGAAAAACCACCGCGCATTTGCTGCATAGCTATTTGATGAGACGCTTCATTATCACTAGCTATTAAGTCGGCAACTGCTTCAGCTTGACTCAAATCTAACTTTCCATTAAGAAAAGCTCGTAACGTAAACTCACCAGCATTAGCCATTCTACAACCTTGCCTTAAAAACAACTGAATAATCTCTTGCTGAATATATGTAGAACCATGACATGAAATCTCTATAACATGTTCGCCTGTATAAGAGTTTGGGTTCTTAAAAACAGATACCAAAACCTCATCAACAACTCGATCACCATCAACAATATGACCCAAATGTATTGTATGCGTTGACTGGTTTTCTAGTACTTTACCACTTACAGATTTAAAACACTTTGACGCAATTGTTATAGCATCATTACCTGAAAGCCTAATAACAGCAATAGCTCCTGCTCCAGAAGCCGTTGCTAAAGCAATAATCGTATCGTTTTCATTCATACTGCAAAAGTACTAAAATGAATGTACAAAAGACTATTAGAATTTATTAGGGTAATCTTAACAAACAAAATTCAAGAGAACTTATATATTTGCAGAAACTTAAAAACATTAAAATTCATGCTTCGCAAATTTTTAGCAGTATCAATCATTATCTTAACCTTTTCTTGTAACAAAGAAAAAACAACAGGTTTTGTTATAAACGGAACCATAAACGCATCAGCAAATGGTAAAAAGGTAACACTTATCAAAGCTGATATGAAAAACCAAGAGTTACTTGACTCTACAACCGTTACAAACGGAAAGCTTGTATTAGACGGTCTAGTTGAAACGCCTGATATTTATGTATTATCTATAGAAGGTGTAAATGGTAAAATGCCTATTGTTGTTGAAAACACTGAAATGACTATTAGTTTTGATACTGATACACTATTAAACTCTCAAATTACTGGAAGTAAAGAAAATGATGTACTTAAAGAGTTTTTAGAACTTTCTAAACCTTTACAAAAGAAAAATATGTCGTTAGCTGGTGAGTTTAGAGCTGCGCAATCTGAAGGTGACACCGTAAAAATGAAAGAACTTCGTGAAACATTCAACACGCTTCTTGAAGAAACTAATGAGAAAAACATTGCTTTAATAGAAAAACACAACGATAAAGTTACTAGTGCTGCATTCTTAGACAACCTATTAACAACAAAAGCTATTGAAACAAAAAAGGCTCAAGAAATATACAACAGCTATACTGATGATGTAAAAAACAGCAGACTTGGTAAAAGCATAAATGAAAAGATTGAAGTAGCTATTGTTACTGCAGAAGGAAGTATAGCTCCAAACTTTAGCGCTACAAACCCTGAAGGAAAAACAATAGCACTAAACGATATAAAAGGAAAAGCTACTATTATCGATTTTTGGGCTGCTTGGTGCGGACCTTGTAGAAAAGAAAACCCAAACGTTGTAAAAGTATATAACAAATACCACGACAAAGGTCTAGAAATAATTAGCGTATCTCTTGATGGTACACCAAGACAAAAAGATGCAAAAGCTGCTTGGATTGAGGCTATTGAAAAAGATAACCTAACTTGGCATCATGTATCAAACCTACAGTATTTTAATGGTCCTATTGCAAAACAGTACAACATACAAGCTATTCCTGCTACATTTATATTAGATGCTGAAGGAAAAATAGTTGCAAAAAACTTACGCGGTCAAGAATTAGAAGATAAAATAGCTGAAATGCTTAATTAATCTTACTTAAGATCTTTATAAAAAAAGCCTTTCAAATTATTGAAAGGCTTTTTAATTTTTAAAGCTTTCCTAGTTTTTTTAAAACAAATAATAACACAATTGGCAGTGCTAATATTACAATCATTAGCAAATGGGTTTCAAACAACCAACTAGCAAGTAATAAAGTAATAATATAACCACCTATAGCACCTCCAAAATGTGCATCATGCCCTATATTGCCTATTCGGTTTTTCATACCATAAATAGAATACAACAAATACCCAACTCCAAATATATAAGCAGGTATAGGAATTGGAATAAAAAACAAATACAAACTCATATCAGGCTGTAACAAAATAGCAGAATAAATAATCCCTGTTACAGCGCCACTTGCTCCTACAGCACTGTAATAATATTCGTTTTTATGAAAATACAAAGACAATAAATTACCAAGTAATAAACTACCTACATAAATAATGATAAAATATAAAGCGCCCAGAAAACCAATAACAACATCAGCAAACACATACAGCGTAAACATATTAAAAAACAAGTGAGCTGTATCTACATGCAAAAAGCCCGAACTAAACATTCTAAACTGCTCGCCCTTTACAATAGACCCTACGTTAAATTTATACTTCTCAAAAAAACCAAAATCATTAAATCCTTTAAATGAAATTATTACATTGGCTGCAATAATCACAATAGTTACCAAACTTAAATTGCCCATAAATTGTAATCGTTATAATTTAAATATACGTTATATTTGCACTTGCAAATCTAAAATTAATTCATGCAATTTCTTGCTTATATTCTAATTTATCCATTTTTGTGGTTAATCTCTATCCTACCTTTTAGATTACTATATGCTTTTTCTGATGTTATTTATGTACTCATTTATCATATAGTAGGATATCGAAAAAAAACTGTAAAAGAAAATTTAAAACTTGCTTTTCCTGATAAATCAGAACAAGAAATAAAACAAATCACTAAAAAGTTTTATCACCACTTATGTGATATGATTTTTGAGTCTATAAAATCATTAACCATTTCTGAAAAGGAAATGAAAAAACGCTTTGTTATATCAAATTTAGAAGCTGTTTATAAACTTGAAAAAGACCAAAAAAGTATTGTTTTAATGTGTGGTCATTATGCTAGTTGGGAATGGATTTTTGTTCTTCAAACATTTATAAGTCATAAAGGCTATGCCATTTATAAAAGATTAGCCAATAAATATTTTGATGCTTTAGTAAAACGTATTAGAGCAAAATATAACAGCTATTTAATTACAACAAAAGAATCTATACCAACACTTATAGAAGCAAAAAAAAGAGGCGAACTTACCATGAATGGATTTGCTTCTGACCAATCACCCAAAGCCGAAAAAGCTTTTTACTGGAGAGATTTTATGGGTATTACAGTTCCTGTTCATACAGGTGCTGAAATGTTAGCAAAAAGACTTGACATGGCAGTTGTTTATCTAGGTGTAGAAAAGGTAAAACGTGGGTATTACCACGCAACACTAGAAACAATTACTGACAACGCTTTAGCTTACAAAGACTACGAAATAACTGATGTGTTTTTTGAAATGCTTGAAAAGCAAATATATAACGCTCCAGAATATTATTTATGGACACATAAACGCTTCAAACACAGAGATAAAGTACCTGCAGAATACAAAAAATAAGACGTTAATCCTTATTTAACTCCCGCAACACTATTTATTTCTTCTATTATTTTATCTGCTAAAGTATCAGCATTTTCTTGAGTTGGCGCTTCTGTATACACTCTAATAATTGGCTCGGTATTACTCTTTCTTAAATGTACCCAACTATCTGACAAGTCAATTTTAACACCATCTATTGTAGTTACTTTTTCATGGCTGTATTTAGCTTCCATTGTTTTTAAAATGGCATCAACATCTAAATCTGGTGTTAAAGCTATTTTCTTTTTACTCATAAAGTAATTTGGATAAGAAGCTCTTAACGTACTTACATTCATTTTTTTCTCAGCTAATAAGCTCAAAAATAAAGCAACACCTACAAGTGCATCACGACCATAATGTAATTCAGGATAAATAATACCGCCATTACCTTCACCGCCTATAACTGCGTTATTCTTTTTCATAAGTTCAACCACATTTACTTCACCTACAGCACTAGCTTCATAGTTTCCGCCATGATGTTCAGTAATATCTCGTAATGCTCTTGTTGAACTCATATTACTCACTGTATTGCCCAGTGTTTTACTCAACACATAATCGGCACAAGCAACAAGTGTATATTCTTCTCCAAACATATCACCATTCTCATCCATAAAAGCAAGTCTATCAACATCCGGATCTACAACAATACCAAAATCAGCATGCTCTTTAACAACTGCTTGAGACAAGTCAGTTAAATGCTCTTTTAAAGGTTCAGGGTTATGCGGAAAATGACCATTTGGCTCACAGTAAAGCTTAACCGCTTCTACACCTAATCGTTCTAATAATAAAGGAATAGCGATTCCTCCTGTTGAGTTTACGCCATCTACTACAACTTTAAAGTTAGCTTTTTCTATGGCATCTACATTTACTAAATCTAATGCTAAAACTTCATCAATATGTATATCTATATAAGCATCATTTTTAGTGATGTTACCCAAACTGTCTACATCTGCAAAGAGTAAATCTGTACTTTCTGCTAATTTTAAAATTTTAGCACCTTCTTCTCCATTCAAAAATTCACCTTTAGCATTCAGTAGTTTCAAGGCATTCCATTCTTTGGGGTTATGACTTGCTGTAAGAATAATACCTCCATCAGCATGTTCCATAGGCACTGCAACTTCTACCGTTGGTGTTGTAGACAAACCTAAATCTACCACATGAATTCCCATACCAACCAATGTATTCATCACTAAATTTTGAATCATTTCTCCAGAAATTCTAGCATCACGACCTACAACAACCTTATAGTCTGATTTGTTTCGTTGCTTTTTTACCCAAGCTCCATAAGCCGATGCAAATTTTACAGCATCTATAGGTGTTAAGTTTTCGCTTACTTCACCGCCTATTGTTCCTCTAATTCCTGAAATTGATTTTATAAGTGTCATGTAGTTATTTTGATATTTAAAACAAATATACACGTTCTGTAAGATTTCTTAAATACTAATTTGTAAATTCGAGGAATGAATTTTTTAGCACATATCTATCTTTCTGGCAACAACGATTTTGTTACTATTGGAAATTTTATAGCAGATGGCATTAGAGGAAAGCAATATCAAAAGTTTCCTAAAGACATTCAAATAGGTATTTTACTGCATCGTGAAATAGACACATTTACAGACGCACACCCAACAGTAAGGCAAAGCACCAAAAGGCTACATGAAAAATATAGTCATTATAGCGGCGTTATTGTAGATATACTGTATGATCATTTTTTAGCAAAAAACTGGAACGCATACTGCAATGTACCTTTAGAACGTTATGTTGATAATTTTTACAAGCTCCTAGAAGATAATTTTGAAATATTACCTGTAAGAACTCAAAAAATGCTTCCGTTTATGATAACTGACAATTGGCTGGTAAGTTATGCTGAAATTGATGGTATTCAGCGTGTTTTAGAAGGTATGAATAGACGTACTAAAAATAAATCTAAAATGAATTTAGCAACAACTGAATTGAAACAGTTTTACACAGAATTTGAATCTGAATTCACTTCATTTTTTGAAGAATTAGAAGCTTTCTCTAAAAAGAAGAAGCAAGAAATCATCAATACTTTTTAAACAAAATCTATGCAAAGACTCATCCTTCTATATATATTAATATCTTTTGTTTTTTCTTGTAAGGATACTAATAAGCCTAGTATTGCAAAAACCGAAAGCAAACGCGGTTTAGTAACGCAAAATGCCATGATAGTTTCTGCAAGAGAAGAAGCTTCAAGCATAGGAACTGAAATTTTGAAAAAAGGAGGAAATGCTTTTGATGCCATGATGGCTACCGAAATGGCTCTGGCTGTTACCTATCCGTATGCTGGAAACCTTGGTGGCGGCGGTTTTATGGTTTACAGGTTAGCAAATGGTAAAACTGGTGCGTTAGACTTTAGAGAAAAAGCGCCTTTGTCTGCTTCAAAAAACATGTACCTTGATGAAGAAGATAATGTTATTGAACATAAAAGCACTGTTGGCGCCTATGCAGTAGGAGTACCAGGAACTATAGCTGGTATATTTAAAGCGCATAAAATGTTTGGAAAACTTCCTGTAAAAGATGTACTACAACCAGTTATAAATTTAGCTAAAAATGGCTTTGTTGTCACAAAAAAACAAGCTGAACGCTTTAAAAAATATGATAGCATTTTTAAGGCTGTAAACAAAAAAGACATCTTATTTACTAAACCTTATAAAGCAGGTGACACATTAAAAAACATTCAATTAGCCAAAACATTATCTAGAATTTCAAAACACGGAAAAGCAGAATTTTACACTGGCGAAACAGCTAAAATGCTAGTAAATTTTATATCAGAAAAAGAAGGTATAATTACTCTTGAAGATTTGGCTAAATATGAAGCAAAATGGCGAGACCCTGTTATTTTTAACTATAAGGATTTACGTGTTATATCTATGTCGCCACCATCAAGTGGCGGTTTATGTTTAGCCCAAATCATGAAACAAATAGAACCGTTTGATTTACAATCTTACGGTCATAACTCCTTAAAAGCAATTCAAGTTATGGTTGAAGCCGAACGACGTACTTATGCTGATAG
Organism: Corallibacter sp.; assembly: GCF_048381695.1. Taxonomy (NCBI): domain Bacteria; kingdom Pseudomonadati; phylum Bacteroidota; class Flavobacteriia; order Flavobacteriales; family Flavobacteriaceae; genus Corallibacter; species Corallibacter sp. Next base: position 185,506 of record NZ_JBLXHI010000005.1, on the reverse strand, counting down.
AAGTTATTTTTTAGGTGATCCTGATTTTGTAAAAATCCCTACAGAAACGTTACTGAGCGATGTTTACACTCAAGATAGAATGAAAGATTTTTCGTTTCAGCAAGCAACACCTTCAGATTCTATTGCTCATGGTGACATTTTAGGTTACGAATCTACAGAAACCACGCACTACTCTATTGTTGACCAATTTGGAAATGCTGTAGCAGTTACAACAACCTTAAATAGTGGTTTTGGCTCAAAACTATATGTAGACGAATTAGGTTTTTTTCTTAATAATGAAATGGACGATTTTAGCAGTAAACCAGGTGTGCCAAATGTTTATGGATTGATAGGTGCAGAAGCTAATAGCATTGCTCCTGAAAAACGTATGTTAAGCGCTATGACTCCAACAATTGTAGAGAAAGATGGCTTACTATACATGGTAGTTGGTACGCCAGGCGGATCAACAATTATAACATCGGTATTACAAACTATTTTAAATGTAGAAGAATTTGGACTTACTATGCAAGAAGCTGTAAATGCTGCTCGTTTTCATCATCAATGGTTGCCTGACGAAATCATTATGGAACCAAAACAATTTAGTGAATCATTAAAAAAACAACTTAATAAGAAAGGTTATAAAATTAATGAAACCAAAACGCCGGTTATAGGTAAGGTTGATGCTATTCTTGTTTTAAACAACGGCTTTCTTGAAGCTGGAGCTGATCACAGAGGTGATGATGCTGCAAGTGGTTTTTAGTAAATCAATGAAATTTAGCTTTTTACGTAGATTTTTATAAAAAATCACTTACTTTTATCTTCAAACTTGTTTTATATGAAAATCACAAAATTGCTACGAATTATTTCAGGAATTGTTATTTTTTTAACCTTACCTACTCTGCTTTTTTTCGGTTTCATATATTTTAGTTACAATGAGGATCTTCCTGAAGGAAAAAAAGGCAACCAAGCTGATGAGCTAGCTCTAAAAATGCTTGATGCTTTAGATTATGAAGCTTATAAAAAAACCAATTACATTGAGTGGATTTATAAAAACAAAAGACAGTTTAACTGGAATAAACTTGAAAATATTTGTACCATTTCATGGAAAGAATTTAAAGTAGAATTAAACCTTAACGATACGGCTTCTAGCAAGGTTTACGTTCATAAGTTTAAAATAAATGGAGATAAAGCCAATGAACTTATTAATGAGGCTTATTCCTATTTTCAAAAAGATTCTTTTTGGGTAATTGGTCCGTATCAAGTTTTTGATAATGGTGTAGAACGCTACAAAGCTAAATTAGAAAACAAACAAGATGTTTTACTAGTAACATACCCTAAAAACAATGATGACTCACAGAATTCGTATGCTTGGATTCTTGATAAAAACTACAAACCCATTGCTTGTAAAATGTGGACCAACGAGCTACCTATTGGAGGTCTTGAAATGTCTTGGAGAGATTGGACTACAACTCAAAGTGGTGCACAGTTACCAACCTATCATGAAATGATTTTTACTGGAATAAAAATAAACAATATTAAAGGGACTATTAGTGAATTCTAATATGGCTTATTAATAAAAAATCCCTTCTCATTTCTGAAAAGGGATAAGCAAATAACGTTATTTTTGATTCAAAACCTTCCTAACAATAACTTATAACCATAAACAAGTTTAATTCTGAATCTCTACTTGGTTATCTACTATTTCTTTTACAGGAACAATTAAAGTTCCGTTTTCTGTTTTTAACGTAATTGATATTTCGTTTACTTCTACTATTTCTCCTTTAACGTCTTTAAACGAAATAACTTGTCCTAACATAAACACACGTCTTGTGTAATATGCTTTTAACAAACTATCTACCACATCTTTTGCTCCTAACCCTAATGCTAATGCAAGCGATAACAACAGAGCTCCTAATATAAGCGTAATATTATTCGTTATTATTTCAGTATCAATACCAGCTTGATTAAGAGCTGTTACAGCAATAAATACAAATAAAATTAAAAAAACCAGATTACTTATTATGCGCCCACCTGATAATTCTAGTTCTTTAAAAAATGAATATAAGGTATTTTTCACAAAACTAGCAATGTAGAGACCAATTAATAGCAGTATTAAGGCACTAAATAGTTGTGGCAAATAATGTAGTAAATTACTTATCTCTGCTGATATGATAGTTAATTCTAAAACTTGAGTAGCAAGAATTAAAAAAACTAAAAACAATCCCCATTTTACAAATCCTGCAATAATATTTATAATGTTGAATGTTATTTTTTTGTCTCCAAAAAAGTTAACACCATTTAATTTATCATCTAGTTTATCAGCTTTTACAACCTTTAGAGCTTTCTTAATTATTTTTACTATAATTTTTGATAGCAACCAGCCTAGTAAAAGAATGGTAAAAGCGCCTAATAATTTTGGCACTATACTTACTATTTCATGCCATATAGATTCAAATGAGCCTAGCATCATATCTTTCCACTCTGTAATTTTACTCATAATTTTGTTTTATTTTCTATTAATTAGTTTCTCTTCTTTTTCTTAAAGTTCTTTCAAAGACATCTCCAATATTCACTGAAAACAACCTAGACATGTCTATCAAAAACTTGGCAAAAGCTATGTCTTTCATCACCTTTCCTTTTAATTCTGAAGGTGCTGTTTTAAGAGGCTTTTCTAATTCTTTAAACGGGTTTTCCATGGTTTTAAAGATTTGAATATACTTCGATTAATTTTTCTTTAGCTCGCTTTAAGCGCATTTTAACTGCACTTTCTCCTATATCAAAAATGTTTTCTAACTCTTTTATAGTTACATAGTCTTGATATTTAAGAAGAAGAATCATCTTGTCTTTTGGAGGGATTCTTTCAAGGGCTATTCGTAATTTATCTACTTTAAGTTGATAAATGTCATAATCTTCTTCCACTGGACTGTCTTGTATTTCGGTTGTTTCTACTGCATTTTTCTCTATTTTTTTTGCTGTATCTCTTGTTACATAATTCACACAATGATTATATGTAAATGCATAAAGCCATGTTGAAAACTTTGATTTTTCTTTAAAAGAAACCAACTTAATGAAAAGCTTTAAAAACACATCTTGTGTTAAATCTTTAGCTTCATCTTCGTCTTTTGCAAAACCGCTGCATTTGTTATATACCAAATCTGCATATCGGTCATATAAAATTTCAAAAAGATCTGCGTCATTTTTAAGAATAATTTTCTTTACTAACGCCTCGTCAGAAAGGTCTTTTGAAACTTTATTAGTTTTCAAAAATTTTTTAATAATGTTAGTTTTGTATTTAGACACAGCTACCGAGAAGAAGTCACTTTTTTATATACTTTTTTTTTAAAAAAAGTCTTACAGATTTAATAATCGTGCAAAAGTACACTATATTTATTGTTATTAAAGCCTGAATAACATGACTTTATGACAATATTAACTATTAACTAATACTCATATTGTTTTAGCAAAAAAAAGGCGAACCAAAAGGTTCGCCTTTTATATTTATTAAATAGAGTGCTTAAACATGTAGCGCTCTATCATCAGTAGCAGCTAAAGCAGCTTCTTTGATAGCTTCAGTAAATGTTGGATGTGCATGAGACATACGAGATACATCTTCAGCACTTGCTCTATATTCCATAGCTACAACGGCTTCAGCAATCATGTCTGCTGCACGAGCACCAACCATGTGTACTCCTAAAATTTCATCGGTAGTTTTATCTGCTAAAACTTTTACAAATCCATCAAGATCCATACTTGCTCTACTACGTCCTAAAGCACGCATTGGAAATTGTCCTACTTTATAATCTACTCCAGCTTCTTTAAGTTGCTCTTCAGTTTTACCAACAGCTGCAACTTCTGGCCAAGTGTAAACTACACCAGGAATTAAATTATAATCGATGTGTGGTTTTTGTCCTGCTAAGGTTTCAGCAACAAAAACGCCTTCTTCTTCAGCTTTATGCGCTAGCATTGCACCTTTAATAACATCTCCTATTGCATAAATATTAGAAGCACTTGTTTGTAAATGATCATTTACTTCAACTTGACCTCTATCATTTATTTTTACTCCAGCAGCTTCGGCATTTAAACCATCAGTATAAGGACGACGTCCTACTGATACTAAACAGTAATCGCCTTTAAACTCTACTTCTTCTCCTTTTTTGTTATCAGCTTTTACAATAACTTCATCTCCGTTACGCTCAACTGATTTTACTTTATGAGAGACATTAATTTTAAATTTTTGCTTCTTTAAAACTTTATTTAATTCTTTAGAAACACCTGCATCCATTGTTGGTAAAATTCTATCTGCATACTCAACAACTGAAACTTCAGCTCCTAAACGCTTGTATACTTGTCCTAATTCTAAACCAATAACACCACCTCCAATTACAATTAAGTGTTTTGGTATTTCTTTAAGCTTTAATGCTTCTGTAGATGTGATAATGCGTTCTTTATCAATATTGATAAATGGTAAGCTAGATGGTTTAGAACCTGTCGCTATAATGGTATTTTTAGCTTCAATTTCTTCTTCTTTCTCCCCTTTAATTAGGATATGAGTTGCATCTTTAAAGCTTCCTAAACCTTGATAAACGTCAATCTTATTCTTCTTCATTAAAAAATCAATACCTCCTGTTGTTTGGTCTACAACAGATTGCTTACGAGCTATCATTTTTTCTAAATTCACTTTTACATCTCCTGGTATTTCTATACCATGCTCTTCAAAATGTTTTACAGCATCTTCATAATGATGCGAAGAGTCTAAAAGAGCTTTACTTGGTATACAACCAACGTTAAGGCAAGTTCCTCCTAAAGTTGAATATTTTTCAATGATTGCAGTTTTCATTCCCAGTTGAGCGCAACGGATAGCTGCAACATATCCTCCAGGACCAGAGCCTATAACGGCTACATCGTATGAATTCATAAGATTGTTTTTTGTCAGATTTTATTAAAACTATACAAAAATACAACATTGTATTTTTATTTACGAATGTGAGTTCACTAATTTTAAAGCTATAATTTACTTGAGTATTCCGATTTGTAAATCTCTAAAAACTCATTTCGTTTTAAGAAGGAAAACCTAGCATAGTTCCCATGCCTACTGTAAACAACCAAGACCCATAAATAGCATGTTCAATGGAAACCAAAAGTGTTGATTTTGTTTTGGTATAGGTTAGCGCAAACAAAACACCTCCAAAAAAAGTAATAACATGTACCAAAGTGCTTTTAAACATGATGTGTGCTAATGAAAAAACCACTGCATTTAAAACTATTGCAAAAGAGTTGCTTTGAAACAATACAGCGTATCTTTCAAAAAAAAGCGTTCTATAAATAAGTTCTTGAGGATATACCGAAAACACACTATAAACAAACAAAATAGTCAACCATAGCAAGGGCTTGTTTAACAACACTTCAAATAAACGAGCATTATCAGTAAACCAAACGAAAAGCGTGGTTAATACAGCTATAATGGCTAGTTTTATGACAGTTTCTCTCCAAAACTGTTTCCAGTTTAAGCCTTGGGCTACTTTAAATTTTTTCCGCTCAACTTTAAGTAATAGATATATGACATACAAGAATCCTACAAACCCAATACCCAACTTAATAAATGGTGAATACTCTAACGCAAAACTTATTGGTATTAGAATGAAAACAATGAAAAACTCTATGAGTTTATAAGTGTTAGATTTCATAATTAAACGCGTATTGCTGTTGTGTGTTTAACTTCGTTAATTACAAACATACTATGTGTACTTCCAATATGGTTGATAGAGGTTAATTTATTAACCATAAACTCCCTAAAGGCTTCCATATCGCTAACAATAACTTTTAAAAGATAGTCATAATCACCACTAATATGAAAACACTCTACGACTTCCTCTAAATTAGCAACATCTTTTTCGAATTTAACCACATATTCATGGGAATGCTGAATAAGCTTAATATGACAAAACACTATAAATGATTTATCAATCTTTTCTTTTTTTATTAATGCTACATATTTATTTATAACACCTTCGCGCTCTAACTTTTTGATACGCTCGTAAACAGCAGTTACCGATAAATTTAGTTTTAAGGACAACTCTTTATTGGTTTGCTTACTATCCTGCTGAAGCAAATGCAGAAGCTTTTTATCTATATCATCAAAAATCATATTGAAAATTTTTCTTTAAACTAACGTATTAGTAGATTTTACACCTAAATTTTTTTTATAAAAATAACAAATAACAGATTAATAATCTAAAATCATACACATATATTGATAATATATCTATTTATTTAGATTTTTGATGTATTAATTAAACACACATATACTATGTCATTTAAACCCGCAAATAACATACAAGACTTACAATATTTTGGTGAGTTTGGAGGCGTTAACCCTTCTATTTCAGATTCATCTACTTACACCTTTTTATCAGCAAAAACTATGTTTGATACCTTTGAAGGTAATGCAGATGGTTGCTACCTGTATTCTCGCCACTCATCGCCTTCTAACCTTTATTTAGGAGAAGCACTTGCTGCTATGGAAGGTACTGAAACTGCTAATGTAACTGCTTCAGGTATGGGAGCTATTACACCTGTCATTTTACAGCTTTGTGGTGCTGGAGATCATGTGGTATCTAGTAGAACTATTTATGGTGGTACTTATGCGTTTCTTAAAAATTTCACACCAAAACTTAATATTAGCACCTCGTTTGTTGATATTACTAAACTAGATGTTGTTGAAGCGGCAATTAACGAAAACACTAAAGTTTTATACTGCGAGTCGGTTAGTAATCCTTTATTAGAAGTTGCCGACATAAAAGGTCTCGCTGCTATAGCAAAAAAGCATAATTTAAAACTTGTAGTAGACAATACGTTTTCGCCATTATCAATATCACCTGTTAAATTAGGTGCTGATATTGTTATACACAGTTTAACAAAATTTATTAATGGCTCTAGCGATACTGTTGGTGGTGTTGTATGCGGAACTCAAGAATTTATTGACGCCTTAAGAAACGTTAATGATGGTGCTTGCATGTTATTAGGAAGCACAATGGACAGTTTACGCGCTGCTTCTGTTTTAAAAAACTTAAGAACACTACACATAAGAATGCAGCAACATAGCCATAACGCTACATATTTAGCTCAAAAATTTGAAGCAGATGGTTTAAAAACGGTGTATCCAGGATTAGAATCGCATCCTTCACATGAGTTGTTTAAAAGTATGATGAATGAAAAATATGGTTTTGGAGGTATGCTTACCATAGATGTTGGTTCACTTGACAAGGCCAATGCACTTATGGAGCTAATGCAAGAAAAGAACCTTGGGTATCTTGCGGTAAGTTTAGGGTTTTACAAAACATTATTCTCTGCTCCAGGTTCTTCAACATCTTCTGAAATACCAGAAGACGAACAAAAAGAAATGGGATTAAGCGATGGTCTTATTCGTTTTTCTATTGGACTAGATGCTGATATTGAACGCACATACAGTATGATGCGTGAATGTATGAAAGAGCTACATATTTTATAATGATGAAATACAAACAAAAAAAAGCGTACTAATAATTAGTACGCTTTTTTTATTCAATATTTTTTTTTATTGATTAATCAGCCTTGATTAATTCAATACTCATTACTGCTGAATTTGGTAAAATAACAGTATTTGAATCAGTTTCTGTAGGAAAAAGGTATAATTCCTGATAAGCATTTAGGTGTACTATTTTAGTCATAGAAAAACTTCTCTTTTCTCCTGACTTAATCTTGTTATATGAAGCTGATCCTTGAATCTTATCTGAATTATCCCAACCTGTTCCTAAAATAAAACCTAAATTTTGATTTCCTCCTGTTAAATTCTCTATAGATACATTATAAGTAACTCTATAAACACCAGAAGTTAAAACCTGAAAACTGTTATTTCTAAATGTTACTCCTGAACTAAAATCACTGCTCCCAAACTGAACAGGATTACTAGTATTCATCTGCTGATTAGAAGATGACGATGATTTATACATTTCAGCATACACAACATTAGAGCTTAAATTAGTCCAACTTGCTTTTCCGTTAGCATCTGATGTTAAAACTTTACCAGCGCCTTGTGTTCCATCAACAATTTTTACAGAACCGACAACCTCTAATCTTGTAGAAGGGTTTGGTGTACCAAGTCCCACTTTTGTTCCTGCCCATTGTGAATCAGGAGTTGTATTACCTAAAATTATCGTGTTTGCATTGTTTGCCACAGAACCTTTACCTATTGCAACAGAATTTTGTCCGCTAGCACTAGCATTTGTACCAATAGCAACAGCATGCTCACCTGTAGCAGAAGAACTTGTCCCTAAAGACATTGCACTATTACTAGTAGATGTTGCATTATAACCAAAAGCCATTGATCTATATGCTGAAGCTTGAGAATAAGGACCTATTGCTTGAGCTTCAACCGCATTACTCGCGTTAGCATTTTGCCCAAATGCAATAGAACGATTTTCATTTACAGAACTTCCAATACCAAATCTTACACCTCCATTAGGATGTAAATAACCAACAGAGTTATTGTTTACTTTAAAATTTAAAGCATGGTAAGATGTTGTTCCTATAAAAGGTGATCCTGAATAAGAATTTAGGTTATTTCCAGCTAAATTCCAACTTGAAGCGTTACTTCCTCCTGAACCTGAACCAGATCCTAAATCTGCCTTACCTACATCATTCCATTTAGAATCATTCCAGAAATAAAATCCTGGGGTTAATCCATTATCATTACTTGTATTAAAAACTAATAATCCCGTTTCAGGGTTAGCAATTGTTTGGCTATCTGATGAAGAACCTAAAGCTACACGCGGAAGTAAAACTCCTTTTGAAGAGCTTTGAATATCTAATACAGATGAAGGATGTGGGTTTGTTGTTCCTATTCCTACTTGGGCTAAAATATTTGCAACGAAAAAGAAGTTCGTTAAAACAAATAAGAATGTTACTTTATAATTATTCATAGGGGACTTTTTTTAAGAGGTGCAAAGGTATTTTTAGTAATGAATTTGACATTAAAAAATCGATGAAACCAGAAATTAGTCGTTCAAGTTAGCATTTGCATAAATTTTAATAATATTGTAACATTACAAACCAAAACAATTCATATTTTCTAAATGGAGAGCAAAGACATAAAACCAAAAAAGCCGCAAGACGAGCTAATATTTCAAAACAAAGAATTAAATATATGGGAAGCATTAATCCCTGTATTTGCTTTAGTAGTGATGCTTTTCTATAATGTGTTTTTTGTATTTGGTGATGACGCTTTAAGCGGAAGCAATCAATTTATATTATTATTAGGCGCTGCAGTAGCTGCCATTGTGGGTTTTTTCAACAAAGTGTCTTACGAACAAATGATGAATGAAATTGCTGAAAATGTAAAATCAACTACAGGAGCTATATTAATACTATTAATGGTAGGGTCTTTAGCAGGAACATGGCTCATTAGCGGTATAATTCCAAGTATGATTTATTATGGATTACAAATTCTGAATCCTACAATATTTTTACCTGCTTGTGTTATTATTTGCGCTATCATATCTATAGCTACCGGAAGTAGCTGGACAACATCTGCTACTGTAGGTATTGCCCTTATTGGTATAGGTGACACATTAGGTATATCTCTTGGCATGACTGCTGGAGCTGTTTTATCTGGAGCTTATTTTGGAGATAAAATGTCTCCCTTAAGCGACACAACAAACCTTGCTCCTGCTATGGCAGGAGCTAATTTATTTGATCATATAAAATATATGAGCTTTACTACTGTTCCTACAATTATTGTAACGCTTATTGTCTTCATTATAATAGGTTTAAATATTGACACACATGGAACCCCTGATATATCTGACAAATTAACCGCAATTGGAACTGCGTTTAACATTTCTCCTTGGTTATTTATTGTTCCTGTATTAGTTATTTTTATGATAATTAAGAAAACATCACCATTAATAGCACTACTCGTTGGTACACTTTTAGGTGGTATTACAGCAATTATAGCTCAACCTGAAATTGTAATTAATATAGCTGAAGCAAACAGCCTTACTTTTGAATCAGCATACAAAGGTGTCATGAAAGCAATGACCGTAGATACAGCTGTAGAAACAACAAGTGCCGAATTAAATGATTTATTTTCTGCTGGCGGTATGTCTGGCATGCTTGGCACCATTTGGTTAATTATATGCGCTATGGTTTTTGGTGGCGTAATGGATGCTATCGGAGCTTTATCTAGAATTAGCACTGCATTATTAAGTTTAGCTACAACCACATTTGGATTATTTGCTAGTACTGTTGCTAGCTGTTTAGCTCTTAATGTTACTGCTTCAGATCAATATCTTGCTCTTGTAGTACCTGGCAAAATGTTTAAAAAAGCCTATGAAGACAAAGGCCTTGCTCCTGAAAATTTAAGTAGAACATTAGAAGACTCTGGTACTGTAACCTCTGTATTAATCCCTTGGAACACTTGTGGCGCTTATCAAAGTGGTGTTTTAGGCGTACCTGTTGTAGATTACTTTTTCTTTGCCATATTTAACTGGTTAAGCCCTTTTATGACATTGTTGTTCGCTGCATTCTCAATTAAAATAAAACAACTTACTTCTAAATAAAATCATTAAACCAACGGTTTAACACTGTTTTTGATTATTTGATAATATTGACACACTAAAATTATCAAGTAAATAAAAAAAAACTTGATTTTTTAACACTATTCCATTAAGTTATACTAATATAATTTTATATAATAAATAACTATACATAAAGGATCAAATAATAGTTAGCTTCGCAGTATTATTAATCTAAATTAAAAAAAATAAATATGGCATTTGTAGGAAAAAAATTCCCAGATTTAAACGTTGACGCAATGAATGAAATGGGCGATACTTTTAAAGTAAACGTTCTTGAAGAAGCAAAAAACAACAACAAAAAAGTAGTATTATTTTGGTACCCAAAAGATTTTACTTTTGTTTGCCCAACTGAATTACACGCATTTCAATCTGCATTAGCTGAATTTGAAAAACGCAACACAATAGTTATAGGCGCATCTTGTGACACACCTGAAGTACATTTTGCTTGGTTAAGTACTGCAAAAGACAATGGTGGTATAGAAGGTGTTACTTACCCTTTATTGGCTGACTCTAACAGAAATCTTGCTTCTACGCTTGGTATTTTAGATATTACAAACGAAACTTACAACGAAGAAACAGGTGTTGTAACTGTTGAAGGTGACAACGTAACTTACAGAGCTACTTACATTATTGATGAAGAAGGAACTGTACAACACGAAAGCATAAACAACATGCCTTTAGGTAGAAACGTAAATGAATACTTAAGAATTATTGATGCTTTAACTCACGTTCAAAAAAACGGAGAAGTTTGTCCAGCAAACTGGGAAGAAGGAAAACAAGCAATGCAAGCTAATGCTAAAGGAACAGCTGAATACCTTAAAGCTCACTTAAACTAATTTTATTTATTATGTTACAAGAATTAGATCAAGACAATTTATCAAACATTGTAGCTAACAATGAAACTGTGATTGTACAATACTCTGCCACTTGGTGCGGTAACTGTAGAATTATGAAACCAAAGTTTAAAAAACTAGCTACAGAAAATGAAAACGACACCTACGTTATAGTAGATGCTGAAAAGTTTCCTGAATCAAGACAATTAGCTGATGTGAGTAATTTACCAACATTTGCTGCGTTTAAAAACGGAAAAATTGTAAACCAAGTGCAGACAAACAAATTTGATGTACTAAAAGATTTAGTCAATGAAGTTACCAGTAATTAAACACCTTACACAGTTTATAGAAAACAATGATGAAGATTTTGTTTTAGAAACTATTGAAACGCTTGAAGACTTAACAGAAGTACCTTCTCTTAAAGACGAAGAACTTGATGTTATAGGAGAGCTAATCTCTAATATGTATGGCGCTATTGAAGTTAATAAAATGATTAAAAATGGAACACCTCAAAAAGAAGCTCTTAACAGCTTTATGAAACGTGTACTAGGATCAATTGATAAATAAACATTGACTAATTTTTTTTCAAAATAAAAAAGCCACTTCTTAATAGAAGTGGCTTTTTTGTTATACTCAATATCAATAATTAAAATCTATCTGAATTCATAACTTTAGTCCAAGCTGCAACAAAATCTTTTACAAACTTTTCTTTACTATCATCCTGTGCATACAATTCAGCATAGGCACGCAAAATAGAGTTTGATCCAAATACTAAATCTACTCGTGTCGCCGTCCATTTTACGGCGCCTGTATCTCTATCACAAACCTCATAAATACCATTACTAGATGCTTTCCACGAATAACTCATATCTGTTATGTTTACAAAAAAATCATTTGTTAAAGCACCCTCATTTTCAGTGAAAACTCCGTGTTTTGTTCCTCCGTAGTTTGTACCTATTACACGCATACCACCTATTAAAACTACCATTTCAGGTGCTGTCAATCCCATAAGTTGAGCGCGATCTAACAATAATTCTTCAGGGCTAACTACATAATCTTTTTTCAACCAATTTCTAAAACCATCAGCCAAAGGTTCTAAAGACTCAAAAGATTCTATATCGGTCATTTCTTCAGTTGCATCTCCTCTTCCAGGTAAAAATGGAACCGCAACATCAAAACCAGCTTTTTTTATAGCTTGCTCTAACCCTACATTTCCTGCCAACACAATGGTATCTGCTATACTTATATCAAATTCGTCTGCAATTGGCTGTAATACTGATAAAACTTTAGACAATCTTTCTGGCTCATTGCCTTCCCAACTTTTTTGTGGAGCCAAGCGTATTCTAGCACCGTTTGCTCCTCCTCTAAAATCAGATCCTCTAAAGGTTCTAGCACTATCCCATGCTGTAGTAATCATTTCAGATGCGATTAAACCTGTATTTGCTATTTTTTGTTTTACAGCTTCAACATTATAATCGCTTTTTCCTTCTGGAATTGGGTCTTGCCAAATTAAATCTTCTTGCGGGATGTCTGGTCCAAAATATCTTGATTTAGGCCCCATATCACGATGTGTTAATTTAAACCAAGCACGAGCAAAAGCATCAGAAAACGCATTGAAATCTTTTTTAAAGTTTAATGAAATTTCTCTATATACCGGATCTACTTTCATTGCCATATCTGCATCTGTCATTGCTGGATTATGACGTATTGAAGGATTTTCTACATCAACCGGTTTGTCTTCTTCTTTAATACTAACTGGCTCCCATTGCCAAGCTCCTGCCGGACTTTTTTTAGGTTCCCATTCATGATTAAATAGCATTTCAAAAAAACCATTATCCCATTTTGTAGGATGTGTTGTCCAGGCTCCTTCTAATCCGCTAGTAACTGCATCTGCTCCTTTACCTTTTCTAGTGGGATTAGACCAACCTAAACCTTGCTCTTCTATAGCTCCTCCTTCAGGATCTGGCCCAAGTATACTAGCATCGCCATTACCATGCATTTTACCAACAGTGTGACCACCAGCAGTTAATGCTACGGTTTCTTCATCATTCATAGCCATCCTTTTAAAAGTCTCTCTTACTTGCGCAGCGGTTTTCATTGGATCCTGCTTACCATTTACTCCTTCTGGATTAACGTAAATCAATCCCATTTGTACAGCTGCTAAAGGGTTTTCCATTGTATCTGGGCTATTTACATCATCATAGCGTTCGTCACTAGGTGCTAACCACTCTTTTTCGGCTCCCCAATAAATATCTTGTTCTGGATGCCAAATATCTTCTCTACCAAAAGCAAAACCAAAAGTTTTCAATCCCATACTTTCGTACGCTATTGTTCCTGCCAGAATTATTAGATCTGCCCAACTTACTTTGTTTCCGTATTTTTTCTTAATAGGCCATAATAAACGTCTTGCCTTGTCTAAACTTACATTATCAGGCCAAGAGTTAAGCGGCGCAAAACGCTGATTCCCAGTACCACCACCACCACGACCATCTGAAACTCTATATGTTCCAGCTGCATGCCAAGCCATACGTATCATTAATCCGCCATAATGACCCCAATCTGCAGGCCACCAATCTTGACTATCTGTCATTAAATTATGTAAATCTTTTTTTAATGAAGCCACATCTAATTTTTTTAGCGCTTCTTGATAACTAAAGCCTTCTCCCATAGGATTGGTTTTGGTATCGTGCTGATGTAAAATATTTAAATTTAATGCATTTGGCCACCATTCAGTTACTGTTTTATCTGTAGCTGTATTTCCCCCATGCATGAATGGGCATTTACCTCCAGTTGATTGATTATCTTTCATATATTTTTGATTTTAAGAATTATAACTTCTTAAAGTTAGTTATTACAAAGGAGAATACCTTATAGAAGTAATATATTTAAAATTATAACAGTATAGATATAACTTATAAAGCAACTAATTAAACAATAAAAAAAAGCCTTATAACTTTGCATTATAAGGCTTTAATAAAAAAGAGGTTTTACAATTATATTTTATTGCTCTTCGTCTTCTTTTGTTGCATTTTTATCAACCTGCTTCTCTTCTGTTGCTTTTGCTTCATGCTCTTTTTTTGATGTAGCAGTGGTAGCTTCTTTAGTTTCTGTTTTTTCTACAGTTGATTCTTTTTCAGTTTTTTCTTCGGTTTTAGTTTCTGCACTTTGAGCAAAAGTTGTTTGAGAAAGCCCTAAAAAGCCCATAAATAATAATGCTGCAAATAATTTTTTTGATAATTTCATAGGTAAAAAATTTATGTTTATAGATTTGTTTTAATCATTTACGCCCATCATCAAATGCTGGATGTTTGCATAGCACTGTTTAACAAAACACTAACAACTTTTTAACAGGTTCAGATAACTTTAGCTACACAAACTGTATCATGCATCAAAAATTTTTAGCAAAAACCTATGGTAATTTTCTTTTATAGACTTATTAAATTATTATTTTTAGTAAAATTTTAAAAAGAAACAATTATGGCTACAGTAACCTTAAAAGGAAACAAAATAGAAACATCAGGAACATTACCTAAAGTAGGATCTAAAGCTCCTAATTTTAAACTTACAAACACAGATTTAGAAACAAAGTCTCTTTCTGATTTTAGCGGAAGTAAAGTAATTCTTAATATTTTTCCTAGTGTTGATACTGGCACTTGCGCAACTTCTGTTAGAACCTTTAACAAAGAAGCTAGCCAACTTGAAAACACAAAGGTTTTATGTATTTCTCGTGATTTACCATTTGCTATGGGACGCTTTTGTGGCGCTGAAGGGCTAGATAATGTTATCTCTCTTTCTGATTATAAAGACGGAAGTTTTGGCAAAGCTTATGGTTTAGATTTTACAAACGGACCTTTAGAAGCTTTACACTCTAGATGTATTGTAGTTGTAGACGAAAATGGCACTGTTAGCTACACAGAACAAGTTTCTGAAATTGTAGATGAACCTAATTACAAAGCTGCTTTAGACGCCTTAATGAATGACTAAAAAAGAGTCTTTTTTTATAAATAGATTAAAAAGCATTGGCTACGCCTTTAAAGGCGCTTTATTCTTAATAAAAACTGAATCCAGCATACAAGTTCAAGTTTGCATTGGACTTGTTATGACTGGAATTGGATACGTTGTAGGCCTATCTCCAACCGAATGGATTGCACAAACACTAACTATTGGAATTATCATTGCAATTGAAGGGTTAAATACTGCTATTGAAGAAGTTGCCAATTTTATTCACCCAGAACATCACCCTAAAATAGGCCTAATAAAAGACCTAGCTGCGGGTGCTGTTTTTTTATTTGCTATTATTGCAATAATAATAGGTGCTATTATTTATTTACCCAAGTTATTTTAATATAACATACCTTTAGGATAAACGTTAGTTATTTGTATTTTTGCTAACCTAATAATGCTTGAATGGCAAAGAAGAAGACCAAACAAAAAAAAACACGTAAACTCAATTTTAAAGTTCCTAGCTTTAATCTATCTAACCAACAAAAACTGGTATTTGGTAGCTTTCTTATTCTACTAGGACTTTTACTGTTTATTGCTTTTGTATCTTACTTTTTTACAGGTAATGCAGATCAAAGTGCACTATCTGAATTTACATCAAGAGAGGTAAAAACTGAAAATTGGTTAAGTAAATCTGGGGCTTGGTTAAGTGATTTTTTCATTAAAAGAGGCTTTGGTATTGCGTCTTTTATCTTTTCTGGTTTAATATTCTTATCTGGCGTTTATGTTATAACCAATATCAACAAAAACAAACTTCGAAGACATTGGTTTTGGGGAACCTTAATCGTTATTTGGTTTTCAATTACTTTTGGCTTCTTTACAAATAAACTAGACATTCTTGGCGGAACGATAGGTTATGAAATAAACACTTTTTTACAAGATTATCTAGGTAAAATAGGAACCGTTTTATTACTTGTTTTCGGTCTTATTACTTATTTAGCCATTCGTTTTAAAGTAACTGCTGATAGTTTTAAAACGTTTTTCAAATCTGCCAAAAACGAACTTAAAAACAACCTTGACGACATTTCAGAAGATGAAACTGTTACTCCAATAGACAACGATTTAACCGCTGAAGCAGAAGATATTAAATCTGCCTTTGATCTTCAAATAGAGAGCAACAAAAAAGAGGAAGAAGAACCATCAATTACAACAGCTAAAGAAACTGAAAAACCGGAATTAAAACTAGAGACAGTTCAAGAAAACAACAAAGATGAAGAGCCTAAAATGAAAATTGAGGTTGAAGATGTTGAAGAAGAGCTATCAGAAACTGATAATCTTGCTAACAAGTTAGTTGAAGATTTTGGTCAATTTGACCCTACTCTAGAATTAAGCAACTACCAATTCCCTTCATTAGAGCTTCTTAAAAAATATGAAACCGAAGGCATCACCATTAACCAAGAAGAACTTGAAGAAAACAAAAATCGTATTGTAGAAACTTTAAACAACTACAAGATAGGTATTGCTAGTATTAAAGCTACAATTGGACCAACTGTAACTCTTTACGAAATTGTTCCTGAAGCAGGTATTAGAATATCTAAAATTAAAAATTTAGAAGATGATATTGCCCTATCGCTTTCAGCTTTAGGAATTCGAATCATAGCCCCTATTCCTGGAAAAGGTACTATTGGTATTGAAGTTCCTAATAAAAACTCAACTATCGTTTCTATGCGATCAGTAATTGCTTCGCAAAAGTTTCAAAAAGCCGAAATGCAACTACCTATTGCATTAGGAAAGACAATTAGTAACGAAACCTTTGTCGTTGATTTGGCAAAAATGCCTCACTTACTTATGGCAGGTGCCACAGGACAAGGTAAATCTGTTGGGTTAAACGCTGTGCTTACATCACTACTTTATAAGAAGCATCCTGCTGAAGTAAAATTTGTATTAGTTGATCCTAAAAAAGTAGAACTTACGCTTTTCAATAAAATAGAACGTCACTACCTAGCAAAACTACCTGATAGTGAAGATGCTATCATAACAGACAACACAAAGGTTATCAATACATTAAATTCTTTATGTATTGAAATGGACAACCGCTACGAGTTGCTTAAAAATGCGCTTTGTAGAAATATTGCAGAGTACAATGCTAAATTTAAAGCTAGAAAATTAAACCCTAATGACGGGCATCAGTTTTTACCATACATCGTACTTGTGGTTGATGAGTTTGCCGATTTAATAATGACCGCAGGAAAAGAAGTAGAAACACCTATAGCGCGTTTAGCTCAATTAGCACGTGCCATTGGTATTCACTTAATTATTGCAACACAACGTCCATCGGTAAATGTTATTACAGGTATTATTAAAGCAAACTTCCCTGCTAGAATAGCTTTTAGAGTAACATCAAAAATAGACTCTCGTACAATTCTAGATGGTTCTGGAGCAGATCAGCTTATAGGTCGTGGAGATATGCTTTACACACAAGGAAACGATATGATTCGTATACAATGTGCTTTTGTTGACACGCCTGAAGTAGAAAAAATAACAGAGTTCATCGGATCGCAAAAAGCTTATCCTGATGCATATATGCTGCCAGAGTATGTTGGTGAGGAAAGTGGCACAAGTATTGATATAGATATAGCTGACAGAGACAAACTTTTT
This sequence comes from Corallibacter sp., assembly GCF_048381695.1. NCBI lineage: Bacteria > Pseudomonadati > Bacteroidota > Flavobacteriia > Flavobacteriales > Flavobacteriaceae > Corallibacter > Corallibacter sp. Next base: position 167,481 of record NZ_JBLXHI010000005.1, on the reverse strand, counting down.
AGAGAAGCTGCTGAAATTATTGTTACAGCACAACAAGGTTCTGCATCTTTATTACAGCGTAAGCTTAAACTAGGATACAACAGAGCCGGAAGAATAATAGATCAATTAGAAGCTGCCGGAATTGTAGGTGGTTTTGAAGGCAGTAAAGCTAGACAAGTTCTTGTTCCTGATTTAACAGCATTAGACCAACTTTTAGAAAATGAAATTTAATAAAATGAAAAAGATTATTGCATTATTAGCGCTTACAATATGCACTACAACATTTGCCCAAAACAAAGCTAAATCATTACTTGATGAAGTATCTGCAAAAGTAAAAAGCTATGAAAACATATCAATAGACTTTAAATATGCACTAGAAAACTTATCAGAAAACATCAAACAAGAAACACGTGGTGATGTTGCTATGCAAGGAGACAAATACCGTTTAAACATATTAGGGTCTACACGTATTTTTGACGGAAAAACACTATACAGCATCAGCCCTGATGATGAAGAAGTAACAGTTTCTCAAGAAAATGGTGATGACGAAAATAGCATAACACCAAGTAAAATGCTTTCATTTTACGAAGATGGCTATACTTACAAAATGGATATTGTTCAAAATGTAAGAGGTCGCAATATTCAATATGTAAAACTAACACCTATTGACTCTGATTCTGAAATAAAAAATGTATTATTAGGAATTGATGCTCAAACAAAGCATATATACAACCTAATTCAAATAGGGAAAAACGGTGTAAAAACAACATTAACTGTTAATTCTTTTAAAACAAACGAACCCTTATCAAAAACCTTATTTACTTTTGATAAAAGCAAATACAAAAATTACTATATAAATAAACTAGACTAGGGATTCTTTTGAAAATTTTAGACCGCTACATACTAACCTCTTACTTAAAAACTTTTATCAGCGTATTTGTTATTCTTATGCTGATTTTTGTATTACAAACCATTTGGCTATACATTAAAGAGTTAGCTGGTAAAGATTTAGACATATTAGTAGTTGCAAAATTTTTACTGTATTTCTCACCAAAACTAATTCCGTTAGTATTACCGCTTACTATACTACTTGCATCTATTATGGTGTTTGGGAGCTTTGCTGAAAATTATGAATTTGCAGCAATGAAATCAACCGGGATTTCTCTTCAGCGAGCAATGACTGGTTTAAGCATTTTTATTCTAGGCTTGGCTATTGTTACCTTTTTCTTTAGTAATAATGTCATTCCTTGGGCAGAATACAACTCCTACAACCTTCGTAAAAACATTGCTAAACTTAAACCAGCAATGGTTATTGCTGAAGGGCAGTTTAATGAAATAGGCAATAAATACAATATCAAGGTTGCCAAAAAAAGTGGCGATAGAGGTCAGTTTTTAGAAGATGTTATTATTCATGAAAAAAGCGGTAGCACTCAAGGTAACCACACTGTAATTATATCTAAAACAGGAGAATTAATAGGAGAAGAATCATCAGACGTACTAAAGTTGATATTATACAACGGTTATTTTTATGATGATACACCTCCAAAAGATTTTAAAGATCGAGAAAAGCGCCCTATGAAAAAAAGCGCCTTTGATAAATATGTAATCAATATAGATTTATCAGAATACAATGTAAACGATCTTGAAGAAAAAAACATTTCAGATAAGTATAACATGCTTAATATATCTGATTTGAATTACAGTATAGATTCGCTTAAAGTTGATTTAAAAAACGATTATAATCAACTTACAACAAACCTATATAACCGTACCAACCTACCGGTTCTTAATCATGGTGTTAACACAACAAAAAAAGATACTAACAAAAAGAAAACTGATTCATTAAGTCAAGATAAAGACTACAATGGCGCTGTTCTAGATTTGTTTGCAACATCAAAAAAAGTACAAATCATTAACCTCGCTATAAACTCGGTAAAAAGCTCAAAACAAATAATAAACTCAAAAGGTGTTTTCTTAAAATTTAAAAGCGTTTCACTAAACAAGCATATTATTGCATTACATGAAAAGCTTGCTTTAGGGTTTGCATGTATTATTCTATTCTTTGTAGGAGCGCCATTAGGAGCATTAATTAGAAAAGGTGGTATAGGTTTACCTATGGTAATAGCCATATTACTATTCTTAACCTATCACTTTATTGGTATTTTTGCTAAAAACAGTGCTAGTGACGGCAGTATAAATCCTGCACTTGCCGCTTGGTTCTCTACCCTAATTATGTTACCATTAGGTATCTTTTTAACACGAAGAGCTACAGCTGATAGAGGTTTGTTTGAATTTGATCATATAACAGAGCCATTAAAAAAGCTATTCAATAAAAAAGCTAATTCTGAAGACGACAGAATATCTAAAGAAGATCTTCCTGAATCTGTTGTAAACGTATTAAAACAAAAAAATCATTTTACAGAGAAAAACGTTTTAGACGAACAACAAACAACAGAATCAAAAGAAATATTAAAGGACTACAACGAATATGCTAGATTTACACTTATTTTCTACATAGCTGGAGCTATATTACTTCCTTTATATTTCATTTTAAAAAACAACAAGTTACCCGAAATTGCTGTAGTTTGTTTACAATTAAGCATTATAGCATTTTCGCTTATGCTTGTGTATTATATTGTCTCTTTTTTACAAACAATAAAGATTTATAAAATTCTACCTCAAAAAGGAGTTTCTAAAAATCCTATATGGCTAATATTAGGCGCTGCATTATACCCTTTAGCACATATAATAAATAGGAATAAATTAACAGCAGACCTTTCAAATAGTTCAAAATAAGCCATATCTTTGCGTACATTTTTAAAACAAGATTATGTCTACGCTTAAAACAGCAAATCAAACAGCTAAAATACAACTCAATACAATTGAAGACGCTATTAATGATATCAGATTAGGAAAAGTTATCATAGTAGTTGATGATGAAAATAGAGAAAACGAAGGTGATTTTATTGCTGCTGCTGAAAAGGTTACTCCTGAAATGATAAACTTTATGGCTACTAATGGTCGTGGTTTAATTTGTGCTCCTCTAACTGAAGACAGATGTCAAGAATTAGATTTAAGCATGATGGTACAGAACAACACTGTATTACACCACACTCAGTTTACAGTATCTGTTGATTTAATAGGACATGGCTGCACTACAGGAATCTCTGTTCATGACAGATCTAAAACCATACAAGCTCTTGTAAACAAAGACACAAAACCTCATGATTTAGGTCGTCCAGGACATATTTTTCCTTTAAAAGCTAAAAACGGTGGTGTTTTAAGACGAACAGGACACACTGAAGCCGCTGTTGATTTATCGCGTTTAGCAGGATTAAATCCCGCAGGTATATTAGTTGAAATTCTTAATGAAGATGGCACAATGGCTAGATTGCCTCAACTTGTTGAAGTTGCCAAAAAATTCGATTTAAAAATAATTTCTATTGAAGATTTAGTTGCATACCGTATGGAGCATGATTCTTTAATTGAAAAGAAAGAAGATTTCAACATAGAAACTCGCTTTGGTAAATTTAGATTAAGAGCTTACCACCAAACAACAAATGACCAAATACATATTGCATTAACAAAAGGTACTTGGAGCCCTAATGAGCCCGTTTTAACTCGAATTAATGCTACGCTTGTAAATAATGACATATTAGGTACGCTAACAAATAATGCTGACGAGAAACTTGACGATATGTTTAAAGTTGTAAATGATGAAGGAAAAGGTGCAATTGTGTTTATCAACCAGCAATCGCAATCTATGAATTTACTTAAACGCTTAAGCGCTCTTAAAGAATCTCAAATTGAAGGTGAAGTTGTAAAAGCACCTCGTATAGAAATGGACAGTAAAGACTTTGGTATAGGCGCACAAATTTTACATGATTTAAATATTCATAAACTACGTTTAATCTCAAATAGCGAACAAACTAAACGTGTTGGTATGATTGGTTATGGCCTTGAAATTGTAGAATACGTAAACTACTAAACCTAGTTATAATATAAAATCAAAAAAAATATCAGCTAATCGCTGATATTTTTTTTTTACATAAACTTTTTATAATCGCTAGAGTTTATTTTAAAATGTTCTTTATCTAAAGACACGCAACGCATTTTCATTGTTTCAGGTTTTCTTTTTGACGTATCTGTAATATACATTTCTAACACCAAGCCGTTTACATCAGACATCCATTGCTGATTAGCATTTTGCTTGTTACCAACCTGATAAAAACCATTAGGAAAACTAACACCTGCATTTTGCGTAACCCAAACGTTAGCCTTTACATCATCAGACGTAATTAAGTATTCTTGACATGAATACCCTAATATTTGTTTGGTTTTGCCCGTCTTTTCTATTTTAGTATTATTGGTGTCATCGTTTTCATCAGCTAAATCATTAATATTTAAAGATGTTGCCATAAGCATTTTGGTTCCGCCTGCTTCAGAAAACATAAAAAGCGTTTCTTTATCCAGATCCATAACATTCACCATTGTACTTACTGATTGTATTGTACTGCCAAAATAGTTTTCGTTTTTTGCCAAATAATATGTTAAGGTTGTATTGTAAGAATCGCTTTCCATTTGCATCACATACTTATGAGTAAATGCATAAACATCGTTAGGCGATTTGTTTGATTTAGAAACTTGTTTTTTACTTTTTTTTGACTTCCTTTTTTTATTAAACGTAGAGTCAAAAGCTTTTTCAGTCTCCTTTTGTGATTTTTGTTCTACTTTTCTTTCTACTGTTCGTTCTGCAGCTTTAGTAGCTTTATCTGCTAGTCTTTCTAAAAATTGAGCTTGACTTATATTTATAGAACAAATAAAGAGTAATGCGGTAATGATAATAGATTTCATAATAAGGATTTTAAAATTTATGTTTTCTCTTTAATGATAAAAACATTAAGAGGTTAACATTAAAATTCTCCTTACTTTAATAAATCTATGATTAGCTGTATATAGTGGAATAATATTATTAAAGGCAATAAAAAATTGCCCCTAATAAATTCTTTTTATTTTAAAACAGATGTTATTGCTTTTACCATGCTTTCTGCACGCTGTTTTACTTCATCTTCTGTCCATGATAATTTAATTAAGCATGAAATGTTTCTTCCTATATAATTATCAGATTGCTCAAAAGTTTTTGTTTTAAGATATTTTAAACCTTCTTTTACTTCTGAAGAAATTGGATACAACGTTTTTAAATCTCTCAAATGCTCCCATTTTCTAATAAAATGCCAATTATTGTCGTAATAATGAAAACATCCATCTACTCCAGCTTCTTTTAAAGCTGCAGAAGCTTTTCTTGCTATTTCTAAATCAGGTAAGAAAAAGCTCAAAAACGAATAACTCTCTTCGCCTCCTTCTGGAACACTTCTAAATGTTATTTCTGGAACTTGAGATATCATTTCTCTTATTATGTTATAGTTTTTCTTTTGGATACTTACAAAATCATCTAAACGACGTAATTGTGCTAAACCAACGGCAGCATTTAATTCTGATATTCTAAAATTATATCCTAAAAACGGATGTGTTTCTGCACCACGGTCATTGCCTTTATGGTCGTGTCCATGATCTGAAAAATGATCTGCATGTAGAGCATATTTTTCATTATTTGTTAAAACAGCGCCACCTTCTCCGCAAGTAATAATTTTCACAAAATCTAACGAAAGACACCCTAAATCTCCAATACTACCTAGCGGTTTGCCTTGATAGGTTGCTCCTGTAGCTTGAGAAGAATCTTCTATAAGAATTAGATTATGTGCATCACAAATAGTTTTTAAAGCGCTTAAGTTTGCCATGCTACCACACATATGCACAGGCATGATTGCCTTTGTTTTTGGAGTAACAGCCGCTTCTACGGCTTTGGGATCTAGCGTTAATGTGTCGTCAATATCAACTAAAACTGGTACTGCACCAAGCATCATAATAGCTTCAAAACTTGCCACAAAGGTAAACGTAGGCATAATAACTTCATCTCCTGCTCCTATTCCAGCCGATGCTAATGCTATAGATACTGCCGCTGTACCGCTAGATACTAATTGTGCATGCTTAACCTCTAGTTTCTCTTGTAAAGCTTGCTCCAATTCTTTAGCTTTCCAATGGCCATTTCTCATACCATCAAAACCGTAACGCATTAATATTCCGTTATCTAAAACGTCTTGTACTTCTTTTCGCTCTGCATCACCAAAGCTTTCAAATCCTGGCATAATTTTTATTTAGTTAGTTTCAAATTTACTACTAATAAGAAGAAAAAAAAAGCGTCATAACATAAAGTCATGACGCTTTTAAAAATTTGTTTTAAAAAAGTTATTTAAGTCTTTTATCTAGTAAGCACCATATCTTCTAAAGGTTTTCTTACCTTTTTTAAGCTTGCCATAAAATCATCATCAGATCGATAACCGATAGGCATTAGCAAGACACTTTTAAGATTTTGCTTATCTAATTCTAAAATTTCATCGGTTTTTTCTGGACTAAATCCTTCCATCGGACAGGCGTCAATCTGCTCTATTGCGCAAACTGTCAACAGATTTCCCATTGCTAAATAAGCTTGTTTTGTTGCCCAATTAAGCTTTTCGTCTTGTGTAATAGTGCTAAAGTGATTAGTCAAAAACTCTTGATATGGTTTTAAAATTTCATCTGGCGTGCTTCGTTTTTCTTTCACTAATTTAAAGTAATCTTCTACATACAAAGCGTCTATTGCAGTATCAATACAAAACACTAAAACATCTGAAGCATCAGTAACTTGAGATTGATTAAACGCTGCTGCCTTTAATTGTTCTTTAATCTCTTTTGTTCTAACAATCAATAATTTGATAGGCTGCAAGCCATAACTTGTTGCTGTTAGATTAAAGGCTTCTTTTATTATCTGTAATTTATCGGGAGTTATTATTTTAGATGGATCAAATTGTTTAGTTGCATATCTCCATTTTAATAATGACGTTGTATTCATATATCCTCTATATTATTTTGAGGCCAAAAATAATCATTAAATACCTAAAGAGGTTTTAACATCAATATATTTCGTTGATAGTGATATAAGCTGATGGTCTTTTTCCTATTATTTTAGTAAATGTATTACTAAATGTAGGCACACTATTATAACCAACTTTTAGAGCAACTTCTGCTATTGTAAATTGTTGTGTTAACAAAAACTCTAAAGCTTTAAACATTCTTAAAAAAGTGTAATACTGTATAAAAGAAATCTGAACGTCCTTTTTAAATAACCTGTAGAGAGTTTTACTACTCATATTAAAAATAGTTGCAATGGTAGTACTTTTTAATTCCTTGTGTAAATTTTCTAAAAGATATTCAGAAATTTTAATCAAGCGTTCATCTTTTGGTTGAGGAAGATTAAGTAATAATGGTTGTTTAGATAATTGAGGTAATAAGACTTTTAAAGCTAAAACTATTGGGTATTTATCTTTTTGTGACTTTTTAATATTTCCATTCCATTGTTTAGTAAATAACAACAATTGTAACAATAAGTTATTTACAGGGTAAATTCCTTCTTGCGAATAAAAAATATTTTCATCTTTTTTTACAGGAAAGTATAGGTTTCTCATTTTAACTTCTGGAGAACTAGGATAAATACTATGTGTTATATCGGCAGGTATCCACATGTAATGTCTTGCTGGTAAGAAATAAGTTTGCGTACTAGTTTTTACATAGACCAAACCACCTTCTGTATACAAAAACTGTGCTTTATCATGCTTATGGGTTTCAATAAAATGTTCTCCCATTAAATCATGATGACAATAAATATCTTTCTCTCTTTTATCAACTTCTGTGAGGTAATATTTTGATGACTTATTTGCTAAATTAATATACTTGTCCAAAATGAATAAATAAATGTCTTTTTGTAATATTTTGACAATATAGCAAATATATAAATTGCAACCAATATTAATATATCTTCAATTTTGAATGATATATCCTAAAAATTAGCAATAAAAAACTTAAAAAAATATCAAAATGACAAGCAGAGAAAATGTAGAAAGAATACAATATGATAATTACTTAAAAAAAATATTTACAGCAGAAGAAGCTTCTCAATTAATTAAAAAAAATGCGGTTGTTGGTGTAAGTGGTTTTACAAAAGCAGGAGATAGCAAAGCTGTATTGCCTGCTGTAGCAAAGAGAGCCGAAACTGAAGATTTAAAAATCACACTAATTACAGGTGCGTCTTTGGGCTACACCACAGACGCCGATTTAGCTAAAAATAAAGCTTTACACAAAAGAATGCCTTTTCAAGCGGATCCAACATTACGAAAAGCCATAAATAATGGAGAAGTACTATATATAGATCAACATTTAAGTGAAACAGCAGAACAATTTGAAAATAATCAACTAGGTAATATTGATGTAGCCATTGTTGAGGCTATAGGCTTTACCAAAGAAGGATATATTATTCCAACAACATCCGTAGGTAACTCTGCTACATTTATCGCATTAGCAAAAACCGTAATAGTAGAAATAAACACAGCCTTACCAACTTCTTTTAAAGATATTCATGATATCTACACACATGAAAAGTATCCTAACCGAAAACCTATACATATTTGTAAACCAAATGATCGAATAGGATCACCATATATCAAAGTAGATCAAAATAAAGTTAAAGCTATTGTTTTTACAGAAAAACCAGATAGCGAAGCTAGAATTTCAGAACCAGATGAAATCACAACCAGTATAGCTAATCACATTTTAAATTTTCTTGAAGAAGAAGTTAGTAATGGTAGACTTACAAAAAGTCTTTTACCATTGCAAGCAGGAATTGGTAAAATAGCCAACGCTGTACTTTCTGGTTTTAAAAACAGTTCTTTTGAAAATTTAACCATGTACTCTGAAGTACTACAGGACAGCACTTTTGAGCTATTTGATTCTGGAAAGCTAAATTTTGCTTCAGCTTCATCTATAACGGTCTCAAACTCCTGTTATGACCATATGATTAAAAATTTTGATTCCTATAAAAAGAAACTTGTATTAAGACCTCAAAATATTAGTAATGCTGCCGAAGTAATTAGACGTTTAGGGATTATTGCAATAAATACTGCAATAGAATTTGATATTTATGGCAATGTAAACTCTACACATATTTTAGGCACAAAAATGATGAATGGCATAGGCGGTTCTGGAGATTTTGCTAGAAACGCATATTTAAGCTTCTTTGTCTGTCCTTCTATTTCTAAAAGGGACACCATATCTCATGTTGTTCCAATGGTGTCACATACAGATCATACAGAACATGATGTAGATATTTTAGTAACAGAACAAGGTTTAGCAGACTTAAGAGGCTTATCTCCTAAAGAAAGAGCAGATGTAATCATAGAAAACTGTGTGCACCCAATTTATAAACAACAGATCAAGGAATATTACGCTAAAGCTTTATTAGCTGGCGGACATACACCTCATATCTTAACAGAAGCCTTTAGCTGGCATAATAACCTAAAATCGAAAGGTTCTATGCTTACTGAAAAAAATGCTTCAATAATTTTAAATTGTTAGTTTTCTTATTTACAATTATTTATAGTTTAAAAAGATAATAACTTTCAAATAATTCGTAAAATTTAGTTTATTTATTAAAAAAAGTTTCTATATTTGCACCCGCATTTAGGGAATACCTAATGAGGCACTCAAGGAGAAATGGCAGAGTGGTCGAATGCGGCAGTCTTGAAAACTGTTGAGGGTCACACCTCCGGGGGTTCGAATCCCTCTTTCTCCGCAAAAACCCGTAATTTAAACATTACGGGTTTTTTATTTTTATTAATATTTTAATTTTTCACCAAAGATTTTTTCAAAAGCTTCTCCACACTCCCAGCAACCTTGCTCTACAAAACCTATTTTCAGGTATTTTTTCCCAGCGCCTTCATCTCCTAAATTTAGTTTAGAAATTGCTAAATAAAACCAAAAAGCGCTACTATGAATTCCGTCTCTTTCAGCTGTTTTAACGTAATAAACTGTTCGTTCATAATCTTTTGCTAAAAACGCTTTTCTTGCTTCTGCCATATTATATTCAAACTTAAAAAACCTTTCATTTGTTTTTAGTGGCTCAGGGACGTTAAGGGTTTTTCCTAAATAAGTTATTGTTTCTGTTTGTTGAGAAAAAGTGTTGTTACTATAACACACAATAAACACCAATAAGGCAAATACTTTTTTAATCATAGTTTAGTTTTTTTAAAGTAATAAGTTTGTTTATAGATAATAAAGTTAATAAAATATATTTTAGATATTTCATTTTAAAAAATTAGTATACTAATCTTTACAATTGTATTTTCGGCACAATAAATGATAACTATTTCGTTATTATTTCTAAATGAAAAAAATATGCGTCTTATCACTACCTTAATGTTGTTATTTGTTACTGTATTTACACAAGCACAAAACTCTGCTGTTGGTAATTCAGAAAAACTTACATATACTGCATCTTATAATATGTCAGGTATCTTGACTGATTTAGCTGAAGTTACTATGCAAACCAGTGAAGTAAAAACATCTAGCGCAACACTGCTTAGACTAAAATGTACAGCTACAACTTACAGTAAATGGGATAGTTTTTTTAAAATTCGTGATTTATACGAAAGTTATGTTAGCCCAAAAACACTAACGCCTTATCTTTACAAAAGAGATATTAACGAAGGTGGTTATTACAAATTTATGCAATACAAATACAGTCATAAAACAGGTACTGTAAAAAGCTTAAAACGTAAAAAAAGAAAAGACGGTAAATTCTGGGAAGAAAATAAAACAATTAAAGTTGGTAGCACTACTAGAGATTTAGTTAGCACGCTGTACAAATTAAGAACACTTGATTTTTCAAGCTACGCTACAGGAACAACAAAATCTTTTACTGTTATTTTTGATAATGAAGAAAACACGGTAAACTTTAGATACCTTGGAACCGAAACCATTAACACTTCAATTGGTGAAAAAAACTGCTACAAACTTGCTATTTCATTAAGTAATAATGACGTTTTAAAAGGATCTAACGACAATTTGATATGGCTTACTGCAGATTCAAACAAAATTCCTGTTTATGCTAAATTCAAAATCCCTGTTGGAAATGGTGAATTAAAAATTAAATCTGCAACAGGCTTAAAAAATTAAACTTATGAGAAAACTATTTATAATTTTAGGAATTGTTTCTGCTGTTTTAGCTGTTTTATTAGCTTTATTACCACTTTCTAATTTAGCATTTATACCTGCTGCAATAGCTTTTATTTGTGGACTTATTGCTTTTGTAATGTCAAATAAATCTGGTGCCTCAAAAAAAACAGTTGTTTTAATCTTTTTACTTACTATCATAGCTTTATCATTTGCTAGTTACAAAGCTGTTTTTACTGAAACAAAAGTTGGTAATACTGAAGAGCTTCAGGAAAAAGAAAAAGCTTCAGAAGAAGAAGCTATTGAAGAACTTGAAGATTTAGATTTAGAAGACATTGATATAGAATAAACATAACAACAACAAATTATTAAAAAGATAGCCTTTATACAAGCTATCTTTTTTTATTTAGATGTGTGTTAAAGTTTGTTAAAACAACCTTACATTAAACTAATAAATCTTTCTTTTTTTTGTAATATCGCAAAATAAATAGGCTATTTTCAACCCTTTTTATATAATTTACAATACATTTCAATTTTCAACAACTACAAACAATGAAAAACACTTACCTTATATTAAGTACTGCGTTATTAATGTTTGGTTGTGGGTCAACTCAAGAAAAGCCAGCAAAAACTAAAGATGCTGCTACTGCAAACCCAACAACTTATGCAAACACTATTACATCTGCAGAATTAAAAGACCTACTCTACACATATGCTTCAGATGAATTTGCGGGTAGAGAAACAGGAGAACCAGGGCAAAAAATGGCTGTAAACTATCTTAAAGATCAGTATGTAGCATTAAATATTCCTTCTGCGCTTCCAGACAACAACTATTTTCAAGAAGTACCATTAGAAGTATTAGATATACCTAATGTAGCACTCTCTTTTAATGGAGAAGCTTTTAATATTACAGACGATTTCTTATCAGTATCTACAAGTAATGATGTAAGCATTAATGCTAATGAAGTTATATTTGCAGACTTCGGGATTGAAGACGATAAATACTCTAGCTACAAAGATATTGACGTAAAAGGAAAAGTTGTTTTAATCAAAGCTGGCGAACCAAAAAACCCTGATGGTACTTATGTTATAAGCGGTACTAGCGAAACATCTAAATGGTCTAATTTCAGACAAGCTTTTGCTTCAAAAAGAGATGTTGCTATAGAAAAAGGAGCTGCTGCCGTACTTTTCTATTACCCAGAAATTTATTCAATGGCTAAATTACGTTTTGGTGCTTCAAGATCTAGAATGTCTCTAAATGATGATGCTGAAAACATGTTATACTTTTTAATAGACAAAAAATTAGCCTCATCGATTTTAAGCGATATAGAAACCAACGAAAAAGCTACGACAATAAAGAAACCTATAAGCATTGCCTATAAAAAAGTAGCTAAAGAGTTTACTTCAGAAAACGTTGCTGCTTTTATAAAAGGTAGCGAAAAACCAGATGAAATTATTGTTATATCTGCTCATTTAGATCACGAGGGTATAAAAAATGGTGAAATATACAATGGTGCTGATGATGATGGTTCTGGAACTGTTGCTGTTTTAGAAATTGCTGAAGCATTTAAAACAGCTATGAAAGATGGTTATGCGCCAAAACGCTCTATTTTATTCTTACATGTTACCGGTGAAGAAAAAGGACTATTAGGTTCTAAATATTACACAGATACAGACCCTATTTTTCCTCTAGAAAACACTATTGCTGATTTAAATATAGACATGATTGGTAGAGTTGATCCTAAACATGAGGATGACAGAAACTACCTTTACTTAATAGGAAGTGATAAATTAAGTACAGAACTTCACAATATTTCTGAAGAAGTAAACAACAAGTACACTAAAATTAATTTTGACTACACCTATAATGATGATAATGATCCAAACCGTTTTTATTACAGATCTGATCATTATAATTTTGCAAAAAACAATATTCCTGTAATATTCTATTTTAATGGTACTCATGCAGATTACCACAAACCATCTGACACTCCTGATAAAATAGAATACGATTTGTTAGAAAATAGAACGCGTCTTATTTTTTACACAGCTTGGGAACTTGCTAATAGAAGCAATAAAATTACAGTTGACAAAAAGCCTGAATAAACTTTTTGATTTACATTATATAAAAAAGCTTTCCTTACAATGGAAAGCTTTTTTATTTTATTAAGTTTACACCTTATTATTAGCAATTATGGCGTACGCTGAATATACTAGAAACAACAAATCTCTAATAAAAAGATTTTCTCATCAAAAACGATTTGATGTCGCTATTAAGCTTATAGATTTAAAAGCAAATCAATCTTTATTAGATTTTGGAACAGGTGACGGCTATTTATTAAAATGTCTTAACGATGCTCATAAAAATGTAAAACTGTATGGTTATGATCCTTTAGATTTTATGTTTGAAGAATTAAAAACAACCATTAAAGAGAATAGCCTCAAAAACATCTCTATAACATCAAACTTATCTACGTTGAACTCTCTAGAGTTTGACATAGTAAGCTGCCAAGAAGTATTAGAACACTTCTCTATCAAAAATCAGAAAAAACATCTACAGGAGCTTAAAAAACGAACTAAAGACTCTGGAAAGATTGTTATATCTGTTCCACTAGAAATAGGTTTTTCTGGATTAACAAAAAATATAATCCGATTTTGTATTGGTCAAAATAAAGAAGGTGCAACCTTAAAGAATATTTTTAAATCTTTTTTGGGATTAAAAATTCCTCGACAAGAAGAAGGATACATTGGCACTCATATAGGCTTTAATCATAAAAATTTAGAAGCCTTATTTGATGATGCTGGATTAAAAGTTATAAAAAAAGAATACTCACCTTTTAAGTTTCTTTATGGATTGATGAATTCTCAAGTTTTTTACGTTTTAAAAAAACAAAACATAAACTAATAACCTCTTAAATTTTAAACACAAAAAAAGCTCCACATTTCTGTGAAGCTTTGTCTTTTGGGTGGAAGATCGGTCTCGAACCGACGACCTCCTGAACCACAATCAGGCGCTCTAACCAACTGAGCTACAACCACCATTTTAATTAGGACTGCAAATGTAAATCATTTCCTTTTTTCTACAAAACCTTTTTTCAATTTATTTTATATCAAATAAGCTATTCACTGACACATAGCGCTCTACGGTAAACCCTTCTGCATACTCAACACCTACTAACCTACCTAAATCTCTAGCTCTGTAATTAATACTATCAGTAAAGTTTTTGCTAGATATTGGTGTTTGTGGTCCTTTCTCATCAGGATTGTAAAACTGTGTTTTATAAGCCATTACAGCCTTCATTTTTACATCAATAAATTCTGAAATATCTACCACAAAATCTGGTTCTATATGTTTCCATTGTATATAATGATAAACATGCTTTGGTCTCCATGGCTCTTGAAGTTTTTTGTCTTCACTTGTTTCTATTTTTATAAGCCCACTTAAAAAACAAGCATTACTTACAAGTTTACTGCCTTTTCCATGATCTATATGCCTATCATCAATAGCATTACAAAGCACTATTTCTGGTTGATATTTTCTTATCATTTTTATTATAGCAAGCTGATGCTCTTTATCATTAACAAAAAACCCGTCAGCAAACCCTAAATTCTCTCGTACAGATACTCCTAAAATTTTTGCTGCGTTTTCTGCTTCTTCCTTTCTAGTCTCTGCTGTTCCTCTAGTTCCTAATTCTCCTCTTGTAAGGTCTATAATACCAACTTTTTTTCCATTGGCTATTTCTTTTGCAATAGTTGCTCCACAGCCTAATTCTACATCATCTGGGTGCGCTCCTATTGCTAGTATATCTAATTTCATGTGATTATTTTTCTCTTTCTTAATTGTTTTATTCTATGGCAAATTACAAAATATCACGTATTCTGTTATCCGCTCCAACTGTTTTGCTCTGCTCGGGTTAAAAATGTCCAAGCAACTACTCTTGCTATTTTATTTCCTAGTGATATATCTAAAACTTTAATTTTATTGGCATTTAGTTTTTTCAATGATGTTTTCATTGATTTTATATGTTCTTTCTGTGACACCAAAGTTGTAAACCAGAAACAATTGTTTTTATAAAGCGAACTTTGGTATAAATAGTTATGTAAAAATGCCTTTTCGCCTCCTGGATACCACAATTCATTCGAGTTACCACTAAAGTTTCTTGTCACTTCCTTTTCTAATTTCCCTAATCCTTTCAACTTTCTTTTTGTTGCTTGATTGGCTTCATTTTCAGATTTATAAAATGGAGGATTGCACATTGAAACTGAAAATAAATCTTCTGGCTGTATTATACCATTAAAAACATGAGACGCGTCTTTTTGAAAGCGTAATGAAATGCATGAGTTAAGTTTATTTTTATCAATGATAATTTGGGCATTCTTTAATGACGTTTTATCTACATCTGTGGCTGTAAAATTCCATTGATATTTTGAATACCCTAATAATGGATAAATGCAGGTAGCACCTGTTCCTATATCTAAAACGTGTATATTCTTCTTTATATTAGAATCAAGCAATAAATCTGAAATAGCATCAATATACATCAAACGTCCTGGTATTGGCGGGCATAAATTTGTATCAGGAAAATCCCAATATTTAATATTAAAATTTGATAATAGTAGCGCTCTATTGAGTGCTTTTACGGCTTTTGGGTTAGCAAAATCAATAGTTAAATGATTTTGTTTATTATCAAAAACAAAAGGCTCTAAATCAGGAAAAGCCTGACAAAGCTCCTTGAAATCGTATTGAGACGAACGTTTACTATTCAATTTAGAATCGATGAAAGTTATTTTTTTAAATTTCTATTTAATCTTTTGAAAGCATTTGCTAACTATTAATAGACTGTATAGCTTGTTCTATATCTAGCATTAAATCGCGTTTTGACTCGATACCAACAGAAAAACGAATCAAATTGTTTGTTATTCCTAAAGCATCTCTTTGCTCTTGCGTTAATAAGGCATGTGAAGTACTGTAAGGCAGCAGCATTGTACTTTCAACACCAGCTAAACTCATAGAGGGTTTTATAAGCTTTAATGCACTTAAAAACTCATTAGCATTCAAACTATCTATTAATTCAAAAGAAAGCATTCCTCCAAAACCTTTCATTTGAGATTTGGCTAATACATGTTGCGGATGATTTTTTAACCCAGGATAGTATACTTTTTTTACAGCATCATGATCTTGAAGAAACTTTGCTAACTTTTTTGCATTCCTGTTTTGTGCTTTAACACGTAATCCTAAAGTTTTTATACTACGTTCTAGCATCCAAACAGTAAAGTCACTCAAGCTACCTCCTAAATTTTTTCCTACATTCCATATAGTTTCCATATGCTGATTAGAACTAGCAACTGCTCCTGCTAAAATATCACTATGACCGCCTAAATATTTGGTTGCAGAATGCATTACAATATCAATCCCTAAGTCTATAGGATTTTGATTTACAGGGCTTGCAAACGTGTTATCTATAGTAGATATAATATTGTTAGATTTAGCCAAATTAGCAACCGCTTTAATATCTGTTATTGTTAATAACGGATTAGAAGGCGTCTCAACATGTATCACTTTAGTATTAGGCCTAATAGCCGCACTAAAATCAGACACGTTATAACCATTTGTGAACGTAAACTCAATACCATGCTTTGGGAATTCTTCTCTAATAAAATTTACTGTTCCGCCATATAGTGTATTTTGAACCACTATATGATCTCCTGCTTTTAATAAAGCAAAAAATACCGTGCTAATAGCTGCCATTCCTGATGCAAAAATCATCGCTGCTTCGGCATGTTCTAAAGCTGCTATTTTTTTTGATAAATAAGCTTGATTTGGTGTATTAAAATAGCGAGGATAACGCTTTACATCAACATTTTCAAAAGCATAAGAAGTAGACATATATATTGGAGACACAGCACCTTTAAATTGCTCATCTTTAATTTCTCCTATATGTGTGCAAATGGTATTTAAGCCTAATTTTTCTTCTGACATACAATAAAAGTTTGTGATGCCTAAAATTACAAATAATCTATCAGACTTTAACCTGTTTCCATTTACCTTTTTTAAACCAAATAATTCCAATAATAGCTATTAAAATTTCGGCAATAGTTATGGATGAAAACACGCCAATAGGTCCGAAATCTAATGCTATCGCTGTTAAATATGCAAATGGCAATTGAAACAACCAAAAACAAAAAAAGTTAATATATGTAGGTGTTTTAGTATCACCAGCTCCATTAAACGACTGAATAACCACCATACCGTAGGCATAAAATATGTAACCCGCTGCTAGAATTCGCAAACATAAACTTCCATACTTTACAACATCTGGTTGTGTATTAAAGAGCATAATAATTTGTGTTGCAAAAACTAAATAAATTAATGACACGAACCCCATAAAATATGCTGTATATCGTCCTGTTTTCCATACAGACTGCTCTGCCCTATCTGGTTTTTGAGCTCCAAGATTTTGGCCAACAAGTGTTGCTGCTGCATTACTCATTCCCCAGGCAGGCATTAACGTAAACATCATAACTCGAATGGCTATTGTGTAACCTGCTAAAACTTCACTACCAAACTCACTCATAATACGCATTAAGAAAACCCAACTAGATGTTCCTATTAAAAATTGTCCAATTCCACCAAGAGAAACCTTTATTAAATTGAGCATAACGTGCACCTTTAGCACAATATCTTTAAGACCTACTTTTATTTTACTATAACCATAAAACAAAATAACTAATTGGAATAACACCGCAGTACCTCTACCAATTGTTGTGGCTATAGCAGCACCTTTTACACCCATTTCTGGAATTGGCCCAAAACCAAAAATAAACATAGGATCCAGAATGATATTTAAACCATTAGAGAGTATCAAGGTCCACATAGCTACAGATGCATTTCCTGCTCCTCTAAATATGGCATTAATGAGAAATAGTAACATAATGGTTACATTGCCACCAAGCAACACCTGTGTGTATCCATAACCTTCTGCTATAAGCTCTGGTTCAGCACCCATAAGTCCTAAAATCTCTTTTGGATACAACAAACCAACAATACTTATAATAACAGCTACCAAAACACCTAACATGATAACTTGAACAGCAGCCTGAGATGCGTTTTTCAAATCTTTTTCGCCTACGCGTCTAGCTACAATGGCTGTCGCTGCCATACTTAAACCTATAGCTACGGCATAAACCAAAGTAATTACAGATTCTGTTAGTCCAATAGTAGCTACCGCATTCACACTGACTTTTGATACATACACAATGTCTACTAAAGCAAAAATTGATTCCATAAGCATCTCTAGAATCATAGGTATAGACAACATAAAAACAGCACGACGAATGCTTACAGAAGTAAAATCTTGTTCTTTGCCAGTAACGGCTATTTTAAAATAGGTAATAAATTGTTTGAAAGATATTTTATTTGATTGCATAACTGTAGTATTAACATATATAGAAAAGCTAAACGATATATTCGTTCAACATAATAATTGCTGAAAGGTATCAGCTGGTCTTTTAAAAAAAATATTATACAATCATAATAGGTCAAATATCAATCTTTTTTTTAGAAAATCAAAAAAAAGACAAAAGAACCCAAAAAGCTATATTACAACACATTACAATTTTAAAATTTGAAAAATCAATATTTTTTTGTATATTTAAGGTTATGATAGCACAAGACAAAATAGAGAATAGCGTTTTTTTAAAAGAATCTTTAACGTATTTAGAAAATTTAGGCTTTGATAATATTAAAGCTGATTTAGATGGTTACGAAACTCCAAAATCGTATATGAAAAAAGGTAGTGATGTTACTATTACTCCTGATATTGTTGCTGAAAAAGCAGGCAGAAAACACTACTTTGAGATTAGCTTAAAATCTGAAGAGCCTAAACTATTAAAATCAAAATGGCGTTTTTTAGATGTTTTAACAAGAATGAAAGACCATAAGTTTAAAATCATAACGCGTCGCGGTCATTACAAGTTTACGCAAGACATGCTTGATGATTTAAACATGGATAAAAGCCCTATAAAACTCTAGATATTACTCTTTATCTTTTAAAATTTTATTTTGCTCCTCAATTAAGTCTGTTAATTGGGTTAATAACTCTATGTCTTTAGGTGTAGACACTGATTTATCTTTTGTATCATGAGACTTGTCCCGAAGGCGGTTTAAAAACTTAACAACCACAAAAATAGTAAAGCCTATAATTAAAAAATCTAGTAATGCTTCAGCAAAAGCACCATATCCAACTGCTACTTCATCTGTAATAATCTCTCCTGTTTTAGACTCAATAACAGCATCTTTAAGAATAATACGTTTATCTTGAAAATTTATACCATTGGTCATTAATGATAAAGGCGGTAATAGTATTTTTTTTACCAATACATCAATAACTTTATTAAACGATGCGCCTATAATAACACCAATGGCCATATCCATCATGTTACCCTTTACTGCAAACTCTTTAAATTCTTTAAATAGTTTCATACAAACAAATGTCAAGCTAAAAAAGTAGGACTACTTCTTATAAAACTTAATGTATTTTTTATATGCAAAAAATGCAATAATAGTAATGATTGCTACAGCAATACCTATGATGTTAAAACTAGCTATTTGCTGTCCTGATTGATATGAGTGTAATCCTGATAAATAAAAGTTTACTCCAAAATATGTAAAAATAATACTTGCTATAGCGATTACAGATGCTAAATTATACGCGAATTTACCTCTTAAACCAGGAACTAATCTCATGTGAATTACAAAGGCATAAATCATAATACTAATTAAAGCCCATGTTTCTTTTGGATCCCAGCCCCAATAACGTCCCCAACTTTCGTTAGCCCACATACCTCCTAAAAAGTTTCCTATGGTAAGCATAACCAACCCTACTGTTAGAGCCATTTCATTAATTATGGTTAACTCGTTAATATTAACAAGCATTTTTTGTTTGTTGTCTTTATTTGTAAAAATCATTAAAAATAAAGCTGTCAAACCTAAAACCATACCTAAAGTAAAAGGTCCATAACTAGCTACAATTACAGCAACATGAATCATTAACCAGTAACTATCTAATACTGGCTGAAGGTTTGCAATAGCAGGATCCATCCAACTCCAGTGCGCAACCATTAATAGCATAGATGTTACAAAGGCTGTGGCTGCAAGTGTTAAATCACTTTTTCTACCAAATATCAATCCGAAAAACATAGTAGCCCAAGCCACATAAATCATAGACTCATAAGCATCACTCCATGGTGCATGACCTGAAATATACCAACGTGCTATAAGCCCTAATGTGTGCAACACAAAAAGAATTACTATAATAATTTTAAAAGCGTTTACTGTAATGTTGATAGGCTTGCTCTTATCTTTAAATATCTGAATAATCAGTAGAATAAAAAGCAATGATGAAGCATACATGTACCAACTAAATAGCTTCTTGAAAATATCATATTTGTTATATAAAATTTCAGTATCAACTTTTTTATCAGATAGCATAACACTACTGCCATACTTATGCTGTGTTTTTCTGAATGACTCTAAAAGCTCATCAGCTTTAGAAAAATCTCCTGATTTTTTTGCTTGATTTAATGTAAATAAATAAGCACTAAATCCGTTACTTACAAAGTTTCCATACAACGAATCATTAATCTGTTCTTTGTAGTTTTCCCTTTTGTATTCAATAGGAGCTATCCATTTATTATTATCATTATCTGGAACTGGAAAAATACGTAATGCATAACCTTCAATAGTGTTATAAAGCAAGTTAACACGCTGGTCAGTTTCCTTAAATTCCTTTTGAAATGCATTAGGTACTTGTGCTTTATAAGCATCTTCTAGATAAGGTGCTAATTTATAATCACCACGCTCGGTAAAAAAGTCAACTAAAGACGCATAATCTTGTTCTTTTGGAACACCTATTATACTTCTAATAGAATCATCTTTTTTATACTTTAAGTAAATGATTGGAGCGTTATACCATAACAAAGGACTTTCCTGTATTGATAAAAACACTTGATTGGCATCAAAATCTTCATAAGTATCATGCTTGGTTAACTTCCTAAGCATTTCAGAAGCAAAGGTATTTACAGGCATCATACGACCCCCAATATCTTGTATAACTAAACGTCCAAACTTATCTGCATGCGCCTTTGGAGTTATATTGGCTGCTAAAATAGAGTCTATTTGAGCTTTTGAAGGTTTAACGCTATGATCATGCCCATCGTTTGGAGCATGTCCTTGAGAGAACCCTTGCAACCCAATACATAAAAGTATTATTGTTGTCATCTTGGCTTTCTTTGCCTTTACTTTATCAAGCATACGTCTTAAGTTTCCAAAGCGAGAGCCTTTAACAAATAAAATAGCTAACATGCCGGCGTAAAGTAAAAAGTAACCTATATAAGTAATCCAAGTTCCCCAAAAATCATGATTTACAGAAAGTTTTGTTCCTTTTTCATCTGGATCAAAACCTGATTGAAAAAAACGATAACCTCTATGGTCTAAAATATGATTCATGTAAATATGATAATCAAAATCTCCTTCTTGAGCATCTAGCACAGTTACTTTACTTTCAAATGAAGAATAACTGCTTTCTGTTCCTGGATATTTATCTGCTATAAAATCATTTAGCTTAATACTAAAAGGTAGTTCTATAACTTTAGAACCATATTTCATTGCAATATCTAATCCGCCTATATGCTCTTGTTCAAAAGGGTTTCCATAACCTTGACCACCTAAAACTTTTATACGTTTTGTTTCGCCGCCTGTAGTGACTTTAAAAACCGCTCCCATTTCATCTCCCTTTAAAATCTGTGGTTTTTTCACAATATCAAAAACACCTTTCACCACAGGTTTTGGAAATACAACCTGCATATTTCCTATAATATATCGAGATCGAAGTTTTAACGGCTGAATGCTATCTTTTAGTAATTGACCTGTTTGACCAGTTGCCATAGTCATGTATTCGCCTTCAAACGGAGAGTCTATTGTTAACTCATCATCTTTGTAAGTAATATTTATCGCGCCATCAACTTGTTTGTTTAATGAAAACAAAACGTTATGAATACTTTGCACCTGACCTACTTTTAAAAAGTGATTGTGAGCTCCTGTATTTCCTGCTTCAACCAGTTTAAGGTATTCTTCTCCGGTTTCATCAGGAACAACATCTTTTTCTGCTCCTGCAATAAACTTCTCAAGCTCAATAGTTACTGGCTGATTATTGTAAGTAACAGTTTTACTAAAACTATTGTTTAATCTTGGAGAAAAATCTACTTCCCATTCTAAAGGTAATCTTTGCGGAACTCCGTCAATTTCATAATCACCATCAATATACGTTGTTATGTATGTTTTATGAGATAGCATAGCACTTTCAGTTTCGCCTTCACGAATTGCCATCATACCTTCAAAACCTATATACCTTGTAATTCCTGCTCCTAATAGTATTAGTATAAATGCTAAATGCAGAATTAGCGACGGCCACTTTTCAAATTTATGTAAGCGGTATCTAAAAATATTTCCTATAAAATTTATGACAAACAAAACCATAATTGCCTCAAACCACCAAGCATTATATATAAGCGTTCTAGTAAGTGGTGTTGGTGATGTGTTTTCTCCGGCATCTAGGAATGTTCCTGTTGCCATAGCTGCGGCAAAGACAATAAATAAAACAGCTGTTAATCGAGTTGAAAATAGAATTTTGGCGAGTTTATTTTGCATAATGATGAGACTCTAAAATTGGGTCGTGCAAATTTAAGGTATTTAGTTCACTTCCGTATGTTAAAATGTACTTAACTTTTTGGTGTTGTTTGCCTAGCTTGAAAAATATTTAAATACAAAAACGTTCCCATTTTTCTGGCGCGACGTTTAGCATTTTCAGCAACATCACCAACAAAAAGCTCATCTATAGTTTGTAACCACAAATTGAGCCATATACCAAAATGCAACTCGCTTATGGTATTATTATTTTCTTTATCAACCTTAACATGCACTTCTAGCGGATTACCTTTATACTTTTTTTCTAGTTTTCGAGTCATAAACAAGCTTGTTTCCCAAAAAGTTGTTAAATGTTCTATGTGCGAATCCCAATCTGTAATTACGCGATTAAAAAAAGGACCTAAAACATCATCTTTTCTAACTTTTTTATAAAAAGTTGAAACTAATTTATGAACATCTGCCCTAGTATCTATATCGGTTTTAGTCATCATGTTTACAAAGATAAGCCTTGTTGCTTTTATATCATGCAATACTTACTTATTTTAGCGCTATGATTTCAGTAAATATTCTTGGCGCTGGTAATGTAGCCACTCACCTTTTTAAAGCGTTTCAAAAATCAGAACACATTTCTGTAAACCAATGGTATAACAGAGATATTTCAAAAATATCAACCTACAAAAATGAGGTTTCTACCATAGATAATATTTCGCAACTAGAAGAAGCAGATATCTATATAATTGCTGTAAGTGATGATGCTATATCAAAATTGTCTCAATCTCTCACAAACAAAAATCAACTTGTTGTTCATACTTCTGGTAGTGTGAGTGTTTATGATTTAGATAAAACATTGCGTCGTGGTGTTTTTTACCCGTTACAAACGTTTTCTAAAACGGCTTCTGTTGATTTTTCTAATGTGCCTTTTTGCATTGAAACAATTGATAAACAAGATTTAGAGTTATTAAAAAATCTTGCAGATTCAATAGGGAGTCAATGGTATAAAATTAGCACTGAGCAAAGGCAAACATTACATCTATCGGCTGTATTTGTAAATAATTTCACAAATCAACTATACCGAATTGCTCACGAAATTAGTGACATACAAAATATTAATTTTGATATTCTAAAACCATTAATTCTTGAAACTGCAAACAAAGTTCAGCACATGTCGCCATACATGGCACAAACAGGTCCTGCGATGCGTAATGACAAGAAAACCATAAAAAAACATTTAAAGTCGTTAGAAAACGAACAACATAAAGCCATTTATAAACTGCTAACCGAATCAATAAAAAAAACACATGGAAGATAAAAGCTACAAAGAATATTTAGAACATATTACAACCTTCATTTTTGATGTTGATGGTGTTTTAACAGACGGCACAATTCAACTTACAACATCTGGAGAAATGTACAGAACCATGCATACCAAAGATGGATTTGCTATGAAAACAGCTCTTAATACAGGGTTTAATATGTGCATAATTTCTGGCGGATCTAATGAAGGTGTTCGCGCTAGACTTGAAGGTCTTGGAGTTAAAGACGTTTATCTTGGCGCACATAATAAAATAGACCAACTTAACGACTATTTAAAAAACAACAATATAAAATTAGAAAACGTTTTATACATGGGTGATGATATTCCTGATTTCCCTGTTATGAAGTTGGTAGGATTACCTTGTTGCCCACAAGATGCTGTTCCTGAAATAAAAGGTATTTCTAAATATGTTTCTCATAAAAATGGTGGAAAAGGCGCTGTTAGAGACGTTATAGAGCAAGTACTCAAAGTACAAGGCAAATGGGATGGAAATTTTAGTGCTAAATACGATTAAATAAACTTATACAACAACTAACAAACTACAACCGTTGAATTTTCTTAACCTTATTCGCTGGAAAAATCTCTTAATGATTGCATTGGTGCAATTTTTAATTAAATACGCCCTTTTTGAACCATTTGGAGTCACCATTACATTAAACCTTTTTGGTTTTTCATTATTAGTAATTGCAACCATCTGTATTGCAGCAGCAGGTAATATTATCAATGATATTTATGATGTTGAAACTGATATGGTAAACAAACCTAAAAGTGTTATTGTAGGTAAATCTATTTCAGAGAAAACTGCTTACAACCTATTTATAGCCTTTAATGTTATAGGAGTCGTACTTGGTTTTTACTTGTCAAACCTAGTCGGTAAAAATGGCTTTTTTGCAATATTTGTTATTATTTCGGCATTGCTATATATCTATGCGTCTTATTTAAAACAAATGTTACTTGTTGGCAATGTTGTAATTTCAGCATTAGTCGCTGTAAGTATTCTTATTGTTGGTTTATTTGAGCTATTACCTGTATTGTCTAGCGCAAACCAAAACACGCAACTTACATTTTTTAAAATACTTTTAGATTATGCCATTTTTGCATTCATAATAAATTTACTTCGTGAAATTGTAAAAGATATTGAAGATATTGATGGTGATCATAAAGCTGGAATGAATACTCTTCCTATTGCTATGGGCAGAGATAGAGCATCAAAAATAGCGGCAATATTATCCTTAATACCATTGGTAGCTGTTTCTTATTATGTGGTTACTTTTTTATATAAACAACAATTGGTTGTGGCTTATTTTTTAATGTTTGTTATTGCTCCATTACTGTATGTTACAATCAAGTTATTTACTGCAAAAAATAAAAAAGACTTTCACCATATTAGTAACATTCTTAAAATAGTAATGTTATTAGGAATGCTTTCTTTATTATTATATAAATACGTACTTTTAAGCTAATGCTAAACGACAAATTACAGAATCACAACCTAATACTTGCCTCTGGTTCTCCTAGAAGGCAACAATTTTTTAAGGATTTAGGACTGGATTTTGAAATTCGTTTAAAAAACACAAAAGAGGAATATCCTGATAGATTACATCATTTTGAGATAAGCGACTATTTAGCACAACTTAAAGCTTTACCTTTTAAAGAAGAGCTGACAGACAGTGATATTTTAATTACAAGTGATACCATAGTATGGCATGACAACAAAGCTTTAGGAAAACCTAAAGACCAAACAGATGCTTTTGAGATGATAAAATCTATGAGCAATAAAACACACGAAGTCATAACATCGGTTTGTTTTACTACTAAAACACTTCAAAAAACTGTTAACGCTATTACTAAAGTCACATTTAAAACACTTACTGACAGCGAAATAAACTATTACATAAACACCTGTAAACCTTTTGATAAAGCTGGTGCTTACGGCATTCAAGAATGGATAGGTCAAATAGGAATAACAAAAATTGAAGGCTCCTATTTTAATGTTGTTGGCCTACCAACCCATCTTGTTTATGGTACGCTAAATAGTTTTGTGGAATAGTATTTTTCTTTCATTTTCTATAGTATCTTTGTAAGACATTAATGAGATTTTTCCCATGCTTGTAGAAACTTATAAAACAGAACTTATTCAATCTATCATACTGTTTGCTATACTCTATATTATAAGGTTTATAGCAGCATTGGCCATAAAAAAAATAGGACGAAAAAGTGGCATTAATGATGCTAGAATTCACCTTATAATTCGTTATGCAAGCGTAACACTTATACTCATTGGTCTTTTGGTTGTTGCGGTTATTTTTGGAACCGAAATGAAAGATCTCACTCTAGTATTCTCTTCAGTTTTTGCTGTAATAGGAATAGGGTTATTCGCTATATGGTCTATATTAAGCAATATTACTTCGGGGATTATTATGTTTTTTAGCTTCCCTTATAAAGTGGGTGACAAAGTACAAATTCATGATAAAGATTTCCCAGTTGAAGCTATTATTGAAGATATTAGAGCATTTCAATTACACTTACGTCTAGATAACGGCGATTTAGTAACTTACCCTAACAACCTTATTCTACAAAAACCTGTAACCCTTATTGAAAAAGATGCTATAGATGATGGCCATGATGCTATATAAATATTACTTATCTTTATAAGACTATTCGTTACAATTCATGGCAAAAAAAAGAACAGCAAAGTACAAAAAGCATATAGGAAAAGCTCCTGGAACACTGGTTTACACAGGAGAAAAAACATCTCAAAAACTATTCATTGAATCTTTTGATTTTAATCCTGATAGTTATAACGAACTAGAGCTAAAAGATGTAGAAGAAGCGTTTAAATTTAAGTCTTCCGATACTATAACATGGATTAATCTTAATGGTTTAAACCATATTGATGACATTGAAAAAATAGGAACTCACTATGATTTGCACCCTTTAATTCTTGAGGATATTGTAAACACTTCGCAGCGTCCTAAAATTGACGAATATGATGATTACATTTTTCTTTCGCTAAAAATGTTACATTATGACACTGATGAAAACGTCATTATAGAACAAGTAAGCTTTGTATTATGTGAAAACTCTGTTCTTTCATTTCAAGAAGCTGAAGGTGATGTTTTTGAAAATGTCAGAGAGCGCATAAGAGAAGGAAAAGGTCGTATTAGAACCTCTGGATCAGATTACTTACTATACGCATTAATAGATGCTATTGTAGATCATTACTATATTGTTGGTGAAACTTTAGGTAATAAAATTGAAGACCTTGAAGACATTCTATTCAGTGGTCAAGTAGATGAATCAATAAGTCATCAAGTATTACGATTAAAGAAAGAGCTATTAAAAGTAAGACGCGCTATTTTTCCTTTACGTGAAATAATAAATCGCATAGAAAAAAGCGAACATAACCTTATTCATAAAAAAAACATTCAGTTTTATAGAGATGTATATGATCACATCATTCAATTATCTGACTCCATAGATATATACCGAGAAATGATTTGGAGTTTAATGGATATGTATATGACTACCATAAGTAATCGTATGAATGAAGTTATGAAAGTATTAACCATAATCGCTACTATATTTATACCGCTTACATTTATTGCTGGTATTTATGGAATGAATTTTGACCACATGCCTGAACTGCATTTCAAAAATGCCTACTACATTGTTTGGGGTATTATGATTTTGATTTTCCTAGGAATGCTATACTACTTTAGAAAGAAAAAGTGGTTATAAACCTAAAGTTAAAGAAACATTAAAACCAGCCCTTTCGCTGGTTTTCTTTTTATATTTATTGCTTCAAAAAAAACAGCCATGCATAAACTATTACTAGCTCTATTCTTTACTAGTTTTTCTTTACATTTTATAAACGCCCAACAACCTCAAAAACCAACAGCATCAGAAATTCATCAAAACATAAAAAAACTTAACTTTTTAGGTTCAGTTTTATATCTAGCGGCACATCCTGATGATGAAAACACACGCCTTATTTCGTATATGGCCAATCATGTTCATGCAAGAACAGCCTATCTTTCTTTAACACGTGGAGATGGTGGTCAAAATTTAATTGGCCCTGAAATTCGTGAACTTTTGGGGGTTATCAGAACCCAAGAATTACTAACAGCTAGAGCAATAGATGGTGGCGAACAACGTTTTACACGCGCTAACGATTTTGGATATTCAAAACATCCTGACGAAACGCTTGCCATATGGAACAAAGACCAAGTTTTAAGTGATGTTGTTTTAGCCATTCGTCAGTTTAAGCCAGACATTATCATAAACCGTTTTGATCATAGAAGCCCAGGAACAACACATGGACATCACACAACATCTGCCATGTTGAGCGTTGAGGCTTTTGATATCACAAATGACTCATCAAAATTTCCAGAACAATTACAAACAACTTCTGTTTGGCAACCAAAACGTCTATTTTTTAATACGTCATGGTGGTTTTACGGTAGTCAAGAAAAATTTGATAAAGCTGATAAAAGTAATTTACTAGCTGTTGATATAGGCACTTACTACCCTACTATAGGTTTAAGCAACACAGAAATTGCTTCATTAAGTAGAAGTCAGCATAAATCTCAAGGTTTTGGTAACACAGGAACTCGTGGCACACAACAAGAATATGTAGAATTACTAAAAGGAGATATGCCTGCTGATAAAACAAATATTTTTGATGGCATAAACACAACTTGGAGCCGTGTAAAAGGCGGACAAGCTATTGGTGATATTTTATATCAAGTAGAAGAAAGTTTTGATTTCACAAATCCTTCTGCGTCAATTCCTGAATTGATGAAAGCCTATAAGCTTATACAAAGTCTAGAAGACAATCACTGGAAGACTTTAAAATCTGAAGAAATAAAAAATATTATAGCCGCTTGCTCCGGACTTTACCTAGAAGCTGTTGCTGAAACAAATCATGCCACACCTGGAGAAACCATCAATCTGAATATTGAAGCTATAAATAGAAGTCCAATTGCTATGACTTTAAAACAATACAACACTGGTATTGTAGCAGTTTCAAAAAATATGACGTTAGGTAACAATATCAATTTAGCATTTCAAGAAACCTTAAAAATAAGTAACTCACAAAACGTTACCACACCTTATTGGCTCACCGAAAAAGGGTCATTAGGCATGTATCGTGTAGAAAACCCTGCGTTAATTGGAAAACCTGAAACTCCAAGAATTTTTAATGTCACTTTTGATTTAATTATAGAAAATACACCTGTAAGCTTTACAAAGCCCATTGTTTACAAAACCAATGATCCTGTAAAAGGCGAAGTTTACAAACCATTTGAAATTATTCCTGAAGCATCAGCAAAAATTACCGAGAAAGTTATCATTTTTGAAAACAACAATTCAAAAGACATTCCTGTTGTTGTAAAAGCTGGACGCGATAACTTACAAGGAACTGTTACATTAGCTTATCCTAACGAATGGAAAATTTCTCCTAAAAATCAAGACATTCATATTACTAATAAAGGAGAAACTCAAACTGTAATATTTACAGTAACACCTCCAAAAAACCAGAACGAAGGCCTTATCAGTCCAATTGTAACGGTTAATGGAAAATCTTACACAAAAGAGCTTATTGATATAGATTATGATCATATTCCGTTTCAAACAGTGCTTTTACCAAGCGAAAGCAAAATAGTAAGACTAGACATAAAAAAAATGGGACAAAACATTGGTTACATAGAAGGTGCTGGAGATGTTGTTCCTGAAAGTTTACAGCAAATTGGCTACAATGTAACTACCATTGCGCCAGAAAATATTTCACCTGAAACATTAAGCCATTTTGATGCGATTGTTGTTGGTATTAGAGCTTACAATACTGTTGAAACATTAAAATTTAAACAACAAATTTTATTTGATTATATAAAAAATGGTGGTACAATGGTTGTACAATACAACACGAGTCACCGTTTAAAAACCGAACAATTAGCTCCTTACGATTTAGAACTTTCTCGAGATCGTGTTACAGATGAGTTTGCTGATGTGAAATTTTTAAACCCTAAACATCCTGTTTTAAACTATCCTAATAAAATAACAGAAACAGATTTTGAAGGTTGGACACAAGAGCGCGGTCTTTATTTTCCTCATAAATGGGACAAAGCCTTTACTCCTATTCTATCTATGCATGACAAAGGTGAATCTGCTAAAAAAGGGAGTTTATTAGTCGCTCAATATGGAAACGGATATTACATTTACACAGGGTTAAGTTTCTTTAGAGAATTTCCTGCAGGTGTTTCAGGTGCATATCGTCTATTCGCAAACATGCTTTCTATAGGAAAAACAACACAACCTTTAAACGATTAATATGTCTGACAATAAATCTTCTAAACAACCTTGGCTAAAATTATATTCACTTGTATTGATAGCTAATTTGGTTTATATCGCTTTATTTTATTTAATCATGAAATCGTTTTAAGTCATGCAAACATTAGACTGGCTGGTATTAGCAGGAACACTTTTAACCATCGTTGGTTACGGCACATGGAAAACTCGAGGAAGTAAAAATGTGCAAGATTATGTTCGTGGTGGTAATTCTTCAAAATGGTGGACCATTGGTTTGTCTGTAATGGCTACTCAAGCAAGTGCTATTACATTTTTATCAACACCAGGCCAAGCGTTTCATTCAGGAATGGGATTTGTTCAATTTTACTTTGGTGTGCCTTTGGCAATGATAATTATCTGTATGGTATTTATTCCGCTCTATCACCGACTAAAAGTATATACAGCTTATGAATTTCTTGAAAACAGGTTTGATTTAAAAACACGAAGCCTAACAGCTATTTTGTTTCTTATTCAACGAGGACTTGCTGCCGGAATAACTATTTATGCACCGGCTATTATTTTATCGGCTGTATTAGGTTGGAATTTAACTTACTTGAATATCATTATTGGAATTTTGGTTATTATTTATACCGTTTCCGGTGGAACTAAAGCCGTTAGCATGACACAAAAACACCAAATGGCTGTTATTTTTACTGGAATGTTTGTGGCTTTCTTCTTAATAATAAGTTACCTACCTGAAAATATCACATTTTCTAAAGCATTAGATATTGCCGGAGCAAGTGGCAAAATGGATATTCTTAATTTTTCATTCGATTTAGAAAATCGCTACACGCTTTGGAGCGGATTAATTGGCGGAACATTTTTAGCGCTTTCCTATTTTGGAACCGATCAAAGTCAGGTGCAACGCTATCTTTCTGGAAAATCAGTCAAAGAAATGCAAATGGGACTTATATTTAACGGTCTTTTAAAAGTACCTATGCAGTTTTTTATACTGTTAGTTGGTGTTATGGTTTTTGTGTTTTATCAATTTAATGCATCACCTATCAACTTTAATCCTGCTGCAGAAAAAGCTATAGAAAACTCATCATATACTAATGATTATGAAAAACTAAAAACAGAACAAACAACTGTTTTTAAAGACAAACAACAAATTATAAACACCTATGTATTGTCTAATGATGACACCTATGAAAAGTATATTCAATTAGCCAATGAAGCTGATACAGAAATACGCGAAGAGGCTAAAGTTTTAATACAAAAAGCCGCGCAAGAAAAATTGGTTAGTGTAGAAACCAATGATAAAGATTATGTGTTTATTCATTTTA
This sequence comes from Corallibacter sp., assembly GCF_048381695.1. Taxonomy (NCBI): domain Bacteria; kingdom Pseudomonadati; phylum Bacteroidota; class Flavobacteriia; order Flavobacteriales; family Flavobacteriaceae; genus Corallibacter; species Corallibacter sp. The sequence goes on along the minus strand of NZ_JBLXHI010000005.1, from coordinate 135,749 downwards.
TTTTAAACAATTTACCAAGAGGTTTAATTGGTTTGCTTCTTGCTGTAATTTTAAGCGCAGCAATGTCTAGTACGGCAAGTGAGCTAAATGCGCTAGCTTCTACAACCTCGTTAGACTTGTATAAACGAAACTACGCTCCAGATAAAAGTGATGAGCACTACGTAAAGGCGACCAAATGGTTTACGTTTGGTTGGGGAATATTAGCAATAATAATAGCATGTGTTGCTTATTTAGCCGATAATTTAATTCAGCTAGTTAATATCATAGGCTCCATTTTTTATGGAAACGTATTAGGTATATTTCTACTTGCGTTTTTCTTCAAATTTGTAAAAGCTAATGCAGTATTTATAGCTGCTTTAATCACACAATTAATTGTTATTATAGGTTGGTGGTATGATTGGATGCCATACCTATGGCTAAATTTATTTGGGTGTGCCTTGGTAATAGCTATTGCATTAATAATTCAAACAACACAAAGAAACAATGTCTCAACAACCTAAAACAATACACTGGGGAATTATCGGACTTGGAAAAATAGCTAATAAATTTGCTACAGATTTACAAGCTGTTCCTAACTGTGAATTACATGCTGTTGTCTCTAGAAGTGAAGAAAAAGCCAACACATTCTCTAAAAAATATAATGCCAAAGTTGCCTATACGTGTTATGAAGATTTAGCTAAAGACCCTAAAATTGATGCTGTATATATAGCAACACCTCATAGTTTTCACAAAGCACACACCATTTTATGTTTAAATAACAAAAAAGCTGTTTTGTGTGAAAAGCCATTTGCCATGAATAGTCAAGAGGTTGATGAAATGATTGCGACTGCAATAGACAACAACACCTTACTCATGGAAGCGTTATGGACCTATTTTTTACCTCATTATCATTATGTTTTAAAAGCTTTAAAAGATAAATTATATGGTGACATCTTAAAAGTTGAAGCTGATTTTGGCTTTAAACCAAAAATGGATATGTCATCGCGCGTACTAAAAAAAGATCTTGGAGGAGGAAGTCTTTTAGATATTGGCATCTACCCTATTTTTGCTGCTTTATCAACATTAGGAAACCCTGAAAACATAGATGCAAATGCCACATTTTTTGACAATGGAGCTGATGCCTCTTGTGATATTACTTTTACATATAACAATAACATTAAGGCGTATTTAAAAAGTACGCTACTTGAGGAAACTGCTACTCAAGCTATTTTTTATTGTGAACACGGAACCATTACTTTAAACTCTAGGTTTCATGAACCCACAACAGTTACACTTACTCCAAACAGCGGTAAAGAAGAAACTATAGATTTTAACTACACGACTATTGGATATAATTTTGAAACAGTACACTTTAACCAATTAATTCGTGATAATAAAACTGAAAGCGATATAATGTCTTTTAATTTTAGTAAAACACTAATTCAAACATTAGATACGGTAAGACACAAAATTGGGTTAAGCTATTAAACAAAAAAAGCGCCACTGTTTAGTGGCGCTTTTTTGCTTGTAACTATATGGTAATTACATTGCTCCCCATTCTTTTAGAGAGTCTTCATTAAACTTAACATATTGTGCGTTACCTGCTTCTTTAGCTGCTGCCATAGATTTCTTTGCTAATTCTATAGCGCCTTTTTTATCACCTGCTTTAGCATAAATTAAAGATTGCTTTCTTAATTGCCAGAAAGCTGGCTTTTCTGTCATTGAAATCGACTTATCAATCCATTCTTTTGCTTGCTTGATATCTTTTTCTTCCTCTAAGTAATACTCTGCAGACTTATAATAATCTTGTGCTGTTGGTGTACCACTTAAAGCGTCATTGATTGATGCTAATACTTTTTTATCTGTAGGCACCTCAAATGGAATCGCTATGTATGTTTTTTCCCAAATAATTTCAATAGCTGCGCTAGAGTTTGTTATTTGATTAATATCAATTGTAAAAGTCTCTACATTAAATGGCACTTCAAAAGCTTCAACAGTAGCTTTTGCTGCTACTTTACTAGCATCCCATTCTTTTGGAGCTCCCCAGTTTTCTGTATCAGTGTAAAAATATACATCCCAAGTTTTCTTTCCTGGTTTTGTAAAAATTGCATAAGTACCTGCTTTAATATCGGTTCCAGCAACAGTGACATCATCACTAAAAGTGATCATTGTATTTTTATTTGCTCCTGTTCTCCAAATTTTATCATAAGATTCAAGGCCTCCAAAAATTTGACGTCCTTTTACACTAGGGCGTGAATATTCTAAAGTTACATCAGTAAGTCCTACCTTTTGCTCTAATTTACTTGCAGGACTAGCCTGTGGCGTTGCTACTTGCGCGTTTATAGTAAAAGAGGCAACTGTAGCTAATGTGAAAAGTATAAGTTTTTTCATAGTTTTTTATTATTTTACATTGTTGTATTATAAGTTATAAAATTAAAGATTAGTATGTTTTACTTATGTTAACAAAAGCTTAAATTAATCATACAAAAACATAGCTAGTAAAACGTATAACTAACCTGTTAAGATATATCTAAGTATTATAAAAACTGATAAATGGTTATTATCTTTAAAAAAAAAAGAACTATGAACATTAAGCTAACATCATTACTCATTTTTATGTTTTCAATTTTCGCAAATGCCCAAGAACCTACAACATCTATTTATGATATTTCAATAAATAGTCTTTCTGGGGAAAAAATTAATCTAGCCGATTACAAAGGGAAAAAGATACTTTTTGTAAATACTGCTTCAGAATGTGGTTTTACTCCACAATACAAAGACTTACAAGAGTTATCTGACACTTATAAAGATAAATTAGTTGTTATTGGATCTCCTTGTAATCAGTTTGGAGGACAAGAACCAGGTACAGCAAAAGATATTCAATCATTTTGTCAAGCTAATTATGGCGTTACTTTTTTAATGACTGAAAAAATTGATGTTAAAGGCGACAATCAGCATGAGCTTTACAAATGGCTTACAGAAAAAGATTTAAACGGACACAAAAGTTCTAATGTAAAATGGAATTTTCAAAAATATTTAGTTGATGAAAATGGTCATTTAGTTGACTACTATTACTCAATAACAAAACCATTAAGCAGCAAAATAACAAACCATTTAAACTAATGAAGTTTAGCAAACTATTAATAATATTCTTAATCATAAACTTTGGAAGTTTAGCTTTAGGAAGTTGGCTTATGAATAATGGCCCAACCTCTGATTGGTATCTAAACTTAAACAAAGCACCATGGACTCCGCCAGGATGGTTATTTGGAGTCGCATGGAGTACAATTATGGTTTGCTTTTCAGTGTATTTGGCTTTTTTATTTAAAGACTACAATACTGTTTCTGTTAGGTTTACTTACGCTTTACAAGTAGTACTTAATGTTATATGGAATTATGTTTTTTTCAACAAACAATTAGTTTTGTTAGGTCTTGTAATAATTATAGCACTCACTTTTGTTATTATTTTCTTGTTTGTAAAATATCAAGTTTATAATTTAAAAAAGATAAGGTATTTACTACTTCCTTATATCATTTGGCTTTGTATTGCAACATCATTAAACGCTTACATTCTCATTAAAAACTAATGAAATTATACAAGTTACATAAAACTCAAAAAATTCCTATATCCATAGATGAAGCTTGGAGTTTTTTATCTGATCCAAAAAACTTAAAAGTCATTACGCCAGACTATATGAGGTTTGACATTTTATCTGGCGACGACAAATCTATGTACCCTGGACAAATTATAGAATATATTGTGACACCTGTTTTAGGTATAAAAACAAAATGGGTTACAGAAATAACGCATGTTAAAGACAATGCTTATTTTGTAGATGAGCAACGCTTTGGACCTTATAATTTATGGCATCATAAACATTTTATAAAACCTATTGAAAATGGTATTGAAATGGAAGATATCATTCACTACAAACTTCCTTTTGGCGTTTTAGGGCAACTCGTTCATCCGGTTATTGTAAAACCTAAACTAGAAGAAATTTTTAATTACAGACAAAACAAACTCATAGAACTTTTTGGTGAATACAAATAGTATGGCAAACCCTATAAATATTTTTTGGTTTAGACGCGATTTAAGATTAGACGACAATCACGCACTTTTCCAAGCATTACAAAGCGAAAATCCTGTTTTACCAATTTTTATTTTTGATAAAACAATTTTAGAATCATTACCTAAAAATGATGCGCGTGTAAATTTTATATATGATACGCTTCAGGATTTAAACAATACGCTACAAAACACTTACAAAAGCCACATAGCAATATATCATGATACACCTATAAGCGCTTTTAAACATATTGTAAAAAACTACAACGTTAAAACAGTTTATACCAATCACGACTATGAACCTTATGCAAAAAAAAGAGATACAAACATTGCTTCCTTTTTAAAGGATAATAATATCGATTTCAAAACATATAAAGATCAGGTTGTTTTTGAAAAAAGCGATGTCACAAAAAGCGATGGCAAACCTTATTTAGTTTACACGCCATACATGAAATCATGGAAACAAAAATTCAAAAGTATTTCGCTTGAAACATTTCAATCTGAAACATTATTAAATAATACTGTAAAAAGCACATCATCGCCTCAATTAAGCCTTAAAGATTTAGGCTTTGAAAAATCATCACAAAAAATAGCGCCGTATCAAGTAACTTCAAAATTAATACAAGACTATGAAGACAAGCGTAATTTCCCTGCCATAGATGCAACTTCAAAGCTAGGTACGCATTTACGTTTTGGAACCGTAAGCGTAAGACAGATAGTTAAAAAAGCTATTGCTGAAAAAAATGAAGTGTTTTGGCAAGAACTCATTTGGAGAGAATTCTTTATGCAAATATTATGGCATTTTCCAGAAACAGTAACGCAAAGTTTTAAACCTAAATATGATCGTATTGAATGGCGAAATAATGAAAAAGAATTTAAACTGTGGTGCGAAGGAAAAACAGGATATCCGCTGGTTGATGCCGGAATGAGACAGCTCAACAAAACCGGGTTTATGCATAATAGAGTACGTATGCTAGTAGGAAGCTTTTTATGCAAGCATTTACTTATAGATTGGCGTTGGGGCGAAGCCTACTTTGCTGAAAAACTACACGATTATGAAATGGCTAGCAACATTGGAAACTGGCAATGGGTTGCTGGTTGTGGTGTTGATGCTGCTCCTTACTTTAGAATTTTTAATCCTACCACGCAAATTAAGAAGTTTGATTCTGATTTGAAGTATATTAAAAAATGGGTTCCTGAACACCAAGAACTAACCTATTCATCTCCAATGGTTGACCATAAAGAAGCCAGAGAACGCTGTTTAAAAGTTTATAAAGCAGCATTAGATTAAATAAAAAAAAAGCCTTGATAAATCTCAAGGCTTTTTTTATTATATAATTACATCTTAATTTAATTTCCTTCTATACGTTCTATTTTAGCTCCTATAGCACGTAAGCGCTCATCAATATTTTCGTAACCTCTATCTATTTGTTCAATATTATGAATTGTAGACGTTCCTTTTGCTGAAAGCGCAGCTATTAATAAAGATACTCCTGCACGTATATCTGGCGATGTCATAGTTGTAGCTTTAAGTTGTGATTTAAAATCATGACCTATTACAGTGGCGCGATGCGGATCACAAAGTATGATTTTAGCTCCCATATCTATAAGCTTATCAACAAAGAACAAGCGACTTTCAAACATTTTTTGATGCACTAAAACACTTCCTCTAGCTTGAGTTGCTACTACCAAAATAATACTTAACAAATCTGGTGTAAATCCTGGCCATGGTGCATCAGCTACAGTTAATATTGAACCATCAATATAATTTTGTATTTCATAACCATCAGTATGCGCTGGTATGTGAATATCATCTCCTTGCTTTTCTACTGTAATTCCTAATTTTCTGAATACATTCGGGATTTGTCCTAAATCGTCCCAACTTACATTGGTAATGGTTAGCTCACTTTTTGTCATTGCAGCAAGTCCTATCCAGCTACCTATCTCAATCATATCTGGCAGCATTCTGTGTTCTGTACCACCAAGACTATCAACACCTTCTATAATAAGCATATTTGAACCAACTCCACTTATTTTTGCTCCCATGCGGTTAAGCATTTTACAAAGTTGCTGTAAGTAAGGTTCGCAGGCTGCATTATAAATAGTTGTTGTTCCTTCTGCTAATACAGCAGCCATAACTATATTTGCTGTTCCTGTAACCGAAGCTTCATCAAGTAACATATAAGTCCCTTTTAGCTTATCAGCTTCTACGCCATAAAAATAATCTTCACGGTTGTATCTAAATTTTGCTCCAAGATTAATAAAACCTTCAAAGTGTGTATCTAATCTACGACGTCCTATTTTATCACCGCCTGGTTTTGGAATATATCCCTTTCCGAAACGTGCTAATAAAGGACCAACAATCATTATAGAACCTCGTAAACCACGACCATCTTCTTTAAATTCGGCCGACTCTAAATATTTTAAGTTTACATCGTCAGCTTGAAATGTATATGAGCCTGAACCTATTTTATTGATTTTTACACCAAGTTTTTTTAATAGCGATATAAGCTTGTTTACATCAACAATATCAGGGATATTATTAATGGTTACTAACTCTGGCGTTAAAAGAACGGCACATAGTATTTGTAATGCCTCGTTTTTTGCTCCTTGAGGTTGGATTTTTCCTTTTAATTGATGACCACCTTCAATTTTAAATGTTCCCATGAAGTATTAGTAGCGTTTTCTGTTTCTGTTATTATTTTTTTTGTGATGCGATTTTTTGTTTGAAGAATATTTCTTTTTGTTTCGCATTAAGCTTGAAGCATCAGATAAATCTTCATCTGCATTTAGCAAGTTTATTTTACCATCTGATAACTCTCTTAAATGTTCAAAAATCACATCATCTTCTACCGTATCTTTATTCCAATTTAAGAAACATTTTTTCATGTGGTTTGCAATAGTAAGTACAAGTGCTTCTTTCATATCACCATCTTCCCAAGTACAAGCAACATCTATCATTGTTTTTATGTTATTACCATAAAAACGATATTTTGGATGATTTTGAGGATAGTTTAATGGTTCTGGTCTTACTTGAAACATCTCTTTTGAAGGTTTGTCGTAAGGAGAATCAGCATCTAATTCAAAATTAGACATGATAAATAACTGATCCCATAACTTATGTTGAAAGTCAGGAACATCTCTTAAATGCGGTTGTAAATTACCCATTATAGAGATGATTGCTTTTGCTACTTTATTACGCTCTTCTTTAGTATCTCGTGTTTTAGCATAATTTATCATCTTTTGCAGATGTCTTCCGTATTCAGGAATAATTAAATGCTCACGTTCTGAATTGTATTCTAAATGTTCTATCAAAATTAAATGTGTAGAGATTAAATATTTTGCACGTAGTATTTATGCAACCGCAAAATACAAAAAAAATCTAAAGACTAATAACGCCTTCTACGTTTTCTGCAACTTCTTTATATTTTGCAATAACGGCATCAGGATTAGCCATTTTTACGTGTATAGAAACACTTGTATATTTTCCGTTTTTAGACTCTTTGGTTGTAATAACAGCGCCTAAATTGTCAAATAAACTCTCTACTTCTTCTACCTTACCAGCAGTTGATGTTACAATAAATTTATATAAATATTCTGACGGCCATAAAGACGTGTCATATAGCTGCTCTCTTAATTTTTTATAAAACGCTTCCGATTTCTTCTCTGTATTCATATCATTTTTTCTAAAAAAGCAAAGATACGCTTTACTTTCTATTTTTTTATTCCGATTTTTACATCCAAAACCCTGCCAAATTGAATTCAAAAAAAATAGTTATTACTGGAGGTCCAGGAACAGGAAAAACATCAATTATAAACGAGTTAATAAAACGTGGATACACCTGTTTTGAAGAAGTATCTAGACAAGTTATTCTAGATGCTAGAAAAGACGGTATAGAACAGTTGTTTTTAACCAACCCTTTATTATTTAGCGAACTATTACTAAAAGGTAGAAAACAGCAATTTATAGACGCAAAAAACCATGATGCTGACATCATTTTTTTAGATAGAGGAATTCCCGACGTTTTGGCATATATGGACTATATTGGCGATACTTACCCACAAGATTTTGTTGATGCCTGTAAAAACAATATATACGATTGTGTTTTTGTTTTAGCGCCATGGGAAGAAATTTTCACTAGTGACAGTGAACGTTATGAAAATTTTGAGCAGGCTAAAAAAATTCACGATCATTTATTACAAACCTATGCTCATTATGAGTACGAGTTAAAAGATGTACCTTTTGATAGTGTAGAGAAACGTGCCGATTACATTTTGGATGTCATTCAATCATTATAATGCAACACCCAATAAACATATTAGAACGCTACTGGAATTTTACAGCATTTAGACCACAACAAGAAGACGCTATAAATGCTGTAATTGATGGAGAAGATACATTTGTATTAATGCCTACTGGTGGTGGCAAATCTTTATGTTTTCAAATCCCTGCGCTTGCTAAAGAAGGTATTTGTATTGTTATTTCGCCGCTAATTGCTCTTATGAAGCATCAAGTAAAGACCTTAAACAATATGGGTATTAAAGCACTGGCTTTAACAAGTGGTATTTCTCACAGTGATATTGACACCTTACTAGACAACTGTATTTATGGTAATTATAAATTTCTTTATTTATCGCCTGAACGTTTAGAGCAAGAGCTTGTTCAAGATAGAATAAGACAAATGAATGTTAATTTAATCGCTGTAGATGAAGCGCATTGTATTTCTCAATGGGGCAATGATTTTAGACCAGCCTATAAAAACATTTACAAGTTACGAGAATTACAACCTTCTGCAAATTGCATAGCTTTAACCGCATCTGCTACACCATTGGTCATTGATGATATTATCAAAGAGTTAGACTTTATAAAACCAAAAATATTTAAACAGTCATTCTATAGAGAAAACTTGGCCTATATGACGTATCATGAAGAGGACAAATTCTATAAACTAGAGCGTATTTTAAAAAAGTATAAAGAACCCTCTATTGTTTATGTAAGAAGCAGAAAGGCCACAATAGATATTAGTTCGTTTTTAGAATCTAAAGGTATTACCTCAACGTTTTATCATGGTGGTTTACCTAACTCTGATAAGGACAATCACCTCAACGCATGGCTTAATGACCAAAAACAAGTTATGGTTGCCACCAACGCTTTTGGTATGGGTATTGATAAACCAGATGTAAAAACAGTTATTCACATAAACTTGCCCGATAGCTTGGAAAGTTATTTTCAAGAAGCTGGTCGCGCTGGTAGAAACGGAGACAAAGCTTTTGCTGTAACTTTAAAAAATAAAAATGATGAAGATTTAGTTGTCAATCAGTTTTTAAAAATTTTACCCACTGTAAAATTCTCCAAACACATATACAGAAAGTTATGTAATTACTTTCAGATATCTTATGGTGAAGGCGCATTTTCAACACACGATTTTAATTTTAATCATTTTTGCAAAACTTATAATACAAACGCATTATTAACATATAACACGTTACAATTATTAGACAGAAACAGCATTATAAGTTTGTCTAAGCAATTCAAGAGACGCACACTTATTCAGTTTATAATAAGTAATAAATCGTTGTTTAACTATTTAGACACGCATGAGTCTCTCAATATTGTTGTAAAAACAATTTTAAGGACTTATGGTGGTGTTTTTGAAAATGAAACTGCTATAAACACATTGCGTGTTGCAGATAAAGCTTCGGTAAGCGAAACTTATTTATTTAAAGTTTTACAGCAATTAGAAAGAGATCAAATTATAACACTACAAGCATCTACTACTGATGCTCAAGTAACATTTATTCAACCTAGAGAAGACGATAAAACCATAAATAGAATTTCAAAAATCATTAAACAGCAAAGCATGTTAAAAGAGAAACAAGTGCAGGCTGTTTTAGATTACATAAACAATGATAATGATTGCAAAAGCAAGCAACTACTCTCCTATTTTGGTGAAGAAAACCCCACAAACTGTGGTATTTGTTCTGTATGCATAACTCAAAACAAGGACGACATTAAAGTTGATTTTAAAATCATCAAAAACGAGATTATTCAGCTTTTAGAGCACCGAGATTTATCATCAAGAGATATTGCCGCATCGCTATCCTATTCTGAAAAGGATATTACACTAACATTACAAACACTATTAGAGTATCAAATTATAACAATTACAAAAACAAACACCTATAAACTAGCACATATATGAAGACGGATTTAAGAATTGTATTTATGGGAACCCCAGATTTTGCAGTAACCACATTAAAAACACTTGTAGATAATCACTATAACATAGTTGGTGTAATTACAGCTCCTGACAAACCTGCTGGACGTGGTAGAAAACTTCAAGAAAGCGCAGTAAAACAATACGCAAAATCTGAAGGACTACATGTTATGCAACCAACAAATTTAAAAGATGAAACATTCTTATCAGAACTAAAAGCACTTGATGCCAACCTACAAATTGTCGTAGCTTTTAGAATGCTTCCAGAGGTCGTATGGCGTATGCCTGAATTAGGTACCTTTAACCTACATGCATCACTACTGCCTAATTATAGAGGAGCAGCTCCAATAAATTGGGCTATTATTAATGGTGAAACCCAAACAGGCGTTTCCACTTTTTTTATTGATGAAAAAATAGATACCGGTGCTATGATACTTCAAAAAGACGTTGCCATAAACAAATCTGATAACGCAGGGAGTCTTCATGATAAATTAATGACAGTTGGTAGTCATTTAGTTTTAGAAACAGTTAAGCTTATAGCGCAAGGTGATGTAAAAACAACGCCACAACCAGAAAATGCTGAAATAAAAACAGCCTACAAACTAAACAAAGAGAATTGTAAGATAGACTGGAACGACACTATATACAATATAAACAACAAAATACGTGGTTTAAGCCCATATCCAGCCGCTTGGTGTTACCTAGAAAACAACAATACCACCTTGGATATTAAAATTTACGAAGCAGAAATAGCATTAGAAAACCATAATTTTGATACTGGTTTTTTAATAGCTGACAAGCAAAATATAAAAATAGCTGTAAAAGAAGGGTTTATAATAATTAAAAAAATAAAACTTCCAGGAAAGCGCTTAATGGACACAAAATCCTTATTAAACGGTTATCAATTTAATAATGATGCAAAAGTGTTGTAAACCCTTGATATTGCTCATATTCTAAAAAACCTCGATAAAAAGACTATCTTTATTAACAAATATGCAAAGTTATTAACAAATATCGCTATTTCCCTTGCTATTACTTGCGTGGTTTGATAATCCGTATAAATTTGTATAGGATTTAACAAAAAAAATGTTTAACCAACAATTTATTAATAATTAAATTTTAAATTATGAACAAAACAGATTTAATCGATGCTATGGCAGAACACGCAGGAATTACTAAAGCTGCTGCAAAAAAAGCTTTAGAATGTGCGTTAATTGAAATTGAAGGAGCTTTACAAAAAGGTAACAGAGTTTCTTTAGTAGGATTTGGTTCTTGGTCAGTTTCTAGAAGAGCTGCTAGAGAAGGAAGAAACCCTCAAACTGGAAAAACTATAAAAATCAAAGCAAAAAATGTAGTAAAATTTAAAGCTGGATCTGATTTATCAAATGCAGTAAACTAATTTTAAACATTTTATGTTTTAAAAAGCCTTCTTCTGATAAGTCAGAATTGAAGGCTTTTTTTTATACCATTTAAATAGTAATTTGATTTTTAACAAAATTTTATTAGCTTTAATATATAAATCCTTACAGATATGGTAACAACAACACCAAAAAAAGGGACTTTGTTAATAGCAGAACCATCCATTATAGGCGATATGTCCTTTAACCGCTCTATAGTTTTATTAGCCGATCATAATGATGAAGGCTCTATTGGATTTATATTGAACAAGCCTCTAGATTATACAATTCAAGACCTAATTCCTGAAATAAAAGCCTCGTTTAAAATATATAATGGTGGCCCAGTTGAGCAGGACAACCTTTATTTTATACACAAAATTCCAGAGTTAATTCCTGGAAGTGTAGAAATCTCTTTAGGCATATATTGGGGTGGCGATTTTAATAAAGTTGCAGAACTTATTGCTGACAATAAAATAAGCGAAAAAAACATCAGGTTTTTTTTAGGATATTCCGGATGGGACGCAAACCAGCTTAACAACGAGTTAAAATCTAATTCTTGGATTGTTACAGAAAATGTCTACAAAAAATCAATTATAGAGAAAAGCTACGAGTCTTTTTGGAAAGAAAAAATGCTGGAATTCGGTGGCGAATACAGCATCTGGTCTAATGCTCCAGAAAACCCGAGTTTTAACTAGATAAACGTATTTTTACTTGCAGTTTTTGTAGTAATAACTTTGCTACATCACTATTAAAAATCTTTTTACGGTATTTTGTTATTGGCTGTATACCGGTGATTACATTTGTAATAAATAACTCATCAGCTTTTTGTAATTCAAAAGGAGATATAGAAGCTTTTTCTAGCTCAAAATCAGGTAGTGATTTTACAAGATCTATTAACTGTTTTCTCATAACGCCTTTTAAGCAACCATCGCTTAATGGAGGTGTTTTAATTGTCTTCCCTTTTACAAGAAATAAATTTCCATTTAAAGCTTCAACGACTTGTTTTGATGTATTTATTAATAAACAATTTTGCAAGCCATTCTCTTGAGCATAAATACTACCTACAACATTTAATGCCTTATTATTCGTTTTTAATGTTGATAATAAATCTGGAGAGACATAATAATCCTTGAATAAATCTACTTCATAAGCACCTTCCTGAAGCACGTAAAAATCAGTATCTAAAGGTTTACAGCTTATTACGTAATCTACTTGGTTATTTTTTGGAGCATACAAACCACCTTCTTGTCTATATACTTGTAATTTAACACGGGTAGTTTCTTTAATTAAACTATTTGCTTCTAGTGTTTTTTGTATTTCATTCTCTAAAAATTCCATAGTAAAAGACATAGGAATATCCATACGTAAAATACGCATAGAAGCCATTAATCTAAAATAGTGGTCTTCCCAAAATAGTAGTTTTCCATGAGATGCTTTTACTGTTTCAAAAAGCGCATCTCCATAGGAAAAACCTCGGTTATTGATAGTAATTAACTTTGAGTTATCTGAAAGCGTTCCATTTATATTTATCATAAAAAAATCCCGAATGAAAATTCGGGACAAATATAGGGTTTATAAAGTATTTAAAGGCTTATGCTGATCCTAATACTTGTTTTAAATCTGTTATTTGGTTATCCCATAACATTTTAGCTTCATCAACTTCATCTTCTTCAGCAAAATCAGTAATCATCACAGATACATCTTTAGTAATTTCATCTACTTGAATACGCATTTCAAAATAATAACTAGTATCTTCATCATCAAGCCATCTAAATTTGACACGTTCACCACTTTTTTTACTTACTAACTTGGCTTGCTCTTCAGCACCATCCCAAATAAATTTGAATAATTCACCACGAGAGTTTACATTCTCGGCAAACCACTCTGAAAGTCCTGAAGGCGTTGATATATATTGATAAAGCAATTGAGGCGAAGCATGAATTGGAAACTCCATTTCAAATTTAATTTTATCTTCCATAAGTCGTAATTATATTTTGGACAATATATACATTAATTGATAAGTTTTAAAAATATTTGATAAAAATAATTTTTAGTTAATTTAATGTTTGTGTACTTTAAATTTGTTTTTATATTTGCACCCTCAAATACGGCGAGGTAGCTCAGTTGGTTAGAGCGTCGGATTCATAACCCGGAGGTCTCGAGTTCAAATCTCGATCTCGCTACAACAGTAAAAGTCTAATATTAAGGTATTAGGCTTTTTTTTATGCGCTATTTTCTCGTATTTTGGTAATGAAAATTACTTTGATAAAAAATTAAGGAATGCTTTTTTCTGTTTTAAGCAATTATATCTTTTGATTATCCAGAGGTTACTTTTTAATAAAAAGAGATTTATTAAATCATCAAACTAATCTTGCTCCTACTAACAAGGTCGCATAATAGTTAATCTTTTCAAAAAGCTTGTTATAATTAAATAACACGCTTTATCTCCCTAAGAACTAATTAAATAGTTTGAATTAAAAAATTCGTTTCAAAAATATCATTCTTAAAAAACAGATACTTACGGCTTACCATAATATTTAAAAATTAGTTCTGAATGTTTGTTAGAGCTATAGTGTTTAAAGTCGCTAGCTTATAAAACAGAAAGAGGAATGAATAAGATTGTTTCATTCCTCACATTATCAACCATTTATCTGTTTTTTTTTTAATTCAGGCTTTGCCTAAACTCATTGGGACTCATTGTTGTTTTCTTTTTAAAAATTTTACTGAAGTATTGCGGATATTCAAACCCTAACGCATACGCTATTTCGCTTGCACTTTCGGTAGAGTTTAATAGCCTATTTTTTGCTTTTTCAATGATGTATTGATGTATGTGGTCTTGTGTGCTTTGTCCGGTTTCTTTTCGTAGTAAGTCACTTAAATATTTTGGTGACATATTCATGGCTTCACCGCAGTATTGTACTGTTGGAATTCCAAACTCTAGTTGTTTATCTTGCTGGTAATAATCTTTTAAGAGTTGCTCAAACTGACTTGCTAAATCCTGGTTGAGATTGGTTCTGGTATAAAACTGCCTATCGTAAAACCTAACACAATAATTCAGCAATAATTCTAAATTTGAAATAATCAGGGTTTGACTATGCGCATCAATATTTGTACTGAACTCCTTCTCTATTTTTTCAACAATTTCAGTGACTGTTTTTCGCTCTTCATCAGACAGGTGAAGCGCTTCGTTTGATGCATAGGAAAAAAAGGAATAATTATCAATGGTTTTGCCTAATTCAGATTTTCGGATTAAATCAGGATGAAATGCTAACGACCAACCTTTGTCTTCTTCTGCAATTTGATTTTTCTTAAACTCTAATACCTGATTGGGTGCCGTAAAAACCATAGTACCTTCTTGATAATCGTAGGAGTTTCTGCCGTAATTTACAATGGTAAAAGGGCAATTATCTTTTAAGCTTATTTGATACAAACCTAATGAATACCTTAAATTATCAACGTCTAGATCTTTTATAATATCTGCAACGCGTATTACTGAAATTAATGGATGCTTTGGCTTTGCTAATCCCAAAAACTGATGAACTTCAGCAATGCTTCCTATTTTAATAATATCTTTCATGGCTTGCTAGTTATACGCTTCTTTTTGCCACCAATTGGTGTAGTTGCTTAACGTATCGTGCTTAATTAAAATCTCTTGTCCTAGCTGTGGTGTTATGATATCTACGCCCAAAATTCTAGCTTTGGCTTGTACACGATCTATAGGATCTGTCCATGAATGTAAAGCTAGTTTAAAGCCTCCCCAATGAATAGGCATTATTCTTTTTGCATTGACGTCTAGTCCAGCTTGAGCGGTTTCTTCAGGCATCATATGTATATCAGACCACATTTCGTTATATTGTCCGCATTCTAACAAAGCCAAATCAAAAGGTCCGTATTTTTTACCTATTTCCTTAAAATGCTCTGCATAGCCACTATCACCACTAAAGTAGATGTTTTCGGTATCAGATTGTATAACCCAAGAAGACCATAATGTACTTTGATTGGTGTTTAATTTTCTTCCTGAAAAATGTTGCGCTGGTGTGCAGACCAAATTAAGGTGGTCTATTTTGGTTGTTTCCCACCAATCTAGCTCTGTAATATTTTCGTTTGAAACTCCCCAAGCTTTAAGATGTTCTCCTACACCAAGTGGTGTATAGAAATGCTTGGTTTTTGCTTTAATTTTTAAAACCGTTTCATAATCTAAATGATCGTAATGATCATGCGAGTATACAACCGCATCAATTTTAGGTAGTTGTTCTATTTGTAAAGGAAATTCTTTATTAAATCGGTTAGCTCCCAACAATGGATGTGGCGCTGCAACCTTACCAAACATAGGGTCTAGCAAAATTGTTTTTCCATCTATTTGCAGTAAAAATGAAGAGTGACCAAACCAAAACATACGCGCTTCTCCTTTATAGTTGGCAATGCCGGTACTATCTAATTTGGTTGCTATTAAATCAGATTTTGGTCTTGCATTAGGAACTTTGGTTGTAAAAAACTTATAGGCTAACGACATGGTTTCTGAAAAACTTAAGTCTTTAGGTACAGGATTCGTATTTCGGAATTTACCGTCGTTATATTGTTTTGAGTTTTGGTAAATCAATTTTTGTTCTTTTGAAATTGCGCCTCCAAAACTTGGGTAGAAGCTAGTAAACAAAAGGTAGGTTATTACCAAAAGGGCAATAATAGATACTAATGTAATCATTGTTCTTTTTATAATTCTTTTTATCATATTATTTAAACTCACGCATTATCATGTTCTCAAAAACTCGGTCTCCAAACCATTTACGAATAGCTATGGCAGGTTTTGCCATATACCCTTTTACGTATCTGGTTTTTGGTTTTTTATGGGTTGCTGCTTGAGCAATAACAGTCCCTAGAACGTCAACATTGGTCAAGCTATTGTTACTGTACATTTTTTGCATGCCATTTGCAATTTTATTTGCAAAAGTAGCATAAGCTCCGTTACCAGATGTTTTTTTTAAATTATCTGCAGCAATTGTTCCCCAAGGTGTTTTTATACCACCTGGTTCTACAACAACCACGTCAATACCAAAAGGCTTTACTTCTAGTCGTAAACAATCGCTCCAACCTTCAACAGCATGTTTTGTAGCGTGATACCAAGCTCCTAATGGTGTATAAATTTTTCCGCCTACTGAAGAAATATTTACTATACGACCAAAGTTATTTTCTCTCATACTTGGTAACACTAGCTGCGTAATACGTGCAAGACCGAACATATTTACTTCAAATTGTCGTTTGGCTTCAGCAATTGGCACATCTTCTACAGCGCCATAAGCCCCATAACCAGCATTATTAATAAGAATATCTATACGGTCTTCTTTTGCTATTATGGTATTTACGCAATTTACAATAGATTCGTCTTTGGTTAAATCTAATGAAATTACAGCAATACCTAGATCTTTTAAATCTTGCATTTGTTCTAATCGTCTTGCTGCTCCGTAAACTTTATAGCCTTGGTTTTGTAATATTTTGGCTGTTGATTTCCCCATTCCTGAAGACGCTCCTGTTATTAATGCTATGTTGCTCATGTGTTTCGTTTTTTAATGATGAAGCAAAATTAGAGCAACTAATTTCTGTAGGTGTATGCAAATTGCCGATTGTTGTATACTATTTGCTTGAGATAAGACTTTGTGGTATAACTCGATAGACTTACTTATATTTTTCTGACTCCTGTAAAGAATACCTAAATGATTATAAACAGAGTTTTTTAAAGTGTTAAGATATATAGAATCTGGGTGTGCATTAATTTGTTCTAACGCTTTTACGGCTAGAATCTCACTTTCGTAGGGCAAACCTGTTTTCAGCTCAATGCGTGATAACTGAATATTAGTATAAACGACACTATTAATATAGTTAATGCTTTCAGCAAACTCTTTTTTTCTTACAAAAAACTTATATGCTTTTATTAATTCATCTGCGTTTTGAGGTTGGTCAACAATTTGGATATAGTAATTTAAACTATCTGAAACCGCAGGAATATTTACAGAAAAAGCCTTGATATGAAAGGCTATAATAAAAAAGAGGAATGAAAAAAAAGTTGATTTCATTCCTCAAAAATACTAACTATAATTTTAACATTTATAGATATCTTAACGTACAACCAATTTCTTTACAGCTTGTTGGTTATCTCCATCAAATTTTAATAAATAGATGCCCGACTGTAAATCTAATGATAAAGTTGTATCACCTTGTTGTAAAGGATACGACAACAAACGTTTTCCTGTTATACTGAAAACAGTAACACTTGTAAATTGTGTATTATTTGATATGGTAACCTTACCTTGTGTTGGGTTTGGGTAAAGCGTAATTTGGTTTAAAGAAGCCTCCTCTACACTTAAGAAATCACAGTTTACAGGATCAAAAGTTACTATACCTAAAGATGCATTATCATTTTGATGTACAATAACAGCTTCAGCTGATGCTAATGTATTTGATGGGTTTGTAGTATCCCAACAATTATTCATAGCAGTAATAGCATTTGCTGTATTGTTGTACAACGCGTATGTAATACCACCATTGCCATTATTTGCAAATGAATTTTGTCCAACATTTGTAGAACCATCTCCAAGATTGATAGATGATTCTCCAATAACAGTAATTCCCCAAAGATTTCCGCTAATACTGTTACCGCTTGCTATAACTTCATAATCAGGTGAAGAACTATTTAATGAAATACCGCTTCCGCCAAGATTAGGGCTACCTTGCGTATCATTATTTTCAATAACATTGTTTCTAACATAAGCAAACGTATTACCACCTAAAATAGTAAGTCCGTAACGGTTATCTCTAATAACGTTGTCATCTATAATAGCATTAATAGCACCACCGGTAAAATTTGAAACAGCAATACCTCCAACTTGATTTAAACTACGGTCGCCTATAATGGTATTTTGAATAATTTGTAAAGGCTGTGTAGCCATGGTTGTACCTATATTTATTTGAGGCCTGTTTGAATTCACCTTGTTATTACCTTCAATATAATTATTGAAAATGTAAGGAGACACAGCACTATTTGCACCAGAGCTTATAGCAGGTGTGTCATTAAAACTGATGGTATTATTGGTAATTTGAGCTTGCCCTCTTGACAATGCTATTACACCACCTGTAGCAACACCAGAAACATTATTCATTATTGTGCAGTTATTTATTGTAAAATCTTCTGTAAGCACACGTAAGCCACCACCATACTCTATGGTCGCATTTTGAATATTTACCATTGAAAATTCTTCAAAACGAAATCCGTCATAAGGTGCAGTTTGATTTGTTGCAGTAAACAAAAAGTTATTTGCAGAAACCGTAAAAGCACCAAAAACAGTAATTAAAACATCAGCATCAATCTGAAGTGTTGCTTCAGAATCTATAAGCAAGGCATCTGTTGAAGAAATAGTAAGATTTCCTACCAAAGTATAAACATCGCCACTAACTGAAATTGTAGTAGGACTGGCAGTTACTAAATCATTTAGCGTATAGGTAGTTCCTGTATCTGGAGTTGTGAAATCTTGTGCTGAAATCATACTCACAATACCAAATATCATTAAAAAATTAAGTAAAAATTGTTTCATATAAGATTTTCAAGTTTTTATAAACTTAAAAAAATATCAAATACCTTTATGTTAAAACCCTGATTTAGTTTAATTGGAAATACCTAACGCTCCCGCTTTAAACGCTTGAAAAAATCTTAATACACTTTAACTATGATTTTTACACCTAAAACCTAATCAAAGAGTATCTATGCATTTTATCGATAATATTCGGCTCCAAGCTACTTCACAAGCTAATTTTAGCACTCCCTTACATATGGTTAATAGCAATCTTATCAAAAAAAACAGCAGCATTTATTGATGATTAATCAAAAAAAGCATGCATAAAATGTATAAAAATATTAACTATGAAATTAATTTACCCGCGACTTACTGCTTGTATTTACATACTTTTATTTGTTTTTTTAGGAAAACTTCATGCACAATCTGGCATATATGAGAGCTATATAATTCTTGATGTTAATGGAGCTGGAAACACCTATTATGACCTTAATTATGATACAGGAGGAAATCCTAATTTTTCTGGGCAAAATTTAGGGACGTTCACTAGTAGTAATACTCTAATTTTAAACGGTGGTCAAAACAAAACATACAAATGTGGTATAGATAATATTTTTAATAGTTATGTAAACTACAGAATTTACAGAAGCGGAGATACTGCACCTGCTTTTATTTCATCTGAAATGCCTTGGGCTTCTAATGATGGTAACTCGCATTGTTCTGGTGCAAGTATCGATCAAACATGGCAAACAACGACTGCAAATATTAACCTTTTAAACGGGTTAACATCTGGCGATTATATACTAGAAGTTTATACACATGCTGATTACGATTCAAATAATGATAATGTCATAGATAGCACACACTACATAAGTAATTTTGGCGCTAATTACATTGCGACATTTCGTGTAGATACAGCTCCTATTGCAAACTGTATTTCAATACCTATTAATGTACATTTGGATGCTTCTGGAACTGCTAGTATTACAGCAAACGACATAAATAATGGCTCTATTGATGATTTTGACACACCTATATTAAGTATTGACACAAGCACTTTTGATTGTAATGATATAGGTAACAACACAATAACACTAACTGTTGAAGATTCTTTAGGACAGACTGATAGCTGTACAGCAACCATACGAATTATTGATGGTATTCCTCCAACAATTACTTGCCCAGCAGATGTCACCGTAAACGTAGACTCCGGATTATGTACAGCATCTGGTGTGACTTTGGGAACACCAACCACCAACGATAACTGTACTGTAGATTTAGTATATAATGATGCTCCCACAACTTTCCCTATTGGAACGACCAATGTGACATGGGTTGTCAGAGATTCTGAAAACAACACAACTATCTGCCCACAACAAGTAACCGTGATAGATAACGCAGCACCAACGCCTGATACTACAACTCTTGCTGATGTAACTGCCGAATGTGAAGTAACTGCTTTAACGGCTCCAACAGCTACTGATAACTGTGGCGGAACAGTTACTGTAACAAACGATGCTACATTGCCAATTTCAACACAAGGAACAACTATTGTTACTTGGACCTATGATGATGGTAACGGAAATACGACAACACAAACCCAAAACATCGTGATTGATGATGTAACAGCTCCAACGCCTGATACTGCAACACTTGCAGATGTTACTGCTGAATGTGAAGTAACTGCTTTAACTGCTCCAACAGCTACTGATAATTGTGGTGGAACAGTTACTGTAACGAACGACGCAACGTTGCCAATTTCTACGCAAGGAACAACTGTTGTAACGTGGACTTACGACGACGGCAACGGAAACACATCAATACAAACACAAAACATAGAGATTGATGATATAACTGCGCCAACACCTGACAATGCAACACTTGCAGATGTAACTACTGAATGTGAAGTAACAACATTGACGGCTCCAACGGCTACAGACAACTGTGGTGGAACAGTGACTGTAACAAACGATGCTACATTGCCAATTTCAACACAAGGTACGACTGTTGTTACTTGGACCTATGATGACGGCAACGGAAATACGACAACACAAACGCAAAACGTGGTGATTGATGATGTGACTGCGCCAACTCCTGATACTGCAACACTTGCGGATATCACTACTGAATGTGAAGTAACCGCGTTAACGGCTCCAACAGCTACTGATAATTGTGGCGGAACTGTTACTGTAACAAACGATGCTACATTGCCAATTTCAACACAAGGTACGACTGTTGTTACTTGGACCTATGATGACGGCAACGGAAATACGACAACACAAACGCAAAACGTGGTGATTGATGATGTGACTGCGCCAACTCCTGATACTGCAACACTTGCGGATATCACTACTGAATGTGAAGTAACCGCGTTAACGGCTCCAACAGCTACTGATAATTGTGGCGGAACTGTTACTGTAACAAACGATGCTACATTGCCAATTTCAACACAAGGTACGACTGTTGTTACTTGGACCTATGATGACGGCAACGGAAATACGACAACACAAACGCAAAACGTGGTGATTGATGATGTGACTGCGCCAACTCCTGATACTGCAACACTTGCGGATATCACTACTGAATGTGAAGTAACCGCGTTAACGGCTCCAACAGCTACTGATAATTGTGGCGGAACTGTTACTGTAACAAACGATGCTACATTGCCAATTTCAACACAAGGTACGACTGTTGTTACTTGGACCTATGATGACGGCAACGGAAATACGACAACACAAACGCAAAACGTGGTGATTGATGATGTGACTGCGCCAACTCCTGATACTGCAACACTTGCGGATATCACTACTGAATGTGAAGTAACCGCGTTAACGGCTCCAACAGCTACTGATAATTGTGGCGGAACTGTTACTGTAACAAACGATGCTACATTGCCAATTTCAACACAAGGTACGACTGTTGTTACTTGGACCTATGATGACGGCAACGGAAATACGACAACACAAACGCAAAACGTGGTGATTGATGATGTGACTGCGCCAACTCCTGATACTGCAACACTTGCGGATATCACTACTGAATGTGAAGTAACCGCGTTAACGGCTCCAACAGCTACTGATAATTGTGGCGGAACTGTTACTGTAACAAACGATGCTACATTGCCAATTTCAACACAAGGTACGACTGTTGTTACTTGGACCTATGATGACGGCAACGGAAATACGACAACACAAACGCAAAACGTGGTGATTGATGATGTGACTGCGCCAACTCCTGATACTGCAACACTTGCGGATATCACTACTGAATGTGAAGTAACCGCGTTAACGGCTCCAACAGCTACTGATAATTGTGGCGGAACTGTTACTGTAACAAACGATGCTACATTGCCAATTTCAACACAAGGTACAACTATTGTTACTTGGACCTATGATGATGGCAACGGAAATACAGCTACACAAACCCAAAACATCGTGATTGATGATGTAACAGCACCTACAATATCTTGTCCAAGCGATATTTTAACTACAAATGAAATTGGATTATGTACAGCTGTAGTAACCTATATAGCACCTACTGGTTCGGATAATTGTGGCATTTTTACAATTAATCAAATCGCTGGTTTACCTTCTGGTAGTGCTTTCCCTGTTGGTACAACAATAAATACATTTGAAATTGTAGACACTGGTGGAAACATAACAACATGCTCTTTTAACGTAACTGTTAACGATAACGAGGCTCCAACCATAACTTGTCCTTCAACATTGGTTGTCAACGCTGATAATAATTGTGAATCAACAACAGTTGTTTTAAGTCCGCCTAGTACTTCAGATAATTGTGGCATAGCTTCTGTAACCAATAATGCGCCTAGTATATTTCCATTGGGAAATACAACAGTAACATGGACAGCAACAGACAACTCTGGATTAACTAGTACTTGTACACAAACAGTAACAGTTATTGATGCAACACCACCTACTCTTACATGCCCAACTCCTAATGCATTATACCTAACTGATGCAGGCCAATGTTATAGCGCTCTTTCATTTACTGCAACAGCTTCAGATAATTGTAACGGAGCACCAATACTTACTTATGAAGTAGACGGTAATCCTATTAACTTTCCGTTTAATTTTCCCGTAGGAACAACAACTGTAAACGTTATTGCAAATGATGGAAATGGTCAAACGACAACTTGTAATTTTAATGTTACTGTTGAAGATCAAGAAGCGCCTACTATGATTTGTCAACCATTAACTATCACATTAGATGCAACAGGAAATGCATCAATTACAGCTACTGATATAGATAATGGTTCATCTGATACTTGTGGAATTTCTTCACTTTCTATTGATCAAACTAACTTTGATTGCTCAAATATTGGAAACAATACAGTAACGCTTACAGCTATAGACAATAACGGAAACGCTGCAACTTGCAGTACTACAGTTACTATTCTAGACTATGTGCAAAGTGCCACTTCAACAATAACAGCTTCAACATCAACAACAATCTGTCAAGGCACACCCGTTACCTTTACATCTTCAAATTCAAATTTAGGAGCGAACCCACAATATGAATGGTTTGTTGGAGGTGTTTCTGAAGGAAATAACAGTCCTACTTTTACAACATCAGGATTAAATAATGGTGATGATGTGTATGTTGAAATCACTTCTGGACCTTGTAACACTGTCACTGCTAGTAACAGTATTGTCATGACTGTAAATCCACTTTTACCTGTTTCATATACATTAAACGCTTCAAACAATCCTATTTGCTCTGGTGAAAACACAACGTTTTTTGTAACCGGTTTAACAAATGGTGGAGCCACACCAACTTACCAATGGTATGTAAATGGAACTCCTGTTGGTGGCAATACCAATTCATACGTATCTAGCAGTATAGCAGACGGCGATATTATTTCAGTTGATGTTTCCTCTTCTTTAGCCTGTGCAAATCCAGTGCCAGCTAGAGAAAGTATTACGATGACTGTCACACCGGATGCAACAATAAATTTAAACTCTGGAAATGATAATCAAACGGTTTGTAACGGCACCGCAATGTCAAACATAATTTATACTATTGGTAACGCTACAAATGCGACTATTACTGGTATTCCTACAGGTATTACTGGAAATTATACATCTGGAGTATTTACTATTTCTGGTACACCAACACAAACAGGTGTTTTTAATTATACTGTAATACCTGAAGGCTGCGGTAGTGCCATTGCCACAGGAATTATTTCTGTAGGTCCTGATGCAACAATTAATTTGCTTTCTTCTTCTGAAAACTCAAGTATTTGTAATAATAATTCTGACAACTTAAATCTTCAATTTCAATTGAATTCTGGTGCTAGTGGCGCAACTTTATCCAGTTCACCTGCCTTGCCTGCTGGTATTACAGGAGCATTTGATTCAGCTTCTGGTATTTACACTATTTCTGGTACCACTAATCAAGATGGTATTTATAACTATACCATTACCACAACAGGATGTGGGTCCGGAGAATCAATTTCAGGAATCATTACTATTTATAACGGCATACCTGCAGCACCTGGATCAATCGATGGGCCTTCATCTTTTTTCTGCCCAGTTAATCAAGCTGTATATTCTGTAGTTCCAGATCCTAATGTAGAAAATTATAACTGGACTGTATCAGCTGGTCTATCTATTCAATCTGGACAAGGAACAAATGAAATTGTAGTGTCAGTAAACGGACTAGCTATTAACGAAACCATCAGTGTATCAGCCAGTAATGCCTGCGGTACTTCATCAACTACTACTGACTCTATATTTTTCAACTTCACTGCAAGTGACATTGATGCAGGAAACGATATTTATATCTGTGCCGGTACAACATCAGTGCAAATGAATGGTGACGATGGTGGGTTAGACTATGATGAATGGACTTGGGACGATAATGGTGCTGGAGGTAGCTTCTCGACCCATTATCTTGGTCAAACTAGAAACTGGAGTTGGGGCTGTTGGTGCTATGTATATAATGATATTTACGACTACACAGAAACAAGCACCTATACCATTCCTGCAACAGCACAACCAGGTGACATCATAACCATTTCACTTATTGCAGATAACTGGTTTTGGTGTGATCCGCTTGAAAGCACAATGCGCATTCATATTTTAGAAGAGCCTGAAGCAGAAATTATTTCATCTGATGTTACACTATGTGAAGGGGAATCAACAACCATTATATTTTCTGGAACACCAGGTGCTAGAATAAGATATAACGACGGTTCTGGAAATACAAATGTCAACTTAAATGCAAGTGGTAATTATTCTTTAGCAGTATCACCTACTACAACTACAACTTATACATTAAATAGGGTACGCTACACCAATGGTGCTTTCCCTGGCAACGGAAACAACTGTGATGTATATCTTAACGAATCCGTAACCATTACTGTTAATGAACCTCCAACAGTAACTGCACCAAATGATATTACTATATGCGAAGGTGACACTGTTGATTTATCTTCAGCTAATATAAATGGCACCAATCACGTAGGTAGCTGGAGTTCTTCTGGAACTGGAACTTTTGGAAGTGGTATATATACTCCAAGTGCGGCCGATATTTTTAACGGCTCTGTGACATTAACCTATACAAATACACCTAGTGATGGTATTTGTCCAACTGTAAGTGATTCAATGGTAGTAACCATTAATCAACTCCCTGTAGTTAATGCAGGTGTAAATCAAACTATTTGTAGTGATGGTAGTATTATTTTAAACGGAACGATTGGCGGTAGCACATCTGCTGTGACATGGAGCGCTCCTAGTGGTGTTTTCTCAAACATCAATGACTTAAACGCAACGTACACACCAGCAATTTCAAACGGAACAATTACACTAACATTAACATCTAATGATCCTGCTGGTCCTTGTGGCCCAGACATTGATACAGTGGTTATAACAGTAAACCAAGCAGCTACAGTTTATGCTGGTATTGACAGTATTATTTGCTCTGAAGATACTGTAGATTTATCAACTGCTAACTTTGGCGGTAGCGCAACAACAGCCACATGGGCTTCTAGTGGTTCTGGAGTTTTCAGTAGCGGATTATATACACCAAGCGCAGCAGATATAGCAAATGGAAGTGTTACACTTACGTATACAACAAACAACCCTGTGGGAATTTGTAATGCTGTTTCTGATAGTATCGTGATAACCATTAACGAGGCTGCAAGTGTTAATGCTGGTAATGATATAAGTACCTGTGCCAATATGAATACTGTAACACTTAACGCCACAACAAATACTAGTGGTAATTGGTCTGGTGGTACAGGAATATTTGCAGATAGCTCTTCTCCTACTACAACTTATACTCTTGGTACTGGAGAAACTTCAGGAACTGTTACATTATCATTTACAACAGTAGACCCTGATAATTCTGGACCTTGCTCAAGTGCTTCTGATTCAGTAAACATCAATATCACACCATATGTTACTGCAAACGCAAACAACTTAACAGCTATAAATACATGTAGTGATACAACTATCCAACTACAGGCTAATGGTTCTGGACAATGGACAGCTATTTCTATACCTGCTGGTAGCACATATACTTTCTCTAACCCAAATGATCCTAATGCTACGTTTACAGGTGAAAGTGGTATTGATTACACCATTACTTGGACTATAGACAACGCTTCACCATGTGCCGATAATAGCGATTCTTTTTCTGTATCTTTTCCAAATTGTGGTAATTATATAGATTTTGATGGAGTTGATGACTATGTTAGCTTTGGAAATAACCATGACGTATCTGGATCTTTTAGTTTTGAATCTTGGATTAAACCTCATTCAATAAACGGGCAAATACAAACTATTTTCTCTAAAAGAGATGCCAATAATTTATCAACTGGATACGATTTAAGATTAGTAAACAATACCATATCATTTCATGCAAATGGTACATCCATTTCCGCAAATGGTATAACATCAAACAGATGGCATCATATCGCTGTAACATTTGACGGTAGTAACTACAAACTTTATGTTGATGGTATCGATATGAATACAAGACTTGGACCAAATCCAACATCAAACTCATACGCTATGTTATTAGGCGCTATGCATCAAATTAATGATATACCAACAAATCACTTTAATGGTTGGCTAGATGAAATTCGAGTTTGGAATATTGCACTAACAACAGCTCAAATTAGAGAAATGATGAATCAGGAGATAGAAGCAAACGGAACTTCTGTAAGAGGTACTGTTTTAGGATTAGATATTTCAGGATTAGCATGGACTAATTTAACAGCTTACTACCAAATGAATCAAGGTATTGACATTACTGCTGGAAATTTAGCAGATAACAGTGCTACGTCAACATTAGGTAATTTAGTTAATATGACAACGTTACAAGATGAAACAGCACCGTTACCATATATATCAAACCAAAATGGTATATGGAACAATGCTAATACATGGTTAAATGGCAATGTACAGTCAATACCAAATTCAAATGGTATCAATGGAAACCCAATAAACTGGAACATTGTGCGAGTTCAGCACGATGTTACTTCTGGTAACAGAGCGACAACTGTTTTAGGATTATTAGTAGATACAAATCGTTATTCAATTACTAATAATCAACGCTTGGATGTTACTAAATATCTTAAAATTGATGGTGTTTTAGATTTAGTTGACGAATCACAATTACTACAACCAAACGGTAGTATGGTTGATTATTCTGCTACCGGATATATAGAGCGTGATCAACAAGGTACTAACAATGTATTTAACTATAATTACTGGGGAAGTCCTGTGAGCTCTGCTGGTATAAGTGGCGCACGCACGTATACAGTTGGAGACATACTATACGACAGTAATACACAAGCATTATGGACAGGTGGTTATAATGGGTCTTCATCTCCTTTAACAATAAGTAACCGATGGATTTACGCATTTGCGGAAGGCGCTGAAAATGCTTATTCTGATTGGATTTATAAAGGACAAAACGGATCTTTTGATGCCGCTTTAGGGTTTACTATGAAAGGTAGTGGTACTGCAACAGCAACTCAAAACTACACCTTTAGAGGACTTCCTAACAATGCTGATATTGAAACTAGTGTATCTGCCTCGGCAACTCTAAACCACCAAACACTGGTTGGAAACCCATATCCTTCAGCTATTGATGCCCAGACATTTATTAGAGATAATATTCCAGGAGGAAATGCTGGAACAACTGGCAGTATTGACGGAACTTTATATTTCTGGAAACAATCATCAACAAATAATACGCATCTTACAGTAGACTATCAAGGTGGTTATGCAACATACAACCTATCAGGAGGAAATCCTGCTGTTTCTCCTCCGGAGATAAATGGTGTTGGTGATGCCAGTGCTACCACGCCAAAACGCTTTGTTCCTGTAGCACAAGGTTTCTTTGTAACCTCTGCCAATTTAGGAGACCAAGTCACTAACACAGTTAGGTTTAAAAATACTCAACGTGCTTTTGTGAAAGAAACTTCTGGAAATTCAGAGTTCTTTAAAAACGCTCCTGTAATACAACAAAGAAATGAGACCGATGAAATTACTGATGATATTCAGCGTGTACGTTTGCAATTTAAAACTCCTGAAGGCGCTACAAGACCGCTTCTATTAGCATTTACACCTGATAATGCTGCATCTGATGATTTTGATTATGGATATGATGCCGAAAACGCAGATTTTGTTCCAAACGATATGTCTTTTGTCATAGAAAACAAAAAATACGTAACCCAAGGTGTTGGCAGTTTTGATTCTGAAAAAAGATATCCGCTAGCTATTGATTTAGCTAATAATGGAAACATTGAGGTATCGCTGGTTGACCTTGAAAACTTTGATGAAACCATTACCGTGTATTTACATGATGCTCTTCTAGGAACTTATACCTTATTAAACACTATAGATTACAGCATAAACCTTGATGCTGGAAATTACGAAAACAGGTATTTTATCACGTTTGAAGAAGATCAAACATTGCATGTAACAGAAACTAGTATTACCAATACTATTGTAAATTACTTAAATAGCTCTAATGAAATATACATTAAGGTACCAAATACAATGACTGTAAAACAGGTATATTTAATTAATATTTTAGGACAGACTGTTAAATCATGGAATGCAAGTAATGCACCTATTTCTAATGAATGTAAACTTCCTGTTGAGTACATATCAGAAGGGAATTATATTATTAAAGTGCAAACCAATAATCAGGCTACAATAAACAAGAAAATTATTGTTAAATATTAATCTTTATTAAAAATCATAGTATTAAAGCTCTCAATAAAATTGGGAGCTTTTTTGTTTTAAAACAATTTCAAAAAATGCATTTCAGCGATTTTTTTTGCATTTCGTAGATTTTTTTAAACATTTTTTTTATATTGCCACACCCAAACAAACAAAACATTCATTTAAACCCAAATCAAAATGAATAAAACTACCTACTTATGGATCATGGCATTAGCTTTAATTTTGCCATTTACACAACCTACTCTAGCGGCAAATACTCAAGAAACCATTACCAATAACGCAATTCAACGTGTACGTATTGATTTTACAATGCCAAATGGGTATGTAAGACATTTGCTATTAGCATTTACTCAAGATGGTTCGGCCACAGATGGATTTGACTATGGCTATGATGGGCGTAATATTGATGACTTTCCAGATGACTTAAATTGGATGATTGAAGATGAGCGTTTTGTTATACAAGGTGTTGGTGCCTTTAATGAAACAAAGCAATATCCTTTAGGCATGTTTTTAACCAACTCTGGTGAAATACAAATCTCTTTAAACAGTCTTGAGAATTTTCAATCAGAAATAGATGTTTATATATATGATTCAGTAAATAATACATCAACACGTCTTCAAGACACAAATTTTGAAGCGCTTCTGTCATCAGGGACATATCTTGATCAATTTTATATTGCCTTTGAAGATAAAACAAATCAAAATGGTGCTGCTTTATCTATAAATGAAAACACATTTAGTGACGCTTCAATAAATTACATCTTAAACTCAAAGCAACTTTATATTAAAACAAAAGAGAATTTTAATTCAATAACACTGAATAACATTAATGGACAGAAAATAAAAACTATACCAGTGTCTCCTACTCAAGAAATAAAAATTCCACTTTACAATATATCAGAAACTTACCTAATTGTGAGTATTCATAATCAAAATAAAAGCTCAAGCAAGGTAATTATTAGGCCATAATCATAATTTTTTTACAACTGAAAAGTCCGATAAAATGTAGTAAAATCGTACAAAATTGCATTTCATCGGATTTTTTTTACACTTTATGGATTTTTTAAAAAATTTTATTCTATATTAGCACCATTCAAATTCATTAAAACAAAACATGATGAAAAAAAATACTCTTCTTTTTGTAATAACATTGCTAGCACTACAAATGTCTTTTTCTCAAGAAGTTTACAAAAAAGTAAGCATCTCAAACACAAACCCTTCTGTAATTCATATTTTAGATATTGAAGGTATAGACTTAACATGTGGAGCTGTTTTTAAAAACAACTCATTAGAAATAGAACTTAACGAACATCAATTAATAAAACTAGATGAAAATGATATTAGCTATAATATCCTTATAGAGAATATGGAACAATTTTATAGCCAACGCGCTATAGCCAATCTTCCGCAAGCTAGTTTAGAATTGCAACAAATGAAACAAGAACAGCAAACCATGTTGCGTTCGTATAGTGTAGACGAAATATTAAATAACGTTGGTCAACATGATGGTTGTGATGAAATAGACTGGAATATTCCAAACAACTGGAGTATTAATGATGCTATAAACTACCCATCAGAGAGTAATCATTTTGGAGGTTGCTTAACCTATGATATGATTTTAGATGAATTAGATGCTATGAAAACCCAGTATCCTAATTTAATATCAACTAGAGCTAATGCCTCTCCATCAAACCAAAAAACCTATGAAAACAGAACCGTTTGGATGGTTCGTATTTCTGATAACCCTGAAATTGATGAACCAGGAGAGCCTGAAACCTTATATCAATCACTAATTCACTCACGTGAAGCTGCAACTGTAATGAATCAGTTATTCTTTATGTGGTATTTATTAGAGAATTATGATTCTGATCCTGCAATTAGAAATTTGGTAAACAATCAAGCTTTATATTTCATCCCTGTTTTTAATCCTGATGGATTTGTACATAACCAAAATGCCTCTCCTAATGGTGGTGGCGGACAACGTAAAAACAGAAACTCTTCTGCTTCAGGATCTTGTTCTACATATTTAGAAGGTATAGATTTAAATAGAAATTCAGCATATTATTGGGGTAACGGAGGATCCTCTACAAATTCTTGTAGCGATACATATATGGGAACTGGACCTTTCTCTGAAAATGAAACACAAATTATGCGTGATTTCTTTTTAGAACATGATTTTAAACTTGCATTAAATCATCATTCATATAAAAATGCTGCGTTACATGCCTATGCCGGAATAGATCAAGCTAATGCTAGAGCAGATGAATACTCAAAGTACAATTATGATATGACTTATTATAATAGATTTGCTCATGGACCAAGTACCTATATTAGCTACCTAAATAGTGGTAATATGAACGACTGGATGCAAGGTGGTCCTGCTGGTACAAGTGCAAATGGCACGCCTAGCGGAACAGGATCTGGTAAAAACACATTATCATGGACTCCTGAAAACGGATTATCTTCTCAAGGAATAGGTGGAACCTATGGCGGCTTTTGGCCACAGCCATCACAATATGTTCATATCGCTAAAAATGCAATGCGCATGAATTTTATGGCTGCATACTTTAGTGGTAAATATGCCAAGCTTCATGACTTTAACCAAAGTAATATTGCTAACCTATCAGGTGATTTAAAATTTGCTGTTGAAAATTTAGGACAAACAGCAAGTAATTTCACTGTTACCGTTACGCCTGTTTCTTCAAACATACAGTCTGTAGGAGCTCCTGTTGTGCTTTCTGGTATGACTGTATTACAACAAAATGATGTGGCCATTAACTACACATTAAGCCCTAGTATTCAAACAAATGATAAAATAGAATTTAAAGTTGTACTAACAAATGACTATGCTTCTGACAATGTTTTATACGAAGCTAATATTGTAAAACATTACACACCAACCGTTTTATTTAATGGAGACGCATTGTCTAACTGGAGTCAAACCACAGGAACATGGTATAGCACTTCAAACGCTTATTCTGGCACTGCTATAACATCAACAAATGGAGGTTCTTACAGCAACAGTTCAACAAAAAGAATTCAAATGAATGGTTCTGTAGACTTAAGCGGACTACCTAGTTCTGTTATTCAATTTTATGCTAAATGGGATTTAGAGCGTAGTTTTGATTATGTACAACTAGAAGGATCTACAGATGGCACAAACTGGACGCCACTTTGTGGTAAGCTTACAAAGCCAGGAGCTCCAGACGCTAATAACACATATTCAGGAAAATCATCAACTAATAATGATTTTCAACCAGACGGAGAGCCTCTTTATGATGGTGACACTCAAGGCAGATGGAATATGGAAGAATATGTTATTGATGCATCAAACAACAGCTTTCTTTTTGAAGAAAACACTGTTTACTTAAGATTTGAGTTTAGAACAGACGGCAGCAACAGACAAGACCGTTATGCAAACATGAATTTTGAAGGGTTTACTTTTGATGAATTTAAAATAATAGGCATTCAAATTCCTTGTGAAACAACAGTTCCTACAGGATTAATGGCTACAAGTATTACTGCAAATTCTGCTACAGTAAGCTGGGATAATGTTCCTTCAGCAACCTATACATTACGATATAGAGTTGCAGGTACATCAACTTGGACAGAAGTTACAAACTTAAGCAGCCCTGATAACGACCTAATAAACTTATCACCTGAAACAATTTATGAATACCAAGTACGTACACATTGTAGCAGTAGTTTTTCTTCATATTCTAGTTCAGAACAATTTGCCACAACCGCAGTGAACTATTGTGATGCTGAAGGAGATGACATAGGTGAAGAGTATATTAGTGCTGTAACCATAAACGGAACCACTAGCAATACAGAATCATCAACAAGTTCAGGGTATTCTGATTTAACAAGTACTGTTTTTACATTAGATTTAAATTCTACAGGAAATACAATTAGTGTATCAAAATATTGGACAGGAGACTTATATAACGAAGCAGTGTCAGTTTGGATCGATTTTAATCAAAATGGCACGTTTGAAAATTCAGAAAAAATATTTGAAAGCGGAGCTTCCCAAAACAACCCTGTAAGTTCGACATTTAATGTACCAAATATACCTACAGCTAGCACTGGAACAACTAGAATGCGTGTAATAATGAAATATTTTGGAGGTACAGGAAACACAGCAGATGATCCTTGCGAAACATTTAATTATGGTGAAGTTGAAGATTACACTGTAGATATTATAGATTCTACATTAAACACAAGTACTTTTAGTGAAAGTGATATTTCAGTATATCCAAATCCTTTTAATAATACGATACAAGTAAAATTAAATAACATAAATACAAGTGTTGGAATAAATGTATATGACATTAGCGGCCGGTCTGTATTAAGTTTAGAAAATCAATCGCCTATAAACAATGAGATTTTGGTAACAAATTTAAGCTCATTATCTAGCGGCACTTATTTTATAAAAGTGACCGAGAATACTACACAATCTCATATTATAAAGAGAATTATAAAAAAATAAGAGTTGTAAACAAATAAGGCTGAAAAAGCAGTTTTTCAGCCTTTAAACACCTAAAAAACAACAATTTAAAAGTTATATTACATTTCATCGATTTTTTTTGCATTTCACAGATGTTTTTATTTATATTTGTCTAATTATTAATCAATTAATTAGTCCCAAAACTAAATTAATCTGCTTATGAAAAATATTACAATTTCAGTATGTAAGCGCATAATCGTACTTTTTGTGCTTTTTATTTCAAATTATACATTTTCACAATATTGCGCATCAAACGGCGATAATACAAGCGATGAGTATATAGGTAGAGTTCAGCTCAATACTATTAATAATAGTTCTGGAGCAGGTACGACTAGTACAGGATACTCTAACTTCACTGCTATATCAACCACATTAACTCGAGGTAATAATTACACCATTACTATAACTCCTTTCTGGACTGGAACTGTTTTTGATGAAGGATACCGAGTTTGGATTGATTATAATAATGATGGTGATTTTGCTGATGCAGGAGAAGAAGTTTATTCCAGAGCAGCCACAAATAACACATCTGTATCAGGAACATTTACAGTGCCTGGAACTGCTATCACCGGAAATACAAGAATGAGGGTTAGTATGAGATACAGCACAGAGCCAGATTCTTCTTGTGGTTCTTTTAGTTTCGGTGAAGTTGAAGATTATACCATTAATATTTCTGGAGGTTCACCACAACCTGAAATTAATTTGGTTGGAAATGGTAACACTATAAACAATAGTGACACGACACCAACAACAACAGATGACACTGATTTTGGAACTATAAATGAAGGCGCTACAAGAACCCATACATTTACAATTCAAAATTTAGGAAGTTCAACCTTAAATATTGGCACAATTACAAGTAGTAATAGTAATTTTATTATAACATCTACACCATCAGCTACAATTGCAAGTGGAGCTTCCTCTAACTTTTCTGTACAATATGCTCCTAGCACCTCTGGTACAGTAACATCTG
Organism: Corallibacter sp.; assembly: GCF_048381695.1. Classification (NCBI taxonomy): domain Bacteria; kingdom Pseudomonadati; phylum Bacteroidota; class Flavobacteriia; order Flavobacteriales; family Flavobacteriaceae; genus Corallibacter; species Corallibacter sp. The sequence goes on along the minus strand of NZ_JBLXHI010000005.1, from coordinate 100,821 downwards.
TAATACAAATTGCAAATAATGATAGTAACGAAAACCCATATACATTTACAGTACAAGGTAATGCCAATCCTTTACCACCTATGTATACGGCATACTATGAAAATTTTGATTCTAATAATGGAGGCTGGACAAACACAACAAGTACCAATGATTCATGGGTATGGACTAATGGCTTTGGAACAGCAAATGAAATGGGAGAAGGTTCTTTCTGGAGAAATACAAACTACAATAACTATAGTAACAATACTAATATTGTTGTTCAAAGTCCCGTATTAAATTTTACAGGATTAAAAGATCTTAAATTAAGTATTGACATTAAATATAATACGCAAAGTAATACAGACGGAATGCGAATATTGTATTCTGTTAATGGTAACCCTTTTGTTCTTTTAGGCTCAAGTGGTAGCGGAACAAAATGGTATGGTGGTAATGTTAGTGCATTAAGTTCTGATGGATGGAGCGGAGACGGACATTCAGCAGATCCTGCCTTTAATCCTCATAGCCAATTTGAAAGATCTTCTATAACACTACCTAACGGAACATTTTCTAATGTATCTAATGTAAGGTTTAGAGTGCAATTTAGATCTGACAATAGCACAAATCAAGATGGTGTTGCCTTTGATAACGTATTAATTGAAGCTAATCCTATCACAGCATTATCAGGTGCAACAGTTGCTCCTGCTAACCTGACAGGAAACTTAAGGTTATGGCTAAAAACCAATACGGGTATTTCTGTTACAGATGGTAGCAAATTAACTAATTGGGAAGATCAAGCTTACGATACATCATTAGATAAAGAAGATGCTTACGCTTCAAACACACTAGCACCAACATACAGGGATAACATAAATAGAAACATGAATTATAATCCTGTAGCAGACTTTGACCATGATAATATAGAATACATGAATGGTAAAGGCGGATACTTTGCTCAAGATTATTTTGCTGTATTTAGAAGTGATGATGAAGTAGACACCAATACCGGAAGCTATTCTCCTGGTAGAGAATTTGTAATTGGTGGAAGATTCTCTGACGAAGCTTATCACGAAGATGCAACTGGTTTAGCAATGGGAAGTTCTACAGCTCGTTACAGCAATGAAGTATTAGCGCATAACATAAGTTCTTTCCCTAATGCTTCAAATGCAGGACCTAATGACACGTCTTATGGTAGAGCTTTTACTTCAACAAGTACTACTTATAGAAATCACCCTATAATAGTTAATGTTAAAACCAACGCTTCAGGTACTTTGTCAGAAATTTATAAAAACGGTAAACGTATTGATAACACTACTGGTCAAGCTGGTAACGGCACTAACCTAAACTTTAATGAATTTAATAATTTACAATTTCTTATAGGTACAGGACGAAGTGGTATTACAGGAAGAACAACATCTCAAATGAATGGAATGATAACCGAAATCATTTCATATACATCGCCAAACTCTGCTATTAACCAACAAAAAATACAAAGCTATTTAGCTGTAAAATACGGAGTTACACTTCAAGATGCATCAAGCGGATTAGCAGACCACAGATTAAATGACGTAGACTATATTGATTCTCAAGGATCTATAATTTGGGATACAAGTGATAATGTAGGCCACAACTATGATGTTGCTGGTATAGGACGTGATGATGCCTCCTTATTAGATCAACGACAATCTAGAAGTCAAAATGACGAAGCTGATGGATTAGGACCAACAAGCGGATTCTTAACCATGGCACTCACCGACACATACAATACAAACAAAGAAAATATAGCAAATACAACAACATTAAATGACAGAGAGTTTTTAATGTGGGGAAATAATAATGCTGACATTAACGGTGAACCAACTGTTGTTAATGTTGATATGAGTGCCAATATAGGAGATCCTTCATTACAAACAATTGTTACCTTTACTGCTATTCCACGTATTTGGAAAGTAAAAGAACATGGTGGCGATATCCCAAAAGTTGAGGTTTCCATTCCTGTGAGTGCAGTAAGAACAGCTAACCCTCCTGATGGTAAATATTTAATGTTTATATCTCAAAATGGAATTTTTGATCCTTCTGCAGATTATAGAGTAATGACAGAATCTGGAGGCTATTTATATGCAGACTATGATTTTGATGGCACTGAATATATTACATTTGGCTGGGCTCCTGAACGTGAGTTTATAAGATCTATTTACTTCAATGGCTCTACAGATTACGTAGACATGGAAGATGCATTAGACTTAAACCCTACAGGATTTACAATTTCGGCATGGGTAAACGCAAACACTAATTCAAACAACACCTCTATTCTTTCTAAAAGAAATGCAGCATATACAGAAGGATACGACTTTAAAATAACAAGTACCGGAAAATTCCAAGTATCTTGGAAAAGAGCTTCTGGAAGCATGCAATCAATAACTTCTAATACAACAATTCCAAAAAATCAATGGCATCAATTAGCTGTTATTTATAACGGTACGCGAGCTTTCTTGTATATTGATGGAATATTAGACAACGAGGCTAACTTATCTGCTCCTGAAGACACAAACCAATCTTTTTATATAGCTGCTGCTGATAAAAACACACCTCAAGCATTTTTCCACGGAAATATTGATGAGGTTCGTGTATGGAATACTGCTTTAACATTAGATCAACTTCATTATATCATGAATCAAGAAATTGAAGAAAATTCAAGTTTTGTTAGCGGTTCCTACTTTGAAACTAGGAGTATCACACCTACCAAAAATGACATTGCAACTTTACCTTGGAGTGATTTAGCAGGATATTATCCTATGTCTATCTATACCTACACAAACACAAAAGATGAATCAGGTAACGGTCATCAAGGTGCTTTAAGAAACTTAAAAACTGTTGATAAACAAACTGCGCCATTACCTTATATTTCTGCCGCTAGTGGTGGTTCATGGGATGCAGATGCTACTTGGGAAAATGGAAACATGCAAACTAAACCAGGTGCAAACTCTATTGTAGACAACACAATAACAGTAGACTGGAATATTGTTGAAACCAACCATAATATTACTATGGATAATAGCGGGCTTGCTACAGGAAATGCTGGAAACAGAAACCTACTAGCTTTATTTGTTGACAGTAATGAACTAACAGTAGATGGAGACAATGCAACCGAAAACGGTTATGGTGTTACAATTTCTCATTACCTTAATCTAGATGGTAAAATAGATTTAGAAGGAGAATCTCAACTTATTCAAACTTTAGATAGTGATTTAGTCGTAGGAACTTCTGGTAGCCTAGAAAAAGACCAACAAGGAACACAAGATTTTTATACTTACAACTATTGGTCTTCTCCTGTTGGTACAGGAACATCTGCGTCAAACAACTACAGTTACTCACTAAATAACAATATATTAAAAGACGGAACAACACCTGCTACACCTTCAAACATCACGTTTGTTAGTGGTTATAATGGTGCCACATCACCAAGCTTGAGTATTGCTCATTATTGGATTTGGAAGTTTGGAAATTTACCAAGTGGTGACTATTCTTCTTGGCAACACGTTAGAAATACTGGTACTATTTTAGCAGGAGAAGGATTTACTATGAAAGGTGTTGCTGATACTGGCGGAACAGTGTCATTAGAGCAAAACTACGTGTTTGACGGAAAACCTAACAACGGAGATGTTAACCTAACAATAAACGCTGGTAACGATTACCTTGTTGGAAACCCTTATGCTTCTGCCATAGATGCCGAACAATTTATAATTGATAATGGTGCTAGGTTAGATTATACAGACCCATCAGGTTCAGGAACTTATCCTGAAATAGACCCATCTATAAGCGGAACATTATATTTCTGGGAACATTGGGGCGGCGGTTCTCATGTTACTGCTGAATATCAAGGCGGTTACGGAACTTACAATTTCTCTGGTGGCGTACCTGCCGCAGCTTATGGCACACCAGATCCTGATGTAGCACAAGTAGGAACCGGAACAAAAACACCTGGACGTTATATCCCAGTTGGACAAGGGTTCTTTGTAACAAGTGATAACTCTGGAACCATAAACTTCAATAACGGTCAACGTGTATTTCAAAAAGAAGGAACTGCTGCCTCTGTATTTATGAGAAACAGCAATTCAGCATCTACCACAGAGAACAGTACAGAAATTGTTGATGAAAGAATGAAACTGCGCATTGGTTTCAACTCTGTAAACACCATTCACAGACAGTTATTGGTTACAGTTGATGATAGAGCCACTGCTGGTGAAGACTGGGGATTTGATGCAGAAATAACTGATGATAAAGAGTATCAAATAGACGATATGGCTTGGCTAATTGAAGATAAAAAATACACCGTACAAGGTATCAATGAAATAAACCAAGCAACAATTCTTCCTCTGGAAATACATACTAGTACTGACGGAATGAACAATATCACAATTGATATTTTAGAAAACGTTCCTAATGATTTAAATATTTATGCACACGATAAAGAGTTAAATATTTATCACGATTTAAGAGAAAGCAACTATGAAATTTTCCTTTTAGCTGGAGAATATTTAGATCGTTTTGAGATTACATTTCATGATGACAATCTATTAAGTGTTGATGAAAATGAAATTGCAGATACACTACAAGTTTTCTATGCAAACAGTAAAGAAAGTATTGTTATTCAAAACCCTAAATTAGTAGATTTAAAATCTGTTGAAGTATTCAATATTTTAGGACAATCTATCTATACTTTTGATGATTTAGAAACAGCAAATCATTTAGAACTTAAAACAAATCAAATTAGTACAGGAACATACATTTTACATCTTAAAACAAATGATGATAATACGACAATCACTAAAAAAGTATTGGTAAAATAATCCTGACTAAAGTATTTATATTAAAAAAGCCTGAAACTTACTTTCAGGCTTTTTTGCTTTTTTATGATAATTGAGATACTAATTGTGTGAGCGTTACTGATGATTGTTCACCAGAAACCATGTGCTTTAATGTATACGTATTGCTTTCTATCTCCTTCTCTCCTACTATAACAACATAAAGAATATTACGCTTATTAGCGTGATTCATCTGTTTTTTCATTTTTGCTGCATCAGGATAAAGTTCTGCGTTTATGTTATTTGCTCGCAACTCTTTAATAGCTTTCATGCTAAATAAAGCTTCTTTATCTCCAAAATTAATAAAGAGTACATCGATATTTTTAGTAACAGTTTCTGGAAATAAATTTAATTCTTCTAGAACTAAATATATTCTGTCTAGACCAAAACTAATACCAACACCACTTACATTCTTTAAACCAAATATACCTGTTAAATCGTCATAACGACCACCACCACCAATAGATCCCATGGCTACTCCTTCAGGTGCTGATACTTCAAAAATTGCTCCTGTATAATAATTCAGTCCGCGTGCTAATGTAACATCTAACTGTAGTTTGGCTGTACTTAATCCTAATTCAGAAATTGCAGCATCAATAAATTCTAATTCTTCAATACCTTTTTTTCCTTCATCAGATGTACTTAATATAGTTTTAAGCTGATTAATTTGTGTTGCAAAATCACCACTTAACGAAAATAAAGGTTGTAATGCATCTATTCCTGTTTGCGGAATACCTTTGCTCAACATTTCTTCTTTTACTTTTTCCTCACCTATCTTATCAAGCTTATCAAGCGCTACAGTAAAATCTATAAGCTTATCACTTGCTCCAATAACTTCAGCAATACCTGAAAGAATTTTTCTGTTGTTAATTTTAATAGTAACTCCATCTAGCTTTAAAGCAGTAAATACGGCATCATACAACTGTACAAACTCAACTTCTTGCCACAACGACGTAGAACCTACAACATCTGCATCACATTGATAAAACTCTCTGAAACGTCCTTTTTGTGGTCTGTCGGCACGCCAAACAGGTTGCATTTGATAGCGTTTAAACGGAAACTCTATCTCGTTTTGATGCTGTACCACATATCTTGCAAAAGGTACGGTTAAGTCATAACGAAGTGCTTTTTCAGATATTTTAGGTGTTATTTTTCCAGAATCTTTTTCTGCATAAAGCGTATCATTTACTTTATTTAAAAAATCTCCTGAATTCAATATTTTGAAAATCAAACGATCACCTTCATCACCATATTTTCCCATTAAGGTGTCAGAATTTTCAAAACTTGGTGTCTCAATGGGTTGAAATCCAAAACGTTCAAATTGTGTTTGAATGGTATTAAAAATATAGTTTCGTTTTGCTACTTGTTCTGGATTAAAATCTCTAGTACCTTTAGGGATGCTTGGTTTTTGTGCCATAGTAATTTTTCACGTAAGTGAAAATCTCTTTTTATATTATTAAATATACATACCAACTTTGATGTTTCTTGATATGATAAAACAAAAATAATGGTTTTAATTTGAAAATAGGCGTTTGCCTATTCAGGAATAAGTTTATTAGTTTATAAGCTTGTTAAGATACTCGTATAAGTCGCCTTTTGTAATGACTCCACCTTGCTGAATAAGCTTAAACTTGTCGGCATGTTTGTCTTCAGAGTAGTCTTTTTTTGCTTGTAAAAACTCTACATTTTCATCCATTAAATTTTCTCGTAACCAATCAAAACCTTCTCTTGTTGTTAAGTCTATTGGTGTATTAAGTTTTACGGCAATAACGTGCATGTGAGAGTCATTCAAGTTAAACAAATGCATTTGTTGTGGTGAAATATGCTCTATATAAGTTACTTTACTTAATACGCCTTCCCAAACCAAATCACTAAAAACGTCTAGTTCTTGCTCTGCAACCTCTGGTTTATTGGTTTTAATATCTTCCCATTCGTCGGCTGTTATAGATTGTGTTGCTAGAAAGTTTATAAATTCTTTATGTAACTCTTCAAATTGTTCTTTGGTAAGTCTTGAATACTTCATGAAAATTTATTTACTATGATTATAGAAATTACGTTAAAAAAAAAGCCTCAACAAGGTTGAGGCTTTTAGTATAATGTAAATTGCTTAAGCTTGAGCAATAACCTCGAATGGTAATTCAAAAGTTACTTCTCTGTGTAAACGTATAACAGCATTGTACTGTCCTAAACGCTTAATGTTACCACCAGTGATGTTTATGAATTTCTTGTCAATAGTGTGACCTTCTTTTTCAAAAGCTTCTACAAGATCTAATTTAGTTACAGAACCAAATAATTTATCTCCTGCAGATGCACCTTCAGTTGCTTTTGCTTGAATTTTAATATCTAAAGCTTTAATTGCTTCAGCAGTTTTGTTTGCTTCGTCAATTACTTTCTTTTCTTTAAAAGCGCGTTGCTTTAAGTTTTCAGCTAAAACTTTCTTTGCTGAAACAGTTGCTAAAATCGCTTGTCCTTGAGGAATTAAAAAGTTTCTACCATAACCGTTCTTAACTGTTACAATATCGTCTTTAAATCCTAAATTCTCAACGTCTTGTTTTAATATAAGTTCCATTGTTATAGTATTATGTTATTTTAATAAATCTGCTACGTAAGGCATTAATGCTAAATGACGTGCTCTTTTTACAGCTACAGATACTTTTCTTTGGTATTTTAAAGAAGTTCCTGTTAAACGACGTGGTAAAATTTTACCTTGCTCGTTTACAAACTTTAATAAGAAGTCTGGATCTTTATAATCAACATACTTGATTCCAGATTTCTTGAAACGACAATACTTTTTTGTCTTGTTTGTTTCAATATTAAGCGGAGTTAAATATCTAATTTCTCCGTCTTTCTTTCCTTTTGCTTGTTGTTCTATAGATGACATAATTACGCTTTTTGTTTGTTTCTTTCTCTTCTTTTCTCTGCCCAAGCAATTGCATGCTTGTCAAGCTTTACAGTCAAGTAACGCATAAAACGCTCGTCACGTCTAAACTCTACTTCTAGAGGAGTAATTACTTCTCCATCTACAGTGTACTCAAATAAGTGATAGAAACCACTTTTCTTGTTTTGAATTGGGTAAGCTAATTTTTTTAAGCCCCAATCTTCTTTGGCTATCATCTTCGCTCCTTTAGAAACAAGAAAATCTTCGTATTTCTTTACTGTTTCCTTTATCTGTGTTTCAGATAAAACGGGATTTAAGATGAAAACAGTTTCATAATGATTCATAAAAAATCTTTTTTATTGTTAAAAATGGCTGCAAAAATAATTATTTTATTTATATTTCACAACTATATTACAACATTCTTCTTTTAAAGATAAATACTGTTAAAGAAATGTTAAAAACAACGTTTTGCCGATGTTTTTTGGTTTTTATCCGAAAATTTCGTACTATTGTCGATATCTTAACCGAAATAATGAAATGTTATGACATTAAACTGTGTAGTAGTAGACGACTCAGCGATACAACGTCTTTCAATTGTCAAGTTAATTGAAAACCATCCTTCTCTTAACTTAATAGCTGAGTATAACAGTGCATTAGAGACTAAAAATGGCTTAAATACTCATAAAGTAGATTTAATCTTTTTAGATATTGAAATGCCTGTTCTTAATGGATTTGAATTGTTAGATGTTTTAAACAACAAGCCTCAAATTATTTTTGTAACCGGAAAAACTGAATACGCCTTTAAAGCATTTAACTATGATGCTACTGATTATTTGCACAAGCCTATTACAAAAGAACGTTTTAATACAGCTGTTGACAAAGCCGTAGAACAACACAAACTTAAATTAGACTTTAACGAAACTGAAGGTGAACACATTTTTGTAAAAAGTAATCTTAAAAAACGTAAAGTATATATTAAGGACATTAAGTGGATTGAAGCTCTTGGTGATTATGTAAAACTTGTTACTGAAGAAACAAGCCTTGTTGTATTATCTACTATGAAAGCTTTTGAAGCCGAATTACCTGAAGGTAAGTTTTTAAGAATTCACAAATCTTATATTGTTAATCTAGATAAAATTGACAGATTTAACAGTAAAAACGTAGAAGTTGGTTCTTACGAAATTCCTTTAAGTAGAAATAAAAAGACACAACTTGTAGATGCTTTAAATAACATTTAATAATTATCTACATTTATAATTACGCGTAACGCACGAAAATCTTTTATACTAGAGAAGCTATTGTTTATTTTATCAATAGCTTCTTTTGTTTTTACTATAGATTGCTTTGGTTTCATTTTTACTAATATGTGCTTATGGTACTGATTTCGAATTCGTGCTACAGGAGGAAATTCTGGACCTAAAACTAAATCATCAAATACTTGCCTTAATGATTTAGCAAACCATGCAGCTCCCACATTTACACGGTTATAATCCTTATGCTTTATGGTAATTTTAATCAACCTATAAACAGGCGGATATTTAAAATTATGACGCTCATCCATTTGTTCTTTAAACATTTCAGCAAAATTATTAGTAGACACTTGCTGTAAAATTTGGTGATGCGGATTGTATGTTTGTATTAAAACTTTTCCTCTAGTATCTGTTCTACCTGCACGTCCAGATACCTGCATCATTAATTGAAAACTACGCTCATGCGCTCTAAAGTCAGGAAAATTAAGCATATTATCAGCATTCATAATCCCTACTAACTTTACATGCCTAAAATCTAATCCTTTGGTTAACATTTGAGTTCCTACCAAAATGTCTATTTCTTGCTGCTCAAATGCGGTTATAATTTTTTCGTATCCATATTTGCCTCGTGTAGTATCTAAATCCATTCTAGCAACTTTATGTTCCGGAAACAAAGCGCTCACCTCCTTCTCTACTTGCTCGGTACCAAAACCTTTAGTATCTAAATCGTTGCCTCCACAGGCATCACATTTTTTAAGCATTACTGTATTGTAGCCACAATAATGACATCGTAATTGATCACGGTATTGATGGTAAGTTAAACTAACATCACAATTGGGACATTGTGGTGAGTGACCACATGTGTGACATTCTATAATAGGAGAAAACCCACGTCTATTTTGAAATAAAATAATTTGCTGACCTTCTTCTAATGTTTCTGTCATCTCTGCTATTAATCGGTCACTAAAATGACCTTTCATTCGCTTACGTTTATGCTTATCCTTAATATCAACTAGCTCTATATCTGGCATCATTACATTATTATAGCGTGTTGCTAGTTCTACCAAGCCATACTTTCCTTGTTTTGCATTGTAATAGCTTTCTAAACTTGGTGTTGCAGACCCTAAAAGGGTTTTGACTTTAAATATATTAGCTAAAATAATAGCGGCATCGCGTGCATGATAACGTGGTGCTGGATCAAATTGCTTATATGATGTTTCATGTTCTTCATCTATAATAACCAATCCTAAATCTTGAAAAGGCAATAAAATAGATGATCTTGCGCCTAAAACCACTTGGGCTTTTGTAGTATTCTGAAAAATATTATGCCAAACCTCAACACGCTCATGCGTTGAGTATTTAGAATGAAACACCGCTACTTTTTCACTAAAGTAATCTTGTAGTCTGTTAACTAATTGGGTTGTTAAGGCTATTTCTGGTACTAAATACAGTACTTGCTTTCCGCTTGCTAACACATCCTCTATTAGTTTTACATAAATTTCGGTTTTGCCAGATGAAGTAACACCATGAAGTAATGTAACATCATGTGCTTTGAATGATTCTTTTATCTCACTTAAGGCTACATCTTGAGGTTTACTTAATGCTTTTGACACTTTATCATCTCCTCCTGAATACTCAACACGATCATGCTGAATATAATACGCTTCTAAAATACCTTTATCAATAAGTGTTTTTACAATTGCTGATGATGCTTGGCTTTCTTCTGTTAACTCCGAAACCTTTACAGGTTTTTTGGTTTTTGCTGACATAGAAAATAGCGTCATTACGACTTCTCGTTGTTTATGTGCTCTACGCAATTCATCCAACAACACCTGAAGGTTTTCTTGAGATGCATGATTTGCATGCAGCTTTACATAACGTACTAGTTTAGGCTTGTATTTTTCATATACTTCTTCCTGAATAGAAATTGCTTCTTTTTCTAAAAGCCGTTTTATTACAGGTAGCACATTTTTTTTATCTAAAATACTGGCTATGTCGTGTATTTTTAATGATGATTGATGATGCAATGCTTCATAAACCAAAAATTCATCATCTTTTAAATCTTCATCACTTATAACTGTAGACGTGTTTTTACTAATTATAGTTTCACTCTCTAAAATAAAAGCACTTGGCAATGCAGCACGCATTACTTCGCCTACTGTACACATATAATATTTAGAAATCCATTGCCAATGTGTTAGCTGATGTTTCGTTACTAAAGGCGTATCATCTAAAATTTGGTGAATATCTTTTGCTTCATAAATAACAGGCTCTTGCTCATGAATACGACATACTATTGCTGTGTAAATTTTACTCTTTCCGAAAGGTACAGAGACGCGCATTCCTGCTTTAAGAAATTCTGATTCAGCTTTAGAAATACGATACGTAAAAAGCTTTTCCAGAGGAATTGGTAAAATAACATCTATAAAGTGTGACATACTTTAAAAGCTTTTCTTTAAACGATTTAATGACGCATTTAACTCATAACCTAAAAGCAGAATGTTTGAGTTAAGCCAAAGATAGAAAAGCAAGATTAATAAAGCGCCAATAGAGCCATAAAGCTCATTATATTTTGAGAAATTTTCTATATAAATACCAAATAAATATGAAGTTAAAATTATTAACAAGGTGGTAAATAAAGCACCTACAGAAAAGAATTTTGACTCTCTACCTTCTTTTGTGCCAAAGTAATACAAGGTTGCTGTTGCCAGATATACCATGAGCACAAAAAAACCATATTTAGCTAACATAACCCACGTTTGTGAACTTGTTTCATTAACATAGCCATGAGTTTGTAAGTTATCAATAACATAAATTTGAAAATACCCAAAAACCAAAACCGTTAATATTGATAAGAATGCTAAAATTAGTGCAACGCCCAAAGCATATAAATACTGACGCACAATACTGCGTGTAAGCTGCTCGTGATAAGAATTCTCAAATCCTGAAAAAATAGCACTTATTCCATTAGCCATTAATGCAATAGATACTATTAAAACTGACGATAATAAACCACCACGTTGTGTGTTATCAATATTTTCAAAAATATTAGTAAAGAAAAACTCGGAAGTACTTGGTGGTAAAAATGAATTTAGAAATTCTAAAAATTTAATTTTAAAATCATCTATTGGGATATACGGAATAACAATAAGAACAAACAACAAAAAAGGAAAAATAGCTGTAAAAAAACTAAAAGCAATAGCACTTGCCCTAGTAGTTAACGCACCTTTAATAACGCCTGTTATATAAAGCTCAAGAAGATCATATAATGATAAACCCTCTAATGCTGGAAGTTTAATTTTTTTTAAAAACTTAACCAACAGGTTTATTACAGGAATTTTATCAAGTTTATCTTCTATGGGTTTAGACATATTTAAACTGCTTTTAAGCTTAAATCCATATTATAAACAGAGTGTGTTAATGCTCCTGAAGAAATAAAATCTACGCCGCATTCTGCATATTGTCTAATTGTTTTTTCATTAATACCTCCTGAAGATTCTGTTAGACATTTATCACCTATCAGCTTTACCGCTTTTCTAGTATCTTCAAAATTAAAATTGTCTATTAAAATACGGTAAACACCATCTGTATTTAATATTTCTTGAATTTCATCAAGGTTTCTTGCTTCAACAATAATTTTTAGGTCTCGGTTTGTGTCTTGTAAATATTGCTTTGTTTTCTCTATTGCTTTTGTTACGCCTCCTGCAAAATCTATATGATTATCTTTTAACATAATCATATCATACAATGCAAATCTGTGATTTTCGCCTCCACCAATTTTCACAGCCCATTTTTCTAAAGCACGAATACCTGGTGTTGTTTTTCTTGTATCTAAAATTTTAGTATCTGTACCTTCTAAAAGATCTACAAACTTGCGTGTTTTTGTTGCAATTGCACTCATACGTTGCATAGCATTAAGTACCAGTCGCTCTGCTTTTAAAATAGATTGTGATGGTCCTTCAACATAAAATACAATGTCACCGTTCTTTACACTATGCCCATCATTTATAAAGGTTTTTATTTTAAGTTGCTTGTCAACATATTTAAACACTTTTTTTGCAAACTCAACACCCGCTATTATTCCATTATCTTTTACTAAAAGTTTAGCTTTACCTATAGCGTCAGCAGGGATACAAGCTAGTGAACTGTGATCACCATCTCCTACATCTTCCCTAATAGCGTTCGTAATTATTAATTCTATTTCGGTATCAAATTGTTCTTGACTTATCATAACATAAATATTTAATGTAAAAATAGGAATAGATTTTTGAATATAGAATGCCTCTCAAAAAATTAAAAGTAAATTGTACATTTGAAGCATGACTATAAAACTACTTGCCATAGGTAAAACCGATAATAAACAATTGCAATCATTAATTGATGATTACCAAAAGCGATTGGGTTTTTATATAAAGTTTGAATTTGAAATTATCCCTGATATTAAAAATTCTAAAAACTTAAGCGAAGCTCAACAAAAACAAAAAGAAGGCGAGCTTATTTTAAGCAAACTAAACGCTACTGACACACTTATTTTACTTGATGAAAATGGCAAGCAATATGACTCTGTTGCTTTTGCAAACCACCTCCAAAAACACATGAATTCCGGCATTAAACAATTAGTGTTTGTTATTGGCGGTCCTTATGGGTTTTCAGAGGATGTTTACAATAAGTCTCAAGGAAAAATATCACTATCTAAAATGACATTTTCTCATCAGATGATTCGCTTATTTATAATAGAACAACTATATAGAGGTTTTACTATTTTACGCAATGAGCCTTATCATCATAGATGATATTATTTTACTGAAAAAGTATGCTTTCGTTTTTTAAGCTGTTTGTCTAAATCACTGATTGTTTCTTTAACAGCCATTTCAAAATTTTTCTCATTTGAAGTCGCAAAAATTCTAGGGCCTGGCAAACTCAATTCCATATTACAAATTTTTCCCTGTTCTTTTTGGTTATTGTCTATTTTGAATGCTACATCACAGTTTATCAACCACTCATACTTATCAGCTAGTTTCTCTAATTTATCATTGGTATATTGTGATAAAGCATCACTAGAATCCATATTTACGTATCTTATTTTTACTGTCATAACATTAAAGTTTTAAGTTCTATAATCTTGTCTTATAAAGATAACGAAAAAAGGGTATTTAAAAGCTGATTTTAATCATCAATTAACAAAAAAAATATTGGTAAGACTCACACTATTTTTTCACTTTCAGTCTATAACCAACTGCTAGTTTTGCATTAGACAAATTAAAAAGGTAGCGGTTATCAAAGTCTAAATCTGTAGAGTAAACACCGTTTCCGTAAGATACATTTACATAAAACCTATCTATATTATAATTAACTGCCAATGAAAAATCAAACTTATATAACATAGGATTTGACGGTCTATAACTATCGTGCTGTAGCTCCACTTTTTTGTTCATTAAAGCAATACCTGGCATTACATTACAAGAAAGCACAATGTTTTTAGGCAAAATAAACACACCCAAAAGCCCTCCTAAAACACCTATAGCAGCACTATTGTAACGTTTTATTTGAGCTTGACTGTTGTAAAACCCATAATTACTTTCTGGTATGACATTACCATCAGATGAAAAGTAATCAAACACTGCAAATGTACCTAAACCTCCAGTAAAATATACCGTTTTATTTTTTTTGGCTAACCCCGCTTTTAATAGCGCATAAGAAAACTCTATTTCTGATAAGGTATATAAGTAATTAAAACCTATTGTTAATGATTTTACATCAGGACTAAAAACTGTTGGCGCTCCAAAATCATTTTTCACTAAAAAACCTTTATAAGACTGAATGTAAAAATTAACATAATTATGTTTTCCTAATATGGTGGTTCCTTGCAAGTCAAAACGCCTAGTTGCATTGTTTTTTTTGCTTTTAATGTTAAAAGCTAAATCAATTAACATTTTACTATTAGCAAACCCTAAACCTATACCATATCTATTATTTGGCACATATCTAGATTTAGAATTATCATCTTTTATTTTAAAAACCTTGGCTTTATAATTTGTAAAAACACGCAGTGAGTAATTTGACAAATCACGATCTATAAACGTTCTGTCAATTTTTTGAAGAAGACTTAAAGAATCTCTAGACTCTAGTGTTTGGCTTTGAGCATGAACTACTAAAAAAAGAAACACCAATAAAACCCAACGACTTTTAATAACTTTTATAGAACATCTGCCCGTTTTAAATATCATTTAAACTAATTTTGTTAAACGCTAAAAATACATTAATTACAACAAAATGCAACTAGTTTTCGCTACTAACAACCTCAACAAACTTAAAGAAGTTCAAAAGTTAATTCCTGAAACAATCACCCTTTTAAGCCTTAAAGACATAGGTTGTAATGAAGATATCCCTGAAACTCAAAATACTATTGAAGGTAATGCCATACAAAAAGCCGAGTATGTAAAAACTAATTATGGTTATGATTGTTTTGCTGACGACACAGGTCTTGAAGTAAACGCTTTAAATGGAGAACCTGGCGTGTTTTCAGCTCGCTATGCTGGACCTCAACGTGACGCAAATGACAACATGGATAAACTACTTCACCATTTAGAAAACAAAAATGATAGAAGCGCACAATTTAAAACTGTTATTGCGCTACACCTTAATGGCAAACTAGAAACTTTTACTGGCATTTGTAAAGGATCTATCACACAAACCAAATCAGGCAGTCAAGGTTTTGGTTATGATCCTATTTTCAAAGCAGAAGACTACATACAAACTTTTGCTGAAATCACTTTAGAAGAAAAAAACCGTATTGGACATCGCGGAAAAGCAGTTTCTAAATTGGTTGATTTTTTAAATAATTACTAATCATCTTTTAAAAACGTAAGTTGAAAAAATAAGTGTTATATTTCTGCTCACAAAAATTAGCATCATGAAAAATTTTAAAATTCTTATAATATTATGCCTTTGTTTAACAAGTTTTTATTCATGCAAGGACGACGCTAAAACGGCTTCTCCGCAAGAAGAGAACACAAAAACAACAGTGCCAACAACGACAAACAAGGCAAAACCGGCTAATAGCACAAAAAACAAAAACATTGTATATCATTACACCTGCAACAATGGATGTAATGGCGGATCTGATGCAGCAGGAATGTGTTCTGTTTGCGGAAGTATCTTAATGCATAACCAAGCGTATCACAACAATCAAAATGCAACACCAGCAAATACACCATCAAGTCCTTTTGCTGAGCCAGCAAACACATCATCAGGACAAAACGCTGCTGGGCTTTGGCATTATATATGTAACAACGGCTGTAGTGGCGGATCTGGCAGCGCTGGAAATTGCAGTAGCTGTGGTAACGCATTAGCTCATAATGCAGCTTATCATCAGTAGAATTTTTATTAAAAAAAAATCAACTTATTAGCTTTTTTAAGCAAAAAAAATCACTTCCCAAATAAAAGTGTATCTTTGCAGCTTGAAACGCAAAATAGTGCGTTGTAAATTCCTCAAGGTGAGGATGTGTTACCAAGAAGTTTCAGGTTAAGTATGTCGATTCGCTTCTTATGTAACACTACATAATATAATCGAATACTTACATAAAACGAATGAACACATTTCAAGATTTAGGTCTTAATGACGACCTATTGCATGCTATTAACGACATGGGATTTGAAACCCCAAGTGATGTACAAGCACAAGCAATCCCTATTTTATTACAACAAGAAGACGATTTAGTTGCTCTAGCGCAAACAGGAACTGGTAAAACAGCTGCTTTTGGTTTTCCTATGTTACAAAAAATTAATGTAGATAGCAGAACAACTCAAGGTCTAATCCTTTCTCCTACCCGAGAACTTTGCTTACAAATAGCTAACGAATTAAAACTTTATGGTAAATACTGTAAAGGATTAAATGTTGTTGCTATTTATGGTGGCGCAAGTATTTCAGAACAAGCAAGAGAGGTTAAAAAAGGCGCGCAAATTATTGTAGCAACGCCTGGTCGTATGAAAGATATGATAAGCCGTAACATGGTTGACATTTCAAAAATTGAGTATTCTGTTTTAGATGAAGCTGATGAAATGCTAAACATGGGATTTTATGAGGATATCACAGACATATTATCACATACACCACAAGATAAAAGCACTTGGCTTTTTTCTGCTACTATGCCTAAAGAAGTAGCAACCATTGCAAAAAAATTCATGCACAATCCTATTGAAATAACAGTAGGAAGTAAAAACGTAGGTAGTGACCAAGTTTCTCATGAGTATTATTTAGTAAATTCTAGAGACCGTTACCAAGCACTAAAACGCCTTGCAGATACCAATCCAGATATTTTCTCTGTTGTTTTTTGTAGAACCAAACGTGATACTCAAAAAGTCGCTGAAAAACTTATTGAAGATGGTTATAGCGCTGGTGCTTTACATGGTGATTTAAGCCAAAACCAACGTGATTTAGTTATGAAATCATTTAGAAACAAGCAAATACAAATGCTTGTAGCTACTGATGTTGCTGCACGTGGTATTGATGTTGATGATATTACTCACGTTATAAACTACCAATTACCTGACGAAACAGAAACTTACACACACCGAAGCGGACGTACAGGACGTGCTGGTAAAACAGGAGTTTCTATGGTTATTGTTTCTAAAAGTGAATTACGTAAAATAAAAAGCATTGAGCGTATTATAAAAAAGAACTTTGAGAAAAAAGACATACCTAGTGGTATGGAAATATGTGAAGTGCAACTTATGTCACTTGCCAATAAAGTTCACAACACTGAAATTAATCACGAGATTGATAAGTATTTAGATAATATTAATGAATTATTTGAAGATACTACAAAAGACGAATTGATTAAAAAATTCTTTTCGGTAGAGTTTACTCGATTCTTTAACTATTATCAAAAAGCAAGTGATCTTAATATTTCAGCTCAAAAAAGCAGTGAACGCGATAGCAGTAATGATGGTAACTCAACACGTTATTTTATAAACGTTGGTAAAAAAGATGGTTACGACTGGATGAGCTTAAAAGATTTCTTAAAAGAGATTTTAGAATTAGGTCGTGATGATGTTTTTAAAGTTGATGTAAAAGATAGTTTCTCGTTTTTTAATACCGAGAAAGGTTTACAAGAAAAAGTATTGGCTTTTTTCACAGACTTTAAGCACAATGGTCGATTTGTAAACGTTGAAATTTCCGAAGACAAAGGTCGTGGAACAAGTCGCCGTAAAAGACGTCGTGATGGTGGTGGTGGAAACCGCAAACGTAACGACAAACCAAGAAATGACAGACGCTCTAGTAAAGGCAACAAAAGACGTTCTGATAGTTCATCAAAGCCTAAACGCTCTGAATCATCAGGAAGTAATTTTGGTGCTTCAAGACCAAGACGCTCTAGAAGATAATTTTTTTTGTTAATTTTAAGTCAAATTCTTTAATAGATTAAAGAGTTGGTAGTTTGTTTACTACTTTTACTTTTCAATCCTTAAGCTTGATGAAAAAATTATTGCTCCTTTTTACTTTTATTTTTGCAACCGTAGTAACTTATGGCCAAGATGACGACACAACTGTTCAAGGTGTTGTTGTAAATGCATCTGGCGGCGTTCCTATGGAAAGCGTTAATATTGTAAATCTAAACCAAGTAAAAGGAACCGCAACAAATTCTAGAGGAAAGTTTGAGCTATCTGCTAAAGTAAATGATACGTTACATTTCTCTTATTTAGGATTTAAATCTATAAGAGTAAGAGTTACTAATGACTGGATAAAGTACGGAGAATCTACTATAGAATTAACAGAGTTGGCATTAGCTCTAGAAGAAGTTGTTGTTAATGAGTTTAAACTTACAGGATATCTTGAAGTAGACATCAAACAAGTGCCTATCAACAATAATTATCGTTACAGCATTTCGGGATTACCTTCTACAGGCTATGAAGCTGGAAAATCATCAAACGCTATTACAAAAGTGTTAGGTGCTGTTTTTAACCCAGCAGATTTTTTACATAGTATGTTTGGAAAACAGCCTAACGAAATGCGTAAGCTCAAGAAAATGAAGCAAGATGATGAAATTAGAAATATTTTAGCTAATCGTTTTGATAGAGAAATGCTTACAGCTTTATTACAAGTAGAACGTGTAGATTTAGACGAAATAGTTAGGCAATGTAACTACTCTAAAGGATTTATAAAAACCGCTAACGATTTACAGATACTTGATGCTATAAGTGAATGCTATGAAGAGTATAAAGTATTAAGCCGAAGTAGACGTTCAGGAAGATTATAATAAAAAAAGCGAAAGTTTATCTTTCGCTTTTTTTAGTTTTATACTTATTTTGTTTTGTAAAATCTATCAACAATTTCATCGTAGCTTTTTATTGTATTCTTTATCCAATCTAGTTGTTTAGCTAAACGTTCTTCTTCTGTTAATTGCCAATCAATAGTTGTTTGTTTTAATTTTGTAGTTACATGCTGTAAAATAATAGCCGCAGACACTGATATATTTAAACTTTCAGTAAATCCCGACATCGGAATTTTTAAATAACAGTCAGCTGCATCTAAAACTTCTTGAGATAAACCTTCTGTCTCTCTTCCAAAGAAAAAACATGATTTTTTAGTAACATCAAATTCATGCAATACACAATCATTAGTATGCGGCGTAGTGGCTACAATTTGATAACCTTTTTGTTTTAAATCATGTATGCAATCCTTTACAGAATGATATCTGTTTAAATCAACCCATTTTTGAGCTCCCATTGCTATTTCGCGGTCAATCTTTTTTGTGTTTTGCTCCTCAACAATATTTACTTCTTGAATTCCAAAAACATCACAACTGCGTATTACAGCGCTTGTATTATGCAATTGATACACATCTTCAGTAGCAACAGTAAAATGTTTTGTACGTTGAGACAGAACCTTATTAAAGCGTGTTCTTCTATTATCTGTAAGGTAGGTTTCTAAATGTTCTAAAAGTTTCAAATCTATCATGCTTCAAATATAAATTTAAAAATAGTAATTTCGTACTATGAAGCATATAGTTGTATTAACAGGCGCAGGAATGAGTGCTGAAAGCGGCATTAAGACATTTCGTGATGCGGATGGTTTATGGGAAGGTCATGATGTTATGGAAGTAGCATCACCACAAGGGTTTTCTAAAAATCCTGAATTGGTTTTAAATTTTTATAATCAACGCCGCAGACAACTTTTTGAGGTAACACCTAACCAAGCTCATATAGATTTAGCAAAACTTGAACAACAATACAAAGTTACTATTATAACCCAAAATGTTGATGATTTACATGAGCGTGCAGGAAGCACTAACATTGTACATTTACATGGCGAATTATTAAAAGCCAGAAGCACATACAACGAACACGATATTACGGACTGGAAAACAGATTTAGTTCTTGGTGATGTTTGCAAACAAGGCTACCAAATGCGCCCGCACATCGTTTGGTTTGGTGAAGCTGTTCCTATGATAGAAAAGGCCATAGATATTTGTGAAACCGCTGATATTTTAATGATTATAGGAACTAGTATGCAAGTATATCCTGCAGCTAGCTTAATGCATTATGTGCCAGAAAACACACCGACATATTTTATAGATCCTAAACCAGCTATGAGCAGTAATAAAAACATTGTTGTTGTTCCTGAAACAGCTACTATTGGTGTTAAAAAGGTTGTTGATACGTTTTTATAATTAATCTACGCGTTTTAGATTTAAATCTTGAAAGTCTAAACTAAAATCAATATTTGGCGAAATACCTTTCATAGTAAAACCATTAGCTTTTCCATTTTCACCTAATGTAAACATTGCAAAAGCATCGGCATTCATATCTTGATATTCCCATTTTATAGCAAATGTTTCATCTTTATAATATTGTAAAGGTCCGTTAAGGAGCGGCGATCTATGTGATTTTATCCAAAGTTGTTTGCCTTTCATAAACACTTCTATTTTTCCAAACCAAACATCTTCATAAACGCCTAAATATTTATCTTTCTTTACCGCATCTTGATTATTATTTACTACGGTTTCCCAAACTTTGTCTACAACGGCATCTGCCCCACTTTGTTGTGAAGCCAAATAGGCCGCATATTTATCTATCCATTTAAAATCTTCTAATTCTAAATACATATCCATGATGGTTTGAGTTACAGAAGAAAACAATCCTGCGCCATCATTACTAGTATTAGTAAGTACAACAATACCTAAATCTAAATCAGGAATCATTAATACTCTTGAAAGCATTCCTGGCAAGCCGCCTGTATGCTCAACAAGCATGTTTCCTTTTATATCAGACAAAAACCAACCTAAACCATATCCAGAAAAATGTGTGTTATAACGCGGATTATTGGTTGTTGGCATAACGGTTTGAATAGTCCACATTTTATTGTGATTTACTTTTGTAAAAAGTTCTTTTTTTAAGCCATCGCCATATTTTCCTTGGTTAAGCTGTAAAAGCATCCAAGTACTCATATCATTTACGCTAGAAAAAATACCACCTGCGGCACCATTAATCATTTCTTCAAATGTTGGAATCACTTTTATTTCGCCTGTTTCGTTAGAGTGAGAAGCTGATAAATTATCCATATCTTTTATTCTAGAAAAAGAACCAAAAGAATGCTCCATACCTAATGGTTTAAATATTTTAGATTCAACATAAGCTTCCCATGTCATACCACTTAAACGCGCTATGAGTTCGCCTGCCACTAAATAAAGTAAGTTATCATAATCCCATTTTGTTCGAAATGCTGATGTTTGCTTTAAATGCTGAAAACTAGACAGTAAATCATCTATTGTAAAATCTGAACCTTGCGGAAAAAACATTAGATCTCCAGCGCCTAAACCTAAACCACTTCTATGTGTTACTAAATCTACTATGTTGAAATTTTCTTCTACGTAATCATCATACATTGTGAACTCTGGAATATGAGTTTTCACTTTATCTTCCCAAGATAATTTTCCTTCTTCTACCAGCATAGCTAAAGCAGCTGTTGTAAAAGCCTTACTGTTTGATGCTATTGCAAAATTGGTATGTTCATTTACAGGCTCTTTTGTAACAATAGATTTTACACCATAACCTTTTTCATGTAAAATTTTACCATCTTTTACTACTGCAACTGCACAACCAGCAACATTAAATTTACTCATTGCATAGTTTACAATAGAATCTACTTGTTGAGAACTAACTTGTGCAAAAGAGGAATAAGATAATAGACTTATGAAAAAAGTAGCGTAAACGAGTTTATAAACATTGATTTTCATACAGATAATTTACAGTTAAATCGAATCTTTTTAAAGGTACATATTTGATGGTTTATTTCCTATTAATCAAATTGAGAATCTGATTTGTAATAACACCTAAAAAAACGACCGTTCAACTTATTCTTAAACCATGTTACCTTTTAAATGAATATTTTAGTATCGTTTCTAAAAAACAGACAATGCGTATAGGAATTTTAACCAGAGACACTAACAGCCTTTTTAACTGGGAATTACGAATTATTGAACATCTTAAAAACAACCCAGATTTTGAGATTGTTTTATTAATGAAAGATGGAAGGCATCAGCAAGATGTTTCGGAGTCTAAAATTTCTAAAATTTCAAATTTGCTAAAACGTAAAAACCTTTTTGGTAAATTTTTATTTTATACGCAGATGAACATTGAACAGACTTTTTTCTACAAGAGACCAACATCTGTCAACAAACCTGAAATAACTTCCTATTTAGAGCAAATTGAAACAATAGATTTATTTCCAAAAAGAAAGGGCTTTCTAGATATTTTTAGCGACGACGAAGCTTCTAAAGTAAAAGCTTATAACCTAGATGTCATACTCCGATTTGAATTTAATATTATAAGAGGAGATATTCTAAATGCGGCAACTTATGGCATTTGGTCATTTCATCATGGTGATAATGCTATAAACAGAGGCGGTCCTGCTGGATTTTGGGAAATCGCATTAAAACAGCCTGTGGTTGGTGTTACGCTTCAGCAACTAACGCCTGAACTTGATGGCGGTCTTGTTATTGATAAAGCATATTACAGCAAACATTGGGCTTTTGCAAAAACCAATATGATGCTTACCGAAAACTCGGTTAATTTACTTCTTAAAAACTTGAGGCTTCTTAAACAAGGTACATATAATCCTACGAAATCATTGGTGTATTACAATGAGCTATATGTTGCTCCCAAACCACTAATTGCTCTAAAATATATTTGGCATTTTTACAGTACGTTTTTGAAAAAAGTTTTACAAAAAGTGTCTGAAAAATTTGGCAAACGTATTTGCTGTTGGACTTTATTTATTGGCAAAGGTCAATTTATGCACAGCACGCTTTTTAGAATAAAACCAGCAAAATTGCCTAAAGGAGAATTTTGGGCAGATCCATTTTTCCATAAACAAAACGATACAACCTATGTGTTTTTTGAAAACTATTCATACAAAACCAAATTGGGTAAAATATCGTGTGGAAAAGTAGAAAACAAAGTCATTACCAATGTTGTTGATGTTTTAGATTTAGATTATCACTTATCGTTCCCTTATGTTTTTGAGTATAATAATCAATTATTTATGATGCCTGAAACAAGCGAAAATAAACGTTTAGAGATTTTTAAATGCATTGAATTTCCTCACAAATGGGAATTACACAAAACTGCTTTTGAAGGCGAACGCATTGTAGATGCTTTCTTTCACACTGATACTTCAAGTCAAATGTGGTTGTTTTTAAACAAGCAAACTGCTCCAGAAAGTGAAGCCGATTCTGAACTTTATATTTACAAAGTTGATTCTCCTGAATTAAACAAAATAGAAAGTCACAGATTAAATCCTGTAATTATTGATGCACGTGTTGCTAGAAATGCTGGAACTACATATACAAACAACGGTAAAGTTTACAGACCATCACAAAGTAACACGCACGGTATTTATGGTAGAGCATTAAATATTAACGAGATAAAAACACTCACAATAAACGATTACAAAGAGGAAACAATAATTACAGTAGAACCTAACTTTAGAAAAGGTTTAGAACGTATACATCATTTACATCAAATAGATGATATGTTTGTTTTTGATGCGGCTTATAAACGAATGTAAACTACTTATTCTTCGCTTCTATCCATTTACTCATATACTTCGTACTCTGCATGGTTTGATGCTGTAACATTTGTCCGGTGAAATTATTCATTCTATGCGTATCTAATGTTTGTATCAATTTCTCTACAACTTCAACAAATGCTTTTTCATGAAGTTCTTTATCAAAACGTTTGTTTATTATTTTAAAGCCTTGTTGTTGTTTTTCTACCCACAATGTTTCATCCTGATATAACTGCACTGATTTACTAGCAAATTCTTGAGGATCATCTGCTATAAAGCCGTTAGGTTTTAATTCACCAAACATACCTTCGGCAGCAATAGTACTCATCATACAAGGCGTTCCATTTTGCATAGCATCTACAAGTTTTCCTTTTAATCCCGCACCAAATTGTAATGGTGCCAAACATATTTTAGACATTTGCATAACTTGGTTTACATCATCAGCAAATCCTTGTATTAAAAAACCTTCTTTTTCATTATGTAATTGATTCACTTTTTGACTAGCATAAGCACCATAAATATGCAATTGGGCTTTAGGTAATTGCTTTTTTATTAATGGCCAAACGGTTTGTTTTAGATATAAAACCGCTTTGTAGTTGGGCTCATGCAAAAAATTACCAATAGTTATAAAATGTTGTCGTTTTTCAAATAAAGGAAGCTTTTTAGCAGCTGTTAACGTTACTTCATTCAACATAAAAGGCAAGTAATGCAACAAACGCTCATCAACTTTAAAGTCTTTTTTTAGGATTTGCATTTCTGCTTCAGAAATTATCAAGCTTATATCACATCGGTATATGCTAGCAATTTCACGTTTTGAGGTGTCATTAAACAAATAAGTTTTATCAAAAGTGTCTTGAGCTTTTAAGGCTTGCCCTCTGCCCTTTCGTAGACCGTGTAAATCTTCTGTATCTAGTATTCGTAATGCTTTAGGGCAAATTTCTGAAACACGCCAACCAAACTGTTCTTCAGCTAAAAACCTATCAAACAAAACAATATCTGGCTGTAATTCGCTTATAAAATCATCAAAACTAGAACTGTTAAGTTGTATAGTTACTTCGTTTATTCCTAAAGATTTTAAGTCATAAGCGTTATCAGTTTTTGACGTGGCTGTAGCAAAAGTAATCTTATAATGTTGTGATAGAAATAACGCTATCAATTGCATCATACGACTTCCAGCTGCAGAACTTTTAGGTTCAGGCCATACAAACCCAATAATAAGTAGTCTTTTTTGCATAAAAATTATTCTGGTTTGGGCATTAAGCTATATTTAAAACGTACTTGCTCTGCCCAATCTACAATAGCTTTTATTTGTTTATCAGAAAGTTTTGCGCTAGCATGCGCCCAAGTGTAAGACTCTAAAGGCATTTTTCTATTCTTAACCTCTTCAATTAATTCTTCAAACTTATGGTCTTTTCGTTTTACAGAGTTTCCATCCCAATTTGCCACATTAAACTCTCTTTTACCATGGTTTACATGGTCTGCCATCCAATAATTTACTGGTGTTATTTGACTGTACCAAGGGTAACGTGTTACATTACTATGACAATCAAAACAACTCTCTTTCAAAATTACTTTTACATGCTCTGGCGGATTTGTATCAGCCAGAAACTCATCAATAGACGTTATATCTCCTTGATTTTTTTCAGGTCTAAAAAATTGTGCCACAAGAAACACCAACAATAATCCTAACAATATTTTTTTTACAACCTTCATTTTTGATTAAATTTAGTACCTAAAAATATAAAAATCCTTGACTACAGAACAACTTTACGAAGAATTAAATTATGTAAATCATTCGCGTGAAAAGCGTTTATATTATGCAAATTTAGTCTTAAATAATCCAGATTTAGTCCCTAAATTGCTTCATATTTTATTTCAAGTAGATGACAAAATCTCTTGTAGAGCTGCTTGGGTATTTGAGTTTATGTGTGGTGAAAACCTAGAAGCTATAATTCCTCATTTAGATTATTTTACTGAACACATGCATAAAGTACATCTTGATCCTGCAGTACGTCCTGTTGCCAAGGTTTGTGAATATATTACTAAAGCTTACTATTCTAAAACGGAAAACGACATTCAACAAGCATTAACACCAACACATAAAGAACGTATTATTGAGGTTTGTTTTGATTATATGATTAATGATGAGAAAATTGCTCCAAAAGCCTACTCAATGAATTCATTGTATTTACTTGGGCAAGATTATGATTGGATTCATCCAGAATTGGTTTTAATACTAGAACGTGATTTTCAAATGCAAAGTTCGGGCTTTAAAGCACGAGCAAAACAAATTTTACACAAAATAAAAAAGCACTAGCAACTTATAACCAAAACTTCAACTACCATTTTTTCTCTCTTACAGTGAAAAAGAGTATCTTTGCCACTTCTTAAAAAACAACACAAACATGTCATTATCACCACTAAACGCTATATCTCCAATTGATGGTAGATACCGAAATAAAGTAGAATCACTAGCGCCTTTCTTCTCTGAAGAAGCCTTAATAAAATATCGTGTTCAAGTTGAAATTGAATATTTTATTGCCCTTTGTGAAATTCCGTTACCACAACTGGCTGATTTTAACACCAACTTATTTGATAACTTAAGAGCTATTTACAGAGATTTCTCATCAGAAGATGCTCTTAAAATAAAGACTATTGAAAGTGTTACAAACCATGATGTTAAAGCTGTTGAATACTTTATAAAAGAGCAATTTGATGCTTTAGATATTTCAAAATATAAGGAGTTTATTCATTTTGGATTAACCTCACAAGACATTAACAATACTGCCATTCCTTTAAGTATTAAGGAAGCTATGAATGATGTTTATGTTCCTGAATATTTTAAAGTACTTAATGAGTTAAAAAGTTTAGCTATAGAATGGAAAGACGTATCAATGCTGGCAAGAACTCACGGACAACCAGCATCTCCTACAAGATTAGGAAAAGAAATAGAGGTATTTGTTGTTCGTCTTGAAGAGCAATTTAACTTACTAAATGATATACCAAGCGCAGCAAAATTTGGTGGTGCAACAGGAAATTACAATGCTCACAAAGTGGCTTATCCCGCTATAGATTGGAAAACTTTTGGAACCAAGTTTGTACAAGAAAAACTAGGTTTACAGCACTCGTTTCCGACAACTCAAATTGAGCATTACGACCACATGGCGGCTTTATTTGATGCTTTAAAACGCATAAATACCATCATCATAGATTTAGATCGAGATATTTGGACGTATGTTTCAATGGATTATTTCAAACAAAAAATAAAAGCTGGTGAAGTTGGTAGTAGCGCTATGCCACACAAAGTAAACCCTATAGATTTTGAAAACTCTGAAGGAAATTTAGGTATTGCTAACGCTATATTTGAACACCTTGCTGCAAAGCTTCCTATTTCTCGTTTACAACGTGATTTAACAGACAGTACTGTTTTACGTAATGTAGGCGTTCCTTTTGCTCATACAATCATAGGTTTTAAAAGCACATTAAAAGGATTAAACAAGCTACTTTTAAATCAACAAAAATTTGCTGATGATTTGGAAAATAACTGGGCTGTTGTAGCAGAAGCGATACAAACAATACTCCGTAGAGAAGCTTACCCAAATCCTTATGAAGCTTTAAAAGGTTTAACTAGAACAAATGAGCGTATTACACAGACGTCTATTTCAAATTTTATTGATACATTAGAGGTTTCTGATGATATTAAAAATGAATTAAAAGCCATTACACCAGAAAATTACACAGGAATTTAATACGTTATGTTTACAGATAAGCAATCTTTAATATTATGTGCCATTGTTATATTAGGCTTTATAATAACAGGGATTACAGGCTTATTAGATAACTATGCAATTCTGATTGCTTTACTTACGTTATTCCTTATTATAATTTTTAATGTCGTTAGAGAGGTTATTTTAAATCACTCAAAAAAACGTAAAGACAAAAATAACTTGTAATAAATAAAAAAACGCTTACTGATTAGTAAGCGTTTTTTTATAGTTATTTATAGACTTTTAATTATTTAAAAAAATCTAACACACTTTTTAATTGCTCGTCATCAATATTCGCTGATTGAATAGCTTGAAATAGTGCCATCATTTTTTCTGGGCTCATATCATTACCCAAAACTCTTACAACTCCAAAACCTTGCTGTGTAGAGCTACCAAAAACGACAAACTCATCAACATTTTCTTCGCCTAAAGACTTGATAGAAACACTTCCTCCGTTTAAACTAAACTCCATCAATTCGACATACTTTTCATCATTTAGAATATTTTTTACCTTTTGTTTTTCTTGGTTATAAGTATCTAAATTGTTTTCAGAGATTTTATATCCTAAAAAGTTTAAACGTTCTACAGATTTGTATGCTTCTTCTTGTTCTGGTGTTAAGTTTACGTCATCAAAATTCACAAAAGTTGTTGGTATATCTACCGTTGTAAAGTTTGGTGTTTCTTGATGATCTACAAAGTATGTTTGTAGTGTTTCTTTACTATTACAGCTAAATAATACAGCCATAATTAGTATACAAGCAATATATTTCATGAATGTACTCATGTGTTGTGTGTTTATTTTTTCTTTTTATCTTCTAGGTGCTCTCCTCCTGGAATATTCATTTTTTGTGTAAGCTTTGAGATTTGATTTAAATCTATATCTCCTGTTAAAGATACTACAACCGTTTCAAACTCACGCTTTTTTCCGTTAACATTAATGTCAGCGTCTTTAGTTAATGCACCAAGACCATCAACAAACATTAACAATTCACTTACATGATCAGAATCGCGTCCTTCCTTTACATAAAAAGTCATATTAACTCCATCGTCTTTAACTTCCATAAGTTCTTCTAAAGAGCTTTTTTTACCTTTTACCCAATTAGAAACGTCTTCAGAGATTGCTTTATTTCCTGTAGATACTACCTTAAAACTTGTAATACTATTTACCATTTTTATATATTCTTGTGTCTCTGGATCATCGGTATTGATATCCATTTTTGCTAACATCTGGAACATTTTTGGCTTAATAGATACGTAGGTTACTTCAGGGTTTTCACTGTATTTAGAAAAAATATCCTGTGCTTGTGAGCTTAATGGAAATAATACTATTGCCATTAAAAATAATAATACATTCTTTTTCATTGTATTTGGTTTTAAATTTATTAAAGTTTTCATAGTTACTCTGTTTTAAAAATTAAACTAGCTTTTTTGTTCATTTCATTAAGGTATTCAACATTAGACACACCTTTTTGAACTTCTTCTAAATAATTGATTTTGTTTGCGCCTTTATTAAAGTTTGATGAAATTAACTCTAAAGATTTCACCACTTCGTTATAGGCTAACATTGGGTCATCATAAGTTCCTAAATCATCATCTTGAAATAATGATGAGTTAAAATAAAACCCAAATAAAAGAACAACTACAGCTGCGACAGAAATCCATTTATAATTAAATTTTAATGACTTTTTTAATGGTACGTCTTTGGTAAACTGCTCTTTTTCATTTACTAAAAAATAAGCAAACATAGGCTTGTACATCTCTAAATGTGGCGCTACAGTCTCTTGCGAAAAATAGTTTTTTAACTGCTGCTCTTCTTTTAAGGTGGTTTCACCATTTTCGTATTTTTCTAGTAATTTTTCTATATTATTTAATACCATAATTATGTGTATTAGTTAATTTTTCTCTTATTGCTTTTCTTGCTCTTGATAATGCGACTCTTACCGCTGTCTGGTTCATATCAAGCATTTTTCCTATTTCATCATAATCATACTGCTCAATATCTCGTAACTGAATAACCATTTTTTGTTGTTCTGGCAAGTCTTCAATTATTTTTGCAACCCAATTAACACTATCGTTTAACTCAACTTGCTTTTGTAACGATACATTAGAATCTGTATAGTTATTATGAACAATTTTTAGGTTTTGAGCCTGTTTTGATTTTAATTTATCTAAACAAAAATTTTTGGTCATGGTCATAGAAAAAGCTTCTACATTTTTATAACTTTCTATTTTTGTTTTGTTATTCCAAAGCTTTAGTAAAATCTCTTGAGTAGCATCTTCAGCTTCTTCTCTAGATACTAATAAGCGTTTTGCTAAACGGAAAACTTTATCTTTAAAAGGCATCACAATATTTAAAAATTCTGCCTGATTCATACTTTTGGTTTGGTTTATAAAAGCCCTTTTAAGGCTATTTACTATTACGACGAATAACTATATATTTTGTTACACAAAATTTTTATTATAAGATAAAGTAACTATTTTTATTCTGAAAATGAATTAATTATCACTATGAAAACAATTAAATTATTAGTACTTACTTCAACTCTATTATTAACGTTTACTAGCTGTTTTGAAGATATGGATGACAATCCTGCTTCTTCAATAGAGTTAAATGATTTTGTTTGGCGTGGCTTAAACGCTTACTACTTATATAAAGATGAAGTGCCTGATCTAGCAAACAATAGGTTTAATTCTGATGTTGAATACAACCTGTATTTGAATGGTTTTTATTCTCCAGAAAACCTGTTTGAAAGTTTAATTTATCAACCACAAAGCATAGATAGATTTAGTTGGATTACCAGTAATTACAATACACTAGAACAACAGTTAAACGGCACAACACTTAATAATGGTATGGAGTTTGGTTTGTTTAGGTTTAATGATACTGACACCAATGTTTATGGCTATGTAAGATATGTATTACCCGGAACTAGCGCTGAAGCAAATGGCATACAACGTGGAGATATTTTTAATGCTATAAATGGTTCTCAATTAACTGTAAACAACTGGAGTTTGTTGCTATCAGCAAATAGTTACTCCATAAATTTGGCTACCTACAATGACAATAATACACCTGAAACAAATGATGACACTGTATTACCAACAAATCAATCTATAGCACTTACAAAGGCTCCTTATACTGAAAACCCTATTTTTAAAACAGATATTTTTGAAGTCGCAGGAAAAAATGTAGGATACCTAATGTATAATGGGTTTACAGCGCCTTATGACACACAACTTAATAGTGTATTTGGTAATTTTTTAGCAAACAATGTACAAGAACTAGTTTTAGACTTTAGATATAATCCTGGAGGTTCTGTAAACTCTGCAATTCTACTATCAAGCATGATTGCTAATAATACTGGTGAAATATTTAGTACAGAAGAATGGAATAGCGATATACAAGCTTTATTAGAGCCTGAATCATTAATCAATAGGTTTACAAACAATGATGATGGTATCCCTTTAAACATTTTAAACTTAAACAGGGTTTATGTTTTAACTACAAGAGGTTCAGCTTCTGCAAGTGAGCTTGTCATAAATTGTTTAAGACCTTACTTGGATGTGGTTCAAATTGGCACAACAACAACTGGCAAATTTCAAGCATCAATTACGCTTTATGACGCTCCTGATTTTAGAAAACAAAACGCAAAACAAACGCATAGCTACGCAATGCAACCTTTGGTATTAAAATCTTTAAACTCATTAGGTGTTACAGACTATAGTCAAGGTTTAACCCCAGATATTTTACAAGCCGAAAATTACAATAACCTTGGCGTATTAGGAGATATTAACGAACCACTATTAGCCACAGCATTACAACACATTGAAGACTCTAGCAGATCTACTAACAATGCATCAAATATAGAACCTCTTAATTTTGTAGGAGACAGCAACGACCTTACTCCTTTTTCTAAAGACATGCATATAAATAAATAAAAACATTTTTAATACTAATAAAAAAAGCCGCTCATACTTGAGCGGCTTTTAATTTAATATATAATTCTAATACTAGTTCTTAATTATTCGAACAGTTTTAGTTGAATTACCAATAGATACTTTTACAAAGTAAGCACCAGTTTGCAATCCAGACATATCTAAATCATGATCAATAGCATTAGGAGCAGTACGTAATACTTCCTGACCTAACATGTTATAAACAGCCACATTTTGTATCTCTTTAACACCTCTTAAAGATAGTGTGTTATTTACTGGATTTGGGAAATAAGTAAACCCTGTTAGACCAAAATCATCAAGGCTTAATGGAGAACAACCTACAGTTGCTTCCCAACCTTCTCTAGTAACACCACTGTCAGAAGTGAAAACAAACGTTAAACAACCAGATGCATCTGTAGATGATATAGTCATACCTTGTAAGTCACCAGTACCTGAAGGCGTAGTATCATCTCTATCCCAACACCAAATAGTACCTGTAGTAGGGTTTATTGTAGGAGCAGACGTATCAGCACCATTATAAATAGTTAAGCCATCATAACAACCTGAACTACCACTATTTTCTGTACTAAAAAATGTAAACGTAACATTAACAGCATCTCCTGGTACATCAGGACAGATTGTTGTCGTAATATTCTCATCATCAGAGTAATCTGAACTAATTGCTCCTGAATCATAGAAATTATCTCCACAAGCTGGTGGTGGCGGTGGGCAAGAACTACTATAAGATCCTATTTCAAAATCACAAGTTGAATCTGAATGTTCAGCAGTTAATGTGATTGTATCACCAAAATTATAAGTTACAGGCAATGTATTAACGCCTGCTACTACAGCATGAGATGTAGTACCATCATTTACAGATACTATATCACCAGCACTTGTCACATCAACATCTATAGTAAATGTATAAGCCCCACAGTCATCAGTAACTGATGCCGTTGCTTCTGCTTGCGTGCAACTTAAATAATATCCGCATAAATCAAAAGTACCTGTTTGATCATTACCGTAATCCCAAACTCTTAAGTAATATGTCTCTCCTACTGTTAAACCAGATAATTCCCAAGGCCAACCTGAAGCAAACTCTGTACATCCTTCTTCTACTAATGCACCAACAGTACCAGAATAATAAGCTCCTGCTACAGAAGTTACTACACTATAGTTATCAGTATTTAAAGTAACCGTTGCGTTTTGAGCTACAAAAGCGTACCATAAATCACCTCTATCTGAAGCTGTACCATAACTACCACATGCTGGAGCAGCTTCACCAGAATCTGTAGTAAACGCATTTGATACGCCTGTAATAGCATTAGCTCCACAATCAGTCCCTTCATCAAGTGTTAATGTAATAGCTCCATTTGGAATATCATTAATTGGAGGGCAACCACCTACATTGTAAGTGCCTAATTCAAAATCACAAACAACATCTGTATGCACGACATCTAATGTAACTTCTGTCCCAAAAGCATATGGGCCAAAAGTCATTGTTGCTTCTACAGCTTGTGGTGTTGTACCATCTGTTATGGTTGTCGCATCACCTAAATCACTTACCGTTACATTAATAGAAAACTCTGAATTCACACAATCTTCAACTGTAACAGCTGAAGCAACTGCTGGTGCACAGTTAAGACACGTTACATCAAAATCCCATGATGTGTAACCACTTGTATCGCATTGACCAGAACCATCTGCTTGTATTTTTACTGTAATAGTATCTCCTGAAGATGTGAAAGTTAAACCTGTTAAATCTCCTGAAGCTCCATAACCATTATAAAGTTCTGTAGTTCCATCAGAATCTAAAACTATTAACTCATCCCAGGTGTTTTCTACCTCACCTGCGTTAAACTCAACATATAATGAAGAACCATCTGAACTTTGGTAAGTAAACTCTGTGTTATCACTTGCTGTATAGCAATATGTTGTATTAACTGGAGTACCGCAATTTACTAATGTTGGACACTCTGTATATTCAAAATCTCCTAAAGAGTAGTCACATGCACTATCCGTGTGAACTACATTTAATGTTACCGATGTTCCTACGGCATAAGGACCTACTGTTACAGTTCCTGCTACAACTGGAAAATCTGTAGTACCATCATTTATTACAGTACCTGCATCTCCTGCATCTGAAACCACTAAATCAATACTATATTCTGAACTGCCACAATTTGGCACTATAGTTTCACTATCTATTACTGCTGAAGTACAAGGTGGAGGAGTAAAATTAATACAAGATATACCTGCTAAAGATGTATCAGTTGAATAATTATATATTGCATTAGCACCAACTACTCTAACTCCAGCTGAAACACCATCGTTATTAATGTTTCCTGAACCAAAATCCAAATCTTGATATAAAAATGTAACTACATTGGTTGTCTCGTAAAGAATTAATTCAAAAGTAGCTCCTGATTCAGAGTTACTATAATGAGGTCTGTCATTCCACAACACTACAAGTCTTCTATTAGGTGCTGTTCCTAAAACTTCCCAAAATACTCCTCCGTAATCAGAATCAATATCATCTGAAAGAGGATAAAAACCTGGTAACGTTGGTGTTGAACCCACACCTACATCTCCCGAAGTAGCATTAAACAATACTCCCCCATTATTACCTACTCTTAAGTCAGATGATGACACGCCATCTAATTTAAAAGTAAAAGGGATTGTAATATTTGCTTCTCCATCATCTGATAGACTTAAATCTGTCCCAGTAGCACTAATATCTTCAAAAGAAGTTGAACATGTATCGTCTACCACTAACTGGGCAAAACCAGTCATTGTAATAGCAATAAACATTACAAGTAATAAAGTAATTTTTTTCATTGATTAATAGTTTAAATTGATAATAGTATTTTTTTCAATTAGCTAATTGAAGCCATCAATATATTATAATTCTTAATTTTTTGTTATAAAACAAACATAGTAATCGTTGAACAACAAATAAAATCGTTGAAAAATAACACATGCTTTAAAATATTTCTTAAAATTTAACACTTACTTAAAATATAGCGCAAAAAAACCACTCTGGATTTAGAGTGGTTTTTGTAATATATAAATCAATAAGAAGTATGATTAGTTAAAATAAACTTTTGAAGCATTAACACCTACTTCAAAAGTATTTATTAAATCTTCAGTACTTAAATCGTAAATCAATAAATCTCCTGCTGATGCAAAGTCTTTGGCATCTGTTACATATACATTACCATTATTCACAGCTAAACCATACGCATTTGCGCTTCCTAGGTCTATTATTGCGGCTGTTGGCAACGTAGTTGTTGTTTCTGACATTTCAAAAACTTCATTGTTTAATATGTAATAAATATTCCCATTATCAAAAACCATTTGACTTGGGTGTGAACCGCTAGCAAAAGTTAAGGTTTCTGAAACTGTATTTGTTGCTAAATCAATTTTAGTTATTGATGCTTGAGTTTCATCTCCAGTCCATGCAGCTTTTCCTTCACTTAACACAACAAGTTCTCCTTCACTATTAATGAACAACTCATCAGGCACATCACCTACAGTAATTGTTGTAACGGCATTGGTAGAAACATCTATAACAGAAACTATATTATTATTTCCCCAACCACCTTTGTGAGATACATAAACATTTCCGTCATGCACCAAAACACGCTCTGGTCCTTCTCCTATTGGAATGGTTGTTTCAACTGTATTTGTTGCTAAATCTATCACAGCAATAAAATCATCACTATTATCACTACCATCTCCCCAATTACTCACATAGCCTTTACCGTTTACAAAATCTATATATCTTGGAGTTTGTAAACCCGTTGTAATAACACCTTCGTTTTCAAACGTGTAACGATTAACAACATTAATAACATTAACATTATCTGAAACAATGTATGCCTCATTATTGTTAAAACCTATAGACTGTAAATAAACTCCAGGCGCTTCACCGTTAACATTTTCATAAACATTGTTTTCGATAACAGAAAAATCATTAGAAATATATGATATTGAAGCAGGACCTCCTTCTGCACTTACAATTATTCCATTTGCATAATCGCCCAATGATACAGGTGGGATAACTAAATCATCATCACTGCTACAAGACGTTGTTAATAAAGCTAGTAACAAGCTAAAAGTTAAAAATTTTAATAGGTTTTTCATAGTCTAAAAATTAAAGTTTAAATAAAAATTATAATGAATACCTGGCATAAACCTATTGGCTACGCTTTGGTAGTCTTCGTTAAAAATATTTTTGGCTTGAACTCCTAAAACATACTGCTGTTCTTTTCTAAAAGCATACTCAAATCCAACATTAGAAACCGTGTATGCGTCAATGATATATTTAGGATTATTATCTGACAATGTAAAAACGTCACCAACAAATAACGCTTGATAATAAAGTGAAACACGTTTATATTGATAATTAAACATCGTAGAAGCCTTATGTTCAGGAACATAAATAAGTTGTTTATCGGTATCTTGGTTTTTAGATATTGTATAGGTATAATTACCTCCCAATGATAGTTTATGAGACTGAAGCCTAACATTAATATCAAGCTGTGATTCCAACCCGTATGTTACTACATGGTCTGTGTTTATAGGTTGCCATAAGTTTCCCGATGGTAACCAGCGAATCATATCTGTAATATCGTTGTAAAAACCTGTTGCTTTTAAACTGATGTTTTTAAACGACAGCTCTTGACCTAATTCTACTTGATAAGACGTTTCTGGTTTTAAATCAGTGTTTCCGCTGCCTTCCCAATACAAATCATTATACGTAGGTATTCTGAAGTTTTTAGAACCATTTATTGATATTGAATAATGTTTACCTAGGTTGTATTTAAGTCCTAAACTATACAACAACGGACTTTCGTAATTATTTGTAACCTCTTGTCTTAACGTAGCTTCATATAGGAAATTTTTTAATTGTTGCTTAAATAACAAACTAAATCCTGATATGGTTCTATTTGTTTTTCCAATACTTGAACCTTCTCCTGTTGTGTGAGTCACATCAATAACACTTTGTAGAGAAGCATTATTGAATAATTTATAATCTAAACTATACTTACCTAATAAAGTTTTGGCTTCTCCAAACGTATGTAAGTCTTTTTTTATGTTAGGAAAGTACTTATATGTTTCTGTTAAGTAAGCTATTTTTAAAGTTGATGTAAATCTACCGTAGTTTCCTAACCACTCTAACATAGTTCTTGAGTTTACATCTTGATATTTGGTTGGTGTTTCTGTTGAAAATATTAGTGAAAAATGACGTTCGCCATCATATAAGTAACTATATAGTTTCAATATGTTTTTTGAATTCAATTTATAAGCAAAAATGGCAGATAAACTTTGGTTATAAAACGCTCCATTTAGGTTTTCTTTTTCACTATCTACATACTCATAATCGTTATCAGATTGTGCTCTACTTAATGCAATGTCTACACTAAACCTATTTGTTGAAAAACGAGACTTATATCCTACATCCCAAGAATTAAAACTACCATAATTTGAGTAGATTGTATTTTTAAAGCCTGTATTAAATTTAAGCTGATTATTAAGATGTATTGAACCACCTATAGCTCCACTTCCATAAAGTGCACTACCGCCGCCACTACGCACGGTTACATCATCAAAATTTCTAATATTAATCGTATTAAAATCTGTTTGTCCATTAAACTGTGAATTGATATTTACACCATTCCAAGTTACTGCCGTTTGTTGTGCTGTTGTTCCTCGAAACGACGGCGAAGACACCATTCCTAAACCATTTTCTTTAAAATAAACACCTGAATTGTAGTTGAGCAAATTAGTTAAAGATGATGTGCTTCTTGATATAACACTATCTTTAAGTACACTAACCGTTTGTGTATTAGAAAATGTTTTTAAATACACATCTGCTTTTACCACAACTTCTTCAAGCTGCTGCAAAGAATCTAGCTTTGTTTGTGACCAAATTGAGCTACTGATTAAAACTAAAATATAAAATGCAAATTGCCTCATAACCTAAAAGCCTTTTTCCCGAAAGCTTTACTGTTTAATTAAGAAAATTGGCAGGTCTCCTGACTTACATTTTGCTGTTTTACCTTCCCAGTTTACACCAGTGGTTTGAAGTACACAGCAACTCTTCTTTTTTTAAGAGTAACCCATTCTAGCTGGGTCATATGCTTACAGTTGCGGGAACAGTTCTGGACTTGAAAAATAAGACTCGCACCAGATTCCCTTTTAATCGAAATCGAAAAACAATCTCGAACCAAAATTCGATGCAAAACTAAACATTATTGTTTAATGTTTTATCAATAAGATTAAATAATATTACTTTTGAATGAAAAATTTAACCACCGTGAGAAAACTACTTACACTTGCTTTACTTATAAGTTTTATAGCTTGTAAAAACGAAAAAAAACTACCTACTGAAGTTAAACAAGACGTTGTAAAATCAGAATTTAGTTATGCCAATGGTTTTTCTATAACACATAACGAAAATTTTAAAATTTTAACCATAAACAATCCTTGGCCAAAAGCTGAAAAATCGTTTAAATATGCTTTAATTCCAAGAGAAAATCTTGCTACAATTACTTTAAATAGTGATGAATACGATGGTATTATTGCAACTCCTGTTGAAAAAATAGTCGTGACATCTACAACACATATTCCTGCTTTAGAATTGTTGGGTGTAGAAGAAACCTTGGTTGGTTTTCCTGGAACC
Organism: Corallibacter sp.; assembly: GCF_048381695.1. Classification (NCBI taxonomy): domain Bacteria; kingdom Pseudomonadati; phylum Bacteroidota; class Flavobacteriia; order Flavobacteriales; family Flavobacteriaceae; genus Corallibacter; species Corallibacter sp. The sequence continues at coordinate 62,394 of NZ_JBLXHI010000005.1, read as the reverse complement.
GATTATATTTCATCTGAAAAAACCAGAGCTTTAATAAATGCTGAAAGCATTAGAGAATTAGGAAAGAATGAAGGTATCAACACCGAAGTTTTGCTAGAGTTACAACCTGAAGTTGTTGTAGGTTTTGGTATTGATGGCAATAATAAAACCTTTGAAACCATTAAAAAATCTGGTATTCCAGTCATGTACAATGGCGATTGGGTTGAAAAATCACCACTTGCAAAAGCCGAATGGATTAAATTTTTTGGAGCTCTTTACAACAAAACTGCTGAAGCTGATTCTATTTTCAACAGTATTGAAAAAGCGTATAATAATGCAAAAACATTGGCTTCAAAGGTTAAAAACACACCAACTGTTTTAAGTGGTGCGCTTCATAAAGATGTTTGGTATTTACCTAGTGGTACAAGTCCTGAAGCACAACTTTTAAAAGACGCTAACGTAAATTACCTTTGGCAAGACGTTGCTGGTGAAGGCAGTTTAGCATTAAGTTTTGAAGCTGTTTTTACCAAAGGGAAATCGGCAGATATTTGGTTAAGTCCGTCGTATTATAATTCATTAGAAGCTTTAAAAAACGCTAACGAACACTACACCGAATTTGATGCTTTTAAAAACAAAACAGTATATTCATTTGTAAATGTTACAGGAGCAACTGGTGGCGTTACCTATTATGAAGAAGGCACTGCAAGACCTGACTTGGTTTTAAAAGACATTATAAAAGTGTGTCACCCAGAATTATTACCAGAATACGAAACTCATTTTTTTAAACCTTTGAAATAATTGCCTAATCAACCTAAATACAAAATGCTGTTTACAATTCTAATTGTAACGTTATTGGTATGCTTTTTAGGCAATATCAGCCTAGGTTCGGTATCTATTCCTGTAACATCCGTATTTAAAAGTTTATTTACATCCATAGACAACGATTCTTGGCATTACATTATTCACAACTTCAGATTACCAAAAGCATTTACAGCGGTTTTAGTAGGTTCTGGATTGGGCATTTCCGGATTATTAATGCAAACCTTGTTTAGAAACCCATTGGCTGGTCCATTTGTGTTAGGTATTAGCTCTGGAGCTAGTTTAGGAGTCGCTATTATAATTCTTGGTGCAGGAATTTTTGGTGGCAGTCTTGCTACACTTTTACTTTCAAAATGGAGCGTAGTTATTGCGGCTAGTTTAGGTAGTTTTTTAGTGTTACTGTCTGTTTTGGCTGTGTCTTTAAAAGTGAGAGATACTATGGCTATTTTAATCATTGGGTTAATGTTTGGTAGCATTACTTCTGCGGTTGTCAGTGTACTCTCCTACTTTAGTTCTGCCGAACAACTACAGCAATACATTTTTTGGGGATTTGGTAGTTTAGGAAACCTATCTTGGAACGAGTTGTTTATTTTCTTCTGCATTTATCTCCTAGGATTATTTATGAGTATCATCTCAATCAAAGCTTTAAATACACTTTTATTGGGCGAAAATTACGCTAAAAGCCTTGGGTTGAACATTAATCAAAGTCGGTTTATCATTATAATTGCAACAAGTTTATTAGCTGGAACTATTACGGCTTTTGCTGGACCAATTGCTTTTATAGGATTAGCAATTCCGCATATGGTTCGTCAAGTTTTTACAACAGCCAACCACAAAGTGTTATTACCTGCTGTGTTTTTGTTTGGTGCCATAGTCATGCTTATTTGTGATAGTATTGCGCAATTGCCTACAAGCGATTACACTTTACCTATTAATGCCATAACTTCATTAATTGGTGCGCCTGTAGTGATTTGGTTATTGGTACGCAAACGTAAAATGTTGTTTTAAATGAGAAGTAAGAATCAAGATAAAAGAACCAAGACTATCATTCCGTAATTGATGCGGAATCCAAAAAAAAAAGATTCTGCGTCGTAGCGCAGAATGACAAAACAAAATATTTGTGCCAAAAACAGAATCACATACTATACTAAAAACAGAAAGTCTAACAATAGGTTACACGCAGAAAAAACGTCAAACCGTTGTTGCTGATGATGTAAACATTGCGCTACAACAAGGTGAATTGGTCGGTTTGGTTGGTGCTAATGGCATTGGAAAATCTACATTGTTACGAACACTTACTAAAGTACAACCACCAATTGATGGCTCTGTTTTTATTATTGATAAATTACTTGAAAATTCCTCACATTTAGAGCTTTCCAAAAGCTTGAGCGTGGTACTCACCGAACAACCTGCATCAAAAAACTTAACCGTTTTTGAACTTGTTGCTTTAGGCAGGCAACCTTACACCAATTGGGTTGGTAATCTTTCAGAAAACGATATCTCTATTATTGAAAAAGCGTTATTACAAACCAATATTCAACAATTAAAAGACAAAAAGTGCTTTGAGTTAAGTGATGGCCAACTACAAAAAGTCATGATTGCACGAGCATTAGCTCAAGACACACATTTAATTATTCTAGATGAACCTACAACCCATCTAGACATGTACCACAAAGCCTACATTTTAAAGCTTTTAAAAACCTTGGCAAAAGACACCAACAAAACCATTTTGTTTTCTTCTCACGAAATTGATTTAGCCATTCAACTGTGTGACAAAATGATTGTAATGACACATTCACAAGTAATTTCTGACACGCCTTGTAACTTAATTTCAAAAGGTGTTTTTAATGAATTGTTTCCAAAAGACATGATCGCTTTTGATGAGAAAACTGGCAGTTTTAGAGTGAAACAGTAATTAATTTATAAATATTTACATATTTTTTTTACATTTGGGAATTCCCTACATAAATTTTTAGCATAAGATTAGCCTTATACCACAAGGATAATATTTACACAGAGATTGAAAATCATTGTTTAAATAAAACCAACTAAAACTATTATTATCTTATGAAACAATTTATGTTACTAGCATTTGCTATTTGCTCATCCTTTATTTGTTTTTCTCAAACTGACGACACTGACACCGAAGATTTGATTTATAGAAGAAGCTCTCTATACACTCTTATGATGTCTGACATTAGTCAATCACATGGAGCAACTATTCAAAATGCATTTATCAATTATCCTATCCCAGACAAGTTTAACAATCACAATTTAGAAAAAAGAACAATCTTAAAAATTGAAAAAGATTCATTAAGCAGAAAAGAGTTTAAAGAACAAATTCAAACAGCTATAACAGACTCATTAAACACTAATTATGTTGCTAAACTAATAATTTCAAAATGGTTTAACAGGTCAGAAAAAGGAGGGTTTGATATGAACTTAATATCCGAACGCGGCAATTATAATGCTACAGATTTAGATGTTCATATAGCAAGAAATTCTGAAAGAGGAACTGCACTGCTTGCTGACGCTGGTGAAGAATTAATAAAAAACACTTTTGTTGTTATAAATAACTTTAAATATACAAACAAAGAAGAAGTTGCTAAAAAAGCTAATGGATTATTAACTGCGGTATCTAGTTTAGCATCTGCTACAGGATACGGAGATGTTAGCCTTGTAGCTGATGTTGCAGCCGAAGGTGTTGATGTTCTTGGAAAAGGATATGTTATAAAAACAGACTCTTACCTATATAGACTTGTTTGGAATGATGAAGTTGCTTCTATTTTCTATAACAATTTCTGGACAGAAGACTCAAATATTGATTTAGAAAAAGTTAAAGCTTTTGATGAGTCTGATGCTTTTGAATTAGAATACATAGGTAAAGAAACGGCTTGGGCTGATCTTCAAAGTACAAAATATACAACTAAATCTGATGATGATTTAATATCTGTTGCTACAGTAAAAGCTTCTGATGCTGTCATAGCAAAGCTTCAAAGATCCTATGAAGTATTTAGAACAAAAACACCTCTTTTAAGTGGAGATCCTTTAGCTGCAAAAATAGGATTAAAAGAAGGCATTGAAAAAGGTGATAAATATGAAGTTCTAGAACAAGTTATAAACAAAGAAGGAAAGACTGAATATAAAAGAATGGGCATAATTAAAGTTGAAAAAAAACATATTTGGGATAATAGATTTATGGCATCTGAAGAAAATCAAAACCCATCTGAATTTGAATACACAACATTTAAAGGCCCAAAAAATAAGTACTTTCAAGGCATGCTAATTAGACAAATAAACTAAAATAAATAAACTATGAAACAAAAATTAAAACACTGTATTTATCTAATAGGCTTTTTAGCTTTTAGTTTAAACACACAAGCTCAATGGAAAAAAAACAAAGCTAATGAAGACACCAAAATTTGGAGATATGATATAGAATGTCAAGGCATTGCAAAAAAAGGAGCTAAACTAATCAAAGTTTGGTCTTACTCAAAAAACCCAAAACATGCCATTTCTAGAGGTATGAAAAACGCTGTTCATGGAATTGTTTTTAAAGGAATTTCTGGCGGCGGACAAGGTTGTACAACATTAAATCCTCTAGTTTCAGATTATGAAAAAGCCCAAGAGCACGAAGCCTTTTTTGATGCCTTTTTCGCAGATGGTGGAGAATATTTAAAATATGTAACATCTGCTACTGATGGTAGTATTGCTCCTGGCGACCGCCTAAAGGTAAGTCGAAGAGAATATAAAATAGGTATCATTGTTACCGTACAAACTGATTTATTAAGAAAACGTCTTGAAAAAGAAGGTTTAGTTAGGTCTTTAACTTCTGGATTTTAAAATATTACAATAATGAAAAAACAAATCACTTTATTACTACTTTTTTTAACAACTTTAGCCTTTTCTCAAGCAAAAAAGCCAACCCTTATGGTTGTTCCTAGTGATGTTTGGTGTAATCAAAATGGCTACATGATAAATTATGACAATCAAGGGTCAAATGTTAAGGTTCCTGATTATAAAAGAGCATTTCAGGAAAATGCTGAAGTACTTCAAGTTATCAGTCAAATAAACGGACTTATGTCTGAAAGAGGTTTCCCTCTAAAAAACATGGAATCTGCCATAAAAACATTAGAATCTAATGCTGCTGAAGACAACATGAGAACATCAAAAAATTCAGGCAGCGAAATAAACGAAAGTCCTATAGATGCACTAAAAAAAGTTGCTAAAGCTGATATAATCATTCAGCTAACTTGGACGGTGAATCAAACTGGCCCAAAAAAATCTATTTCATTTAATTTACAAGGTCTAGACTCTTACACTGATAAGCAAATTGCCACTGCAACAGGAACCGGAGCGCCATCTTTTTCTGCTGAAACCGCAGTTCTTTTATCTGAAGCTGTTCTTGCTCACATGGATAACTTTACCGAAACACTGCAAACTCATTTTGATGATATGTTTGAAAACGGAAGAGAAATCATAGTGAGAATTCAAACCTGGGATGATTGGGATGGTGATTTAGAAACTGAATATGGTAACGATGGTGAAGAACTTGGATATATTATTGAAGACTGGCTTGATGTTAACACCGTTAAAGGCAGATATAATACAACAGACATGACAGAAAGCATGGCTTTATTTGAACAAGTTAGAATGCCTCTTTTTAATGATAAAGGACGTGCAATTGACGCTAGAAGATTTGTTAGAGAATTGAGTAAATATTTAAGCAGCGCTCCTTACAACATACCAAACAAATTAGTAATGAAAGGATTAGGTAGAGCTACAATAATTTTAGGAGGAAAATAAAAACATCATGAAAAAAATACTAACTATAATATTAAGTCTTATATCTTTAGCACCTTTTGCTCAAGAAAACAATTACGACATTTCACTTGGTTTACACATACCAAGTCAAGTTGAAAATATTCCATCAAGTGCTAAATCTATGCTTTCTAATAAACTAGGACAAGTCATCACTGCTAATGGAATTGGAGAAAATTCTAACTATCCAAGATTTATAATAGCTCCTAACCTTAACATCATATCAAAAGATATTCTAGGCACAGCGCCAACAAGAGTAGCTCTAAATATTGAATTAACGTTATATATAGGTGATGGAATTTCTGGCGATTTATTTGCAAGTGAGTCCTTTTCATTGAAAGGTGTTGGTCTAAATGAAAACAAAGCTTACATTCAAGCTATAAAACAACTAAAAACCGGTAATAAATCACTACAAAACTTTATTGCTAACGGAAAATCTAAAATAATTGATTATTACAACACAAATTGTGATCAAATAGTATCAAAAGCAAAAGTATTAGAAAATCAAAATAACCTAGAAGAAGCCTTATCCTTAATAGCAAATGTTCCTGTTTCAAGCGATTGTTTTAGTAAAGTAGAAGGAAAAATAAAATCATTATATCAAAAAGCTATTGATAGAGATTGTAAAGTAAAACTACTTGAAGCGCAGTCGATTTGGGCAGCAAATCAAGACATCAATGCAGCTAACGAAGCTGGTGCATTATTAGCATCTATAGAGCCTCAAGCTTCTTGTTTTAGAGATGTGAAAGCTTTATTTTCTAAAATTGAGAGTAGAGTAATTGATCTTCAAGATAGAGATTGGAAATACAAGCTAAAAGTTTTAGACGCTGTAAAAGACTATGTGCAAGCGGCTAAAGAAATTAATTTAGCTTACGCAAAAAATCAACCAAAAACAGTAATGTACAATGTACATGGCTGGTATCACTAATTTTTTCAAAAACAATAAAAAAGGCACTCTTTAAGGGTGCTTTTTTTTTATCTTTACTTTTAAAATTTGCTCATGACCGAAACACTCATTTTATTTATCGCTATTATTTTTTCTGCTGGAATTGGTGCTTTTTTGGGCTTAAAATTTGCTCAATTAAAAAGCAAAGGAAATACGAGCACGCTTGAAGAACGCAATACCAACTTAAGCAAACAGCTTGAAGATTTAAAATTAAATACCGAATCTGAAAACCAAAAACAAAATGCACTTTTTAATCAGCAATTACAAGATTTAAAAGACACTATTTCTAAAATTGAAACAGAACGCGAAACCATTAGAAAAGAAAAAGACCTTTTAAACACCGAACTTTCCAGAAGAAATACAGAGCTTGAAAACCTTCAAGAACAAAACCTTAAACGCGACGAAGAGCTTGCTAAACAACAAGAGCAACTGCGTAAAGATTTTGAGTTAATGGCAAGCAAAATCCTTGATGAAAAAAGTGAAAAATTCACCATTCAGAATAAAGAAAACATTAAACAAATTCTGAATCCGCTTCAAGAAAAAATCCAGACGTTTGAAAAGAAAGTTGAAGATTCTCAAAAGGAAAGCATCAGCATGCATTCGGCTTTAAAAGAGCAACTTTTAGGACTTAAAGATCTTAATCAAAAAATGACCATAGAAGCCAATAACCTAACCAAAGCTTTAAAAGGCGACAGCAAAATGCAAGGTAATTGGGGCGAATTGGTTTTAGAGCGTGTTTTAGAAAAATCTGGACTGGAAAAAGACCGCGAATATTTTGTTCAACAAAACTTTAATCGCGAAGATGGTTCGCGTGTTATGCCTGATGTTGTCCTACATTTACCAGATGGCAAGCGCATGATTATAGATAGTAAAGTATCACTTACCGATTACGAACGTTTTGCTAATGCTGAAGATGACGAAAAAGCAATGCATTTAAAAGCGCACGTTAACTCTATAAACAAACACGTTAATCAGCTTTCAGAAAAGAAATACGAGGATTTATACGATATGGAATCTCCAGATTTTGTATTGATGTTTATTCCTATTGAACCTGCTTTTGCCATTGCTATAAACGAAGACAATACGCTTTATAACAAAGCTTTTGAGAAGAATATTGTAATCGTTACACCTTCTACCCTTTTAGCAACATTGCGCACTGTTGACACAATGTGGAGCAACGAAAAGCAACAGCGTAATGCGTTAGAAATTGCAAAACAAGCAGGTGCACTTTATGATAAATTTGAAGGTTTAGTTTCTGATTTAACAGGTGTTGGCAAAAAAATAGATGCAGCAAAAAGTGACTATTCAGCAGCGATGAATAAACTGGTAGAAGGCAAAGGAAACATTATTGGTCGTGTAGAAAAACTTAAAAAAATGGGTGCCAAAGCAAAAAAATCACTACCAGAACCAATTTTAAAACGCGCTATAAACGATGACGATGAGTAAACACAATTTCAAACCCGTTGATTCTTCTAGAGTTTCTATCTCTCAACTTATGCAACCTTCGCATTCTAATTTTGGTGGAAAAATTCATGGTGGTTATATTTTAAGTTTAATGGATCAAATTGCTTTTGCTTGCGCCTCAAAGCATTCTGAAGCCTATTGTGTAACAGCATCGGTTGATACAGTTGATTTTTTAAACCCTATTGAAATTGGTGAGTTAGTTACTATGAAAGCCTCGGTAAATTATGTTGGTCGTACATCTATGGTTGTTGGTATTCGTGTGGAATCTGAAAACATTCAAACCGGAACTGTAAAGCATTGTAATTCGTCTTACTTTACTATGGTTGCTAAAGATGATAATGGAAAAACTGTTGATGTTCCTGGTTTAATTTTAAACGATAAAACCGAAGTAAAACGGTTTTTAAAAGCCATAAAACGTAAAGACACTAAAATACATCGTCAACAAGAATTTAATAGTGATTCTTTTGCTCTTGGTAATTACATTGAAGACCTAAAGGGCTACAAAATTAAAATAGAGTTGCCTGAAAGTATTTAAAAACACACTATTCGCCTATTTACTTCCCTTTTGTTTTATTCCATAAAAAAGGCATATATTAAATTATTCCTTAAAAGAGGAATATATTTGATTATTCCATAAAAAAGGAATATATTTGAGTATCAAACTCATTTGTGATAGCTAAAGAATATCACATAAAATAAAAAAAGCCATGACAAGTGTAATAACTGGTGACATTATAAACTCAACCAAACATAGCAACCCAAATGTTTGGCTAACGTCCTTAAAACAAGCTTTAGAGCAAGTAAGTAGCAACACAAACAATTGGGAAATATTTAGAGGTGATAGCTTTCAAATTGAAATTTCAGATATTAATCAATCCTTTATAAGTGCTGTTTATATAAAAGCTTGTATAAAAATGATAAAAGGCTTGGATGTTAGAATGGCTATAGGTTTTGGCCATAAAACATTTAACGGAAATACGGTAACAGAATCTAATGGAAGTGCTTTTCAAGACTCCGGAAACTTGCTAGAAATTTTAAAGCAATCTAAAACAAACTTAAAATTAAAAGGAATTCCTAATATAGACAACGAGCTAAATCTATATTTAAAGCTTATCGGGATTCTTATGGATAATTGGTCTGTTAATTCGGCTGAAATTGTTAAATTACATTTAGAAAACGAAAATAAAATTCAAAAAGAATTAGCAAAAATTATTGGTATTAGCCAGGATGCTGTTAGTAAACGTATGAAACGCGCTTATCTTGATGAAATTTTAGAAGTTAATGAAATGCTTATTTCAAAAATAGCACAGTCAAAAATTATAGAATGATTTTATTAATAAAACTCATATTAGCTCATATTATAGGTGATTTTTTTCTTCAACCTAAAACATGGGTAAAAGAAAAAGAGAAACTAAAACTAAAATCTTCAAAGCTATATTTTCACATTGCCATTCATACTGCTCTATTATTCATATTAGTTTTTGACATTACGCGCTGGTCACTTATTATCTTGATAGGTATATCGCACTTTATAATAGATGCTATAAAACTTCTGTTTCAAAAAAAGTCTACCAAAAGACTTTGGTTTTTTATAGATCAAGCGTTTCATATTATTAGCATCTTTTGCGCCTATTATTTATTCACGAATCAAGTATTTGATATATCAAATGTCATTAGTGAAAACACGTTGTTATTAATAACTTGTTTATTATTCTTAACACAGCCTGTTTCTATTATTATGAAAGTTATTTTTAATAAATGGAATATTGAAAAGCTTACTAAAGGAAACGAATCTCTTAAAGATGCCGGAAAGTATATTGGAATTCTTGAGCGGTTATTAGTGTTTGTGTTTATAATAACAAATCACTGGGAAGCTGTTGGTTTTTTAATTACAGCAAAATCGGTATTTAGATTTGGAGATTTAAAAGAAAGTAAGCACAGAAAACTAACCGAATACATCTTGATAGGGACATTAATTAGTTTTGGAATAGCCATTATAACTGGCATTGTATATTTAAAACTTATATGATTAAAATAAAAAAAGGAGCTTTAATTAAAGCTCCTTTTTTTATTTACAATTGTATCTTCTTATTTACTTAAGTACATTTTTCTTCTTGTATAAAGATTATAGAATTCGTCATCTTTTAAACTATCTATAAACAAAATACTTTCTCCTGTACTTTTCATTTCTGGTCCTAATTTCTTATTCACATTAGGGAATTTATTAAATGAAAATACAGGTTGTTTTATAGCATAACCTTCTAGTTTTGGATTAAACTCAAAGTCTGTAACCTTCTTCTCTCCTAGCATAACCTTTGTTGCATAATTTACATAAGGTTCGCCATAAGCTTTTGCTATAAATGGAACTGTACGAGACGCACGAGGGTTTGCTTCAATAATATAAACGGTATCATCTTTAACAGCAAATTGAATGTTAATTAATCCAACAGTGTTTAAGGCTAATGCAATCTTTTTAGTATGATCTTTTATCTGTTCCAACACAAGATCTCCTAAATTAAATGGTGGCAACGTTGCGTTACTATCACCCGAGTGAATTCCGCAAGGTTCAATATGCTCCATTATACCAATAATGTAAACGTTTTCTCCATCACAAATGGCATCGGCTTCAGCTTCTATTGCGCCATCTAAATAATGATCTAAAAGTAACTTATTATCAGGCATACCACGAAGTAAGTCTACAACATGCTCTTCTAGTTCTTTTTTGTTAATGACAATTTTCATGCCTTGTCCACCAAGAACGTAAGATGGTCTTACAAGAATTGGGAAATCTAATCTATCAGCAACAGCAAGTGCTTCATCTGCTGATGTTGCAACATCAAACTCTGGGTAAGGAATATTATTCTCTTTTAATAATTTTGAGAAACTACCTCTATCTTCAGCTAAATCTAAAGATTGGTAAGTTGTTCCTAAAATTTTAATACCGTAACGATCTAACTTTTCAGCCAATTTTAGTGCTGTTTGACCACCTAACTGAACAATAACACCTTCTGGTTTTTCATGACGAATTATGTCGTAAATATGCTCCCAAAATACGGGTTCAAAATAAAGTTTATCAGCAATATCAAAATCGGTTGAAACTGTTTCAGGATTACAGTTTATCATGATGGTTTCATAACCACATTCTGAACTGGCTAAAACACCATGAACACAACAGTAATCAAACTCTATACCTTGTCCAATTCTGTTTGGTCCAGAACCTAAAACAATGATTTTTTTCTTATCAGAAACAACACTTTCATTTGCCGAATAAATATCTCCATTGGCTGTTTCTAATTCGTTTTCAAATGTTGAATAATAGTATGGTGTTTGTGCTTTAAATTCGGCAGCACATGTATCTACCAGTTTGTAAACACGGTTTATTTTTAACTCATCACGCTTATTGTATACTTCGCTTTCTAAACATTTAAGCATATGCGCTATTTGACGGTCACCATATCCTTTTTGTTTTGCTTCTAGCAACAACTCTCTATCAATGGTATCAATAGTATACGTTGAAATTTCTTTTTCTAATTTATATAGCTCTTCATATTGCTTTAAGAACCACATATCAATCTTTGTAATTTCGTGTATTCTACTTAATGGAATTCCCATTTGAATAGCATCGTAAATAACAAATACACGATCCCAACTTGCATAAGTAAGTTTTTCTATAATTTGCTCGTAGTCTTTGTAGCCTTTTCCATCTGCACCAAGACCATTACGTTTTATTTCTAGCGACTGTGTTGCTTTATGTAGCGCTTCTTGAAATGAACGACCAATAGCCATAACTTCTCCAACCGCTTTCATTTGTAAACCTAAAGTTCTATCAGATCCTTCAAATTTATCAAAGTTCCAACGTGGTATTTTTACAACAACATAATCTAATGTAGGCTCAAACAACGCTGATGTTGATCCTGTAATTTGATTACTTAACTCATCAAGTGTGTAACCTATAGCTAATTTTGCTGCTACTTTTGCAATAGGATATCCTGTTGCTTTACTTGCTAATGCTGAAGAACGCGATACACGAGGATTAATTTCTATAGCAATTATATCTTCATTTTCATCAGGGCTCACAGCAAACTGCACATTACAACCTCCTGCAAAATCACCAATACTTCGCATCATGTGTATTGCCATATCACGCATACGTTGGAAAGTTGTATCTGATAAAGTCATTGCTGGCGCTACTGTAATAGAATCTCCGGTGTGAATTCCCATCGGATCCATATTTTCAATAGTACAAATAATAACTACGTTATCATTTTTATCTCGTAATAGCTCTAATTCATATTCTTTCCAACCTAATAAGGCCTTATCAATCATTACTTCATGAATAGGAGAAATTTCAAGTCCACGACTTAATAATTCATCAAAATCTGCTTCATCATAAACAATTGCAGCTCCTGCTCCTCCTAAAGTAAACGATGAACGAATACATAATGGAAAACCAAATTCTTGGGCTATTTCTTTTCCTTTTAAAAATGACGTAGCAGTTGCTTGTGGCGCCATTGGCACTCCAATTTTTGTCATTAAGTCTCTAAACTGCTCTCTGTCTTCAGTGATATTAATGGCATCAATATCTACACCAATAAGTTTTACACCAAAATCTTCCCAAATACCTTTATCTTCAGCTTCAATAGCTAAATTTAGTGCTGTTTGTCCTCCCATAGTAGGAAGTACAGCATCAATTTGAGGATGTTCTTTTAAAACTTTTATAATAGATTTGGTATTAAGAGGCAACAGATAAACATGATCTGCCATAGAAGGATCTGTCATAATTGTTGCAGGGTTAGAATTGATTAAGATGGTTTCAATTCCGTCTTCTCTTAATGAACGAAGTGCTTGTGTTCCAGAATAATCAAATTCGCAAGCTTGACCAATAATTATAGGACCAGAACCTATAAGTAGAATAGATTTTATGTTTTTATTTTTAGGCATGTTGTGTTGTTTTGTTTTGCAAAAATAGTTAACTATAGGATACAAAAAAAGGCGTTACCCCAAGCAACACCTTTTTAATATTAACAATTGTTAATCATTATTTCTTATGTCTAGTTTCAGAAGATACAGACAATTTCTTTCTACCTTTAGCTCTTCTACGAGCAAGTACTTTTCTACCATTAACTGTAGCCATTCTTTCTCTGAAGCCATGCTTATTTTTTCTCTTTCTTTTTGATGGCTGAAATGTTCTTTTACTCATTACTTATATCTTTAAAATCTTCTTATTCTTTTTAAAAACTAGGGTTTTATTTTTTCCTCAAAACCGAGCGCAAATATACAAAGCCTTTTTTATTTGACAAACCTTTATTTAAAAATATTTTTTCAATAAAAATTTAGTTACTTTGTATCGCAAAAATTAATATCAAAAAACCAGTGAAATAAAAGCTTTCATAATATGGTAGCTTTTAAAATTTCATTCAACAAAACTACAACAATTATAAAACTTAAAACTCATGTATAATAAAATTATAAAATTAATCATCGCTTTTTTAATATTTGGATACGCTATTTATCAGTTTATTGAAGGAAATATAGGCAATGGTATTATGTATATTTTATTAGCCTTAATATTTGTTTTTCTATATTTTAAAAATGAATTTATCTTGTTGGCTTTTTTACGTTTACGTAAGCAAGATTTTGATGGCGCTAAAAAATGGTTGGATAAAATTAAAAACCCATCTGCTGCTTTAACAACAAAACAAGAAGGGTATTTTCATTATTTACATGGTATTATGGTGTCTCAAACGAATATGAATGAGGCTGAAAAACGCTTTAAAAAAGCTATTTCACTTGGTTTATCTATGGATCATGATTTGGCTATGGCTAAATTAAATTTAGCTGGTATTGCTTTTACTAAGCGCAGAAAAAATGAAGCTAAATTATTACTAAATGAAGCTCAAAAACTAGATAAGCGCGGTATACTTACTGACCAAATAAAAATGATGAAAGACAATATGAAACGTGCACAAGCGCCAAACCAACATTTTGGTGCTGGTGGTTCTATTCGTGCTCAAAAACGTAGAGGGTAATTTACAACAAAGGCGCCCACAAACGCGAATAAGATTCTTTTAGTTTCATAAGTTTTGGGCGTTGTTCCCAACGTTTTAATTCTATCTCTTGACTATCTTTTATATCTTCTAGAAATTGTTTTTTAAGTTGTTTACTAACGGCTTCATTGTAGATTAAAGCATTTATTTCAAAGTTTATATTAAAACTTCTGTAATCAAGGTTTGCTGTTCCTATTGATGTGAAAATATCGTCAACTACTTGAGTTTTTGCATGAACAAAACCTTTGGTATACCTATATACTTTAACACCTGCTTCCATAAGCGATTGTAAATAAGAGTTTGTTGCATGATTAGCTATCCAAGAATCTGATTTTTTTGGAATGATGATTCTAACATCTACACCGCTTCTTGACGCAATTTGAAGCGCTGTTATAATTTGTTGATTTGGTATAAAATAAGGTGTTGTTATATAAATATAATTATCAGCTGTATTAATGGCTGTAAGTATAGCTTCCATAATATTTGCCCAATCTGTATCAGGCCCACTAGCTGCTATCTGTACTTTTGTCTCTTTTTTTGTTTTAGATTCTGGAAAGAATTGTTTTGAAACTTGAATATCACTACCAGAAACAAAATCCCAGGTTGTTAAAAAATGTATTTGAAGTAATTTAACAGCTTCGCCTTGTATACGTATGTGAGTATCACGCCAAAACAACGCATCGTTTTCGTAATTTACATAATTGTCAGAAATGTTGATACCGCCTAAATAACCTATTAATCCATCAATAATTGCTATTTTTCTATGATTTCTATAATTCATTTTTCCTGTAAACTTTGGAAATAACACAGGCATAAATGGATAAAACGAAACACCGCTATTTTTTAATCTCTTTTTTGACGCTGAAGATATTTTGCTACCCACATCATCTACACTTAATCTTACAGCTACACCTTGTTTAGCTTTTTCGCAAAGTATATCTATAATCTGACCTCCTATTTTATCGTCTTTTAAGATATAATACTCTAAATGTATATGATTTTTAGCTTGTTTTAAATCTTCTAAAAGTGCTTCAAATTTCTTATTACCATTTATCAATATCTCCACATCGTTATGTAGTGTTAATGGCGCATTTTCGCTTTTATGAAGCAATTTTACAAGTTTAATTTTCTCTTCTAATGTTTGATCAACTTCTTTTAATTCTTGTTCATTAAGCTCTAAATCTTTGTTTATTTTTTTAATTAAACTTCTATTTAGAATATGCTTTCTATTGAATATTTTATTCTTTCGATATTCTTGCCCAAAAAGATAATATACAAGGATTCCTAAAAACGGAAAAAAAACCAAAACGATGATATAAGACAACGTTTTGGTTGGATTTATGTTCTTTAATAGTATTGTGAATGCTGCTGAAATAGCAATTATATAGTTTAATACTATAAGAATGGTCAAGATGTGCTCCTTAATAAATGTAAGCATTAAGGTTGTTTTGTGTAATGTCCTTTTTCTGGAAGGCTAATAAAATATTGTTTTCTTGACTTATTATTTAAATGAGGCTCTCGCAACCAAGGGTTATGTATTTTTAATATTTTATAATTTATACCGTAACGTTCAGCAAATTTTGTGAAATCTGTTACTGCTGTATCTACTTCAACTTTATACGTTGGAACTTCTTTATATAAATCTTTATCTCTAAAGTTAAACCCATACTTGTCAGGATGAGATAAAATTTCTTTTAGCGCTACAATTCTAAACATATAACGCCCTGTTTCTTCCCCTAAAAGCAAATCATAATAATCACTTACATTTTGCTCTTCTAATCGTCTTGAAACACCTGCCATCCCTGCATTATAAGCTGCAGCTGCTAGTGTCCATGAGCCTAGTTTTTCTTTAGATTTTTTCAAATATTCACAAGCCACTTCTGTTGCTAATTCTAAATTATAGCGCTCATCTACATTATCATTTACTTCTAGTCCGTATTCTCGACCAGTGGTTTTCATAATTTGCCAAACACCTCTTGCTCCTGCTGGAGAAACAGCATTGGTTAAACCACTTTCTATAACTGCCAAATATTTAAAATCATCTGGCACACCATGTTTAGCTAAAATTGGTTCAATAACAGGAAAGTATTTTGCAGCTCTTTTAAACATTAATAATCCATTAGACTGCCAGTAAGTATTTACTAATAATTCTCTATCCATACGCTCATGAATATCTGGATTGTTTAGCGGCATTGGTTCTCCTGCAAAATCTAAATATTCTGGAACCTGAAGTGCATAAACATTATAATCATTAATTACTTTTTTCTCAAAATTCTCATCTGTTGGAGCATCTTGCATAGCAAACACAAACAAGCTAGCTACACAAAACAACCCTATTAAGGCTAATATATTTTTTATCGTTTTCATTATATCAAGTTTTCTTTAAAGTTATGAAAAAAGCAGCAAATTTTAAGCCAGTTTTTCATCTAAAATAATCTTAGCTAAATTTTCGTTAAACCACTTATACTTATTAATAATCATGATATGAGATCCTCCTTTTACTGGTATAAAATTCTTTAAATGATATGTAGGAAACACTTTATCTTTATCTCCATGAATATGTACAATATTAGCCTGTATATCTTGTGGTTTCCAAAACATTAACTGTTTTATAGCCCATTCTAAATAATACGGATCATTAACTAAAAGATACTTTCTGTAAAGCTCTATCCTATCATTTGCTACTTTTCCAAAAGCATATTTTGCTAACACATCTATATTTGATAGTTTTTTTGTTGGAATTAACTTGTATGCATTAGTAAACTTTGCTAGCTTCATTCGGTTAGGAAGTTCTCCTCTAGATTTTACACTAGATATCACAAGAACCTTTCTTGTTGAAACAAATTTGCTCATTTCCTGAACCAAAACACCGCCAAAAGACACACCAGCAAGCACAACGTTTTCATGTGTTATTGATGCTGCTGTACGCTTTGCATAGTCTTGTAATGTTTCGTTTTTTTCAGGAACCAACCATTCTAAATAATGCATTTGAAACGAATCTTCAGGTAATTTGATGTGTTCAAAAATTAATGAACTAGCTGCCATTCCTGGCATAAAGTAAACGTGTATTATATCTTGACTCATAAGGTTTAAACCACTATATCTCTTTATATTAACAATAATTTTTCGTAAATTTGCGTTACAAAGCTATATAAAATATAGTTCCACTCCCTATAAATTCCATTGAATAAAAAAACAATTTATTATGATAGATGCATCAGAACTTGTTGACAATGATTTTTTACGTCAATTTGAATTAAAGGTAGATGAGCATATGGCAAAAATTGAATATTCACTTCAAGAGAGAAAAATATTTTTAACTAAGCTCATTATACCAGAAGAGATTTTTAACGACACTTTTCAAAATGATTTTATAAAACTTGTTTTTGAAAATATTGAAGAGCGTAATTTAAGTGTGGTTCCTACAAGTCCAGAAATCGCCAAATTTATTAGAAAAAACAGGCAGTACAAAAGCATGCTACCTGTTGGTGTTAGAATTTAAAATTGTAAACATTAAAACTATAATAAAAAAAATCCGAAGCAATAACTTCGGATTTTTTTTATGAGGCTAACTCTTTTATAAACGCTATACGCATTAATCCATCATCGTCTATCTCTGTAAGCTGAACTTCATGCAAAGTATTTACTAATTCTGGATTCCAAGGAGTTTTAACTTTTACATAGTTTTCAGTAAATCCATGGATATAGCCTTCTTTATTTTCACTTTCAAATAAAACGGTTCTAGAAGTATTTACTTGACTTTCGTAAAAAGCTCTGCGCTTTTTTGCAGACAGACCTCGTAACATTTTACTGCGTTTAGAACGCACTTTTTTAGGCACAATGCCATCCATAGCTGCTGCTTCAGTATTGTCACGTTCAGAATACGTGAAAACATGCAAATATGAAATATCTAACTCACTCAAAAAGTTATACGTTTCTAAAAAACGTTCTTCTGTTTCTCCTGGAAAACCAACAATAACATCAACACCTATACAAGCGTGAGGCATTACTTCTTTGGTTTTTGCGACACGATCTACATACAACTCACGCATGTATCGTCGTTTCATTTTTTTTAGAATATCATTACTGCCACTTTGTAATGGAATATGAAAATGTGGTACAAATGCTCTGGATTTAGAAACCAAATCAATGGTTTCATTTTTCAGTAAATTAGGCTCTATTGATGATATTCTTAAACGCTCTATACCTTCTACCTTATCTAACTCTGTCACCAAGTCTAAAAATGTATGCTCGTGCTTTTTGTTTCCAAATTCACCTTTACCATAATCACCAATGTTTACACCAGTTAGCACAATCTCTTTTATGTTTTTTTCTGAAATCTCTTTAGCGTTTTTCAAAACATTTTTCATGGTATCACTACGTGAAATTCCTCTTGCTAATGGTATTGTACAGTACGTGCATTTATAATCACAACCATCTTGAACCTTTAAAAAAGCACGTGTTCTATCGCCAATAGAATAGCTCCCAACATAAAAATCAGCATCATCAATATCACATGAATGAACTTCTCCAAAATCATTTTTAGATAAGTCGTTTAAATAATCGGTAATCTTAAATTTTTCTGTAGCACCAAGAACTAAATCAACACCATTAACATCTGCTAATTCTTGTGGTTTTAACTGGGCATAGCAACCTACGGCTGCAACAAAAGCATCTGGATTAGCTTTTTGAGCCTGCTTAACAATAGTTTTAAAACGTTTGTCTGCATTTTCTGTTACAGAACAAGTGTTAATCACGTAAATATCAGCTTCGTCAGCAAAATCAACACGGTCAAAACCTTCATTTTTAAAAGATCTTGCTATTGTTGATGTTTCTGAAAAATTAAGCTTACATCCTAATGTGTAAAATGCGACTTTTTTTCTTGCGTTCATTCTCGTACTTTTACCAAGTTGCAAATTTACAACTATTCTCTAACATGATAAAACACATAAAAACAAACATACGTTTCTCTATTAACATGTTTACAGCTAGTTGTATTTTGTTGCTTATCCTATCATGCAAAAACACAAAAGAAACTAATAAAGAACACCTTGTATTTAGGTATAATGAACACAAGAATATAGGATCTTTAGACCCTGCTTTCTCAAAAGATATTGCTGATATTTGGGCTACTAACCAACTTTTTAATGGTTTAGTGCAAATGGATGACAGCCTAAATGTTAAGCCTTGTATTGCAAAACATTGGACAGTTTCTGATAGTGCCAAAACCTATACATTTACATTACGAAGTGACGTTTTTTTTCATAAACATGAACGTTTTGGCATAGATTCTACAAGAAACGTTACCGCCAAGGATTTTGAGTATAGTTTAAACAGATTAAAAGACAAACAAGTTGCTTCACCTGGTAGCTGGGTGCTTAACAAAGTTGATAATTTTCATGCTGTAAATGACACGCTTTTTCAAATAACACTCAAGCAACCTTTTCCCGCTTTTCTGGGGCTATTAACAATGAAATATTGTTCAGTAGTTCCTAAAGAAATTATAGATTTTTACGGAACAGACTTTAGAAGCAACCCGATTGGCACTGGACCTTTTAAATTTAAGCGTTGGGAAGAAAATATTAAGCTGGTTTTAAGAAAAAACAATACGTATTTTGAAAAAGACAATCTTGGCAATTCACTTCCTTATCTTGAAGCTGTAGCCATTACTTTTTTACCTGATAAACAAAGTGAATTTTTACAATTTGCTCAAGGAAATATTGATTATGTATCCGGTTTAGATGCATCTTATAAAGATGAAATATTAACAGCTAACGGACAGTTACGAGATGCTTATTCCGATGATGTAAACATGATACGAGGTCCTTATTTAAACACTGAATATTTAGCATTTTATATGGACTCTAACATTCCTGAAATGCAATCCAACAAATTACGACAGGCTATAAATTACGGTTTTGACCGACAAAAAATGATGACATACCTACGTAATGGCATTGGTATTCCTGCTTATGGCGGCTTTATACCAAAAGGACTTCCTGGATATAATGCTAATGCTGGTTTTTCTTATCAGCCTGAAAAAGCGAGGTCGCTAGTTTCTCAATTTAAAAATGAGACAGGAAATCAAAATCCACAAATAACCATTACAACAACGAGTAATTATTTAAGTTTTTGCGAATATATACAAAGAGAGCTTCAAAAAACTGGCTTACAGGTTAATATTGATGTTATTCCTGCTGCAACGCTTAAAGACGCAAAGGCAAACGGAAAACTTGATATGTTTAGAGCTAGTTGGGTAGCCGATTACCCAGATGCCGAAAATTATCTATCACTATATTACAGTAAAAACTTTGCGCCAAATGGTCCTAATTACACCCATTTTAAAAACAAGCAGTTTGATACTTGGTACGAAAAAGCATTTACCGAAACCAATACTAAAACTAGAGAATTGCTTTACAAAAAAATGGATAGCCTTGTGATGAGTAAAACTCCTGTTGTTCCTTTATTTTATGATGAAGTTGTTCGTTTTACCAGAAAAAACGTAAATGGATTAGGTATAAACCCTACTAATCTATTAGAACTAAAACGCGTTAAGAAAACAAAAAACTAATTGCGTCTATATTTTTTAGTTTCTTCAAAAACGTGCTCTAAAATAGCTTTATCAGCATCTGTAAGCTCTACATCTCTACGTGACATTACTACTTCTGCTACTTCAAAAGCTTTTTTAGTTAAATACGTTGTAAAACCACTACTGCCACCCCAAGAAAAACTAGGAACAAAATTACGAGGAAAACCACTACCAAAAATATTAGCACTCACACCAACCACAGTTCCTGTATTAAACATCGTGTTGATACCACATTTACTATGATCTCCCATCATTAATCCGCAAAATTGCAATCCTGTTTTGGCGAAGTTTTCAGTTTCGTAATTCCATAAACGCACTTCGGCATAATTATTTTTTAGGTTAGAATTATTAGTATCGGCTCCTAAATTGCACCATTCTCCTAATACCGAATTACCTAAAAAACCGTCATGACCTTTGTTTGAATATCCAAAAATTACAGAGTTATTAATTTCTCCTCCTACTTTACTATGTGGTCCTACAGTGGTTGGCCCATATATTTTAGCGCCCATTTTTACTGTGGCATGATCACATAATGCAAAAGGGCCACGAATAATACTACCTTCCATAACTTCAGCATCTTTACCTATGTAAATTGGTCCGTTAGTAGCATTAAGCGTTACAAATTCAAGTTTAGCTCCTTCTTCTATAAAAATTTGACTTGCATTAATTGTGTTTACAGATGCAGGTATTGGTTGTGACTTTTTATCTTTTGTTAGTAAATCAAAATCATCTTGAATTGCGATACCATTTTTTGAAAAAATATCCCAAGTGTTTTCTATTTTTACTACATCTTCGTTGTATTCTATTGCTTCATAAGTATCAAAATCTATTGCTTCTTGTGTGTCTTTTGTAAAAAAAGCAATAACATCTTCATCATTAAAAATAGCTTGATTTTCTTCTAAACTTTTAATCATTTCTGCTAATTCAACATTTGGAAGAAAAGATGCATTTATCATAATATTTTCATCCATTTCAACCATAGGATACTTGTCTGACAAGTAATCTTCTGTGATTGTGGTTGTCGTATATCCTAAAAGCAATTCCCACTTTTCTCTAATAGTTAAAATTCCTATACGAATGTCAGCAACTGGTCGTGTGTAAGTAAATGGTAATAAATTATTACGAAAAGGACCATCAAAGAGTATGTAGTTCATAGCAAGCAAGCTTAAGGTTAGGTATTAAAAACTCTAATAAAATTAATCTATTCTCAAAAATAGCTTAATTGTTGAAAACAAAAAAAGCCTTCAGTATAAATATGAAGGCTTTTAAAATATATTTTAGCTGAAACTTATTTTTTAAATTTCGCGTATTTGTTTTTGAATTTATCAATACGACCAGCAGTATCTACTAATTTAGATTTACCAGTGTAATAAGGATGAGATGTTCTAGAGATTTCCATTTTTACTAATGGGTACTCAACACCATCAACTTCTAAAGTTTCGTTTGTATTTGCTGTAGACTTTGTTAAAAACACATCATCATTAGACATGTCTTTAAATGCTACTACTCTATAATTTTCTGGATGTATATCTTTTTTCATCGCTAAACGCTTTATTGTCTTACAAATTTTGAGGTGCAAATTTAAGCGTTTTTTATTAATACACAATACTTTTTTGTTTTTTTTATTTCTCTTATAATCTGTAACGTTTTGGTATATTTGTTTACTAACCAAATATAATCAACTAAAATCACTTAAAAATGGAAAAATCATTAAAATCAATATCAATTAACAACGGGCTTATTTTAGGTTTAATTTTGTCCGTGGTTACTGTTGTAGTATATGCTGTTAACCTAGATTTATTTACAAAATGGTGGCTTGGCATCATATTATTTCTTATTGCTTTTGGATTTGGTATTTACTCTTCTATACAAATTAAAAAACAACAAGGTGGTTTTATTTCATTTAAACAAGCTTTTAGCTCATATTTTATCACTATCGCTATTGGTACTTTAATTTCTACAATTGTTGGGATTATTATTTTTACGTTTGTTGACCCTGAAGCAGCAAAATACTTAAATGAGCAAATTTTGATTATGACAAAAGAAACTATGGAAAGTTTTGGTGCGCCTCAAGAAGTTATTCAACAAAGCTTAATGGAAGCTGAAAAAACTGACAACTTTTCTTTAGCATCTCAACTAAAAGCTTATATCTCTAGATTAGTGTTTTATAGTATATTAGGATTGATTGCTGCTTTAATAGTTAAAAAAAATGACCCTAACGCAGAATAAATTTCATATTTTTGAAACAAGAAATTTGAAATTATCTCAATGAATATATCAGTAGTTATACCACTACTTAACGAACAAGAATCTTTAAAAGAGTTACATGATTGGATTGCAAATGTTATGCAGTCCAATCATTTTTCTTATGAAATCATTTTTATTGATGATGGAAGTACCGATGATTCTTGGAAAATCATACAGCAATTATCTAAAAAAGATAGCAACGTAAAAGGCATTAAGTTTTTAAAAAACTTTGGTAAATCTCAAGCTTTACATGCTGGCTTTGACAAAGCGCAAGGTGATGTTATAATCACCATGGATGCAGATTTGCAAGACAATCCAGAAGAAATACCAGAACTTTATAATATGATTATAAATGAAGGGTTTGATATGGTTTCTGGTTGGAAGAAAAAGCGCTATGATTCTGTAATTAGTAAAAATCTGCCATCAAAATTATTTAATTGGGCTGCTAGAAAAACATCAGGCGTAAAGCTTCATGATTTTAACTGCGGACTCAAATCTTACCATAAAGATGTAACAAAAAACATTGATGTAAACGGCGAAATGCATCGCTACATTCCTGTTTTAGCAAAAACAGCTGGCTTTACTAATATTGGTGAAAAGGTTGTTAAGCATCAAGCAAGAAAATATGGCGAAACTAAATTTGGCATGGATCGGTTTATTCACGGTTTTTTAGACTTAATTACCATATGGTTTATTTCGCGTTTTGGAAAACGTCCTATGCATCTTTTTGGTGCTTTAGGCGTTCTTATGTTTGCTATAGGTTTTGGCTTTTCTTTTTATCTTGGTATAGACAAGCTATTTTTAAACCCTTATGGCAGATTAATCACGCAACGCCCTCAATTTTATATCGCGCTAGCAACTATGATAATTGGAACACAGTTTTTTGTTGCCGGCTTTTTAGGAGAAATTATTCTTCGCTCTAAACAAGATAAAAAACGATACCTTATTAAAGACGAATTAAATTTGTAACGCAATCATTAAAACAAGCTCACACATAGCATGTTAAATTGTTTATTTTTGCATTTTACCAATTGATATTATGACACATATAGAACCTGAATTGTTAGAACGTGCAAACTCATGGCTAACTCCAGTTTTTGACAATGAAACGCAAGATTATATTAAAAACTTAATAGAATCAAACCCTACAGAACTAAAAGAAAGTTTTTATAAAAACCTAGAATTTGGAACCGGCGGTATGCGTGGCATTATGGGTGTTGGCACAAACCGTATTAACAAATATACATTAGGAAAAAACACACAAGGGTTAAGTAATTATCTACATAAAGTCTTCCCTGGAGAATCTATAAAAGTTGCTATCGCTTATGATTGCAGACATAACAGTAATACATTAGCAAAAGTTGTAGCCGATGTATTTTCTGCTAATAACATTGAAGTTTTTCTATTTGAAGATTTAAGAACAACACCAGAGCTATCATTTGCTGTAAAACACTTAAACTGTCACTGCGGTATTGTTCTTACAGCGTCTCATAACCCACCAGAATACAACGGATACAAAGTTTACTGGCAAGATGGTGGACAATTAGTACCACCTCAAGATGGTGCTATCATTTCTGTAATAGAAGCATTAGATTATTCAGAAATTAAATTTGAAGCCAATGAAAAACTAATAACACTTATAGGTAAGGATGTAGACAATGCTTTTATTGATGCTTCTGTAAAAAACGGAAGTTTTACATCTCAAGAAGCTAAAGACAACCTATCTATTGTATTTACATCATTGCATGGTACATCTATAACAACTATCCCAGAAACATTAAAACGTGCTGGTTATAAAAACGTTCATATTGTGGAAGAGCAACGTGAACCAAACGGAGACTTCCCAACTGTAAAATCTCCAAACCCAGAAGAACCTGAAGCACTAAAAATGGCTTTAGATTTAGCAGACAAAGTACAAGCTGATATTGTTATTGGAACAGACCCTGATAGTGACAGACTAGGTGTTGCTGTAAGAGACAACAACAATGAAATGGTTTTGCTTAACGGAAACCAAACGATGGTTGTCATGACAGATTTTTTACTGAAACAATGGCAGAAGAACAACAAATTAAACGGCAATGAGTTTATTGGCTCGACTATTGTATCTACACCAATGATGAAGGAATTGGCTAGTGCCTACAATGTTGAATACAAAGTTGGCCTAACTGGTTTTAAGTGGATTGCCAAAATGATTAAAGACGCACCTAATCAAAATTTTGTTGGTGGTGGCGAAGAAAGTTTTGGTTTTATGGTAGGTGATTTTGTTCGTGATAAAGACGCAGTTACATCTACACTTTTAGCTTGTGAAATTGCTAGTGAAGCAAAAAATAACGGAAGTTCGTTTTACAAAACACTATTAGAGCTTTATGTAAAACATGGCTTATATAAAGAACGTTTAATTTCAATTACAAAAAAAGGAATTCAAGGTGCAGAAGAAATCAAACAAATGATGATAGATGCTAGAGAAAAGCCTTTAAAAGAAGTTAATGGTTCTAAAATTATTAAAATTGAAGATTATCAATTATCGCTTTCTAAAGATATTGTATCAGGTCAAGAAACAGCTATCAGTATTCCAAAATCTAATGTGCTAATTTATTACACAGAAGATGGTAGTAAAATAGCTTTAAGACCAAGTGGTACCGAGCCTAAAATTAAATTTTACATCAGTGTAAATACCGCTTTAGAAACCGTTTCTTCGTTTGCAAATACAGAGAAAGAACTAGAAACAAAAATTGATGCTATCATAAAAGATATGCAGCTTAATTAAATGAAAAAAATAATAAAACAATTACTTCCTTTTATTAAGAAGTTTAAAACACATGTTATCTTAAATGTGTTTTTTAATTTACTTTATGCACTTTTCAGCGCTTTAGCTTTTGTATCATTAATACCTATGCTTAAAGTTTTGTTTGACAAAACAGCAACCGTTACAGAAGCTCCAGTGTGGAATGGCATATTAGATATAAAAGACTACGGCGAGCAATTATTAAACTACAAAGTAAGTAGCTATTTAGAAAATGGTGACTCACAAATGGCTCTTGTTATAGTAATAGCCATAGTAATATCAACATTTCTTCTTAAAAACCTATTTGGTTATTTTGCCATGCAACATATTATGTACTTAAGAAACGGTATTCTTACTGCATTAAGAAAAGATATGTATCAAAAAATAATAAAACTCCCGCTTGGCTTTTATTCAAAAAGACAAAAGGGTGATGTTATGGCTAGAATACTAGGCGATATAAATGAGATGCAAAACTCCTTTTTTATTGTATTAGAGCTAATAGTAAGAGAACCTGCTACAATTATTTTCTCATTAATATTCATGTTTTCTATAAGTTGGCAATTATCAATTTTTGTACTTTGTTTTATACCTCTTGCTGGTTTTTTAATATCAAGAATAGGTAAAAGCTTAAAAAGTAATTCTCTAAAAGCGCAACAAGAATCAGGAAAATTAATATCAATTGTTGAAGAATCTTTAACAGGATTAAAAATAGTAAAAAGCTATAACGCCGAACCTATTTTCACTAACAACTTTACAAAATCAGCAGATAGAATTTTACGCCTATCAAATAAAATTGGTTTAAAAAACAATTTAGCTGGTCCTGTTAGTGAAGTTCTAGGAATCATTACAATAGCTGTTTTGCTTTGGTACGGTGGTAAACTTGTACTTATTGATAATGTTATTGAAGGCACCACTTTTATTGCTTTTATGGGACTAGCTTACGCTATTCTTACACCTGCAAAAGCTATCAGTAAAGCATCATATAAAGTTAAAAACGGTATGGCAGCTGCTGATCGTGTTTTTGAAATTTTACATGAAGAAGACACAATGCCTGATCTAAATAATGCAACCAACATAACAGATTTTACAAACGAAATTTCTATTGAAAACATATCCTTTAAATATGACGACGATTTAGTATTAAAGAATTTTTCAGTAAAAGTTCCTAAAGGAAAAACGGTAGCCCTAGTAGGACAATCTGGAAGTGGTAAAAGTACAATTGCCAATCTAGTAACTAGGTTTTATGATGTAAATGAAGGACATATAAAAGTTGATGGTATAGACATAAAAAATGTTACCAAAAAATCTTTACGAAACCTTATGGGACTTGTAACTCAAGACTCTATTCTATTTAATGACTCTATAAAAAACAACATCCTTATAGGAAAACCTGATGCTTCTGAAGAAGACGTTATAAATGCATTGAAAATCGCTAACGCTTGGGAGTTTGTTAAAGACCTTCCTAATGGTATTGAAACCAATGTAGGTGATGCCGGAAACAATTTCTCTGGCGGACAAAAACAACGTTTAAGCATTGCGAGAGCTGTACTTAAAAATCCACCTATCATGATTTTAGACGAAGCTACTTCTGCCCTAGACACCGAAAGTGAAAAACTAGTACAAGAAGCTCTAGAAAAAATGATGATGAACAGAACCTCAATAGTTATTGCGCATAGACTATCAACAATTCAAAATGCAAATCTTATTGTTGTAATGCAAAAAGGAGAAATTGTTGAACAAGGAACGCATTTAGAATTATTAGCAAAAGATGGTATGTATAAAAAGCTAGTAGAAATGCAAAGCTTTGAATAACATACAACATACTTTAATCAAATAAAAAAGGGCAAAACATTTTAGTTTTGCCCTTTTTTTCTACCAGAACAATAGCTTAATAGATTATTTTTTTTAAAATAAACAGTAACATTATTAAACCATTTAAACTAATTTTAGTCTTACTATAAAAATAGTATTTCGCGTGATTGAAGAAACAGACTTATTAAAAAAACTAAAACAAGCTGAACACAAAAACAGTGCTTTTAATGAGTTGGTTGCGCAATACAAAGAACGTTTATATTGGCATATTCGTCATATTGTAAAAGATCACAATGATACAGATGATGTTTTGCAAAACACCTTTATAAAAATTTATAAAAACATAAACAACTTTAAAGGTGACAGCAAACTGTACTCTTGGATGTATCGTATTGCAACAAATGAGTCGCTAACATTTATTAGTAAACGCGCAAAACAACTTCAAATATCAAATGAAGAAGTGCAAAATCTAGCTATAAAAAACTTAAAAGCTGATGAATACTTTGAAGGAGACGACATTCAATTAAAGTTACAGCAAGCCATTGCTACCTTACCAGAGAAGCAGCAACTTGTTTTTAACATGAGATACTTTCAGGATATGAAATACAAAGACATGTCTGAAATACTTGACACTAGCGAAGGCGCCTTAAAAGCATCTTATCATATTGCAATAAAAAAAATAGAAACATATATTTTAAACCTTTCTTAAAAAAGTAAGTCTTAATATTATGACAAAAAAGCGAATACATAATATCACACAATCAGGATTTAAAACTCCAGACAATTAC
Source organism: Corallibacter sp. (assembly GCF_048381695.1). NCBI lineage: Bacteria > Pseudomonadati > Bacteroidota > Flavobacteriia > Flavobacteriales > Flavobacteriaceae > Corallibacter > Corallibacter sp. Next base: position 34,097 of record NZ_JBLXHI010000005.1, on the reverse strand, counting down.
TTTGATAATTTAGAAAGTAATTTATTAAGTGAGTTAAACCTAAAAAGCAAGGTTGACACACCTGGTTTTAACATGCCTGATGGATATTTAGAAAACTTTAGTGTCTCAATTTCAAAAGAAGAAAAAGAAAAAACTAAAATTATTCCGTTATTTAACAAAAATACTTGGCTCTCTATCTCTAGCATTGCCGCTGTAATCACCCTATTATTTACCTTAAACTTTTCTAATAAAGAAGCTGTAACATTCTCATCATTAGATAATGAAACCATAGAAAGCTACTTATTATTATCTGATGTAGAATCAGCTGAAATAAGTACTCTTATTACAGACCCAACAGTATTAGAAAACGCCATTATGGAAGAAACAGTAAGCGATTCTGCGCTAGAGAATTACTTATATGACGACACAGATATAGAAGATTATATTTTAGAATAAAAAACAAAAAAACAATCCATGAAAAAGATATTTATACTCCTAGTTATAGTCTTTACAAGTTCGTTTGTAAATGCACAAGACCGAATGGATAGAGATGAAAAAATTAAAACTCTCAAAATAGCTTTTATTACAGATGCTTTAAACTTATCAAAAACCGAAGCTCAAAAATTTTGGCCTGTTTACAATAAGTTTGATGAAGAAAATCACGCATTAAGAGAAGCTAGCTACAAAAAAAGAAAAGACGTTGATGTAACAACCATGTCTGAATCTGAAGCAAGTAAATTGCTAGATGACATGCAAAACAGCTACAATAAAAGGCATCAATTATTCTCAAACTACATGAAGGATATACGCAGTATTTTACCTGCCAAAAAAGTTATTATGCTAAAACAAGCTGAAGACAATTTTAAACGTAAAATGTTTGAAGAGTTTAAAAAACGTCGTCACGACAAAAATGATAAACCATAAAAAAAGAGCCACTTGTTGGCTCTTTTTTTTATTCAGTGAAAAGCAGTTTACTTATTCTTCCTTGTCCTGCTGCAAAAGCTGTACTATCATTTAAGAACCTAATGGTATAAAAACCTTCATCGGTTAAGTGTTTCCATGTTGTTCCATTATCATTAGAAAAATCAATTCCCTTAAAACCTACAGCTACAAGTTCTTTTCCAAAACTATTAGGTACATATTGTACACAACTTCTATAACCAGGTTCAGCTCCTTTTGCAACTAATTCCCATGTTTTACCACCATCTACAGTTCGCATTTTATTAGACACGTTAGCTTCTGGTTTTGTATAATCTCCACCAATAGCAAAGCCATTATTTGCATCATAAAAATCTATGGAGTAAATACCTTCTGTATCTTTTTCTTTAACAATTGGTGTATTAAACACTTGCCAAGTAGCACCTTTATCTTCTGAATACAAAATCCTACCAGCTGTTGTAGCAACCCATGTCTTATCTCCTACTATAGCAATATTTGTATTACTTGCGGCAAAAGCACCTTCATTGTTTTCAGACTTTGGCAATTGATCACACGCTATTTTTTTCCAAGTATTGCCTCCATCTCTTGTTATTATAATACTCAAACATTCATCTGTAGTATCACCTATTGCAATACCTTCATTGTCATTCCAAAATGCAAGCGCATCATAAAACACCTTTTCATGAACTTCTTTATAAACCAAATTCATCGCATTTTGTTTTCCTGTTTTAAAAAGCAGCGCAGGATTGGCTATACTTAACATAAAAAAATCATTACTAGTACTTGCTACAGAACGAAAATGAATATCTAAAGAGTCATGTTGTTGTTGAGACACAAACAGCTTATCTTCTGCATCATAATACAATCCAAATGTATTGTTATTAGCAGCAAACGCTAGGTTTCCATCATCTAAAATATCGATTGCTCTAATACTTAATGTAGAATCTTGTAAAACTGTTTTAATTTTTACCGAAGAAAAAGATCGCTCTTTATAAGCAGGTTCCTTTTTACAAGAAGCAACAAAAAAAACTAACATTACCAACAAGAAATATCTCATATTTTTATTTTTTTAAACTAATACAAATCAATATTAAACAAAAAATTCGTGAATTCGTGGCATTTACCATACCTTTGCATGCTTAATTTTTTACAATGCGTTTACACAGAAACTTATGTTTTGCTACAATAGATGGCTTAACACAAATATTTAACGAAGGTCAATACGCTGACAAGGTTATACAACAACTCCTAAAACGAGACAAACGTTGGGGAAGCAGAGATCGTGCTTTTGTTGCCGAAACCACTTACGATATCGTACGCTGGAAAAGGCTTTATGCTGAAATAGCTGATGTTAAAGAGCCTTTCAATAGAGATAATCTTTGGCGTATGTTTGCTGTTTGGGCAACATTAAAAGGTATAAAATTACCTGACTGGAAATATTTTGACAATACACCTTCTAGAAAAATAAAAGGGCGTTTTGATGAGTTATCTAAAATTAGAAAAATCAAAGAATCACTACCTGATTGGTTAGATGAACTTGGAGAAAAAGAATTAGGAAATGACATTTGGACTAAAGAAATTTCTGCTCTAAATGAACAAGCCGATGTAATTTTACGTGTAAACACCTTAAAAACAACCAAAGAAAAACTTCAAGGAGAACTTTTTGATTTAGGTATTGAAACCGAATTCTTAAAAGATTACCCTAATGCGCTTAAACTTAAAGAGCGTGCCAATGTTTTTTCAACTGAAGCTTTTAAAAACGGTTTATTTGAAGTTCAAGATGCTTCATCACAGCTAGTAGCAGATTTTTTAGACATCAAACCTGGTATGCGTGTTGTAGATACCTGCGCTGGTGCTGGAGGAAAAACACTTCACCTAGCTTCTTTAATGGAAAACAAAGGGCAAATTATTGCCATGGATATTTATGCTAATAAGCTAAAGGAGTTAAAGCGAAGAGCCAAAAGAAATGGCGCTCATAACATTGAACCTAGGCATATAGATTCAACTAAAGTTATCAAAAAACTATACGACAAAGCTGATCGTGTTCTTATTGATGCTCCTTGTTCTGGAACTGGTGTTTTAAGAAGAAACCCAGATGCTAAATGGAAGTTAGAGGCATCTTTTTTAGAAAAAATAAAACAAACACAACAAGACATTTTACAACAATATTCTAGAATGGTAAAACCTGGCGGAAAACTAGTTTATGCTACGTGTTCTGTTTTACCTTCAGAAAATCAAAAACAAGTTGACAAATTTTTAACATCCGAGTCTGGAAAAGACTTTACCTTTGTAAAAGATAAAAAAGTTTTAGCTCATGAATCTGGTTTTGACGGATTTTACATGGCTTTATTGGAAAAGAAAAAATAATATATTGTAATGAAACATTTTTACACACTACTTTTAACGCTAATTGCAACAACAACATTTGCTCAAGTTCCCACTGGTTACTATGATTCAGCAACTGGAACTGGATTTACGTTAAAAACACAACTTAAAGAAATTATAGACAACGTAAATGATGGCTTAGATACAGAATATCTACACAACGATCAAGGCTATGATGCTATGGATGCATTTATTGCTAATTATGATATAGATAACTATTATGAAACAGGTAGCAATACTATTTTAGATCCATATTCTGAAAACCCTTCTGGCGCAGACCCTTACAATTTCACACCTGTTACTCAAGAATGTGGCGAATATGACGAAGAAGGAGATTGCTATAATAAAGAGCATGTGATCCCGCAGTCTGTATTTAGCCAGCAACCTCCTATGCGTAGTGATGCTCATGCATTACTTCCAACTGATGGTCGTGTGAATGGTTTTAGAAATAATTACCCTTTTGGCGTTGTTAATAACTCGCAATTAGTGTCACAAAGCAGTATATCAAATCCAACTCAAAATGGTTCTAAACTTGGTAATAATTTAAACAGCGGATATTCTGCTGGATATACAGGTATTGTTTTTGAGCCTATTGATGAGTTTAAAGGAGATATAGCAAGAATTTATTTTTACTTTGCTACACGCTATGAAGATCAAATTTCTGGCTGGGGAAGCTATGCTATGTTTAATGGAACATCAAATATTGTTTTTGATAATACATTTTTAAATATTCTTTTAGAGTGGCACAACATGGATCCTGTATCTCAAAAAGAAATAGATAGAAACAATGATATTTTCTATAACCACAATCAGTCTAACAGAAACCCATACATAGATCACCCAGAATATGTTGCTTTAGTTTGGAACCCAACACCAGACAATGAAGTTCCTTCTACTCCAACAAATCTTGTTGCCTCTAATCCTACAGGCAATAGCATTGATTTATCTTGGAATGCATCTACTGATAATATTGCTGTAGTATCTTATGATATTTATATTGATGGTGTTAATTCTCTAAATACAACATCTACATCATTTACTGTAACTGGATTATCATCAAACACTGAATATTGCTTCACCATAAAAGCAAAAGATGCAGCTGGTAACGAATCTAGTTTTAGTAATCAAGCTTGTGAAACTACAACAGATAATGGCTCTTCTGAAGGTGGCGTTGACTTATTCTTTTCTGAATACATAGAAGGAAGCGGCACAAATAAAGCTTTAGAAATAGCAAATTTCACTGGTTCAAATATTACTGACTTATCTGCTTACACACTAAAAATAAGCTTTAATGGTAACGCATCTTGGGCCAATGTTTATAGCTTTCCAAGCAATGCTATAATCAATAATGAAGATGTATATGTCATTGCCAACGGATCTTCTACTGTTTGTACTTCTGAATATGACGACTTAAATAACAGCATTACATCATTTAACGGAAATGATGCCATAGGTCTTTTTAAAAATGACGTTCTAATAGATATTCTAGGAGATTTTAATAGTGATGCTGATTATGCAAAAGATGTAACTTTGGTTAGAAAACCAACGGTTTCTGAACCAACAACCACTTTTAATATTGCTGAATGGGATTCATTTCCTCAAAACGATTGTACTGATTTAGGAGACCATACACAAACATTAAGCACAATAGATTTCAATATCGCTAACATAGGTATTTATCCTAACCCGGTAAAAAACATATTAAATATCAAACTTGCTAACCAGCAAGAAACTCAAATAGATATTTTTAATGTATTAGGTAAAAAAGTTCTCTCAAAAACTATTTACAACTCAAGCACTATAAACACGCAAGAGTTAACAAGTGGTATTTACATTATGAAAATAAAACAAGGCAATGCCTCAATAAGTAAAAAGCTTATTAAAAAATAACAGCAAAAGCGACTCTAACGAGTCGCTTTTTTTATAGTTAATAACCGCGTGAATAACTCAATAATATCCTGTGATTTTTATCATTAAAATATTAATGAAAAGCATTAAATTTGCCTTTTTAAACAACACAAACTAACATATACAATGATTCATTTCTTCGGAAACCAAAACAGTAAAGTTTTTGCTGTTCAAGCAACAAAAGAATTATCTACCGATACAATTACAAAATTAGTATGGGTATTTGGCAACCAGCCTAAAATAGAGCAAGCATCATTAGATGCTTTTTTTGTTGGCCCACGTGCAGCCATGATAACACCTTGGAGTACAAACGCAGTTGAAATCACCCAAAACATGGGCATTGAAGGGATTATTCGCATTGAAGAGTTTCAATCTGTTTCTGAAGATTTCAAAGATTACGACCCTATGATTTCTCAAAAATATAAGGGTTTACATCAAGACAGCTTTATAATCAATATTGAGCCTGAAGCTATAAAAAACATTGAGGATATTGCTACTTACAATAAGCAAGAAGGTTTAGCCTTAAATGATGAAGAGGTTGAATACCTAAATAATCTTTCTAAAAAATTAAGCAGACCACTTACCGATTCTGAAGTATATGGTTTTGCTCAAATCAATTCAGAGCACTGTCGCCACAAAATATTTAACGGCACGTTTGTTATTGATGGTGAGGAAAAACCGATGTCACTCTTTAAAATGATTAGAGAAACATCAAACAAAAATCCTAACGATATTGTTTCTGCTTATAAAGATAATGTGGCTTTTATAAAAGGCCCAAAAGTGGAACAATTTGCACCAAAACGTGCCGATATTCCTGATTTTTACGAGACAAAAGACTTCGATTCGGTAATTTCAATAAAAGCCGAAACACACAACTTCCCTACTACGGTTGAGCCTTTTAACGGTGCTGCAACAGGTTCGGGTGGTGAAATTCGCGACCGTTTAGCTGGTGGAAAAGGGTCTATTCCTTTAGCCGGAACTGCAGTTTACATGACGTCTTATTCGCGTTTAGAAGAAAACCGTCCTTGGGAACAAGCGGTTAAAGAGCGTGATTGGTTATACCAAACTCCAATGGATATTTTAATAAAAGCCAGTAATGGTGCTTCAGATTTTGGTAACAAATTCGGACAACCACTTATTACAGGTTCGGTATTAACGTTTGAACATGAAGAGGAAGCTCGCAAACTTGGGTTTGACAAAGTGATTATGCTTGCAGGTGGTATTGGCTATGGTAAAGCTGACCAAGCCCTTAAAGACACTCCAAAAAAAGACGACAAAGTCGTTATTCTTGGTGGTGAAAACTACCGTATTGGTATGGGCGGCGCAGCAGTTTCTAGTGCCGACACAGGTGAGTTTGAATCGGGTATCGAGCTTAATGCCGTACAACGTTCTAATCCTGAAATGCAAAAACGTGCTGCAAATGCAGTTCGTGGCATGGTAGAAAGTGACGAAAACTTTATCGTTTCTATTCACGATCATGGTGCTGGTGGTCACTTAAATTGTTTAAGTGAATTGGTTGAAGATACTGGCGGACACATTGATTTAGATAAATTACCAGTTGGAGACCCAACACTTTCTGATAAAGAAATTATTGGTAACGAGTCGCAAGAGCGTATGGGACTTGTAATTGCTGAAAAGCATTTAGAAACCTTACAAAAAATTGCTGATAGAGAACGTTCGCCAATGTACACAGTTGGTACAGTTACTGGCGATCATAGATTTACATTCGAGTCTAAAACCAAAGGCAACAAACCTATGGATTTAGCTATGGAAGATATGTTTGGAAGCTCGCCAAAAACAATAATGACAGATAGCACGGTTACACGAAACTATACTGATGTAGCTTACAATAAAGATAAATTTTACGATTATTTAGATCAACTTTTACAATTGGAAGCCGTGGCTTGTAAAGATTGGTTAACAAACAAAGTAGACCGTTGTGTTGGTGGTAAAGTAGCCAAACAACAATGTGTTGGCCCATTACAAATACCATTAAACAACGTAGGCGTCATGGCTTTAGACTTTAAAGGAAAAGAAGGTATTGCTACATCTATTGGGCACTCGCCTATTTCTGGATTAATAGATCCGGTTGCAGGTAGTAGAAATTCTATCACCGAAGCCTTAACCAACATTATTTGGGCGCCTTTAAAAGACGGCTTAAAAAATGTATCACTTTCTGCAAACTGGATGTGGCCTTGTAAAAACGAAGGTGAAGATGCGCGTTTATACGAAGCTGTACAAGCAGTTTCTGAATTTGCTATTGGTTTAGGTGTGAATGTTCCAACAGGGAAAGATTCCCTATCTATGAAGCAAAAATATGCTAATGAAGAAGTTATTTCTCCTGGAACAGTTATCATTTCTGCTGGTGCAAACTGTACGGATATTACCAAAATAGTTGAACCTGTTTTACAAAAAAATGCTGGTGATATTTATTACATCAACTTATCACAAGATAACTTTAAATTAGGAGGTAGCTCATTTGCTCAAGTAGTAAATAAAATCGGTAACGAAGCGCCAACGGTTAAGAGTGCCGATTATGTAAAAACCGTTTTTAACACCATTCAGCAATTAATTTTAGATGAAAAAATTGTTGCAGGGCATGATGTAGCTTCAGGTGGATTAATAACGACACTTCTTGAATTATGCTTTGCTGATAATAATTTAGGTGCCGAATTAGATTTATCTGCTTTAGCTGAAAATGATTCGTTTAAATTATTATTTGCTGAAAATGCAGGGCTTGTTATTCAAGCTGCTGATGCTTCTATTGAAACAGTTTTAGCTGAAGCTAATATTGAATTTTTCAACATAGGAAACGTAACGGATGCTGATGTTTTAAGCATTATTAATGGTACTGATGTATTTACTATGACTATTTCGCGTTTGCGTGATATGTGGTATAAAACGTCGTTTTTACTTGATCAAAAACAAACAGCAAACGGTTTAGCAAAAGACCGTTTTGATAATTACAAAAATCAACCTTTACAGTTTGAATTTCCAAAGCATTTTACAGGAAAACTTCCTGAAATAAACAACCACAATCCTAGACCTAAAGCAGCCATACTTCGTGAAAAAGGAAGTAACTCTGAACGTGAAATGGCAAATGCTATGTATTTAGCTGGTTTTGATGTGAAAGATGTGCATATGACCGATTTAATTTCGGGGCGTGAAACTTTAGAAGATATTCAATTTTTAGGTGCTGTTGGTGGTTTCTCAAACTCTGATGTTTTAGGTTCTGCAAAAGGTTGGGCTGGCGCTATTAAGTACAACGAAAAAGCAAATGAAGTTATTAAAAACTTCTTTGAAAGAGAAGATACACTTTCGGTTGGTATTTGTAACGGTTGCCAACTTTGGATGGAGTTAGATTTAATAAATCCAGACCATGAGCAGCATGGTAAAATGACATATAACAATTCTCATAAACACGAAAGTTCATTTACATCTGTAAAAGTTCAAGAGAACAATTCTGTGATGTTATCATCATTAGCAGGTAGCACTTTAGGTGTTTGGATTTCGCATGGAGAAGGTAAATTTAGCCTTCCATACTCTGAAGACAAATACCATATTGTAGCAAAATATGGTTATGCTGAGTATCCTCATAATCCAAATGGTTCAGATTTCAACACCGCTATGATGACTGATAAAACAGGGCGTCATTTAGTAACTATGCCGCATATTGAGCGTTCAACATTTCAATGGAACTGGGCCAATTACCCTAATGGACGTAAAGATGAAGTTTCTCCTTGGTTAGAAGCCTTTGTGAATGCTAGACTTTGGATTGAGAATAAAAAATAATTTATCAAAATAAAACTAATCACATATTGTTTATTTATGGTGTCTTGGCTTAATTACAGTCAAGACACTATAAATAGCATACACCTTCAAAGTGATTTAAATCGTCTTAATAACTCAAATGAAAAACTAAATTTATTAAGCGAACTTCTAACAAACGGTTCCATAATTAATGACAGCGTTTCTGCCAATATAATTGCTAAATATAGAGCCGTTGCTATAGAAACTAAAAATTGGGACAGTGCTTTACTTTACACAAATAAATTAGCAAACTACTATATTTTTAAGGCACTTGAGCATCAAAAAGCATTCGATTTTTGCAAAAGCATGTATCCTAACCTAGAGGCTTGCAGCAATGATAAAGAAATTGCTAGCTTTTATATAAACTATGCCGAAGCTGCAACTTACCTTCAAAAGTATAGAAAGTCATTAGAAATTTTAAATGAAAGCATATCCATGTTTGAAGTAAGTAAAGATTCTTCGCTTCATGAGTTTGGTTATGCGTATTTAAAAGCAGGAGAAAACAGCACTAAAGTAAATAGTATATCTGAAAGTGCCGCCTATTTTAAAAAAGCAGGCGAGCTTTTTTCATTTCAAAAAGACACATTGTTTTACTTATGGACTCAAAATGGTTTAAGTACACTTTTTAGTAATAATGGCTTGTATGACGAAGCTGAAGAAGCCAGAAAACCCATATATAATCTTGGTGCTTCTATCAACGAAAAGCAAGTGGTTGCAATGGCTCATGTTCGTGCCGCAATTGATGCGTCTATAAAAAATAATACTGAAGAAGAATTATACCATACAGAACTTGCTTTAAAAAACATAAGTACCAGTTCTGATGTTAGTGAAATTGTAAATATTTTAATTTTATCATCTGCTGTTAGTACTTATGCTAGACAAAATAACATTGAACTTTCAAATAAGTATTTAAAAAAACTAAACACAAAAATAAATAGTATTACCAATAGCGCTTTTTTAAATAGTTACTACACACTTGCGCGTGCATATAACGCGAATGCTAATGGTAAATATGAGCTAGCAGAAACATATGTAAATACCATAATTTCGTCAATAAAAAACTCTCATGAAGCTTCAAACCTCTTGCAACTAGAGCATTTGCTTGCCTTAATAAATGAGAATAAAGGGCAATCAAAAAAAGCACTTAATCATTATAAAAAATTTGTCCGCATTAAAGACTCTGTAGATAAGGCTGCATCTAGAAAAAAGTTTGCCTATGTGCAATCGCTTTTTGAGTCAGAAAAAAAGGATTTAGAAATTTCTAAACAACAAAAAAATATTGCCCTACTATCTGCTGAAAACAAATTAAAAAACCAATGGCTACTTTTTGGTGGCATTGCCATATTTGCTCTTTTTTTAATTGCTTATTTATGGCGTTCTAAAAAGTTTTTAAAAAGAAAAGAAGCATTACAAAAGCAATTTTCTCAAAATTTAATAAAAAATATTGAGCAAGAGCGCAAACGCATATCTAGCGAGTTACATGATGGTATTGGTCAAAACTTACTACTCATAAAAAACAGGTTTCAACAAACAGAAAACCCAAAAGACAACAACGATATAACACTTGTAGATGATACCATAAATGATGTTCGTAATATTTCTCATAGGCTTCATCCTTTTAGATTTGAAAAGTTAGGACTCATAGCATCATTAAAACACACAATAGAAACATTTCAAAAAAGCTCTAAAATATTTTATTCTGAAGCTATAGAAACTCCAAAAACGTCTATACCTAAAGACAAAGAAATTTACATATATAGAATGATTCAAGAATGCTTGAATAATGTAGAAAAACATTCACAAGCAAAAGCTTGCAAAGTAAGTTTGTTTGAAAACGATTCTCACCTTATATTTGAAGTAAAGGATAATGGTATTGGGTTTAACGTATCTCAAAACACTGATTTACTTGATAGTTTAGGAATGAAAACATTAAAAGAACGCGCCAAACTTATTGATGCTACTCTTACCATTAACTCTAATAAAAACAAAGGAACAACGATAAAAATAAGCGTCCCAAAATAACGTTATGCCTACAAAACTCATACTTGCAGATGACCATCCATTATTACTTAATGGAACAAAAGAGTTTTTAGAAAAACTAGGATATCATATTATTTACACAGCTATTGACGGACAAGAAGCTTACAACAGCATAATAAAGCTTAATCCTGATATTGCTATTCTAGACTTTGATATGCCTAAACTTAACGGTCTAGAAATCGCTGAAGAAATAGTTAGAAAAAATATTACTACAAAAATTATTATTCTAACACTTCACAAACAAGAAGCCCTTTTAAATGAAGTTGGAAAATCTATTCATGCGTATATTACTAAAGATAGTGCCATGCAGGAGCTTGAGGCATGTATAAACACTGTTAAGTCTGGTAAAACATACATCAGTTCAAAATTAAGCAACTCTATACATTTTGACACGAGCAACAGCGAAAATTTTGAACTTACGGTTAGTGAAATAAAAATCCTTAAATACCTCAACGAAAACTTAAGTAGCAACCAAATAGCTGAAGAATTATTTATTTCAAAACGTACTGTTGAAAAACACCGAAGCAATATTATAAAGAAACTAAATTTAGACTCTTCAAACCAAAATGCCTTGATTATTTGGTTAAAAAATAATCCAGAAATTTTTAACAAATAAACTCAAAAACGTCTTGCTTACTACGTAGACCTACGTATTGAATACCAACCTCATTGTGATTAGTTTAGCATTTCCTATAGAACCTAAACACACACTAAATGAAAAAGCTACTACTATCATTCACGTTAGTCTTTACAATAAGTATATCAGCTCAAAACACTATTTATGTAGATGTTAATGTTTCTGGCGGAAACAATGACGGCACATCTTGGACTAATGCATATGAGCACTTAACAGACGCTTTAAATGCAGCCAACAATTATGATGAAATACGCGTTGCACAAGGAAATTACTATCCAGATTTAGGAGCTATCCAAACCGATAACGACCGTTCTAGTTATTTTTTGTTAAACAAAAACTATGTTAATCTTTTGGGCGGTTACAATGCCAGCAATAACTCAAGAGACACAGAACTCTACCCTACCATTCTAAATGGTGATATACAACAAAACAATAATGAACAAGACTTTGTTTATACCATTTTTTGGGCATCTGGCGACTACAATGTTATAGACGGTTTTACAATTACAAATAGCAACGCTGATAATTCAGGTGGTTATGGAAGTAATGAGGGCGGAGGCATGTTTGCACGAGGTGCAAACGCTACCGTTATTTCAAATTGCAAGTTCATAAATAATAAAGCAATAAACACTACTTCTTACAACGCCAAAGGTGGCGCTATATATATTGTAGAAATTGAACCAGGAAGCTTAATAATAAGAGACTGTACTTTTGAAACAAACATGGCAAACGAAGGTGGTGCTATTTATAACAACACCTTAAACTGGGACTATGGAGGTCCTATTATTGATAATTGTACGTTTTCATCAAATACAGCAAGTAGAGGAGGCGCTTTTTATATGGGGACAACAGAAGGCACAGTTATTAAAAATTCAATTTTTGACGGCAACTCTTCAGGTTCAGGTGGTGGAGCTATTTATACTAGTGGAAACAGTAGTTTACCACCTGTTATAGAAAATTGCTCTTTTACTAACAATTCACATATAGCAAATAATGGTATAAGTGGTTCTGCTATTTATTTCAATGGTACAGACGCAACAATATCAAAAAGTAATTTTTCTGGTAATTCATCTGTACATAGTTTAGGCTCTGTAATTAATCCATATGGTAACATTCTTATTGACAAGTGTCAATTCTCTAACAATAGCATACCTTATATTATAAATTTAAACGAGAATAAAACACTAACAATAACAAACACGCTTTTTAACGACAATGCTTCTATTGCTTTAAGTAATGGAAATGGAATAATTAATATTTCCAATTCTTCGTTTTCAAACAATAGCACTGCCTTACGCTTAAATGCTACCAATGGAAATACTTTATACAATTCTATTATTTGGAATAACACAACCAATATTCAAAGCTTTAATGGTATTGCAGACACAAATATTATACAAGGTGGTTATAGTAACGGAACAAATATTCTGGATACCAATCCCCTTTTTGTTGATGAAACCAATCAAAATTATAGATTACAAAGTTCGTCTCCAGCCATTGACTTTGGAAACAATTCTTATAATAACGGCTTAAGAGACTTAGACAATAATTTAAGATTGGCTGGTAATAACACAGATTTAGGAGCTTACGAGCACGGAGCATCTGAATGTCCTACATTTAGCAACAATGTTATGTATGTCAACGCTAACAATACAAGTGGTTATCAAGATGGCAGTTCATGGGCTTATGCGTTTTCGTCATTACAAAACGCTTTGGATATGTACAACTCAAATTGTGGTACTACGGCACAAGAAGTTTGGGTAGCACAAGGAACCTATTATCCAGATGATGGTAACAACCAAATAGCTGGTAATCGTGATGAATCATTTCATCTTCCTGAAGATATAATAATACTTGGAGGGTTTAGTGGCACTGAAACTAGTTCTGACCAAAGAGATTGGGAAAATAATATAACTGTTTTAAGTGGAGACATTAACGCTCCAAACGAAATGAATGACAACAGCTATAATATCATTAAAACAACAAACGTAGGCAACAATATGCTATTAGATGGTTTTACCATTGAAAAAGGAAATGCTGTAAAAATTTCAACCTATGGTCAAAGAGCTGGCGCTTGGTTAAACAGAACTACTTTAAGTGGTAATAACTCTACTCCAAATGTAAAAAACTGTATCTTTCAAAACAACCAATCTTCAACATCTGCTGGAGCACTGTTTTTAGATGGCGTTACCGGAAGTACAGTAGGTATAAATCTTGAATACTGTACATTTAAAGACAATTCCTCTACAGGTGGAACTAGTGGTAATGGTGGTAATGGCGGAGCTATAACTATCGAAACGTTCTCTGGTGAAGCCACTTTAAATGTAAATATTGAAAACTGCATTTTTAATGACAACTCAGCAAATCAAAACGGAGGTGCTATTTGGTCAAGACAAAACACTAATGATGATGGTGTTCTAAACATCACAAACAGTTTATTTTATGGTAACATAGGAATAGGTGGTGGAATAAGCATATTAGATAATGGTGTAACAACCTATAATATCGTTAACTGCACATTAACAGAAAATCATGGCGACTCTGAAGCTGGAGCTGGCATTAGAGTTTGGAACGGAACTACAGCAACAGTAAATGTTCACAATTCAATTATTTGGGACAATACAAGGGCAAATGATCCAGAGAACACGCAATTAAACACACAAATCTACGCTCCTAATTCAAACACAACCCATTGTATTATAAACAACATTTACAATACCAACTCAAATTCATCTAACGACCCTTTGTTTGTTGATGCTTTAAATAAAAACTTTAGAGTTTCGGTAACCTCAAACGCTATTGATTCAGGTCTTTCATCACATAACAATACAACATATGATTTAGATGGTAATGAGCGTATTATTGGCTCTAATATTGACAGAGGTGCTTATGAGTTTGATTCTTGTATTGGCTCACCTAATGTTCTTTATGTAAATGCTAGTGCAACTGGCGCAAATGATGGAAGCAATTGGAGCAACGCATTCACGAGCCTACAAGATGCTATCAACAATGCTTTATGCGCTAATGAGATATGGGTAGCATCTGGCACATACAAACCAGGTTTACTTGAAACTGACAGTTTTACAATTCCTAGTAACATAACCCTTCTCGGAGGATTTGATGCTACAGAAACTTCAGCCAATGAACGTAACTGGGCAGAAAACCTAACGATACTTTCAGGTGATTTAAACAATGACAACACGCCAAATTCAGGAGACTCTCACAGCATCATAACCTTAAACGAAAACAATGCTACATTAGATGGGTTTATCATTGAAAACGGCTATGCCGATGACGACTCTGACAACACGCAAGTAGCCATAGGTCGTACTGGAGCTGGTATTTATATTAGAAATGCTGAAAACATCAACATAAACAACTGCATCTTTAAAAATAATATCGCCTACGGAAACGGAATCGATAATGGTGTTGGTGGTGCCATAATAAATTTTGGCAACAGTGCAACTACAACAACTATTACCAATAGTCTGTTTTTTGACAATATAGCAACTGCTGGTGGTGGCGCAATTTCAGCCGAAAGTGGTAACCTTACAACGGTAAATTGTACTATAGCAAACAACACGGCGTCTCACGGTGGTGGCATTCATACATTTGCTGGTAACGTTACGGCTACAAATAGCATATTCACTAACAACAGTGGTAGCAACGGAAACATAAACAATGGAGGAACAAATACTTCTGTTGTGTCGCATTGTTTATTCTTTAATAATACATCAGGAAATAATGGTAACATTCCATCAGGTATAAATGATGGTGGTAATAACATTGAAAACACAGACCCTATATATACAAGTGGATTCAAATTAACAGATTATTCTATTGCTATTAATGCGGGCGAAAACAGTAGTACAAACCAAACTCTAGATTTAGCTGGAAACCCTAGAATATCTAACGTAATTATCGATTTAGGCGCCTATGAGTACTTCAACGCTAATATTGGAATAGCAAAATCTGCCACAGTAAACAGTAACTCTGTAACTTTTGATTATTACATTGAAAATTTAGGGTTGGAAAATTTATCTGATTTAAGTATTACTGAAGATCTAGACATGGTTTTTGGTTCTGGAAATTACAGCATATCTTCACCATTAGCACTTATTGACAACCCAGGAAGCTTATCTATAAATAATAACTTTAATGGTACTACAGATACTGAAATATTTAATTCAGGAAGCGCCTTGTCCTCTGGTGACACAGCCCAAATACAACTAGTTATTGAAGTCACAAACATTACAGATCAAGGCAATGGCGAAGGAGAATATAGCACACAAAATACTATTAATGCTAACTTTGGTTCAGTAATAGTAACGGATCTTTCTGATTCAGGAACAGATCCAGACCCTAATGGAGATGGAAATCCTAACCATAGTGGTGAAAATGACCCAACACTATTTACAGTGACGCCACTTCCTTCTATCTTTACTGAAGTTACACCTAGTACATTGCCAGCATTACATTCTTCTTCTGTAGCTTGGGGAGATTATAATAACGATGGCTTTTTAGATATTCTTATGTCTGGACACATTGGTTCTGGTAGCGTTGCAAGAATTTATAAAAACAATGGAGACGGTACATTCTCTTACCTAAACAATCCGCTTTCTCCTGGAAACTTTACTGGTATTCAATTACCTAATGCTAGCTGGGGAGATTATGACAACGATGGTGATCTTGATATTATAATAGCTGGAAGAAGATCTTCAAACTTCAACCCTACAACAAGTATTTATACAAATAATGGTAATGATACTTTTACCGAATTAACTACGCATGGCTTACCAGGAGTTATAGATGCATCTATAACTTGGGGAGACTATGATAATGATGGTGATTTAGATATCTTATTAACCGGAGACACAACCTTATCTTCTAGCGGTGGTGAAATAACCAAAGTTTATAAAAATAATGGCAACGGAACATTTAGTGAAGAAACAGCTGCAATACTTCCTGTTGTTACAAAAAGTAAAGCTACTTGGACTGACTTTAACAACGATGGTTATCTTGATATTTTATTAGCTGGAGATACAACAGTAACTAGTGGTGGTGGTATTTCTTCAATATACTTAAACAATCATGATGGTAGTTTTACCGAGTTAACAACAGCAAACCTAACAGGTGTTGATAGCTTTTCAGCTATTGCTTGTGCTGATTATAATAACGATGGCTATATAGATATCATGATTTCTGGATTTAATGCAAGTACCAGAACAACAAAAATATTTACCAACAACGCAGGTAGTTCATTTACAGAACTTGTAAACCCTGTTAATGGAACCCAACCTTTTCCACAAACAACACATGTATCATTAGCTTGGGGAGATTATAACAATGATGGTAATATAGACATACTGCTGTCAGGCGCTGCTACAGGATTAGGTCTTATTTCTGAAATTTACACCAACAATGGCGATAGCACATTTAGCAAATTAGACATAAACTTAAATGGTGTTTTTCAATCTTCATTTGCTTGGGGAGATTATGATAACGATGGCGATTTAGATCTTATAGCAACAGGAAAAGATACCACTTCAGGACCTTCTGACCAAGGACAGTTTACGGCTATATACAAGAACAATACTATTACAAGTAATACTATTGAAGCAAACACAATCCCATCAGCACCTACAAATGTATCGTCAGTAATTAATAGTAATCAAACCATTACAATTACTTGGAATACAGCTTCAGATAACGAAACACCAAATTCTGGATTAAGCTATAATATATTAATTAAAGAAAATCCAATAGGTAGCCCAGAACATGTAATAAGTCCAATGGCTCAAGAAAATAATGGATGGCGCAAAATTGCTCAATACGGAAACACCATGTTAAACAATAGTTTTACTTGGAATATACCAGATAACTATCTAGGTGAAAACACACAATTTACAGTCAAAGTACAAGCTATTGATAATGCTTTTGCTGGATCTCCATTTTCTGATGCACACACAATCAACTTAAATACATTAAACACACATAATAATTATTTTAAAGAATTGAGTATTTACCCTAACCCTGTAAAAGATGTTCTAAATATCAAAACTTCTAGTCAGGAATACAGTTATCATTTATACAACATTCAAGGACAAGAGGTTTTTAAAGCAAATAACCAAACTTCAAAAACCATTGATGTTTCAAAACTACCATCTGGAATATACATTTTAAAACTCTCTGATGGAGACAAATCACAAAGTTTTAAAGTCATTAAACAAAATTAAAAGAGGCTATTAATCAATTACCTTAAGAGGTCAAGATTTTAAAATGTCTTGGCCTCTTTACACTTTTTGTTATTACGTAGACCTACGTATTGCCACTCAGTAACATCATAATTAATTTAGTAAACCATTAATATCAGCCTCATTAAGCTCACTAACTAATAACAACTTTATGCTTATGAAAACCTTTACATCACTTAAATCTATCTGTTTTTTAGCAATACTATGTTTAATTAGTATTACTAATTTAAATGCTCAAGCACTGACATTTTCTCCTAACCCAATTGATATGGGTAATGTAGAAGTAGGACAACATTGGGAAGCTTTTGTAATGGTTTCTGATTCTGATCCTGAAACCGAACCCAATGCATCCTACATAGCAGACATTTATATAACTGATGATGCTGCAGGCGTTTTTTTTACTGGAAACTATTATTATGATTCTAACGGTGGTCAAGGAAATTTAGGTGTAGGAATTAATGCTACTACTGAAGGCGTTACTTACACTGCTACCTTAAACATTGAAGTTGAAGAAACTAGTGGTACTGAAATTTATCAATTACCTATTACAGCTTATGCCGTACCGGCTGTATATCCTGAATTAAGAGTTACAAATCCCAACTTCGGTACCATTCACGTAAACACAAACACAACACAAGATTTAATACTAGAAAACATAGGTAATGAAGATTTAGAAATCTCTAATTTCAATTTAGATACTTCATCAGAGACATCATTCTCATTCACGCCACCTACTACACCACTAATCATTACGCCTGGAAACACGTATAATGTTCCTATAACATTTTCTCCAACACCTATGACCTTTGGTAATGCTTTTGATAGGTCTACAACACTCACTGTTACTAGTAATGACTTTTTTAACTATCAAACTGACATCAATTTAAACGGACATGTTTTTGCCAGTAACCCGTCATACTCTAACACAGATTTTGGCAATGTAGAAGTTGGCCAAACGGTTTCAGGTACAAACACAATAACAAATAATGGTGAAGGTGAACTTTTCATAGACAGCATATATTTTGACGATTATCCTGTTGGTGCTGATGCTACTGCTGATTTTGCTATAACAACACCAATTACATTCCCTGTGGTTTTAGCTCAAGGTGAATCCTTAATTGTTGATTTATCTTTTACACCAGGTAATACTAGTTTTAGAAGAGCGTATATGTATTACACAGTACAAAACCATACCAACCCAGCCATTCCAGTCACTATAGAAGGCGTTGGTGTGCAATCAGAAATTGCATTTCCTTCAGAAATAAACTTAAACAACACCAGAGTTGGCGAAGTAGCTACTTACACGTTAGAAATACAAAACCCTGGAACTTTAGAAACAGAAGTGTCTGCATTAGAAATTTCAGGAACGCATAGCGAGCTATTTTCTATAACGGATAATAGTGCTCAAACGATTCCTGCTGGTGGCTCTGCAACTTATAACATAGAGTTTTCAGGCTCTTCTGTTGGTGGTAAAACAGCCGAAATAAATTTCACAAGTAATGTAGATAGCAGTCCGCATAGCATTAGCCTTTTAGCAAATGCTACCAGCTCTTCTTTAAGAGTGAGTCCGGCTGAATTAGAATTTCCTGAAACGCAAATTGGTACTACAACATCGCCGCAAACAGTAACATTATCAAACGAGTTTGGTACAGATGCTGTTGAAATTCAAAACATCACTTTACCTAGTGCTGACTTTGCAGCTAGCGGTATTGTCACGCCATTAACTATTCCTGCTGGTGATAGCGTAACTTTTCAAGTAACTTGTAATCCGCAACAAGGTGGTAATGTTTTTGCTCCGTTAGTGGTTGAAAGCAACGATGATAATGCCTCTATAGGTATTAATTTAATGGGAACTGGCGTTGCGCCTGAAATTGAATTAAGCAGAACATCTATATTCTTTTTAAACACAAAAATATCTACAGAAGGACGTACCGAACTACTTTCTATACACAACAACGGTAGTGGCGATTTAATTATCAATGATGCCAATATAGCAAACAACCTCGGTAACTTTGGCCCTATTCAGTTTGAGATTTCTGAAACATTAAGCTTACCTATCACAATACCTCCTGGGGAATCTTCAATAATACCTGTGACATTCAATCCTACATACGTAGGCGGATATACGGCTAGATTAAACCTTGATACAAACGATGGTGATTTTCGTGTATTCTTAAGTGGTACTGCTATTGCTCCTTATGCTAATATTACTAAAAATGGTGACTTCCCTGAAAATATTAGAATTGGAGAAACCGTTACCAAAAACTTTACCATTACAAACAATGGTGTTGGTACTTTAGAAATATCCGATTTTGAACTTGTCGAAGTTGGAATTGACGCAGATGACGAACCAGATTATAGTATTGATATGACTTTACCTTTTTATGTAGCCGAAGGCCAAAGTCGTAATGTTCAAATTCAAGCAACACCTTTATCAACGGGTTATAAAAATGTAGAATTACAACTTACTACAAATACTGACCCTGGTGCCATAACAGGAGATCCTTTATTATGGTCTTACACGGTATTAGACCTGGCTTACTTTGAAGGCGAAGGCGTTAAAGAAATGACCGATGTTGAAATTGGTGGTACATCATATACACCATACACTATAACCAATTCCGGATCAGCTACCATGGTTATTTATAGCGAAAATACAGCACTGTATCAAACTGGTGGTACGTTTTCTATTCCTAACTTCACAGAATTACCTTCTGAATGGAGTACGTTTAATAATTTCCCTTTTACTATAGAACCTGGAGAAAGTAGCGATATCATTATCGCTTATTCGCCATCGTTAGCATCAGCTTACGGAGAGATTGCTTTAAGAACAGGTCCTATTTTAAATAACGAAAATGTGGGTGGCTTTGATTATTCTGTTAAAATCAAAGCTTTTGGCGGCGCTTTACTTCCTGCTCTAACTGTTTTAGATGCAGAACCTATTACCTTTCCTGAAACAAGTATTGGCCGCTCTAACCCTCAATCTTTTACAATACAAAATACCGGAACTGCAGATTTAGTTATAAACAACACATACGGTGATGGCGTATTTATGTTTAAAGATCAAGGAGTATTAACAAACATAACACTAGGCGTTGGAGAAACTATGGACTTTGAAGTTATATTCAGCCCTGATGTTCTTGGTACCGTAAATGGCTATATTGGTTTTGACACAAACCTTCAAGAGCCATACGCTATTGTTGATACTACGGGAGAAAGTATTGAACCTGCTGAAATCATTGTCAATGGTTTAATGTTTGAGGCAGACAGAACCACCAATCTAGGAGATGGAAAATATATTTTAAGTGGTAATGTTCATGCTGGTAAAATGGAGTTTGGTGATGACGTGACAGTAAACTTGGCAAATAACAATGTAAGTTGTCAGTGTAAAGTATATACTACAGACATTACGCAATTCGGTAGTCTTGGTGGTCCTCAAGTAGACCTTATGGAAGGAGATATTGCTCTTAAAATAGAACAAGACATAGATGGCAACCCATATATAAACACCGCTTTAGATGCTGCTACAACAGGAGTTTCTACTTTTTTCACCCTTGTTGGTATTCCTATAGAGTTTTCAAAATTTGAAATCATATCTGGTACCGACCCTGGTATTGAAATTGGTGGCTCGGTAAGTTTACCTACTGAAGTTTTTGGCCCGGAAGTAAATGTCACTATTGATAGATTACGTGTCGTAGAATCGGGTGTAAACATTGCAGGGTCTTCTAGCATAAACGGAAACCCTTCTGTAAAAGTTTTCAATACGTTCGAGCTTCGTAACGCATCAGTAAACTTTGACACTTTCGAAAACTCTTTTGGTGGTTCTGCGGCTATAAAATTATCTTTATTAGGTAAAACAACATCTATTGCTGGTGGCGTACAAATAATAAATGGCGGTTTAGATGCTGTTTCTTTAGAAGTAGAAATCAGCCCTGGAATACCATTAGCAAATACTGGGTGGGAATTGTCTGGTGGTAATGGTTTTATAAACGGTATTCAAGTGCCACCGCTTTCTATAGGTTTGGGTGTAGATTTAAAACCTATTGCGCCAATAGATATTTTAAAGCTAGACAACATGCAATTGGCATACACATTTGGTACATCACTTGAAGCTAGTGGTACCATTCTTGTTCTTAATCAAGAAGTTGGTGGCGGAAGCATTTTAGTAAATAGTTTAGGCCTTAATGCGAGTGCTTATGTAAACCTTTTTCAAATATTTAGAGGTGATGTTTCTCTGCTTGTAGAAAACAGATCTAACGGACTCTTTGCTGAAGCGTCGGCTGATATGTCTCTTACCATTCCTGAAATACCTGCTAGTAACTGCACGGTATGCGAAGCTGTTAATAACTTCTTACCTTTCACAGTTGCTAATCTTCAAGCTAAAATAAACAACGACAAGTTCAAAGCAAGCACAACCATTGCTGACGTTTTAACTGTTGATGTTGATGTTGAATACGGTGGTAATGTGAACGTTGGCGGTAGACTTGGACCGATTTCATTCGGAGAACGTGGCCAATTACCTGAAGGGCATTATTTTGAAAATGACCTCAATGCAAAAGCGGCTAATCGTCTAGAAGGTAGTAGCTTGGTTTTTCAAGCCAGAAATGCCAATACAGCCATACCTTTCAATCTGCCTCAAAGTTATGATAACATCATTGTGCGTATAGAAGGAGAAAACAACTACCCTAACGCGACTTTAAGCCTTCCTGACGGTACTGTTTTAACGCCTACAAATGCTGAAACAAACAGTGCTTTATATACTGAAAGTAATGAAAACACCAGAGTTTTCTATATCTTAAAAGATACCCAAGTGGGTGACTACGAAATTAACATTGAAGGAACTGACACATATCAATTTGATATTTTCGGTGCGGGTTATGCGCCTGAAATCGAAATAACAAATGTAAATTACAACAATACCACAAAAGACCTTACAATTACTTGGAGCGACCAAGACGTTGATAGTGATGCTTTAGTGTCTCTATATTATGATATTGATGGTAAAGGTGCCAATGGTAAACAAATAGTTGGAGATATATCTGAAAACGATAACACAAATCAATACACGTTCAATGCATCAGATTTAATAAGTGGTACATACCATGTGTATGCTAAAATTGAAGACGAATCCAACCCTGCTGAATACGTTTATGCGACAACGACATTTACTGTTGTAAATGAGTCTCCTGTAAACACACCAACGCTAATTGGTGAGTTAGTTGACAATGTCTTTAAACTTGCTTGGAATCCAGTAAGAGATGCTGATCACTACGTCATGTATATAGATGAAGAAGAAGTTTCTCGCTTTAGCAAAAGCCAAGGTGTTGGTAGCGCAACTGCTTTCGACTTTACTGAAATAGCTCCTGGCCGTACTTACAAATTTGGTGTAACGGCTATGAGAGAAGAAGCTGATGGGTCTTTTACTGAATCTAACTTATCAAACGTCATTGACTTTGAATTCATCAGTCCTGATGTTAATAACATCCCTAAACTAGAAACTCAAAGTCTAGCAGATGTTACTGATCCTTGTAACCCTTATACATTTACGGTGAGTTATTCTGACCCTGATTCTGAAGACGACTTAACATTAACCATGCCTACACATCCAGCAGGCATGACACTTACCGGTGATGTCATAAACTGGACACCTACGCAAGACCAAATAGGTAAACACCAAGTGATTTTAAACATTGCAGACAACCATGGTGATGTTGAAGAAAAAAGCTATGTTATTACGGTTTATAACGCAAATTCTGCGCCTATACCAGACACTAATACATTACCGCTAGTAGAGGCTGAATGTAGTGTAACCTTAACAGCGCCAACAGCTACTGATGATTGTAGTGGTGCCGTTACAGCCTCAACAACAGATGCTACAACCTACAACCAACCAGGAGAGTATTTAGTTACTTGGGTATATCAAGACACTACAGGTAATCAGTCTACACAAATACAAAGAGTGGTCATTACAGACGCTATAGCACCTACTACAGTATGTCAAAACATAACAGTACCATTAGATGAAACGATAGGCTTTGTAACAATATCACCTGATGATGTTAACAACGGTAGCACAGATAACTGTACGAGCACTACAGATTTAATCGTAAGTCTATCTCAAGACACATTTACTGAAGAAGGCACGTTTGATGTAACATTTACGGCTCAAGATAGTAACAACAATACAAGCTCATGTACAGCACAAGTAACGGTTGTATCAACATTAAGTGTAAACGATGCTAATGCATTGCAAAACATCAAACTCTACCCTAACCCGAATAATAGCGGCATACTAAACCTTAAAATACCTAATAACATAACGATTGATAAGGTTGAAGTTTATGATACGTTGGGCAGACAAGTAATGAATCTAAATCAAATTGAAAATGTCATCAACATTCAAGACCTGTCTTCAGGAACATACATTTTCAAACTTTATTCAGACAATGAAACAACAACAAGAAGAATTACAAAAATGTAAAACAACACTTTTAAGAAATATGGCACACCTCAATACCATATGATCGTAATTTAAAAATATCAAAGAGGCTATTAATCAATTACCTTAAAAGGTCAAAACCGTAAAACGTTTTGGCTTTTTTTCATAAAATACTATACGTAGACCTACGTATTGTCATAAAATAGTAACCAACCTAACTTTACACCTTATTTCTCCAGAAAACCTAATCTATTTATAAATGAAAAAACTATTACACATTATTTTTCTATCAACCGCTATAAGCACGCTAGCTCAAAATAGTATGGTAAGTAGTGCAAACAATGCACAATCATCACAAGGGTCTATTAGCTACACAATAGGTCAAACGGTATTTACAAACAGTACATCAACTCACGGAACTATAGAACAAGGTATTCAGCAACCCTATATTATTTCTCAAACATTAGGAACTATTAATAATGATATATCGCTAAAAATGATAGCATTTCCTAATCCCACAACAAACACACTACAACTCAAAATAGAAAACTATAATAATGATACATCTTACAACCTTTCAGACATTTCAGGAAAAACCTTAAGCCTCCATAAAATATCAAACCAGCAAACCATAATCAATATGCAATCATACCCTGCGGCTACTTATTTTTTAAGTATCTACAAACAATCTAAACACATCAAAACTTTCAAAATCATTAAAAATTAAGTAACATGAAAAAACTATACATAGCCTTATCCCTTATTTGTTACTTTAGCATGCAAGCTCAAACACCAGAAAAAATGAATTACCAAGCAGTAATTAGAGATGCTGCAAATGAGCTTATAAGCAATACCAATGTTAGTATGCAAATAAGTATTTTACAAGGCAATGCATCAGGCAATACGGTTTTTACTGAAACACACGCACCTACTACAAACCAAAACGGACTAATAAGTATTGAAATAGGAACAGGTACAATTATATCTGGAGATTTAACAACCATAAACTGGGCAGATAACACATACTTTATAAAAACAGAAACAGACCCTACCGGCGGAACAAACTATACCATAACAGCCACAAGCCAATTATTAAGTGTACCGTATGCACTACATGCCAAAACGGCCTCTACGGTAACTAACCCAGTACTTATGGAGCCTTATATTTTAGGTAGAAGCGCCCCTTCTAGTAATGGAAAATTTAGTTACAATGGCAAAACTGGTTGGCAAGCAGCAAATGAAATGTGCAAGAATAGCTATCCCAACGAACCGTATGCAAGAGCATTTACTGCCGAACAAATAACACAAGCCATTGTTATTGGTAATTATTCATCTAATTCAAATTATGACAACGTCTCTTTTTGGGTTATTACCTCTTCTGCTATTAAAGGAGATACTTCTAATACTTCTAATTCTTCTGGTTATAATAATTCACAAAACCTATCAGATAACGCAGGAGATGTCTCTAGAGGAGTTAGAGGTACTATTGTTTTTAACTACACAAGTATAGGAAACGGTGGTGGCACAACAATACCACGATTTTTTAATGTGGAACAAGAAGTTATGAATAATCTATACCTCCCTTGTCTTTGTGGCACTTACAAACCAGCGCAACAAAATTAAACGTAGCTATTAATCAATTACCCCAAGAGGTCAAAACCATAAAACGTTTTGGCCTCTTTTTTTCATAAACATTAAAAACCTCAAGCATACACAAGTATTCTGTGGCACAACACACCCCAAACCACACAAATTCACATACTTATATCAAAACACAGCTTTGGTTTTATAAAAAATCCTTTATATTTATAAGTATATACATTATAAAAATAAACACACGAGTGTGTTTATCTACATGTCAGTAACAAGCTGAAAAATGAAAATCGAGAAAAGCATACAAACAGATTCGAAGAAATTAACGGAACTAACAATTCGTTCTAAATCTCATTGGGATTATAGTATGCAACAAATCGAAAAATGGAGAGATGATTTAATGGTATCTGAAAATTATATTTTTGAAA
The DNA here is from genome assembly GCF_048381695.1 of Corallibacter sp. Taxonomy (NCBI): domain Bacteria; kingdom Pseudomonadati; phylum Bacteroidota; class Flavobacteriia; order Flavobacteriales; family Flavobacteriaceae; genus Corallibacter; species Corallibacter sp. The sequence continues at coordinate 7,685 of NZ_JBLXHI010000005.1, read as the reverse complement.
AAGAAGTGTATAAATTGGTTGACTCTAAAGATAAAATAATTGGATATTATTCATACTTCAAAATTGACGAACTAAACATAAAATTGGAGAATTTATTTGTTGAACCAAAGTATATAGGATGCGGATATGGAAAAATGTTAATGAATGATTTTATTGAGCGGATTAAAAAAACAAGAACCGAAAAAATCATATTGGATTCTGACCCAAATGCTGCAAATTTCTATGAGAAAATAGGATTTAAAGTAATTGGAAAGTTAGAAACTTCAATCGAGGGTAGATTTCTACCCATTATGGAATTAAAAATAAAGCCTGTTGGAAACAAACAACACCTATAAGTAATTACTTATTCTCGCCTACTTCATACACGGGTACGAAGTGCGAACTAGCGAAGCAAATCATAGCCAAGACCATTAGCAAACATAAGAACAAAAATACCTACTATTAGGTATTTTATTTACAATTGCGAAAAATTAGTTTTGAAACTTAAAGTAATAACAAATGAAAAAAGTACTTCTAATTTTTACGTTAATTATTGTTATCGGTTGCTCTAAAGATGATAATTCCTTAATAGTACCTGAACAACCAACAGAACAAAACTTAGCTGTTGAAGACAACGACGTCAAAACATTTGAAGTTGTTTCAGTTACAGTTAGTAATTTAGAACTGACAAACAACACTTATCAAGCCACATTTGGTAATAGCGAAATCACATTAATTAAATATGATGATAATTCTCTAATATTTTCAGTCCCTGAGATAGAAGAAGGAACTTACTCGTTATCACTTTCTTTAGGAACTCTTCAATTCAACGTTACAGAAACACAAGTTTCAAACACTGATGAAATAATTCAAAACGTATTTGATAATTTTAGTACTGACATAGGCAATTTGGATAATAGCGACCCATTTATTGCAAATGAAATTACAGAAGCACAGTCGTACAATACAGAAGTTTTAGCATTATATAACTCATTAAGCGATGAACAAAAAAGACAAACTGCTATGTTCTATGAGGCAAATAAAGAAGTTTTTGAAAATTTTAAAAATGATATTATCACTAATTTAAATGGCCCAACAATATTGTCAAGAACACCGCAATCAGATTGTCCTACAAGTAACAACAAAGCATTTTACAGTTGTACCGCTGAAAATTTAGGAAACAGTGCCATCGCACTAAAGAATAGCTCAAAAGAATTTCTACAAATATTGACATTGGCTGGTGCTTCTGCATATCTAGCACCTGCATCTTTTGGCTTATCTGCAGTTGGTACATTTCTTGGATTAGGAACAGCTGCATATATTTATATGACTGAAGTAAGACCTCATTTCATACAGTTTAAATCAAGTTTAAGGTCATTTATTGGTGCAAACTGGATATTAACTCAAGAAACATTTTTAGACGTTTTAGAAGAATTTAATAGTGAATCAGAAGCTAGTCTAAATGTTACTCCTAATTTTAGAAGTATGAACTCAAACGACAGTGGAATTTCACAAGAGACAGGATTTTTCATTACTTCTTTAAATACTTTAAATGGTTATTGGACTCAACTTACAGCTCTTTTTGGTAATCCTATAAATTATCAAGAAACATCTGAAAATGTCTATTTTGACAGTAACTCTGACCAAATAACCATTACAAACATTTCAAATTCTAATGTTGAGTTAGAATCTTTAAGTGGTCAAAATGTCTCATTTAAATCTTTATCAGGCGATGATGAGAGTTTTAGTTTCGATGTTGAAATAACAAAAGAAGGTTTTTCTGAAACAACAACAATAAACGCTAATGTTTTGAACGACCCTTGCTCAAATATGACTGCACCTATTATCAACAATGTTCAACTAGTTTGTCAAAATTCAAGTATAGTTGCTTTAATTGATTTTACAGCTGATGGTTCAGGTGCATTAATAAATGATGGATTTGGTTCTTGCGATCCTTCTGAATTATGTTATCCAACTAGATTGTATTTTAAAAACCCAGGTGCACCTGATTTTAGTATAGCTGCAAACGGCTATAGCGTTAATTTACAATCTGGTGACTTCAATGCTGGAACTATTGCTATTGATATCTATAGATATAATGGTAGTAGTTGTGGTACTAATGGTGAAACAGCTTCTCAGTCTTTAGAAAATGCTTTTCCTGGTTATGAATGGAAAGTTGAATTAATGAATCAATGTAATCAAAGGTCTAATCAGGTTTCATTTTAAAATTTATATAAATAATTACGTTTACCAACAATACCTATAAGTAATGGCACTGTCCTCACCAACTCGGAAAACCCTACGTACTCCCTTTTGGCTCGAGAACTTTTACTTAATCAGCAACCCAAACCACACAAATTCATACACTTATATCAAAACACAGCTTTGATTTTATAAAAAATCTGTTAGATTTGTAGGTATATACATAATCAAAATAAACACACGAGGGTGTTTATCCATATGTTGTAGGTAATTTGATAAAACATGAAAATGACAATTGCAGGAGAAATAAAAAACATTTTTGAGTGGTATGCTAAAGCAGGACCAAAGGATAAAGAAACTCAATGGAAAGTAGACCATAGTGCTTTAGAATTTGCAAAACTTGTTTTAGATGAGACTTTTGAAGATGATATAAAATATAATATCCTTAACAAAATAAGTTCTAATCAAAATATTCTATTGGCAATTCCAGAACAAATAACCAAATTAGATGATTTTAGAGGAGGACAAAGAAATCATGATTTAACATTGTATTCCGAAAATGAAAATGAAAAAATCGCAATTTGTATTGAAGCAAAAGTTAATGAAGATTTTGATAAGACCATAAAAAAGAAGTGGGAAGAAGGTAATAAGTTAAAATCTAATATTCAAAATAGGATTAAAAATATTCTATATTCAATATGGCAGACCACTGATATAGAAAAATTTAATGATTTAAAGTATCAATTAATTACAGGGCTATATGGGACAATTAAATACGCTGAACAATTAAATATTAAAAAATGTGTATTCTGTATCTATCAAATAGAAATAGACGGAAATACTAAAATTATAAAAAACGAAAATGAAATTCAGAAGCTATTAGATTTTTTTAATATCCAAGATAATATTGAAAACAACAATTTATATGGACCTTTTAAGACAGATAATAATATTGAATTTTATATCTCTTATTTGAAAAGAAAGAAAATCGCAAAATAAAAACTACCTACAACAACGTGTATCGTTCATAGTGTTTAATCAAACTTCGCAGATTTCTAGTGAAATCCCGCAACTCTTCTATCCTTTTTAATTAACTTAGTCTAAAACACTACAAACCATACACAACACGTTGACAGCAATAAAAACCAAAACCATTGGAGCACAACAACTTAACAGATAACTATATAAAATTTATAGAAGCTTTTTATAAAACAAATAAAAGTGACTTCGATATAGAAAACCTTGAAATATCTAAATCAATATATAAGCATATTTTTAAAATAAAATTAGCCCTTTGGAAGCAAAAAATTGAATTTAGAAGAATGAAAAAAGTTGCGAACTCTGACTTGTTTCAAGATATAATTGCCTTTTACCTAAAATCATATCTATCAGATGATTTTGAAATTATACTGGAAGAAAAAAAAGGGAAATTCCAACCAGATATTTTAATTAAATTCAAAAACAAAGAACTATTCATCATTGAAATTAAAACTAGCCTTGGTTGGGCAAGAGGTTCTATTGAAAATGAGATTCCACAAAGGATTAAAGAATTATCCATTAATTTCAATATTCCACAAAATAATATTGTTTACATATTACAATCACCTTGGAATGTAAAAAAAGAATTTAGAGAAAGGTACTGGAATAATAAGAAAAAAATTGCTTGTGAACTACCAAAAGACTTTCCTTATAATAAAATTAGACCATTAATGACAATGGATGACCCCTTTTATTTTAAATATGAAGATATTAATCCAAAAATTGAATATATAGATTACTCAAATGAGAAAATTGATGAATTATCAAATAAAAGCATTGTAATTCCTTTTGAACTTACAATAAATGAAATAATTACTGCTGCCAACAAAGAACTGAGTTAAAAAACAAATAACTTTAAAACCAAAATAAACTTTTGGTAATGATTATGAAAAGTACCTTATATTACAATTAAATGATGATAAATTTTCAAAAAACAAATCCTGTGTTTTTGTATATACTTTCAGGAGCTTTTATTATTATAGCTAGTAGTTTTAAATCTGAAAATGGTGTAATACATTATACTTTTGGAGTGATTGGTTTCTTAATTTTTGTATTAGCAATTATAGTACATTTTAAAAAATAACAGGTAATCATAAAACATAGTTTCTGTTAGTAGTTATAAACGAATCCCAATCAGAGTCTTCTAAAGTAATGATTTTGTTTACATCTATTTCAAAAACTTCTGCCATTCCCAAAGCCAAAACCGCTCACAAAACATATATCCCTAATTCCATAGCAGGTATTGTTTTCCTCCTAACCCTTACCGCTTTTACCAATTCATCTTGCAAAATAGCAAACAGAAAAAATCATCAAAAAAAACAACGCACATAATAACAAATAACAACAAAAAGTCCCACGCCCATCACCCTACACTGTTTCCCATAGCTACTTCGGGTCTAGTTCGGGTTTCCTTCGGGTTTAGTTCGGGTTAACTTCGGGTCAAAGTCGGGTCAACTCGGGTGAGTTCGGGTCAAAAACCCCAATAATCTCACAAATAATGTAAGAGAATTCAACAGCTATTCTCAAAAAACACAAAATTTATATATCCTTAATTTACACACCCTTAAAACATCAAAATCATAAAATAACACCCTTTTTTTAACAACATATTTGAAAATCACTTCTAATTTCATAATTTGCATGTCTTCAATCGTACTTAAACCAATGACACAAATAACTAGACTCTTTGATTTTCCATATTACCAACTGGAAACATACAACCTTGAAAAAGCTTTAGTAACTAAATATGATGGTAAGTGGGTAGCCACATCCACAAAAGATTACATAGACAAAGCTAATGCTGTGAGTCGTGCACTTTTACGTTTAGGAATCCAAAAAAACGATAAAATAGCCGTAATTTCATCCTCAAACAGAACCGAATGGAATATCATGGACATAGGCATCCTACAAACAGGAGCCCAAAACATCCCAATATACCCTACCATTTCTGCTGAAGATTACGAGTATGTATTAAACCACAGTGAGTCTATTTACTGTTTCGTTTCTGACGAAGAAGTCCTAGAAAAAGTCAATAAGGTTAAGCACAAAACAAAAATCAAAGACGTTTATTCTTTCAATCATATCAAAGGTTGCAAACACTATTCTGAACTACTTGAACTAGGTAAAGACACAAGCAACCAAAACGAAGTTGAAGCCAGAAAAGACAATGTAACCGAAGACGATTTAGCAACCATCATTTATACCTCTGGTACCACAGGCAGACCCAAAGGCGTTATGCTATCTCACAAAAACATTGTTAGTAATGCCCTAGACAGTATTCCGCGCTTACCTATTTATGGTGCCGGAACTATTGTTTTAAGCTTCCTTCCTATTTGTCACATTTTTGAACGCGTATTAATATACATTTACCAATACGCAGGCGCCAACATTTACTTTGCTGAAAGTATAGACAAGATAAGCGATAACATAAAAGAAGTAAAACCACACCTCATGAGTGTGGTACCTAGACTACTAGAAAAAGTATACGATAAAATATACGCCAAAGGCGAAGACCTTACAGGTATCAAAAAGAAACTGTTTTACTGGGCTATAGAATTAGGAGAACAATGGAAACCCTATAAGCAAAACGGAGCTTGGTATGAATTCAAATTAAGCATTGCCAGAAAACTCATTTTCAGTAAGTGGCAAGAAGCCCTAGGTGGTAACCTTAACACTATGGTATCCGGAAGTGCTGCACTACAGCCACGACTAACACGTATTTTTTGTGCCGCCGGAATGCAAATCATGGAAGGCTATGGCCTTACAGAAACATCACCCGTTATTTCCGTAGGTAAATATGCTGACAACATGTTCAAAGTAGGAACTGTAGGTAAACTCATCAACAACGTTGAAGTAAAAATAGCTGATGATGGCGAAATACTCGTAAAAGGCCCTAATGTTATGATGGGCTACTACAAAGACCCAGAAAAAACCGCAAGCGTTATGACTGGAGAGTATTTCCATACTGGAGACAAAGGTGAAGTAGACAAAGATGGCTTCCTTAAAATTACAGGACGAAAAAAGGAAATGTTCAAAACCTCTGGCGGAAAATACGTAATCCCTACCCTATTAGAAAACGAATTGAAACAATCGCGTTTCATAGAACAAATAATGGTCATTGGTGAAGGACAAAAAATGCCAGCCGCACTTATTCAACCTAACTTTGAATTTATCAAAGAATGGATAGAACGTAAAAAACTAAATATAGGTACAAGCAACAAAGAAATTTCAGAATCCCAAGAAGTTATAGACAGAATACAAAAAGAAATTGATAACTGTAACAAACATTTTGGTAAATGGGAACAAATAAAACGCTTTGAACTCACACCAGATATTTGGTCTATAGATGGTGGTCAACTTACACCAACTATGAAGATGAAGCGCGATGTTATAAAAGGCATCTATCAAGATCTTTATGATAAAATATACAATTAAACATACCCAAAAATAGAAAGACCTTAATAAAAGGTCTTTTTTTATGTTAAATTATCATTATTTATTATGCATGCATAACAAAATTTATTATATTTGAATCATTGAAAATATTTTAAATGAAAGATAAAACTATTGATTATGTTTTGCGAACTACTTGGCTAGCAGTAAACAAAATGTATAATGAAGAAGCTGCCAAGTTTGATAGTACTATGGCAACAGGTTTTACGCTATTAAGTATTGATCCTGAAAAAGGAACACCTTCTACTTCATTAGGCCCTAAAATGGGTATGGAAGCAACTAGCCTTTCCAGAATACTAAAAACTATGGAAACAAGAGGTTTAATTGAGCGTAAACCTAACCCTGAAGATGGCAGAGGTGTTTTAATACACCTTACAGATTTTGGTAGAGAAAAGAGAGCTTACTCTAGAGAAAAGGTATTAACCTTTAATGATGCCATAAAAAAACACATCCCATTAGAGAAGCTTCAAAGCTTTTATGAAGTAGCCGAAGTCATTAATGAACTAATTTCAAACAAGAAAATATACAATCAAAAAGATAATATTCTAAAATAGATATGAGTAAACGTAGAATCAAAAAAGTAGCCATTATTGGATCCGGAATTATGGGAAGCGGTATTGCTTGTCATTTTGCCAATATTGGTGTAGAAGTCTTATTATTAGACATTGTACCAAGAGAATTAAACGATGCCGAAAAAGCTAAAGGACTAACTTTAGAAGACAAGGTTGTAAGAAACCGTATTGTAAACAATGCATTAGCTGCATCATTAAAATCTAAACCATCACCAATCTATCACAAAGATTTTGCTAACAGAGTTACGACTGGTAATCTTGAAGATGATATAGCAAAAGTGGCAAATGTAGATTGGATCATGGAAGTCGTTGTAGAAAGACTTGACATTAAAAAGCAAGTATTTGAAAAACTAGAACAACACCGTACACCAGGTACTTTAATTACATCAAATACATCTGGTATTCCTATTAAGTTTATGAGCGAAGGACGCAGCGAAGATT